>CAYQMG010000014.1:0-20302 GCA_964418585.1 uncultured Gammaproteobacteria bacterium | reverse complement strand
GGGTGTGCCGGCATGTTCGACCTGGTGTGCGTCGAAGTTCGAGGTGGTGGGCGTCGAAGTTCGAGGTGGTGTGCGTCGAAGTTCGAGGTGGTGTGCGTCGAAGTTCGAGGTGGTGTGCGTCGAAGTTCGATGTGGTGTGCGTCAATGGTCGACCTGGTGTGCGTCGAAGTTCGAGGTGGTGTGCGTCGAAGTTCGAGGTGGTGTGTGTCAATGGTCGACCTGGTGTGTGTCAATGGTCGACCTGGTGTCCGTCGAAGTTCGACCTGGCAGGCTGGCAATTCACCCTGGCATGGCGGCCCGTTGACCCCGTCCGGGCGCGGAGGGGGCGGTCCTGGAAGCGCCGTATCAACGCGCAAGGCGCGCAACGGCTCCCCCAAATCCGTAACGATGCCCGGTAGTCAGGCAGTTCCGGGGGGAGGCTCGCGGCACGCCCGATTCACCCAGGAACCTTCCTTCGGACACTGGTGGCCATTCCGCTCCTTCCTCCCGGAGGGGGCCATCAGAACCCCGGCCCTCTCCGGGGTCCGCTCAGTCCGAGGCTCCACCTCCACCGCCTGGGTGGTCACACGCCTGTCGAGGCTCGGCTTTTGCACGCGGTCCAAGGCTCCTCGACCTGTTCGAGATCGTCAACTTGGACGCCTCCCTGTCCGTTCCGGCGTCTGTTTCGATGGGTCAACGAGGCGCTGTCTCACGCTTCGCGCAAACACCGTCTCTCGGCGGCAGGCCTACGGCCTACGCCGCCGAAAAAGGATCACGCCTGGCGTTCGACCGGAGAGGTCTTGCTTTCTTCGACCGACGCTGGTTGAATGTCAGGGCGGGAGCCGGGAGTGAGGGCCCCCGCGGCCGTAACGTCGAGCAAGAGAGAACCAAGGGCAGGAGAGCGCATGGACAGGGAGCAACGAGGTGAAGGAACCAGGGGCGAGGGGGACGGTTCTGACGTTGTGTGGACCATAGACAACGAGTTGGCGACCGTTCCGATCGAAACGGACGAGCAGTACGTGGAGCAAGAGCGGAAGTGGCTCGAGACCGTGTACAAGGGGAACAAGGTCCCGGAGGTCACGCCCAAGGTTCTCTTTGCCGGCGCCGTGCTGGGTTGGGTGATGGTGGCCTGCAACCTGTACATGGGCATGAAGATCGGCTGGACCGTGGGCGGGTCGCTCATTGCCGTGATCGTCTCCTACTCGTTCATCAAGTTGCTTCGGATACGGGACTACACACCGCTTGAGAACAACCTGACGCAGACGATGGTGTCGGCGGCCGGGTCACTGGGCTCGATCATCATCTTGATACCGGCGCTTTACTTGTTGCACCTCCAGATCCCCCATCTGGTGCCGCGGTTGGAGACGTGGCAGGTGTTTGCGTGGGTGTTTTTCTCGAGTTTTCTGGGGGTGTTCTGGGCGGTCCCGCTGCGCAAGCAGGTGGTTGGTATCGAGAAGTTGATGTTTCCGACCGGCACCGCGTGTGCGCACACGATCATCGCCATGCATGCGCGTGGCCAGGAGTCGGTGAACAAGGCCCGGTGGCTGTTTGGAACCGCAGCCGTGGCGGGTCTGTTCCAGATGCTCAAGGATGGGTTCCACCTTTTCAAGGACGCGCTGGTCTTGCCCTTCCAGTGGGGCAAGTACCAGATGTCGGCGCTGACGCAGGGAATTTCGTTGAGCCCGATGTTGATGAGCGCGGGATTTCTGGTCGGGATTCGGGTGACCCTGTCCATGGTGGCGGCCGCGACGGTCTCGTGGTTGTTCATCGTGCCCTGGTTGATGGACCAGGGGGTGGTGAGCGAAACCACGTATCGGGTGGTGGTTCGCTGGACCATGTGGCCCGCGATTGGTGCACTGGTGACCTCTGGATTGACTGCCACGGCGTTGCGCTGGCGCACCTTGTGGAATGCGTTGAGTTCCATCTGGCAGAAGAAGGGACCCTCGAGTGAGCAGACGGCGGCGATGAAGGCGCTGGAGGTTCCGTTTCCGGTCTGGTTGGGGGGACTGAGCCTTGCCACGGTGGGCATCATGACCATGCTCAGCGTGGTTTTTCACGTTCCGCTCTACCTTGCGGGGCTTGCCGTGGCGGTGAGCGCGATTTTTGCAATCATCGCCATTCGGGCCACAGGAGAAACGGACATCAACCCGATCAACTCGGTGTCGAACGCAGCCCTCATGGTATACGGCGGGCTCGAGCCCGGGTCGCCCATGATTCCGATGATTGCCGCCGAGGTGACTTCCGCCGGGGGGAGTGAGGCTGCGGACATGACGCAGGATCTGAAGACCGGGTACCTGCTGGGTGCCACGCCTCGGCGTCAGTTCTACGTGCAGATTGCGGGGATCCTGGTGGGTTCCATCGGCGCGGTTCCGTTGTTGATGCTGGTGACCGGCCTGTTCGAGGGGGAATGTCGGTTCAAGGATGAGGAACGGGCCATGGCCATGGTGGCGACCATGAACCCGGAGGAGGTGGAACCGGCGATCCAGTACGCGGAGCGGGTCAAGGCTTGCCGGAATGCGGAGGAGCAGGAGCCGACCTGCCTGGACAAGGCCGAGAAGGAGTTTGACCAGGCGGTGGAAGGGCGGTTCCCTCTCAATCCCGCCTATGCCGAGGTGTTCGAGCAGAACTACTGCCGGATGGGCACACCGAAGCTCCCCACCATCGGCGCGGTGGTCCGGTCCGGGTTCGGGCGCATCGTGTCCGACCCGAACACCCACATGCCCCCCTATTCCCGCAAGGCCCTGTTCCTCGGCGTCCTTTTCGGGTTCCTGGTCACGATCCTCGAGAAGCTTCCCTGGCGCGGCAGAAACTACATGCCGTCGGTCATGGGAGCGTCCATCGGGTTCATCCTCCCCGCCTACTACTCCTGGGCGATGTTCAGCGGGGCCCTGGTCCAGTGGGTGGTCAAGCAGGTGAATCCGAAATGGGTGGAAAAATACAGCTTTGCTGTGGCCTCGGGCGGGATCCTGGGCGAAGGGTTGATGGGCGTCCTGGTCATCGCGGCCACCATGGTCATCGGGATGTTGACCGGGGGCGGGTAGACCGGGTTGACTGGGACTCGGTCAGGTCCTCCAGTTCGATGGCGCCGAGACGTTCCCTGGCCACGGTCGCCGGGGAACCGCGCCATTCCCGCGGATACCCCAGGGGAGAACGAACCAGCAGGATGGGGCCGATCCGTTTTCTCAGTGGTGTGTGGGCGTGACCGCATATGGACACGGAGACGCGGGGGTCTGCGAGGAGGACCTCGCCCAGGCGCACGCTTCCCAGGAACGCAGTGAAAAAGTCCCTGGCAAAGAACGGGCGGGACTGGACGGTCTGGGCAAATGGGACCACGTGGGTCACTGCGACCACCCTCGAGATGTGTTCCGGGACTGCCTCGAGGTGCGTTTTCAGGTCCGAGACCATCACCGCCACCACCTCGGCGTCGCTCATCGGTTCTCCGTCCTGGCCCAGGAATGCCGTGCGCAGTGCGTCCGCCCAGGCAAATCCTCCCTGGTAGCCCCTACGGAACGCTGCGTCATCAAAGAAGAATCGCGCAACTCGAGTCGCGGTTGAGTAGTCGTACCATCCGGTCACCCCCACAAAGGCCACGTCGCCCACACACACCGGACCCTCAGGGAGGTACTCGACACCAGCTTCCTGGGCCAGGGCCGGCAGCACCTCCCGGTAGATCGTCCACGTGTCCACCTCGCCCTGCGCCACTGAACGCCATGGAGACCACAGGTCGTGGTTGCCCGGCACGTAAACCACCCGGGGCGCCGCACGCCTCAGCCGCTCGAGCCCCCGGGCCACCCCTTCTTGCCCGGAGGCCAGGTCCCCGGCCACCACCAGCACGTCCGGGGGACCCCGGCCCAGAACCTCGAGCATCGCCTCCATGACGGGTTCGTTGCCCTCGTGATCCAGGTGCAGGTCCGACACGCAGACGATTCGCATTTACCACTCCCCGGGGACCGGGCGACCCCGCCCCGGCCGGTTCCAGACGTCCGACCCTGTTGCCAGCGGACTCAGCCCGTGTTATTCTTCAACGATTCAGCATATACCCGGCAAAGTCCAGGAGACAACCAGCATTGTCATCTCGCTCCTGTTGGCGCCGCCGGCCACAACACGCTCCAGTCTCATCCTCGTCGCAGGCAAGGTATCCGTCGTGAACGGCGTTCCGAACGACCACATCACTACCGATCCTTCACCGGTAGCACCGGTGCTGTTGGAACTCCCCTTGCCCGTGGACTGGGTCAGTTGGGACGCGATCAAGGTCTTGCGCCGCCTCCATCACCTCGGACATGTCGCCTACCTCGTCGGCGGTTGCGTCCGGGACCTGATGTTGGGCCGGTACCCCAAGGATTTCGATGTGGCCACCTCGGCCCGGCCTCGAGAAGTCAAGCGCGCCTTCGCCAACTCCAGGCTCATCGGACGTCGTTTTCGCCTTGCCCACGTCCTGTTCGCCAGAAGCACCATCGAAGTGGCCACATTTCGGCGGACGCCGGGGCCTGACCCGGACAATCGGGAGGGGGACCGACTCGAAGACCTGGACGCGGCGGGCGGGGACCCGGAACCGCCCGGAGAGGTCGCACCGGCCGGTGCTGTCGGCGAGGATATGCTCGAGTTTTCGTCTGGAGCGAGTGCGGGTGAGGTGGATCTTTTGATCCAGTCTGACAATGTATTTGGCACCCCCGAAGAGGACGCTCGGCGACGGGATTTCACCATCAACGGCCTGTTCTATGACATCGTCGACGCCGTCGTGGTCGACTGGGTCGGTGGAATCCGGGACCTCGAGGCCCGGGTAATCCGGACGATTGGAGATCCCGAGGTGCGGTTCCGGGAGGATCCGGTTCGGATGCTTCGGGCGATTCGCTTTGCGTCGCAGTTGCGGTTTGAGATCGAGCAGGAGACGTGGGAGGCGCTCGAGCGTGTTTCCGGGGACATTCGGCGTGCTGCGCCGCCGCGGATACTGGAGGAGATGTTCCGCACGATGCGTGCGGGGGGTGCGCGGGAAGGCTTTCGTCTGATGGCGGAAGCGGGGTTGCTGGACCATTTTTTGGGGGAGCTTGTTCCGTTCATCAAGGGGCAAGGGGGAGCGGCGCGTGCGTGTCCTTCGGTGCTGTCGGTCCTGGGCGCAGTGGACCAGGTGACTCGTTTCGGAGTAGTGCTGCCGAACCGCCTGTTGCTGTCAGCGTTGACGCTTGGACCCGTCCTGTACTGGTCGGAGGAAGAGGGTTTGGGGGGAGCGGAGGCGGTTCATCGGAGGGCGGGGGAGTTGTTTGATGCGCTGGGGGCGCGTTTGCGCATTCCTCGGCGTGAGCGGGAGGGCGCCCGGCTTGCCTTGATGGGGTATTACAAGGCGTTGCAGGTTTTGGAGGCCGAGCGAGGCCTGGGCGCGCTGTCGCGGAAGAGCTATTACCCGGATGCGGTGGCGTTGCTTGGGCTTGCGAACCTGGCGGGGGTATTTCCAGCGGAGTGGTTGAGCAGGCTTGCCTCGTGCGGGGTTGGGGGGAGCGATGCCGAGGGTGTTTTGGGGGTCGTGCAGGAGGTATCGGGGGAAGTCGCCCCGGGGTCTGGGCGTCGATGGCGTGGGGGGCGGAGTGGGCGTCGGCGTCGGGGCCGGAGTCGGGGGCGAGGACAGGGTGAAGCGGTGCAAGGAGGCGGGCGCCGACGGGGTGGGGAGGGGGGCACCCTGTCGGCCGGCCAGGAACGGAAGGATTCAACATGAATGGTGAGGTCGTATTCAGGCCGTCGGCGGGTGCGGTGATCCAGAGTGTGCTGTTCGTGCTGGTGGCGGGGTTCATCCTTTTCCTGAGCGGAGTTGGCATGATGACTGCCACGGGGCCGACTCTGTTGGTGGTTCGTGTGGCCAGCGTTTTTCCCGCACTGGTGACGCTTGCTGCCCTTCTCATGCTGGTCACGGTGGTGTCCCGCCGGATCGAATTGAACGGTTTGCGCCTGGTACATCGGCAGGTATTCAAGAACCTGACCGTACCTTTTTCCGAGATTCGGCGGGTGGAGTTGCGTCGGAACGAGGATGGTCGTGTGGACACGGTGAAGGTATTCTGGACCGGAGAGCCCCTCTACGTGGATGCCAAGGCGGTTGCAGGCTTCGATCAGTTCATTCGAGAACTCCTGCAGCGAGCGGGGGCGGCCGAGCGTGTGGAGGTGTCGGAGTTCTCTGCCGGCACGGTTGCCGGCCAGGCGGGGTGAAAGCGGTTTCGCCGTCGCGTTCCGGTCGGACTCGAGGCATACTGTCTACCTGGAGCCGTTGTCGGGGGGGCGGGGCAGGGATCCCGTAAGCGTGTGGGAGTGGAAGCGGTCATGGGTACGGTTGGGAGCAGGTGGAGGCGATGGTGCCTGTTGGGGAGCGTGGGGCTGGTCCTTGTTGCCGGACCGGGGTGTCGTGATTCGGTGACGATCACCGGCATCGAGGAGGGGGATCGTTTCGTTCAGGAAGGAGGGCACGCGGTCACGGACGTGCTCTGGGTCATCGACGATTCAGGCACGATGAGCGAGGAGCAGGAAACGCTCAAGGCTTCCTTCCAGGATTTCGTCGACACCCTCGCCGGGGCGGACATCGATTTCCACATGGGCGTGATCACCACGGACGTGAGCGATTCGGATCAGGCAGGCATCCTGCTCGGGGAGCCGCCGGTGCTGGTGAACGACACCCAGGACCTGGCAGAGGTGTTTGCCGAACGGGCCGCGGTGGGGATCGATGGGAGCCCGGACGAGCGCGGATTCGACGCGGTCACCCTGGCCCTGTCGGAGCCTCGAGTCTCCGGGGCGAACGCGGGATTCCTGCGGGACGAGGCGGCGTTGGATATCATCATTGTCAGCGACGAAGATGACCATTCATCCCAGTCGGTTTCCGATTTTCTCGCCTTCCTTGCGAGCGTGAAGCCTTCCGGTGCATTCCGGGTGTCGGCCCTGGTGGGAGACGTGCCCTACGGGTGTGCAGCCTCCAGCGGCGCAGCAGACCCGGCTCCCAGGTATCTCGAGGCAGCCGAAGAGACGGAAGGAGTCACCCAGAGCATCTGTGCCGCTTCCTATGATCAGATGATGGAGCGGCTGGTCATGATCCTTGCCGGACTCCGCGACACATTCCCCCTGTCTCGCATCGCCGATCCGGACACGATCGAGGTCCGGGTGGACGGGATCATCATCCGGAACCGGGAGGAGGATGGGTGGCAGTATCTGCCCGCGCTCAACGCGGTGCGTATCGTGGGCACGCCTTTTCCAGAACCGGGCCAGGAGGTGGTGATCACCTACGACACGCTTCGGTTCTGACCCGGGTCGCTGCCGTCCGTTTTCGGGCCGACGTCATCCCGGTCGATGTCGGCCAGGCCGATGTCCGAATCGTTCTCCTGCCTGGATTCGGGTGGTGGGGCCGAATGTCCGGCGGGGGTTCCTGCGTGCAGGTCCTTCCAGGCTCGCCAGAGGGCTGCGCTGCCGGCCGGGATTCCGAACACGAGGATGAATCCCCAGAATTTCGGGTCCCATGGATCCTCGAACTGGTGGACAAATGCGCGTCCGAGTGGAATCGACAGGAGCAGGCTTGTCACGACCACGCGACCAGGATGGTAGTGGAGGCGGCCGAGGCGCTCGAGCACGAATTCGGCGGTGGCCGGGACGGCGAGGCCGGTGAGCAGCGGGTCCCAGGTGGGGTCTATTTTCCAGAGGGTGGCCTGGAGTCCGATGATCGCCAGGGTGGGCAGGTAGAGGAAGAAGCAACGTCGGCAGACCGGCACCCCCATGATGAAGGTGCACCGCTCGTAGTCTTCCGGGTAGTGGTGAGCGACGAGCAGGGTCATCCACTCGTGGAGCCGCATGGAACGCCCTTTCGTGCCGGTGGTGTTCGGGTCACTGTGCCTTTTTGAGGAGGTTCTGGGCGGCGAGCAGGCGTTGTCGGACCCGCTCCTTGCCCAGCACGTCCAGGGTTTCGAACAGGGGCGGGGTGGCCTTTTTGCCGGTGGTGGCCAGGCGCACCGTCATGAACACCTCGCGGACCTTCCACCCGGAGGTGGCGCAGTAGTCGCGCAAGGCATGCTCGATCCCGTCGGTGGTCCATCCCTGTCGGGAGGCCTCTTCCAGGCGTGCGAGCACCTCGCCGAGCATGCGGCGGGTTTCGGTTGCGGTTCGCTTTTTTGGGATCAAGGCGTTCGGTTCGAGGCGGAGGTCGTCGGAATAGAAGTAATCTGCGTATTTCCAGAAATCCTGGAACACCTCCATCCGTTCCCGGATCAGGGGTACGATGCGGTCCAGGTAGGCGCGGGAGAAGAGGGTGTCCGCCAGCCAGTCGGCCAGGGCTTCCGGCGCCATGTCTCGAATGTACTGTCCGTTGAGCCACTTGAGTTTTTCCAGGTTGAAGACCGGACCTCCCAGGCTGATGTCGTCCAGGGAGAAGGCCTCGATCATCTCCTCCAGGGAGAATTTTTCCGAGCCTGACGGATGGTTCCAGCCCATGAGGCCCAGGAAGTTGCGGAGCGCTTCGGGCCGGAACCCGGCCTGGCGGTAGTAAACCAGGGAGACGGGGTTTTTGCGTTTGCTGATCTTGGATCGGTCCTGGTTGCGCAGCAAGGACACGTGGACGAATTCCGGGAGGGACCATCCAAAAGCGTTGTACAGGATCACGTGCTTGGGTGTGGAGTTGATCCATTCCTCGGCGCGGATCACGTGGGTGATCCCCATCAGGTGGTCGTCGACCACGTTGGCGAGGTGATAGGTGGGATACCCGTCGGTCTTGAGCAGGATCTGGTCGTCGATGAGTTCGTTGTTGAATCGAATCTCACCTCTGAGTCGATCGTGGAACACGGTTTCGCCCTCGATCGGCATCTTGAGGCGGATCACGTGGGGCGTTCCTTGCGCGAGGTGCCGTTCGATCTCCGCGGGCTCGAGGTGGCGGCAGTGCCGGTCGTAGCCGGTGTTGAGCTTGCGTGCCCGGCGTTCCTTCCGCACAGCGTCGAGCCGTTCGGGGGAGCAGAAGCAGCGATAGGCGTGGCCGGAAGCGACCAGGCGCTCGGCGTGCTCCTGGTAGATGGAGAGCCGTTCGCTTTGCCGGTAGGGGCCGAAGGGGCCGCCCACGTCCGGGCCTTCGTCCCAGGAGATCCCGAACCACCGCAGACTTTCCAGAATTGCCTCCTCGAACCGGGTGGAGGAGCGATTTCGGTCTGTGTCTTCGATGCGCAGCACCAGGCTGCCGTGGTGCTTGCGGGCGAAGACGTAGTTGAGGAGACCCACGTAGGCGGTTCCCACGTGGGGGTCTCCGGTGGGGCTGGGTGCGATGCGAACTCGGACAGTCTGTGCCTGGTCTGACATGATGGTTCCTCATGGCCTGGACAACTGGATGGGCGGCGTCGGCTCCTGACCGTTTCCGGGCGTGTCCCTGGGGGCGCGTCTCGAGAGTTGGTCAGGGAACCGGTGCTTCGGCCGGGGCCGTCAGGCGGCCCGGAACGCCGATTGCGCCGAATGACGCCTGCATTGTGCAAGGCAGGGCCGAAAAGTCAAGCGGGTTGGGCGGCGTCGGCTTGATGGTCGATGCCTGTGCGTTGGTGGAAGGCAGGTGTGATGCGTGGAGCAACAGGTCGGACCAGAGCCAGAACGCCCCGCTGAACGGGGGGTCGTCCGGGAGTGCCTCCACGCCCGAGCGTTCCACGAGTTCGACCTTGCGCGCCAGGAGGGTGGCCCACTGGCTGGTGTCTCCGTTGGCCACCGCGGCGGCGTGGCCGTTGAGGAAGAGTTGGGAAGCGCCCACCAGATAGGGTCGGGTCTGTTCGGCCAACGCTTCGCGGTAGAGCACTTTCTCCTCCTTGTTGAGGCCTCGAGGCAAGGGCGCGTGGTTGAGTGCCAGGTAGTGTCCCACGTGGTCGGCTCCACTCAGGAAGAAGGCCGCTGAAATCCAGATGGCGCTTTTCTGCTCTCGGGCCAGGCGATAGTGGTGACTCGCGGCCCGGATCCGCGCCTCCCGTTCTTTCAGCATTTCGCCCAGCCATTTCTGGTGCCGGCCGGTGGCGCCCAGGAACAGGAAGCGGCCCAGGCCCTGGCCTGGCGCCGGGATCCGGAACGTGATTCGGGTTGCGTGCCGGGAAAGGATGGCTCCGAGCGCAATGTGGGTCTTGGCCAGGTAGAACCGTTCATCGCGTCGATCCTCGGGAGCCATCGCCTCCCAGGTGTGGGCAAGGGCCTCGAGCCCCCGGAGTGCGCGGCGGACCTTACCCTGGAGGAGTTGCTCCCAGGCGCGCTGTGTTTCCACGGCGCGCAGGTCCGGGGCGGACAGGGTTTCCCCATACGTTTTCAGGATACGCCGGTAACAAGCCTCGGCCTCCCGGAAACGGCCCTGGCGCTCCAGCAGCATGCCGAGGCGGAACCAGGCGTCCGGGGCCAGGGCGGCTTCGGGCAGGTCGTGCACGAGCGTGTGGTAGGCGTCGGCCGCGTCGTCCCAGCGAGCCTGGTCCTCGAAGCAGAGTCCCTGGAGGTAGAGGGCTCGAGGCCGCAGGAGGGGTGGAGCGGGCCGCTGCAGGAGTTCCTGAAGCAGCTCGAGCGCCCAGGCGCAGTCACCGTTGTCTCGAGCTGCGATGGCGGAGTCGAGGAGGTCTTCATCCTGCCACCGGGACAGGTCGGCTCCGTCCGCCGGGATGGGGCAGAGGAGGGTGGCCAGGAGCAGGATGGCCGGGAAAACCGATGGGATCCAGGCGGAAGGGCGGGAAGGTGCACTCACCATGAGGAGGCTCCAGCGTGAGCGGCCGGGTGTTCCTCGAGGAACCCGGTCCGGAACGATTCCCCCAGCATGCCCAGGCTCTCCAGGTCGTGGACATCGAAGGGGAGTTCGGGAATCTGGACGTACAGGTGCTGGTCCCCGGCTGCCTCGCGGAGCCACCGGATGTTGGCACGGTCGATCCCGGCGACACGGGGCAACGTATCCAGACTTTCACGCAGTCTGGCCAGGAGGCGGCGATAGGCCGAAGGGCTCATGCCTGCCGGGGGGGTGTCCGGGAACAGGTCGTACCAGGCTGCGTCGTCCATGGTTCGGAGTGCGTCCAGGTCCTCCTGGGAGGTGGGACCGGCCGCGAGCGGGAGCACCCGGTTGATCACGAATCCACCGAAATGGAATCCGCGTTCCGAGATTTGTTGGAGGAAAAAGGCCGCCTCTTCCACTGCGGTCCGGTTCGGAGAGGTCACCAGCACGAAGCGGGTCCTTTCTGCGCCCAGGAGCGCCTGGCTGCCGGAAGCCCGTTGCTTGAAATCGCCGAGCATGTCCTTGAACAGGAGGACGAACTCGCTCAGGTCCCGGATCATGCCCAGGCCGATGACACGCTCCAGGGTCTCCAGGAAACTTCCGCCACCTTCCACCCCGGCGCTCCGCTGTACCCGCCTGAGCAGGAACGAGGATGGCTTGAGGAGCCAGTTGAGCACGCCTTCTTCCAGCACGCCGCGGATTCTGGAGGGCGCACGCAGGAAGTCCAGGGCGTGCCGGGAGGGCGGCGTGTCCAGGACCACCAGGTCGTAGTAGTCCTGCTCGAACGAGGAAAGGAGGTGTTCCATGGCCATGTATTCCTGCGACCCGACCATGGAGCGGGAGATTTGTTGGTAGTAGCGGTTGGCCAGGATGCGGTCGGCCACCTCCCGGGAAGGAGCGTACCGGACCACCAGGTCGTCGAAGGTGCGCTTGGCATCGAGCATGAGCGCCCAGAGTTCCCCGTTGTCAACCACGCCCAGGGTGGCGAGTCGCTCCGGGTCGATTCGGACCGCCTCGTTGCCGATCGGCCCCATGCCCAGGGAATCGGCCAGGCGACGGGCCGGGTCGATGGTGAGGACCAGGACCTTGAGCCCCCGGCGCGCGCCCTCGAGCCCCAGGGCGGCGGCCACCGTGGTCTTGCCCACACCACCCGACCCGGCGCAGATGATCAGGGAACTCTCGAACAGTTCATTCAGGACGGCCGAATGGCTCATGACCCCGCGTCCTCCAGGCGTCCGAACCGGGACTCGAGCCGGTCGGCGATGAGGTCCACCTCGTCGGGACCCAGGTCCCGTGTCGCAAGGGCGGGCAGCGTGATCATGGGGCGAGGGATCTCCGACTCGAGACGCGCAAGGTAGGACCGCTCGAGGCGGGCGCGTCGTTCGAGCTGAAGCACCGACCCCACGACGCCTCTGAGCACCCCACCCATGGCCCGGTCCCTGGAGGCCAGTTGCAACGATATCGCTTCCAACCCCTGCAACTCCTCGAGAGAAAACCGCTGTTCCCGCACGTGGTTGACGATCACCGCCCCCTGCGTCACCCCCACCTCCTCCTCGAGCCGCCGGAAGGTCTCGATCGTCTCGTTCACCGGCATCTCCTCGGGCAGGGTCACCAGGTGCACGATTGTTCGAGTCGGGTCCAGCAAGAGGTCGTGAATGAGCTTGGTGTTCCGGAAGAACGGGCCGGCCCCGGTCATGTCCATCATGGCTCGAGGGACTCTCAGCAGGTTGATGCCCTGGCCGGTGGAGGGGGCGTCCACCACGATGGTGTCCCAGGTGGGGGCGCCGTCCCGGTTTCGGGTGCGCTCCACGTCCATCACCTTTCCGATGCTGACCAGGTCGTCGAGGCCGGGGACGGCGTTGACGAAGGGAGCGACGAACCGGTTCTTGAAGGTGATCTGGTAGAGGAACCTGGAATGGAGTTCGCGCACCAGGTACTCTTGCATGGCCTGGGCCGGTGTGACCGACTGGGTAAACAGGTTGGGTCTACGCTCCACCACCTCGTACCCACCCGGGGGGCCTCCGAGCAGCCTGGTCATCGTGGTCTGGCCTGCCAATTCGATGATCAGCGTCTTGCGTCCCAGCCGGGCTGCGATCACCCCCATCGCCGCGGCCACTGTGGACTTGCCCACGCCCCCTTTTCCCGACACAATGATCACCCTTCGCGAGAACGGGCTGGATATCTCACCCATGTCAGTGAACCGTCCATGTTGCAGGGGCGGCGAGCGTGGTCGAGCCTTCGTCAGGGAGTCGAGGCGCCGGACCGGGTTCCAGGCTGAATAGGTATCACCCGACTCGAGGGGTGTCAACCAGGAAGCGGGGCGGGCCGTGGGCGGTGGAGGAGGAAATCCGTTTCCGGGGTTGAAATCGCGTGGCCGATGTTTACGCTTACAGCGGGATTTCGAACAGGAAGGAGGCCGGCAATGCCGATGTACGAGTACAGGTGTCTGTCATGCGGGCTGGAGTTCGAAAAGCTTCAACATTTCTCCGACCCGCCGATTACCACCTGCGAGGCCTGTGGTGGGCAGGTGAAAAAGTTGATATCCCAGACCTCGTTCATCCTGAAAGGGACGGGCTGGTATGTCACCGACTACGGCCGGAAAGGGGCCAACAACGGCGGTTCCTCCCCGGCCAGGAAGTCCGAATCGAGCGCCGGGACCGACAACAAGACCAGCGACGCCGGCTCGAGCAAGGGGAAGGACAAGTCGGGCGGGAAGGAGCAGAGCGCGGCCGCATGACCGGGCCCCGGGGGCACTGCCGGGCGCCGCGAGGAGGGCGACGATGGACCAGGGGACTTGGGAGGGCATGGGGCAGGTAATCGACGGAAAGGCCATCGCTGCCGAGGTGCGGCGTGACGTGCGGGAGAGGGTGATGGCCCTGGTGGGGGAAGGCAAGCGCCCGCCCGGCCTGGCAATCGTGCGGGTCGGGGATGACCCCGCATCCAAGATCTACGTGCGCAACAAGTCTCGAGCCTGCGCCGCCGCCGGGATCGCCTACAGGGACGTGGTGCTTCCGGAAAACGTCCCGTTCGAAGATCTTCTCGACCGTATCGGAGAACTCAACCTGGACGACACCATGGACGGCGTCCTGGTTCAGTTGCCCCTCCCCGAACACCTCCGCGACCTTCAGTCGATCGTCACCGAGTGGATCCTCGAGACCAAGGATGTCGACGGGTTCCACCCCAAAAACCTGGGCCGGATCCTCACCGGCGGAGATGGGTTCGTCCCGTGCACGCCGCTCGGCATCATGGAACTCATCAATCGCACCGGCGTCTCCCTCGAGGGCGCTCGAGCCGTGGTGGTTGGCCGCAGCGTGACCGTGGGCAAGCCGGTCGCAGCCCTGCTGCTCAACGCGAATGCCACCGTGATCCACTGCCATTCCAGGACCCGCGACCTGGAAGCCGAGGTCCGTGAGGCCGACGTGCTCGTCGCCGCAGCAGGTCATCCGCACCTGATCAAGGGCGACTGGATCAAGCCTGGCGCCATCGTGATCGACGTGGGAATCAATCGGGTGGGGGAGCACCTGGTCGGGGACGTGGACTTCGACACCGCCAGGAAACGCGCCGCCTTCATCACCCCCGTCCCCGGAGGGGTCGGCCCCATGACCGTGGCCATGCTCCTCCGCAACACGTTGCAGGCCAGGGAGTTGCACGACTGATCCCCGCCCCTCGAGCTGACCGCGCCACCCCATCGGACCCGCCCCCGGCGCGCCGCTCCGGGCGACTTTTCGTGTTGACAATCCCCACGCTCTCCTCTAGATCAAGCATGCTGCCTGGCCGCGCGGCACGCCGTCCAGCGCGCGGGCCGTTGCAGCACTGTTTCCTGTCCGTCCGGCCGTCTCAAAGACCATGGAGTTCGCGTGAAGTACACACCATTTTACGAGATTCACAAGGAGTTGGGCGCACGCCTCATCGACTTCGGTGAGTGGAAGATGCCGGTCCAGTACACCGGGATTCTGGAGGAGCACCGGACGGTCCGAACGGCTGTTGGGTTGTTCGATGTGAGCCACATGGGAGAGGTCACCGCTCGCGGCCGGGACGCCGCCGCCTACGTGCAGCACCTGATCACGAACGACATCTCGAGGTGCGCGGTCGGCCAGGCGCTCTACACGGCGATGTGTCGGCCCCACGGGGGGATCGTGGACGACCTCATCGTGTACCGTCGGGGTGAGGACGATTTTCTTTTCTGTGTGAACGCTGCGAACACGGCCAAGGATTTCGAGTGGATGACGGAGGTTGCCGGCCCGTTCGACGTGGTGGTGGAGAACCGGAGTGAGGCGTTCGCCCAGTTGGCGCTCCAGGGACCGCGGGCCGAATCGGTGCTCCAGACGCTGGTTCCCGCCGACCTGTCCGGGGTGGCGTTCTACCACTTCACCGAAACCGCGGTGGCCGGGGTGCCCGCCCTCGTCTCCAGGACCGGATACACCGGGGAGGACGGGTTTGAGATCTACTTCGATCCCGGCCAGGCCCGGACGGTCTGGGAAGCGGTGATGGACGCAGGGGCTGACGCGGGAATCCGCCCGGTCGGACTGGGCGCTCGAGACACCCTGCGACTCGAGATGAAGTTCGCCCTTTACGGGAACGACATCGACGAGACCACCACGCCGCTCGAGGCGGGGCTGGGCTGGGTGGTGAAACTGGATGCCGGGGATTTCGTGGGCAAGGATGCGCTGGTGTCGCAGAAGGCGGCCGGACTGACCCGGCGGCTGATCGGATTCGAGTTGTTGGCGCGCGGCGTGGCACGACACGGATATCGCGCGCTGGATCCGGACGGGAATCCCATCGGGGAGGTGACTTCCGGGGCGTTTTCCCCGAGCCTGGAGAAGCCCATTGGAATGGCCTACCTGAAAAAGGGGTTCTGGAAACCCGGTTCGCAATTCCTGGTCGAGATTCGGAAAAAGCGGGTGCCGGCGGTGGTCGTCAAGACGCCGTTCTACAAGCCTCCTGCGCGTTCCTGAACGGCCTGGGGTTTGCTGTCTCATTCAACCAAGAGGAGCCTCACATGAAAGGGTCGAGCGAACTGAAGTTCACCAAGGAGCACGAGTGGGTCCGTGTGGAGGGCGAGAGTGCGGTCGTGGGCATCACCGACCATGCCCAGGAAGCTCTCGGCGACGTGGTCTACCTGGAACTGCCGGAGATCGGCGACACGTTCGAAAAGGGAGACGTGTTCGGCGTGGTCGAGTCGGTGAAGACCACTTCGGACCTGTACGCGCCCGTCGGCGGCACGGTGGAGGCCGTGCACGAGACGCTGGTGGACAACTGCTCCCTCGTCAACGAGGACTGCTACGGCGAGGGATGGATGGTCCGCATCAAGATGGCCGACCCCGGCGAACTTGGCTCCTTGATGGATCAGGAAGCCTATGAAAAGTACCTGGCCGAGGAGGCAGACTGAGGCCCCTGTCTTCCGATCCGTCCGTCTAGCTTTCCACGGGAGCATGTCATGAGATTCATTCCCGCCACGGACGCGGAGATTCGGGAGATGCTGGCCACGGTCGGGGTCGAGCAGGTGTCCGATCTGTTCGATGTGATCCCGGACCAGTTCCGACTCCGCCGCCCACTGTCCCTCCCACGAGCCCTCAGCGAATGGGAACTGACCCGGGACATGGCCGGGCTCGCCCGGCGCAACGAGGGGGTGGAATACGCCTCGTTCCTTGGAGCCGGCGCCTATCGGCACGTGAGTTCGGTGGTGATCGACGCCTTGATCGCGCGTTCGGAATTTTTGACCGCATACACGCCGTATCAGCCGGAAGTGAGCCAGGGGACGTTGCAGGCGATCTTCGAGTTCCAGGGGTTTGTGTGTGAACTTCTGGGCATGGAGGTGGCGAATGCATCGGTGTACGATGCCGCGTCGGGCCTGGCCGAGGCCTGCTTGATGGCCGATCGTGCCTTGAGGCGCAAGGCCCGGAAGCGTGTGGTGGTGTCAGAAACGGTGCATCCCGAGTATCGGCGTGTGGTGAGCACCTACCTTGAGCATTCGGGGATCGAGGTGGAGGTGGTTCCTGTGGGCGAGGGGGGGGTGACCGACTGGGAACGGCTGTCCGCGGCGGTGGCTCGAGGTGCCTCCGGGGTGGTGGTTCAATCGCCGAACTATTTTGGGATCGTGGAGGATCTTCGGCGGGCGCGGGAGGCGGCGACCGAGGCGGGCGGGCTTCTGATTGTGGCGGTTGCCGAGCCGGTGTCACTGGGTCTTCTGGAGCCTCCCGGTGGCTTTGGTGCGGACATTGTGGTGGCCGAGGGGCAGTCGTTTGGGATCCCCTTGTCGTTTGGTGGCCCCTATGTGGGGTTGTTTGCCACGCGGGATCGATATGTGCGGTCCATGCCCGGCCGGGTAGCCGGGGCCACGGTGGATCGGGCCGGAGAGACCGGTTTCGTGTTGACTCTGGCGACGCGGGAGCAGCACATTCGGCGCGAGAAGGCCACGTCAAACATCTGCACGAACCAGGCGCTGTGTGCGTTGGCCGCCACCATTCATCTGGCACTGCTCGGGAAGCGGGGGCTGGAGCAGGTGGCGCGTCAGAATCTGTCGCAGGCCACCTGGATGAAACGGGCTGTGTCCCGCCTGGAGGGGTTCGAGGTTCCGTTTGAGGGACCCACGTTCAACGAGTTCGTGGTGCGTTCCCGGGAGGTACCGGTGGCCGATCTGCTGGAGCGGCTGGAGGCGCGGCGGATTCTCGCCGGGGTTCCGCTTGGAACGGACTACCCGCACTTGGAGGACTGCTGGCTGTTGACCGTGACCGAGACAGCGACGCGGTCGGACATGGAGCGTCTCGTGAGCGCGCTCGAGGAGGAGGGCCGAAAGTGACCGCCAAGAACAGCACCCCGGGCACTCGAGGGCTGGTATTTCGCGAGCCACTGTTGCGCGATTTGAGTACAGAGGGGCGGCGTGGCCTGGATCTTCCCCCACTGGAGGTTGACGAGGTGGATCCGGGGGAGGTGTTGCCCGAGTGGGCGTTGCGCCGGGCGCCGGCGGAACTGCCGGAGGTGAGCGAACCGGAGGTGGTGCGTCATTTCACGCGGCTGAGCCAGTGGAACTACAGCATCGACACGGGGATGTACCCGCTGGGGTCGTGTACGATGAAGTACAATCCCCGTGTGAACGAAGCGATGGCGCGCCTTCCCGGGTTTGCAGACCTGCACCCGCGCACGCCGGACCGGCTCGCCCAGGGAGCGCTCGAGCTGATGTATGAGCTGGAGCGGTTCCTGGCCGAGATCTCCGGATTGGACCGGGTGACCCTTCAGCCTGCGGCCGGGGCTCATGGGGAGTTGTGCGGGGTCCTGATGATGCGTGCCTGGCACCTGCGCACGCACGGTCGGCCGCGGACCAAGGTGATCGTGCCGGAGTCGGCCCATGGGACCAACCCGGCGAGCTGCGCGATTGCCGGGTACCGGGTGGTACCGGTCAAGAACGGCCCCGACGGCATTGTCGAGCCTGCCCAGGTGGCGGAGTTGATGGACGACGAGGTGGCCGGGTTCATGGTCACCTGCCCGAACACGCTCGGCCTGTTTGAGCGGCATATCGGAGAGATTGCCGAGATCGTGCATGAAGCGGGCGGATTGGTGTACATGGACGGAGCCAATCTGAACGCCATTCTGGGCGAGGCCCGGCCCGGGGATTTCGGGGTGGACGTGATGCACATCAACCTGCACAAGACCTTTTCGACCCCACACGGAGGCGGTGGACCGGGGTCCGGGCCGGTGGCGGTCCGGGAGGACCTGGCCCCGTTCCTCCCCGTGCCCGTGGTGGTGCAGGAGGGCGACCGATACCGGCTCGAGTACGATCGGCCCGATTCGATCGGGAAGATGCGGAGTTTCTATGGCAACTTCGGGGTGCTGGTCCGGGCGCATGCCTACATCCGGTCGCTGGGGGCCGAGGGGCTGAAGCGGGTGGCCGAGATCGCGGTGCTGAATGCGAACTACCTGAAGGAACGACTCAAGGAACATTTCCACCTTCCGTTCGATCAGCCGTGCATGCACGAGCTGGTTCTCACGGACAAGCATCAGCAGTCTTTCGGGGTCAAGACGCTGGACATCGCCAAGCGGCTCATCGACCTGGGGTTCCATCCGCCCACCGTCTACTTCCCCTTGGTCGTGTCGGGCGCGCTCATGATCGAGCCGACCGAGAGTGAGAGCAAGGAAACCCTGGATCAATTCGTGGATGCGATGGTACAGATAGCCGAGGAGTGTCGAGCCGAGCCCGAGCGGTTGAAGGAGGCGCCCAGGCGGCCGGTCCGGCAGCGGCTGGACGAGACGCGGGCGGCTCGCAATCTGGTGCTGAGGTGAGCTTGTTCATGGCAAGTCGGCACAAGGTCGTCCCGGTCGTACTCTTGGCGGTGCTCGGGCTGGGGTCCGGGTGTGGGGGGCCGAGTTGTGAGAGTGCGTGCGAGAAGGTGTTCACGACTTGCAACCTGACGTTTCTCATCCAGGGGGAGGACACCGGGACAGCGGTGAGCGAGTGTATGGCGGCGTGCGATGCCGACATGAACGCCACAGCGAACCAGTCCTTTGCCGTGGGGTGGGTGGCGTGTGTGGATGAGTTTGCGTGCGATCCGGCGGATGAAGGGATTCCGGTGTGTGTGACCTGTCAATCGGGGTACTACGTGGGGCAGAGCGGGCGTGGGTTCGTGGCCTGCCAGGTGGAGGGGGACGGGTCGTGAGTGAGATGAATCATGGTGGGCGGCAGGTGCCGGAGGTCCTCTGGTTCCTCCTGGTTCTGTGGGTCGGTGGGATGGCGCTGGTGTTTCCGGGCTGCCAGGCAGACTGCAAGACCGCGTGCGACAAGCTGATCCTGGATTGCGGGGCCGGCATCCCGTCGTACAATGCCACGCAATGTGAGGAGGATTGCACGGCGGTCCAGACCTACTACGAGACCTACCCGTACCTGGAGGACGAGTTGGATGCCTTCCACGAGGAGTTGAAGTGTATCCGGGACACCGAGTGCGAGGCCCTGTTGGATCCCGAGTCCCCCGCCTGCTACAATAGGGACTTGTTCTTCTTCAACCAGTAGCCCTTCCAGCGCTCGGTGCGTCGGTTTCCGCCCACGGCCGACCTCTGGGCGCCGGACCCATGCAACGCGGGACCTCGCCCGGGAGGGAGAAGGGGCATGAAACAGGACAGGGCAGTGTGTCGAACGAGCGGGAACGGTTGCGTCATGAAAAGGACGAGACGGTGGTGGCATGCGAGCGGGTTCCTGGCGATGGTGCTTGTCTGGACCATGTCGTCAGGCTGTTGCAGCAAGTCGGACAGCAACAAGGGGGGTGAACCAGGGGCTGGAGCGGTTCAGAAGCAGGCCAGGCAGAGCGTCGAGGACGAGACGGCACAGAAGGCGCGGGAGCTGTTGAAGCGGGGCGAGGCGGTCAAGGCGCGGGATCTGGCAAAGGAGGCCCTCAAGGAGCACCCGAAGCACATCGAACTCCACCGGGTCTATCAGGATGCCATGCGTGCGATCGGAGGGCAGGAGCAGACCCTGGCTTCCGAGTACGAGGCGCTCCTCAAGGCCAATCCCAATTCGGCGCTCTTCTACTATCTGGCTGGTCGGAGCGTCATTCTGGAAGATCCGGTCGAAGCTGAAATGCGTTTTCGCAAGGGTATCGAACTCGATCCGGGCTTTCT
>CAYQMG010000013.1:0-3134 GCA_964418585.1 uncultured Gammaproteobacteria bacterium | reverse complement strand
AGCGCATCCTCTCCCGGATAGGCGTGCACGTGCTCGGTCGTGCCCTGGAGCAGCCACCCCTTGGTCGGGTCGAGGGCGCTGTCGCGAATGTCCCAGGTGGCCGCCACTTGCTGGGAGAAGACATAGGTCAGTCCGTCAGGCACCAGGAGCAGTTGTTGCAGCCCCGGCGCTATCCCCGGCCTCGTCAGGTATTCGACGATGGTTTCTCCACCGAAGACCGTGGCGTCGTTCCTTTCGAACGATGTCCCCATGTCGAAACGCAGGGATCGGGTGGGTCGATAGTGGACCATCGGAGAGAGGGCCGCCTTGGTCATGCCGAAATCCCGTTCGTTGGAGCGGGCATCCACGCCGGTCAGGCTCAACGAAACCAGGGGCCCGAGGCCGATCTCCGGAATCTGCAACGTCACCGTGTTGCGTCTTTCCAGTCGTTCCGACAAGGGCAAGGCCGTGAGGTTTTTTCGGAGGGTCGGGTCCTGGATCAGGGTGTCGGGAAGATAGCTGAGGCGTGCTCGCAAGGTTAGTTGCACAGCCTCTCCTCCGATGTTGATGTGCCCATATTCGAATTGCGCCCGGAAACCTTCCCCCGTGGCGAAACCAGGACGAATTTCGAGGTACTGCGACGGGCGCTCCTGGACCTGGATCAGGACGGTCTTGTGCGTGGCTGGCGTGTGGGGGTCCTGGAGGGACACGGCCACACTGGTGAACACCCCGAGGGAACCGAGCTGGCGTTCGGTTTTCCGCACCAGCGACCGCCGGTAGGGTTGTCCCTTCTGCAGAGCGATCCGGCCCATGATCAGGGCCATGCTGGTTTGGTTCGCCCCCACCACCCGGATACGATCGACGATAACCTTTTGAGACTCGTGGATCGTGTAGACCGCGCGGGCGCGAGTTCCGTCCCGGGACAGGTGCAACGAGGCCCGCACCCTCGCGTATGCATAGCCCTCCTCGAGATAGGCATCGAGTATCCTTCGCCGCGCTGCCTCCACCTCCGTGTTCGACACCGGGTCGCCCAGGCGCAAGTCCGCTACCTCCAACAACGAGGCGTTCGTCGTGGCCGAGTTGCCTCGGAAACTCACGTCGTAGAGTATGGCCCGCGGCCCGAGAACGATGGGGATGTCCACTTCGGCCCGACTGCAGCACTTTTTCCCTCCGCGAAGGGACGGAACGCAACTGTTGCGAGGCGCCAGGGAGCACCTTCCGTCCTTCGAGACCAGCGCCGGCCCGAGTTTCGTTCCCTGCGCCCGTTCGGAAGAACCGCACGAGCGGCGCACCAGACGGGGAGCAAGCACCTGGGCGCGTAGATATCCTTCGCTGTGGAACATGTCCTCCAGATGCTTGGCTACTTCGGCGTAGGCTTCCGGATCGAAGGTGTGGACCGGGTCCAGCCGCAGAGGCGCCGTGCGCGTGCCCCTGGTGCCGTGTGGGCCGTGGGTTTCGTCCACCAGGGAGGGGTCCGCAGCCTGCAACAGGGGCGGTGAGGGAAGAGATTCCCGCAGGACGGCGTCCACTTCGGCGTCTATCTCGTCCACGTCGTATCGTTTCGAATCCAGACAGGGGTATCGCCGTGCCACGACATGTACCCGTTCGCCTTCCCGTACCCGGAAAACCCAGTCTTCGAGCGCCCCGTCCCGGGAGAGGCGTTTCGACGCCTGCACTCGCACGTCCAGCCATCCCCGCCGTTGGTAGAAACGTCGAATCCTTTGCCTGACCAGTTCGATGTCCGATGACAATTGCCGCCCCGTGGCTGCCTCCGTGAGCCGATCCCGGTCGAAGTGCTCGTTGCCCTCGAATCTCAAACGGGTGCGAGGGCCGAGTCGAACCGAGACTTCCAGCCATGTGCCCCCTTGCGTTCGTCGAACCCGGTGCTCGACTTCGGCTTTCAAGTATCGCCGCTCGCGCAGAGTTCGTTGCAGTTCGGCATCCGCCTGATCGAGGCGTCGTTGGTCCGCCCTGTCTCCGGCTCCCCAGGGATAGTTTTCCAGCCACTCACGAATGGTTCGAGAGGCCGGCCGGTCGGTGCGAAATACGCGACGGGTGATGATGGTGGGCGGTCCCGGACGCACTTCGATTTCGAGGACGACTTGGAGGGGATGAGCCGTGGGTAGAGTCCGCACCTCCACCTGGGCATGGGGCCAGCCCCGTTCGGCGTGGACCCGGCGGATGGTTTTCTGGATCGACGAAAGGCGCTCTGCCGTGAGTTCCGACCCCTCATGCAGGTCGAGAATGCGCCACAATCGCGTTTCCCGGACTCGTGAGCCCCGGACACGTCTGTCGGCGACGAGGCGACGTGGAACCGCGCGGATGACCAGTTCGACCTGGCCAGCCACCACTCGTGCCTGCACCTGGGCCGAAGCAAATCCACCGGAAGCGAGCAGGTCGCTCACCGCACGACGAGCCACGGTTGCCGAAAAAGGCGTGCCTGCAGTCACCTTGCGCAATCGAACCGGGGATTTCCACGGGGCCGGCGTCTGCTCCACGAGGATCTTTCGAATGGGGAGACCGTGTAACGCGCGGAGTCCGTCGGGATAGGAGCCGAGGGCGTCCACGGAAAGAGAGGTTCCACTTTCGCCTGCCAGGGTTCGAGGAGATGCCGTCATCAACGCGAAAAGCAGGCCCAGGATCGTGACCACGAGCCCCGTGCGTCCTCGGGAACCTTTCTTCCAAGGCCGGGGCGCCGGCGCTCTGCCGCCGCGTCGTCGATGGTCCTGCTCCTCTGCCGCCCAGTGGTCTGGCTGCCGTATCGAGGACGGCAAGGCCCGGGGGGGCAGCGCTCCTTCACGTACCCGGTACATCGTCATGAGGAGCGGTGACTGCCCGAAAGTGAAGGAATCCCGCCAGACTGGCCGCCGCCAGGGACAGGGGGAGCACCGCCGGGGGAAGCACCGAAAAAGCAACGGCGAGAGCAGTGAGCAGAGGGGGAGCCAGCACTACCACCGCGGCCACGAGCATGTGGAAGCGTGCCTTTTTCGCCAGAACCAGCGCCAAGGAAGCGTGTTTTATCTCATCTCCGGCCAGAACGACCGCACGCTGCAGGTGAGGGGCACCGGCTCCGTCGAGCACTACGGCTACGTCCGCCACGTGGAACGCTTCGTCGTCTTCGTGTCCGGGAGGCACCACCAGAGCCACCTGTGCTC
>CAYQMG010000012.1:0-4408 GCA_964418585.1 uncultured Gammaproteobacteria bacterium | reverse complement strand
CGTACTCTACGAACTCCTCACCTTCGAACGACTGTTCCAGGGCAAGCCGGTCACGCGACTCATCGAACGTATTCAGCGTGCAGAAGTGGAGGAGCAGCTTGCACAGCTCGAGGGTGATGCGGCCGCGTTCATCCCCGTCCTGAGACAGGCTCTGGCGCGCGAACCCGAGGACCGTTTCCCTGATGCCCGGGCATTCGGGAACGCGCTGGAGCCATTGTGCGCCATGGAGCGGGACCTGGTGGACCTGGCCAGGGACGTGGCTGCCCTCTTGGAGGAGACCCGGTCCGGTTTCGAGACGTTGCCCACCCAGGAAGAATGGTCCAGGCGTCACCTGACATGCGCCCGTTCCTTCCCCTCCGACTCGATCGGATCATCTCCCGATGGGGGAGAGGAAGAGCCCTGGATGGTTGCCACCCACGCTTCGCCGCCGCCCCAATGGCCCCCGCCGGTTCCTCCGAATCAGGGATCCCTTCCGTGTCCGTCCCGGAGCGCTCAGGCGGTGAAGGGAGACTCGAGCAACGAGTCTGTGGCGCCGCTCCCTCCCTACCTTGCCGCCGCGCAGGAGCGAGCAGCCGCCGCTGAGCCTGCCCGTTCGGCTCGAGCCACCTGTTCCCCAAAGGCTGCGCAGCACCGTGAAAAGCCGGTCCCGCCGCCCTTGCCCATCGAGACGACACCCGAACCGGAGCCAACCGGGCAACGGGAGACACCGGATCGGACCGATTCCGGGCTGCAGGATGGGGCCTCTTCTCGCGATCCGGTGGGGAAGGAGGGCGGGACCGGGATCCACCCGGGTCCCGATGCTCCTCCCATCCCGCCGAACGGCGGCCTGCTCCGCAGGTCGACCTCCAGAACGTGGATTCCCCAGGCAGCGGCGCTCCTTCTGGCGGCCGGCGCCACCTTGGCCGCGGCGTTCCCGGCCATGGACTCGAGCCACCTGTTCCCGCGCTCCCCCAACCGAACCGAAGCACAACTCGGCGAGACCCGGTACATCCGTGGATCCGAGATGGTGGCGGTGACAGTGATGGGAGCAGGGGCGGACGCGTGGTCTGCAAGCCGCGTTGCAGCGCCGATGTTCTTCATCGACAAACATGAGGTGAGCGTTGGAGACTACCTCGAGTTTCTCCAGGCCTGCCCTCCAGGGAGTGGGTGTGGACCCGATTCGCCGCCCGGATTTCTCGAACGGCTGAGCCGGGAACAACTCCAGGCGATCGAGCAGGATCCGGTCACGTTCGTGAGTTGGAACGACGCCAACGCCTATGCACGCTGGAAAGGAAAACGACTCCCGACCGTGCGC
This sequence comes from uncultured Gammaproteobacteria bacterium, assembly GCA_964418585.1. Classification (GTDB taxonomy): domain Bacteria; phylum Myxococcota_A; class UBA796; order JAJRTE01; family JAJRTE01; genus JAJRTE01. Next base: position 3,114 of record CAYQMG010000012.1, on the reverse strand, counting down.
GAGTGGCTCCTGGCGGCACGGGCGGCCGCGGCCCGGGCCACTGAGACGAACCGCACAGAGGCGGGAGCAACCACCCCGTCGCTTCGGGACGACCGGACAGGCATGGGACTCCCGTCCCTGCTCGCCGGACCGCTCGAGTGGACCGCCGACGCACTTCCGGAAAAGGCCGGGGGCAAAATCGCCATCGGGGCGCCCTGCCCCCATCCGGCGGACCCATTCGCCTTTTCCCCGACCACCCGATCGCTCGACCCCGAGGTACGATCGGTGAACATAGGATTCCGGTGCGTCATGGACCCTCCTCCTCACGGCGCACCAGGCGCCCCCACCGTCCACGACCGAATGCAGGAAGAAGGCGTGTTGCGCGTCGGCGTGGTGACAGCAGCCGGTGACCGGGAAGGCTACGTGCAGTCAGGCCTTCGTGCCTTTGATGAGGCATTTTTCCACCAGGTCGCCCACCACCTTGGCGTGTCCATGGTCACGGTGCCGGACAGTCAGGACCGTACAGCGCACCGCCTCGCCAGCGGAGAGGTGGCCCTCATGGTGGGATTCGCCCCGGGGACACATCCGCCTGAGACGTCCTTGCTCCTCGAACACCTGACCACACGGTTCGTACTGCTCTCCCATGCCGACAGGCGGAATCCCGGGACCCTGCCCGGGAAAGTGGTGGGCATCCCCAGGGGATCCCGGATCGAGGCGGCCTTGCATGACCTGATCCCCGGCGCCATCGTCGTCAACATCTCTCCAGGGGACGCCGGCTCGCTCCTCCTCCGACACCGGATCGACGCCGCCTTGCTCGCCCGCCCTGTCGCGGACCGGTTCGTCCGCACCTCCTCAGGTCGCTTGCAGGTCGCCTGCACGTTGCCCACACCCGCCGTCTACCGCGCCGCTGTTCGGCGAGGGGAGCGAACCCTGCTCTTGCACCTGAACCGGGCCATCCAGGCAGTGCAACAGGACGAGGCATACGCACGCATGCTGAAGGAGCACCTGGGGATCGACCCGGCGACCCGGCCTCTGGTTCGCGCAACCGGTCCCGGTCCGACGCGGTTGGGACCAGGGCTTCTTCTCCCGGACACCACGCGCACCCGTACACTGGCCCGCGTTCCACCGGGGGAAGATGAGCGACCGGCTCCGTAAGGGACTCAGTGGGTGAAGAACATCACCTTGCTCTGGAACTGGGGCTCGGAGTTGTCCCCTCGAATCAACTCGGCCATGGCGGGGTTGTCACCCATGTCCTCGTGAATGCCTGCAATCCGGGCGCGATAGGAAGGACGGAAGTAGTCCACGAGTGCAGTGGAAGGAGGATACACCGGATTCATGGGCACGAAAGCGTCCGGGTAGTCGGAAGGGCTGGCCGAATAGTAGGTGTTGTCCGGCTGTTCCGTTCCCACGTTTCCCTCGAACGGCTTCGAGACCGCATACCCGTACAACATGTCGCTCGCCCCGGGATTCGGGTCGGCATCCGCACCGAACATGCGATCGTTGGGGGGGCCGATGTCCAGGAAGTTCTTCTCAGGAACCCCCTTGACCTTGGTCGGGAAATAGACGATGGCCTTGTCCGCCTTGAACCCCCAGGTGGTGATCTCCTCGGTGTGAATCTGCGGGTAGAGGCAGCACCCGTCGCAGCACCGGCAACTCCGCGTGTAGTTGTAGCCCACCATGGTGTCCTCGACCCGACCGAGGTTGATGAGGTCCGGGGAGGCGGTCGGCGACGACGGCTGACTCTGGAAGAACCAGAGATGGTTCGGCCCGATGAAATTCCCCAGGAAGTTTGCCGAGGCTGTGAACGTGGCAGCGGCTCGAGCCTTGGCCTGAGCCCTCGCGTTGACCGCGACCAGTTCCTCGTACAGGGCATTGAGCCGTTCCTGACCCTTCTGGATCACCTCCTGCGCGGCAGGGGAATAATCAAGGCACGAACAGGGAGGTTGAGGCCAGTAGTAGACGTCGGTTTCATCCGGCGGGTCCGCCGTCAGGTAGAGCGGACCGTAGTTCAACACCCCGCGCAACCGCTGGACCGTGTCGTAGATCTCGCGGTTGATGGTCGCCATCTCGTTGAGATTCCGCGCCATCTCGAACCCGCCAGCATAAGAGGTCAGGTCTGCGGTGTTCTGCATCCGGATTCGATCGTTCACCAGAATCCCGGTGTTCGCAGCCAACGCAAGAAACACAACCATGGTGAACAATGACAGAGCGGCAAGGACGGCAGCCTGTCCCCGCTGTTGGCCGGTTGTCCTCATGATGTCCCTCGAATCGTTCAGGTCCGCTCCCACACACCAACACTATCCCAATATATTGTTGTACTCTACCAACCAATCTTTTTCAACTCGTTTCTCCACAATCGTATCCGGGGCCGACGGGCGACCGGCTTTCACCCCTGGGTGGAGACACGAACCCGGCCATGCGAATCGAACTGGCGGTCCTCCCAGACCAGGGACCTTGTGGCAGACCCAATTCATTCTCGAGAATTGGGAATGGCGCGCAGGCGCGCAAAGCGCCCGCGCCACAACGGGTATTCCAGAACATGAACCGTCCGTCACGCTTTGCGCGCGAATACCGCTCATTTGCTGACCAGCTCATCAGAGCCGCAGACGCCACGGTCCTCCTCATCGCTGAAGGCGCCAACCGGTTCTCTTCCGGCTCCAAACGGCACCAGTCCGCTCCTCCCTCCTGGAGGGGGCCATCGGAACCCCGGCCCCCTCCGCGGCCCGCTCAATCCGAGCCCCCCCACCGCCGGGGGGCCACACGCCTCTCGAAGCGGGCTTCACACGCGGTCCAAGGCTCCCTCGACCTGTTCGAGATCGTCACTTTGGACGCTTCCCTATCCATTCCGGCGCCTGTTTCGATGGGTCAAAGAGGCGCTGGCTCACGCTTCGCGCAATCACCGCCTCTCGGCGGCAGGCCTGCGCCGGGGCGGCCATCCGCCTACGCCGCCGAAAACGGCTCACGCCTGCTTTCACTTCCCCACACCTTGACTACATCCTCCAACCAGCCTATCTTGTGGTCATACCTTGTGGTTTCCTGTGCCCGGCCGTGCTCACAACAGGAGCCGGCCTTCCCTGAATCTTCCTGAATCCGAGGCTTCCGGTGAAGATCCGTATCGCCAACCCCATCTATGAC
>CAYQMG010000011.1:0-98805 GCA_964418585.1 uncultured Gammaproteobacteria bacterium | reverse complement strand
CTCTCCGTCGCTCTCCTCGGTCGCCGCGGTTTCCTTGGTCTCCTGGGTCTCTTCGCCGCTCTCCCCGGTTTCCTTGGTCTCCTGGGTCTCTTCGCCGCTCTCCCCGGTTTCCTTGGTCGCCTGGGTCTCTTCGCCGCTCTCCCCGGTTTCCTTGGTCGCCTGGGTCTCTTCGCCGGTTTCCTTGGTCGCCTTGGTCTCTTCGCCGCTCTCCTTGGTCTCCTGGGTCTCTTCGCCCGTCTCGTTCTTCTTGGACCCGCCACTGGCTGTCACCGCATACTGGTAGAGCCAAACCTCTCTTGGGCCGTCCGGGGAGTTCCAGCGAACCTTGACCGCACCGTCCTTGACATGGACCTCGATCACCTCGACCTCGGTCCCGATGGGGATGGATGTACCGGTTCTGTCCCAGCTTCCCTTGGCATGTGACAGGATGACCGCGTGCTTGTTGGTGACACATTTCTTGCCCATGAGGCTCCGGGTCCGCTCCTCCCACCCCTGACCGGCCCGCTGCAGGGCAGCGCCGCCACCCGTGCCGCCCGGGGGATTGCTCAACAGGTCCTGTGCAGATTTCCCGGCGACTACGCGGTCGGCCACGGCGTCGGCGTGACGCTCGTACGGGTCGCCCACCTCACTCACGCCGGTGGAGAGGTGCACACCCGCCCGCTGCTGCACCACGTGGGCCGCCTCGTGCGCGGCGGTGTGGAGGTCGGGGCTACCGGAAAAGACCACGTGGTCCCCTGTGGCATATCCCTTGGCGCCGAGCAGGTTGGAAGATTCCGGGTCGATGTGGGCCTGGATACCGCTGACGTCGTGCTCGCCGAACGCAGCCTGAATACGATCGAGATGAGGGAGGGAGCCGCCGCCGGATTCGATGGCGGGTTGAACGAGGGACTGGAGATTCTCTGGTACGGAGGGCCCCCCGGAGGCTGCACGGCGTTGCACCGGTGGCGCACCACCCCCGGAGCCTTCCTTGGCCGACGTCTGACCCGGTCTCGCACTCGATGTCAGAATCGGTCGGGGCTCGCGCGTGCGCCAGTCACCTTCGGACACGGTCCCGGGGGACGCACGCTTGAAGAAAACAGGCCGGGCCACTCCGTCCCGGGCGGACCAGTGGTCGGTGAAGACTCCGGCCGTGCGGTTCGTCACGCCGACGCCGGCATCCACGCCGGGCTCGAACGCAGGGACGTCCGCGTCGAAACCACCCAGGAAGCCTTCTGACTTCGCCGCAAGTCCCTGGTCATTCTGCTTTTGCTGCTGAATTTCTCCCCTGGTGTCGCTCGAGGTGCGCTTCGTCGTCTGTTCGGCCATGATTCCACTCCGCTGCTGCGGGTGCTCTGAACGACAACCGCCCCTGCCCCCGATCGATCAACAACACCCTGCTGATTCCATGTGAGCCGCTGCCAAATCGTGTTCTCGCCGGACCGCACGGTTCTGACTTGCCGTTTCATCCATCCTACTCGTCCAATCATCAAAACTCAACAAGGATTTTCGTGGAATCGCAAGTTGTCCCACGACTCCCAAAAACCGGGCAAAATCCCGGCGGTTTCAACGCCGGCTCGAGCCCGGCTTGTTCTTCCAGGCGCGGCCGTTCCTCCGGAGAAACGGCTGAGTGAGGGGGGCGTGTACCGCTCGGCCAAGGTCAGTCGATGTCCGGAGTGGGAACAGGGGGCTCCAGCACATGGAAAACAGGAGAACCCGTGGCAGGCCGAGCCGGGGTGTCCACGGTCCAGGCCGCCGGGAAGAACGGTCCCGACCCAGGAATCGGTTCTCTTCCCGGAAACAAGTGGCTAGAATGGTATCAAGCGGTATCAGGCCGATTGCTCGAAGTTGCGGATTGTCGGTGCCGGGACTGGACGGAGTGGACCTGGCTCGCAGATGTGATGGAGGACCCTCGCATGAAGGACCGGATGGTTGTGGCTCTCGTGGTATGGGCCATGATGCTCCTGCTCATTGCCTGCCCGGAAGGACAGGACGACGACGCCACCGAAGTAAGTCCCTCGGTGGCACCCGGGCTGTCCCCAAATCCAGAACAGCCCACACCCACACCGTTTCCGTCCGGAACTCCGGGCCCGGAAACCTCACCCAAAGTCAGCCCCACCCCGATGCAATCACCGACATCCGCCCCGGAGAGCACGCCCGCGGCTCCCCCATCGCCGGCGCCCTCCCCCACCCCCATCGCCGTGCACACACCGGGTGTGACTCCCTCCCCTGTGCCCCCGACCGCCACCCCCTTCCCGGACATGGATGGGGACGGCTGGACCGGCGCGACTGGAGATTGCAACGACATGGACGCTTCGGTTCACCCAGAAGCCACCGAAACGCCCTACGACGGTATCGACCAGGATTGTGACGGTAGCGATCTCATCGATGTCGACTCCGACGGGTATCCCGCCAATGAGGCAGGCGGTAGTGACTGCAACGACACAGATGATTCCATCCATCCTGACGCCACCGAAACGCCTTACGACAGCGTCGATCAGGATTGCGACGGAAACGACCTCATCGATGTCGACTCCGACGGATATGCTGCCACACAGGCCGGCGGTGACGATTGCGACGACAACGACATGAACACCCACCCAGGGGCCGATGAATTCCAGGATGAAAAGGACAATGATTGCGACGGCCTGGTCGACGAGGATCTCTCCACCACCGATGACGACGGGGACGGGTGGAGCGATGCAACCGGAGATTGCAATGACTACGATGCGACCATCCATCCTGGCGCCACAGAGACTCCATACGATGGCATTGACCAGGACTGCGATGGAAACGACCTCATCGATGTCGACTCCGACGGGTATCCCGCCAATGAGGCAGGCGGAACCGACTGCAACGACACGGATCCAGCCGTCAACCCCGGGGCTGTTGAGGTGTGTGACGACATCGACAACAACTGTGACGCGGTGGTCGACACGGATGCCGTGGATCGTACCACCTACTATGAGGATCAGGATGGAGACGGCTACGGAGATGCGAGCAAGCCTGTGCAGGCGTGCGAATCCCCGACGGGCCATGTTGCCGACGACACCGACTGTGACGACACGAACGCAGGAGTCAACCCGTCCGAGACCGAGTGGGCGAACGGGCTGGATGACGACTGCGATGGCGAGGTGGACGAAGACGTTTACTTCCGGAGTTGCGCCGAACTTCACGAGTACATCCCGAACGCGCAATCGGGGCAGTATCGGATCGATCCGGAGCAGAGCGGGACGCCGTTCGATGTGCTGTGCGACATGGAGACGGACGGAGGTGGGTGGACGTTGCTCTCGAGCCTGGTCAACGACTTGAATCGTCACTGGAATTCGCTGGCAGTGCTCACCGATGACAGTTCATTTGGGGTGTTGGGGGCTTACCAGGCGCAGGACTACAAATCTCCGGCGCACAAGCGTCTGCCGATCACGGATCTTCTGATCCGGACGGAGCAATATGCGTTCGGGTTCCGTGGGGTGATTCCGGAGGAGTCATTCGGAGACTTCATCGCGCTGGGGTGGCCGGACGAGTGCAACGAGACCTGGTATGTGAGCGGGGCCGATTTCGTGGAGAACCTGAGCCAGGAGCAGGCGAAGGTGTTTGGCCTGATTCTTCGTGCGCACGATACGAACTGCTCCTGCTTTCCGGGCTGCAACGAGAACGCGGCGGTGACCTTCACGACCCAGTCTTGCTGTTGGACGATGGGGTTGGCGAACTGTCCAAGCTGCTATCCGAGCTGGGACGACTACGACCAGAGTTTGCTGCAGGCGAATCGTATCGTGGCGGAGAGCTGTACGCCGGGGGCCTATCCGTGCAATGACCTGGGCTACTGGAACGCGGGCTCGCCGTGCTACGACTACACGTGCAAGACGCAGCGTGCGGAGGTGTGGGGCCGCTGAGGGAGGAGGTCGCCGGGAGACTCCTGCCATTGCTATTGGGCGGAGATTGGCGGTAGCCTGCGCAGGGTTACCGGGTCGCCCCGTGGGTGAGTACGGCCTCGAGCAGCATCCTGCCTGCTTCGAACGAGACCACGTCCAGTTCATGAGGGGTCAAGGGGAGGTCTCGAGCGATCTTGCGGTCGATTCGATCGATCTCGTCCCGGGATGGAGGGGTGGGGGCATGTTTTGCGGGCGTGGTGGATCCGGGGGTCGGTTCAGGGAGCACGAGGTGTGAGGGATAGATCCGGTCGAGGTAGAGGGCGTTTGTGGCGATCTGGGCGGGTTGGTCGCCCCAGATGTCGTCGTCATTGTTCCTGGACGGGATGAACCGCCTGGAGTTGGAGGAAGAGACGAGTGCCATGATGCGATGTCCCCTGTCGAAGACGATGGCCGTGGTTCCGACCTCGACCTCGATGGGGACGATCTGGCCGGGCTCGAGGAACTCGGGGTCCTGCAGGGAGTTGCGGTAACGCACCTTGGCGATGCCGTCGGTGACGAGCATGGCGCGGCCATCCGGGTAGACGTCGGCGAGGCGGACGGTGAAGTCGGTGTCCGGGGCGTCGCTGGCGACGAAGAGGGTAGCGGTGACCTTTCCGACCACGGTGACGGGCTGTTGAAGCACGTCGGTCTGGAATACGAGCACGTCCGGGCGCTCGAGCAGAGGTCTCTGATCGTAAGGTCCCTGGTCGAGGGAGAGTTCCCCTCCGCCGATGGTTGGACTTGGATCGGCTGGGTCGTAGACGTAGGTTAGTGGCGGCTGGGTCGCAGGCTCCCCGGACCAGGAGAGGGAGCCGTCGTACCGGAGATAGAGGAGGCGGTCCCTGGACGGGATGGGCCACTGTTTTGCGAGCAACCACCGGTTACCGGCAGAGTCCGGGTCGTCCACGTCGCCCATGATGTAGAAGCGAACAGGCCAGTCCTCGTCGAAGGTGGAGCGGGTCTGTCCCTTGAGGAAGCGCTGGAACCAGGAGATGGGGTTGGCGTCGTAGAGTGGGATGATCGAATCGGTCGGGTAGACGAGTTCTCCCTGAACAGGGGCGATGGCGCCCATCTCGGTGTGGGTCCATGGCCCCATGAGCAGTCTCTGAGGAGCGTCGTCAGAAATCTTGGGGTCAGCGAGGTCCATCCAGGCCTCGAGAGGACCGTCGGTGAACACGTCGTACCAGCCGCCCCAGAGGTACATGGGCACGTCGATGAGGTCGGCTCGGGTCCGCATGTCGAGGCTGGCCCACAGGTCATCATAGGTGGGGTGCTCCTTGTAGGTATCCAGCATGTAGAGGGCGTCCTGGTCGTCGAGCCAGTCGGTGACAAGGGCGTCGCGGTAGCACCCGTTCTGGTACACGACATCGTAGAAAATCCATGGAGCAATGCCCACGTGGGCGGCCTGAATGGCTGGATGGAGGGACCCAACGGCGAGGAAGGCGGTGATGCCGAGGGCCGAGGCGCCGAACAGGCCCACCTTGCCGTCGGACCAGTCTTGAGCCACGATCCAGTCCACGGTGTCGTAGCCGTCCTGGTGCTCTCCCCAACCATCGGAGAGAAACACGTCGTCCACGCCCTCGGAGTCATACCGCCCCCGGGTGTCCTGGGTGATGAGGGCGAATTTCAGCTTGTCACAGATCTTTTCGGCCGCCACATCCGGGATGAACTCCCGGCCGTAAGTGGTGCGTATGAGAATCGTGGGGTACCGGCCGGGCCTGGACGGCCGAAATACGTCGGTGGCGAGGTGTACGCCGTCCCGCATCTCGACCATGACGGTCTCAAACTCGAACGCCCCGGCCGTGGTCGGGACGGCACCAAGCAGCAAGATCGGCACCATCGCGTGCGCAAATCGCATGAGCATTCTCCTTTTTTTGGTTCGGTGGTACTGGAACTCTCGAGTCCGGCTTCTGCATTCGCAGTCTCGAGGATATCCAGGAAGCATCGAGATTCCAACTAGTTCCGCTGCGCCGGGCGCTCTCCCCGCGGGTTCGGCTTTGACACGCACGCTCCTGATGGTAGATCATGCATGAACGGGAACTGGAAAATGGGACCTGGGGCCGGCCCGGAAACGATGCGACAACCGGAAAACTCGAGAACAGTGCGGGCGGAAACGCGGGAGCAGGGGTGATGAGCAACAAAGACATGCGGAACCCGAAAAAGGGCATGGCATTGCTGGCAGGTGCATTGTTGTGGATCCCATTGAATGCACCGCCGGCTCGAGCCGGCCAGGTATTCGTCGGCGTGTCGGAGCCATTTCACTACGGAGACTTCGATGCACACGGATGGATTCGGACCTTTCCGGACGAGACGGGCTGGTTTTTTCTCCACGCGGCCGGGGGCGACTATCTGCTGAACCACCTGGACGAAAGCCTCCAGGTGGACGATCCGGACTGGGAATACGTCAAGCTGACCGGTCGCTCCGACCTCATCGACCACGGGATCACCCGGTGCCCGGACGGAGGATATCTCCACATTTCCTTCAGCCATACCACCACCGACACCCAGTACAGCTTCCGCTACGACACGGACTGGAACCTCACCACTCAACACGTCCTGGTGGAAAACGATCCCAAGGTCCACGCGAGCGACCCGCCCGTGCTTTGTTCCTCGGTGCTCAACGCCACCGGCTACGGGTACGGCAACACATCCCCCTTCCGCCTGGTGGTGCTCGACGACCAGGGAGCGCCGGTCCGGACCCAGGACCTGGAGGACCCCGTCACGTCCACCGGGTCCGCCATGCTCGGCGACCCCGACACCAACACTTTCATCGTGGTGGGATTCCCGTGGGGCTTCGACTACGGATTGGGCATGCGCCGGTACGATGCCGACCTGAACCTGGTGGAAAGCCGTTCCCTGGACATCCCGGTGCCTCCGGACCGCCGGCCGATGTGGTCCCAGGGACTCATGAAGGTCGGGGATCACTACCTGGTGGCCTACGTGGTCACCACCGAGCAGGGGGGAACCTCATCGGACACCGGAGACATCTGGCTATCCGCGTTCGATGCAAATTGGGAACATGTGGAAACCATCGCGGTGGTGGAAGAGACGGAGGACTTCTGGGCCTACATGCGCCCGGGTCTGTCCCGAAAGGGAAACGAATTGGTGGTCACATTCGACCACCAGGAGGGACCGCTCCTGGCCGTGGTGACCCTGAACCTGGAGGCACTGGGTGAGGACCCGGCTGACTGGACGCCCTGGCCCGGCGACGACGCGACCGGCGACGACGACGCAACCGGGGACGACCTCGGAGCGGAGGAGACGCCGGGCAGCGAAACCGAGGTGGACCCGGGGTGTGCCTGCCGTTCCACCCCGCCGACTCCCTGGTTTGGGGCGGCCTGGCTGTTTCTGGCTTCCGGGCTGGTCACAAGTCTCCGCTCGAGGAGTTCGAGGCGGTGGCCCCGGTCGGCTGAAGCCGGTCGGTGAGCGGGTCCTGGAACCAGATGGGAGAAGACCAGGCCATGGTCCCGTCCGCCTGGACCACGCGGAGGTACAGGGCGTGCCCGTGGGCGGATACGCGTTCCGAACCCGGGGGCGGGCCTTCCACTCGGCCCGGTCCGACGCCTGTCCGCGGCGCGGGCACCTCTTCCTCCACCTTGATGCGCCACGAGGTATCCAGCCGGGACGTGTCGGACGCCAGGGGGACCGAAACGAGCACCGTGCCATCGTGGACCAGGTCGACCGTCTCGAGCGGGGCGGTACCAACGACGTGGATGGACAGGGTGTCCGGGGAGTCGGGGCCGACCGTCTGTCCCATGATGTGTCGGCCCGCCTGTATCCAGACCACGATGTTCGGGCCGCTGGTGGCAAAGGTTCTGCGCTGTTTCATGGCGTTCCACAGGTCCCGGCGGGTGAGCGACCGGGCGTAGATCCCCGTGAGTCCCGTGGTCCAGACGTCGGCCTGGCGGCTCACGCCGTAGTGCCAGGGCACCCCGTGGCCATCGCTCCCGCCCACAAACCCGAACCGGTATCCTCGAGCCAACCCTTCCACGGCGTAGGTGCCCGCCTTCCCGACACGAGGCACGATGGGCCGGGCCCCTGGCCGCTCCGAACATCCATGGACCGAGACGATTTCGAACAGGGGCTGAAGATCCTGGTCAAAGGCGTCCCAGTCGGTTCCGGTCCAACTGGTGTGGTGGGGAATGGCGATACCGCCGGTCGCCCGGATACGGGAGAACAGAGCGGAGGTGTCCGGGGCACTGGCCTGGGATCGGAAAATCTGGACGTGGTCCTGGCCGAAATAGATATTTCGATGGCCGAATCCGCCCCGGTCCACGGGCGGGGAGGTCCATTCGTATCCCAGGATGGTGACGAACCTGCCTGGACGATGGAAGAAATTGGCGATACGCTCCAGATAGGCCCACTGGCACGGAGCCAGGAGGTTGCCGTTGACTCCATCGTGGTCGGTCAGGGCGACAAAATCTTGCCGAAGCAGGTCTCGAGATCGTGTGAATACCTCGTCCGGGTCGCCCGTCGCGTCCGAGAGCCAGCAGTGCGTGTGGAGGTCGCCGAAGTAGAGCCGCCAGAGTGAGGAGATCGGGTCGAGGCGCCTCGAGTCGCGGTCCGGACCCCGGGGCGCGGGGGTGGCGACAGGCGGCGAGGAGAAGGCGGGCGCATCGTCGATCACGATGGGACGCGCAGGAGATTCCGGGGGCCGCAGCATGGCACGACCAAGGAGGTGGAGCCACCGGGCTGCCAGGTGGAGCGTGCCGTCCGGCCCGCGCGCGGCGTGCAGTTCCCGACCGCGACCGCCCCAACCGGGCCTGGAGAGGGTGACGGGGCCGTGCCACGTGTCGCCCTCGAGAAAGGTGGTCAGGAACCCCTGTCCACGACGAGCGAACAGGAAGAGCCTGCCCTGTTCGTCCTGAACGAGATGGGGGAATTCGATGCAATCCTGGATTTCGGGTTTTCCCCGGATGGCGGGCGGAGTCGGAGGGAGGCCGGCGACCGGAAGGTGTGGTTGGCCATCCTGGAGTGCAGCGAGCACGAGGCGCCGTCCGAGCATGGGGCGCCCCTGGGAATCCGGGCGGTTGGAATGCCAGGCGATCCAGCAAGTTTCGCGAGCGTCGAACAGGATGTCCGGTGCCTGGTCGAGATAGGCGTCTCGAGTGACCCAGGTGGGTTCCACGCGGCTGGGGGGGATTCCGCTGGGAGGAAGCGCGGCGATGAGGATGTCGTAGGCGGCGTTCTCGTAGTGGTCCCAGGCTGCGACCGGGGATCCGTCCGGGGAGAAAGTGAGTGTGGGCCTGAGGGCGAACTCGCCGGCCTGGTCGAGCACAATCGGTGGTCGGGGCGGGTCGCTCATCCTGCGGGCCATGACGGTCATGCGTGCCGGATTCCGGGCCTCCCACACGACCCAGGGAATACCGTCGGGCGCGGTGGCCACCCGGGGGCGAAGCCCGTCGGCGCCCGGGGGTGAGACGACCGCGCGGTGCCCCACCCCCTGTTCCCCGACCGGGGCGAGGAGGACGCGAAAAACACCCTCCCGCTGCTCGGCCCAGACCAGCCAGACACCCTCGAGCCTCGGAGCGAGCCGAGGCCAGCCCCGGATACGCCGCTCGCCCTGAAGGAGCACGTCGAGTTCCGGTCGGCCCGTGCCCGGGGGCGGGATGCGACGAAGTCGAATGTGCTCCACGCTCGAGGTGAAGTCTACCCAGGTGATCCAGACGTCGCCGCGTCCGTCCACGGTGATGTCGGGATACTCGTTGGCCTCGCCGGGCCAGACCCGAATAGGGCCGGTCCAGGAAACCCCGGCCCCGGGTTGCTGCCACCCTGGCAGTGCCTCTCCCCCATCGCGGGCAGAGACCACGGCCTGGGGTTCGACGGGCCGGTCAGCGGCCGGGAAACGGCAGGCGACCAAGGAAAGGAGCAGGACGGTCGAACCGATACGGGGGTGGTGGCCCACCCCGTGCCTCGACTGGATCGGATTCACGCCACCTCACGCAGTTGTCACCGGCTGTTCCGGCCCGGATTCGGAAACGGCCAGTGCTTCCGCCTGGATGCGAAAGATCTCGTCCAGGCCCTTCCGGGCGAGCCCCAGCATGCGGTGCAACTGGTCGTCGGAAAACGGATGGTGCTCCGCCGTGCCCTGGATCTCGACGAACTGGCCCACACCGGTCATGACCACGTTCATGTCCACGTCCGCAGCGCTGTCCTCTTGATAGCAGAGGTCCAGGACCGGAACGCCCGCCAGCATGCCCACGGAGACCGCAGCAACCGGATGGCGCACGGGGACACGGTCCAACAGGCCTCGAGCCGACATCCACCGGAGCGCCTGGTGCAACGCGACGAAGGCACCGGTGATGGACGCGCAGCGCGTGCCCCCATCGGCCTGAAGGACATCACAATCCACGGTGATGGTGTACCCGGGCATGGCCTCGAGGTCCACTGCAGCCCGGAGGCTCCGTGCGATGAGGCGCTGGATCTCGAGGGTCCGGCCGGAAGGGCCCTGTCTTTCCCGTCGACCGCGCGTGTGGGTGGCTCGAGGCAACATGGCGTACTCGGCGGTGATCCATCCCTGGTCCGCGTCGATGAGAAAGGCCGGTACCCGTTCTTCCACGCTGGCCAGGCACAGGACCCGCGTGTGCCCGAAGGAGATCAAGGCGGAACCTTCGGCATGAATGCTCTCACCGGCCTGGATGGAGACGGTCCGGAGTTGATCCGGTGCGCGTCCGTCGATTCGCTTGCCGTCCATGGGGCCTCCCCTAGTCCTGCTCGTTCCGGTTTTTCTCTCCGGACTCCCGAGCCTCTGTCCGGCGTTCCTCCGCCCGGGATCGAGAGCGTGCCGCCATGACCCGGAGGTTGCGGACATTGCGCAGGGCTGCCTGCTCGGACGGCTTCAGCTCACGCCCGCGAATCTCCCGGGCGGACTTGCGTTCCCGCCCTACCCCGCCCGCTTCGCCAGGTCGGGACGGGGGTGGGAGGTTGGTGTCCACACGCCAGCGTGCAAAGATCTCGTGCAGCGGATTCTCCTTGTAACTGAAGTCCCTGCGCATGCGCGCGCCAAGTACCTGCTCCTTTTCGACAAAATGGGAAAGGGAGTCGGTATCCTCCCCGTGAACTCCAATGTTGGCCAGTTCCCGACGGGTCGATTCACGCAACGTGGTGAGCGCCCTGGAGAGGTTGGCCACGCGCTCGTTCAGGAGCTTGATCGCGTAGTAGAGCCGGGCCACGACGAACAGCGTCACGATGACGGAGAGCGGAAGCAAGACCTGGTACAGCGACTCCACCACGATGTCAACCCCCGACACCCGCTGTCTTCACACTACCCGACGCCACCACGCCCGATCCCTCGGACCCCACGCCGTACGGCCTCGCACAGCTCCTCGCCCTCGCGTCCGGATGAACTACGCAGATATTAGATTGAAGCAACGTTGCGTGCCGCTGTCAACCAGATTCCCACCGGCCCGCACACCCTGCGCCACTCGGCCTCACGCCTGGTCACGGGAGGGTTCGGCGCGACCGGCAAGCTCGGTCACGAACCGGCGCAACCCATGCTTGTCGATGAGGCGGCGAAGCACGTAACGGTTCTTGAGTCCGAGTTCCCGCCAGACCGGTCCCTGGACGCCGTTGTGACGCAGGAGCGCCTCACGAAGCTGGTCTCGAGAGATACAGGCCGGGTCCACGGGCTCACGGACGGAGCCCGGCGTGCCTTCACCGGAGGTTTCAGGCCGCGCAGGGTCGGCTCCATTCGGGAGGTTCTCCCATTCGTCCGGCGGCAGGAGGAGGTCATGGTGAGATTCCGCGATGGCACGCCACAAAACGGCGTCCAGCTCCCGAACGTTCAGGTGGAGGGGGCGACGGAGGAGGAGCGTGACGAGTTCCGGCGATATGCGTGGGGATTGCCACCCGCCTGCGTCTGTGTCGAGGAAGCGCCGCCCGACCTCGGGGTCCTGTTCAGCGGCGTGCACGAGGAGCGAACGAAGGATGAGCGGGATGTCTTCCCTGCGTTCCGCAAGGGGGGGAACTCTGAGGGTGAACCGCAGTCGGGCCAGGAGGTCGTGCTTGAGCTGAGACCTGGGTCGATTGGTGGCGGCGACGAGCCGGAAGTCGGCGGTTCGGCAGATGGCCTCACCGAGTCTCTGGTATTCACCCCGGGCGTCGAGCACGCGGAGGAGGTGGGCCTGGAGGTTGGGAGGAAGCTCCCCAATCTCGTCGAGAAAAAGGGTGGAGCCGTCGGCCTCGCCGACAAGGCCCGCGCGCGCTCGCATGCCGGGATTCGGATACCCGGCCACGTTGCCGAACAGCTCGGCATCGATGAGGCCTTCCGGGAAGGTGGCGGCGTTCCTCGCAACCATGGGCACACGCCGCCTGGGTGACATGGCGTGAATTGCATGCGCGGCCAGCTCCTTGCCCGCACCGCTGGGTCCCTCGATCAGGACATGCCCGTCTCGAGGCCCGATGAATGCGATCTGGTCTCGCACCGCCCAGGCAGCCGGGCTTTCTCCCACCATCCCGTGCGGATCAGGCTCGCCGAACCGGTACCCTGACAGGTCCTCGAGCCACCGGAGCGGAGGGAGCACCCGGGGCCGACGGGTCACCAGGAACAACACCTGGCCCGACAGTTCCACCACGTCGCCCACCCGAAGCACGGCCTGCACCGTGCGACGCCGGTTCACCAGGACGGGGCAACGCCCGATGGACTCGAGGAGCAAACGATCGGCGTCCAGCGGTTGCAGCCTGAGCTGCCGCCTCGAGACCCCGTCACCGCCCAAGGGCGCGGTAGGTCGGGTGTCGCCGGGCCGCTGTCGAACGAGTGGGAGGCGCTCCGTCGGGTCGTCAGGCCGGGCCGGGCCACGTCCGACCAGGACCGGGCCGGACGGAGCAGGGGGCAGCAGGAAAAGTTCGCCCACACGCCGAGGCTCCTGCCCGGACCAGACCAGAACCAGTGCGAACACCTCGCGCAACCGGGGACGACGACGCGGTGCGCCGGTGGCTGGAGTGCGCCTGGTGGTGAAGTCATCCACGAGTCGAATCCTCCCCGAGGCGTTCCACGGCTTCCACCCACAGGTCGGTAACCCAAAGTCTTTCGTACCCGGCACCACGAATGGCCCGCCACACATCCTCGGCCCGGGTCTTGCGCCCTACCCGATCCAGGGCTCGAGCCAGGTGCGCCATGGCCTCGACCCGCCGGCCCAGGTCCCCTTCACTCTGCACCTCGCTCCAGGGATACACGGCGCCACGATAACGGTCCAGCGCCTCCTCCACCGCGCCCCGCTCCAACAACGCCCTGGCCTGCAACAGCGTCTGCGCCTGCCGGTAGCTGTTCCGAATGGCCGAGGGCACATCGACCCGGACAGCCCACTCGCCGGCCTGGGCCGCCCTGTCCTCCAAAATATCCGGATCCCGGGAGACCGCCGCCACCTGGCGCAAAAGCGGACTCCGGTCCTCGGCAGGGTCATCCAGCGGCGCGTCGAGCAAGGAGTTGATCCGGTCGAGCGCAGAGTCTGGCGCGTCGCCTCGAGCCGCAGCGATCCGCATGGCGAACTCGGCGAACAGCACCGGGTCGAGCCCATGCCTGGTCCGCCAGGCGTCCAGGAGCGTTGCAGCCGCAGACCAGCGTGACTGGCAGAAAAGACCCTGCAGGGCCAGACTGTAGGTCCAGGTGAGGTTCGCGTCTTTCCCCATGGTCTCGATCCGGTGAATCCGATTGAGCGCTCGGTCGGTCGCCTGGACGCACCGGTCTTGCAAGATGTCGAGGATGACGAGATGGTGGAAGGCGAAAATGTCGTCCTGCACCTGGCTCAAGGTGCGCTCGAACAGTTGCCTGGACCGGTCGTAGTCTCCGAGAAACAGGTAGGTGAGTGCCCACGGATTGACGCTGAACTCGTCCTCCGCCGGGTCGATCCCCATCTGTTCGAGCAGGCGGGCGGCCTCGTCGGCACGGCCCCGCCAGGCCATCGCACGCACGAGTCGGCTCAACATCACCTCATGGCGAGGCGCAATCTCCAGCGCCCGGCGCGACAGGCGTTCCACCTCGGCCAGGTCCACGGTGTCCAGATTGTTGGAACGCATCATGACCAGGTGCTGGTACGTCTCGATGTCATACGGCCAGCGTTCCAGAACCTGGTGCAGGATCGCCACGGCCCGCCGCGGGCGGCCTCCAGCATAGGCGGTCAGGCTCTCGACCTTGGCGAGCATCCGGGGGGGGAGCCTCTCCGGGTGCTCGAGCAGGGCCTGGCCGCGGGCAGCCACCTCGTCCATTCGACGCTCGGCGCGCAGGATACCCAGCCGTTCCGCTTCAGCAAGGGCGAAGTCGGGGTCGAGCTGCAAGGCCCACTCCAACCCCTCTCGAGCCGCACTGAGATCCCCCTGTTCCAGAAGCGCCTGGGCGTCCAGGAAGGCGATGTAGGCGTCGAGGGAGCGGGTGGGGACCTGGAGCACCTGGAGGGTCGCATCGGCGCCCTCCGAGGTGTCCTGGCTCTGGACCGGGCCGGCCTGGTCCGAGGGTTGGGTCAGAATCCGGAGGAGCGTGCGCCCCACGGCGGTGGCTGCGGCAAGGGGGTCCTGAGCAGGAACCCGGGTCTCCCAGGCGGCCCAGACAGTCCGAGGGCGGGTGCCCCATAGCCTGGCCTGGACCACCACCTGATCCCCGGCCCAGGCGAGGTTCCCCACCAACACCGCGTCGACGTGACCAGGACCCCGATGGGGACGCACAGGCACATCCAGCTCGTCCAGGTCTCCCGAAAAAGGCATGCTCAGCCCAAGTGCCGCCAGGGTCTGCGAAGAGAGACTCAGCACCTGCTCCGGCACACCGTCGATGACCACACGAACCGCGTCCCCCAGCACACGCGCCAGGTCACCCAGCCGGACATCGGACCCACCGCCAGCCATGGCAGGGGTGCTCGAGCCCCGGGGCGATGGTGCAAAGCCGAGGACCGCGACCACCGGCCGGGGGGGAACGATCACCCCGGGCGCGAGTGCTGGAGCGTCCGGACCGCCATCCAAGCCTTCGGGCTGGAGCAGCCCGATGCCTCGAGCCGCAAGCAGCAAGAGGGCGACCGTGACAGCAACGGGCGCCAACCAACGGGCGGTAGAGAAAGCCCGGGCGGCCCTGCTTCGGGCGAACGTGGTCTGTTCCTCCGCGCTGATGGTTGTGCGAGCACCCGGCGATGGAGGGTCTGGGTGGGTTCCGACGGGGGGGACGAGGGGTGCCGGTATCGGAACCAGCGGATTCGATGGGGAGGTGGTGTGGTTGTGCGTCGTGGCCCGTGCCCGTTCCTGGATGAACGTCTTCCAGGCGATTTCCCCGGAGGACCCGGATTCCTGGTCGATCAGGCCACGGAGGGCGTTGGCGAGGGCTGACCCATCGGGGAAACGAGCGGACGGGTCCTGCTCGAGGCAACGGTTGACGATGGCGATCAACCTGGGAGGAAGCTCGGGGCGAATCTGCTCGATGGGGACGTGTTCTCCCCGTGCGATGGCCATGGCGACCGCGATCTGAGAGTCCCCATCGAAAGGGAGGCGTCCGGTGATGAGACGATAGAGCAGGATACCCATGGAAAAGACGTCGGAAGCAGGGGTTGCCGGTCGAGAGGTGACCTGCTCGGGCGACATGTAGGCAGGCGTTCCCACCATGAGGCCGGTGGCCGTCAAGGTATCGCCGGAAGTATCGTGTCGTCGAGCCACTCCGAAGTCCACCACGCGGACGGTTCCGTCGGACTCGAGGAGCACGTTGTCCGGCTTGATGTCCCGGTGCACGATCCCGGCGGCGTGCGCGGCACCCATGGCCTCGGCGACCCGGGCCACGAGGCGGCAAGCGTGCTCGACCGGCCAGGGGTGATCCGCCAGTGCCTTGAGGGGGAGACCGTCCACCAGCTCCATGGCGATGAACAGGTCCCCCTCCGGGGTCTCGCCGAGTTCGTAGACAGTGACGAACCCCGGGTGATCCATGCCGGCCAGGATCCGGGCCTCACGCCAAAATCGGGCGCGCACCTCGGGATCACGGGTCAGCTTTCGCCCCACCCGCTTGATGGCCACCGGACGCTCCAGGCGCTCGTCCACTGCAGCGTAGACCTCGCCCATCCCGCCCTGCCCGAGCCTCCCGGATATACGATACCGGCCAATCCTGCCAGGGAGTGGGTCGGCGGCTGCACAGTCGTCGGACGGGCTCGAGCCGACCTCCGAAACAGTCGTGACCGTGGCCCCCCCGGTGACCTCATCCCACGTCGTGGGGTGCTGAGAGGAGCCACCAGGCGCACCCTGCATCGTCAGGCCACCGGCGCCCTGGATGGGATGCTCCCTGTCGAAATCTCGTGGCACCGTGTCGCTCTGCTCATGAACGTGGCAATCGTGTCGATATTCATTCTAGCTCAATTCGGCCCAAATGTGGCCGGATCGAAGCCTGCGGAGCGCTCGAGGAGGTGAGAGGCGGGATATCGAGCCGGGGAAAAGCGAGGTCAAGGGATGGACGCACGTTGGAGCGGGCTCGAGCCGACCCGGGTGATTCGCCTCGGGGGGTGCGCCTACCTGGGTCCAGAGCCGAACGAGGGGAGATAGGTCGCCCCGTTTCCCAGCCCGATGATGAAGCCCTTGTTGATGGTACTGAAACGTTGTTGAGGCCCGTCCGGATTCCAGGCGGTGGTGAAGGGCATGTAGTAGGTCTGCTCGAAGAAAACCGTGATTCCGATTCCCAGAGTCGTGATGGCGGCAAACCGATTCTTCTTGGCTCCCAGTGGCGGCAAGGGGCCGGCGTCCTTGACAATCCCCCACTTGATGGGCGGATGCAAGGTGCCGCCGGGGGCACCCATGGGGAACCCCAACACCGCCGTTGCATAAAGACCTCGAGCCCCGTCGAACCGGCCGGTGCCGATCAAGGTGTTGAACAGACCCGAAATGCCAGCAGTGGTGAACAGTTCCTGGATGTCCGGGAGTTCTCCCGCCTCGGCCATGAGAGCCACCTCCGACTCCACGGCGCTGTCCCTGAAGATGTTGACCAGACCGAGCTGGGATGGCACCCAGTACGCCTGGGCGGCGATGTGCAATGCGCCCCAGAAGAGGCGCGTATGGAACCCGAGCGTGGGTGTGAAGGCGGTGTTGTAGAAGAATATTTCCTGCTTCTCTCCGTTGGGGTCGACATAGTCGGCGTTGCCGATGTCCACGTTCATGCCCAGGCCGATCCCCAACCTCCAGTCTCCGAATCCACCGAGCCGGTGGGGAATGAGCCACGTGGTCGGGTCGATGTTGTACCCGGCCCGCATCTTGACCCACAGCGGCACGTACTTGCCTCCTTGCACAGGGTAAGAAGAGGAGACGCCAAAGTCGTAGGTCTCGAGCAGACCGTCCTCGTCGGTCAAAGGGGTCCCCTCCTGATCCCAGAAGACTTGCCAGTTGGCCACAGCCTCACCCCGTTGCCGGAACAGGCGCGTACCGCTGGAGATACTCGCTCCCACCCCCGAGACCCAACTCCCGAAGTTGTCCCCTGGAGAGTCGAAATAGTCCCGAATGACGAAGTGGGCCTGGGGCAGATATCCAAAGTTGACGGCCACACTCTCCTCGGTCGGCGTGCGTGCTCGGCCGACCTCGATGAGCGAGAAACCGACCACGGGTAGCTGCTGCACCACGGTGAGCCCGTTGGCCAGGGGCGTGTTCCACCCCTTGTTCAGCCCCTCGGCGGTGAGGTCTGCCAGGGCGACCAACGAGGGCATGGCTTCCTCGAGTACCTGTTGGGCGAACTCGGGGTTCACCTTGTGCTTCATCTTTCGGCTGTCATACCACCAGTCGTAGCGGGGTTTGATCTCGAGGGTCCTGGCCATGGCAAGGAGGTCGTTTCGTGCGAGCAACGGGGCGTCACGCCCTTCGGCGCGGAGTTCCACTTTCAAGGTGCCTTCACGACGGATGAACGCGATGCCCGGCGCTCCGATGACAGACCCCGGGGCTGCGATGAGCGCCTTCAATGCCTCCCGGGGCGGCTCCCCGGTTTGCGCTTCTTGTATCTGCTGGGAAGCCTGTTCCAGCGCCATCAAGCCCTTGACGTGGAGCTGAACCATTCCTTGAATGAGCGTCCAGCCCTCCAGATCCTGCTGGAGGGAAGCCAACTCCTCACTGGTCCGGTAGGGATGCTCCGGGTCCTGCGGCTTGTCAAAGGTCACGTCCACTGCCACTATGCCATCTCCTCGAGTCCAGGAAAACGGAGATGCGTCACGGTGCACGTACACCACATCCGTCGGCAAATCGAACGCGATCCAGGTCTCATCGATCCGAACGGTCTCCCGGTTCATCTCGAGTCCCGCAAGGAATGCATCGAGTTCGTCAGGGGCCAGGGAAGCGGCACCGCTCATCAGGACGAACACCGACTTGCCTCCGATCCCGGTGGCAAACGCGGCCAGTCCATCCCCCTCCACACGCCACCACCAGTAGTCGCCGTGGCGCTCCAGGGCAGGCTCACCCGTCCCGGAAACCAGGGCGTTGCAAACGCCCAGAAGGGACAGGGATTGCGAACGTGGAAGCGCCAACACCAAAACGGACGCCCCGGATGTGTGCTCGAGGGCCTGGGATACCCCCTGACGTTCGGTCTCGAGCCCGCCGGAATCAACCGCATCCACCCGCGCCTCGAGGATCACCGAGCCGTCCGGGTGCACGGCCCATCCTGGCGAAAGGTGCCACTGCCCGACCTCGCCCAGAGACAGGTCGGCGGTTTCCACGGCCTGGTCGACGGCCTCGTCAGGGACTTCCTGGGTTTCCATGTGCAACGGCGCCACGCGCTCGGAAATACCCGCAGCGCTCGAGGTTGGTGGGAAGACCCCCCACGCGACCAGCGCGACCACCCCCGTGACCACACGATGGTGGACTTCCCGGCGCCGAGCTGCTTCTCGAACCTGATTCCACGGATTGAAAGCGCCTTCCATCTATCGTCTGCTCCTCCCAAAAAAGGTCCGCGATCCCCCCCTGCGTCCCGGCCGGATTGCACGGCCGGACCCGGGACACCAACTCCGTATCTGCTGGCGCTTTTTCACAGACCGTGCCATCTCGGAAGATGGGGAAGTCAGCGCACAACCCCTTGTTTTCTCGATCAGTCCGCTTCCAGGCGCCCCCTGAGAACAGCCTGCCTTTCCCGGGGCGCCCCGGGGCGCGCCCCAGGGCGGACGAACCGGCGCACACCCACCGCAGTTCAGGACTTCCACAAAGGGACCCGGCGGTTCCTTTCGAACAGAGCACCCGTCGGCTCGAAGCGGTGCAAGAGGATGACGGGCCGACCCGTTCCCGGTACAGTGAAGACAGGAGGATTTCTTGCCAGGTCGTGACAGACGGCCTGGCCTGGCATGCAAGGAGGGGACAGGATGCAAAACGTGGCGCGGTCGAAGGGCTTGCACCGGTTTTCGATGTTGATGTTCGCGCTCGCCGCAGGCACCGCCGGGGTGTTGCGTGCGGAGGAGTATGCGGCGCCGAGCCCTGTGTACGGGTACTACGAGGAAGGTGGACTGGACGCCCTGTCCTGGCTGACCGGGGATCTGACGGTATTTACGGAGAACGGTCTGACGTTGTTTCTGGGTATCGGGGATGCAGACATCGGGGATCCCCGGCTGCTGGCGTTTCTACAGGAGGCACAGCGCCAGGGGGTGGAGGTTCGTGCCTGGATGCTGCTTCCGTTCGAGGAAGGCTACTGGCCGAACGAGTACAACGCGGAGTTGTTCGCAGAGTCTGTACGGCGTGCGGTGACATGGTTTCGATCGGAAGGGCTTCCCATCGAATGGATCGTGGTGGACATGGAACTGGGCTACCAAAAGCTGATGGATCTCCAGGCGATGGCGCTGGCCGGGGAGTATGAGGCCATGGTGGCCGCGTTGCTGGGAAATCTGGATCGGAGTCACTTTGTCCGGGCGTCTGTGATCTTTCAGGACCTGGTCGACGAACTCCATGACCGGGGATTTCGCGTGATGGTGGTGACCTATCCCCAGGTGGCAGACGATCTGGCCGACTGGGACTGTTCCCTGCAGGATTTGCTGGACATCCCTGTCTCCACGGTAACGTGGGACGAGGTGTCGCTCATGGTCTACACCTCGATCTACAACGACGTGGGGGCATACCTCGGCGTCACCTTTGGGCCGGGCCTCGTCTACAGCTATGCGCGGTCCACCATGGACTGGGTGGGGCCGTCATATGCCTCGATCGCGCTGGGCGTTGCCGGAGACATGGCGGGTGCCGACGAACTTGCGGCCGAGGTGGCAGCGGCCAAGGCGGCCGGGATCGACCGGATCCAGGTCTACTCGTACCATGGTGTTCGCCTCAAGGAGGACCCGCAGGCCTGGATCGACGCCTTTCTTGCTCCGGCCGAAGCGCCGCCGCCCGAACCTGCGACCGAGGCGATGCGCTCCTTGCTGCGGTTTGCGGACCGGCTCCTGTAGGTGGTATCCGGCCCCGGCGTTCTGGAATCCCCCGACACTCCGGCAACGCGATCAGGCTCGAGGCGGGGGCGGTGGCCATGCAAGGGGGTTCCCCAAGGTCCAGAAGCGGCAGAGTATGGCGTGAGTACCGGCGCGACAGGCGATGGACCTCGAGACCTCTGCGCCATGTTGCTGTCCGAAGAGTGAGGTGTTCGACTGCGGAGTTCAGAAGGAGCGCACCGCGCCGCAGTCGGGGCAAGTCCAGGTCACCCAGTTGCACGTCATGCCCCAGAGATTCTCGTCCATGCATGGTTGGCAGAGCGCGAATCCGCACGGACAGTGCCAGCAGAAGGCGACCACCTTGCCGCACGCGCTGCATGTGTGCTTGTGTCTCGGGGCTCGTTTCCGGTTGCGGTCCAACTTGTATCGAGGCATGGCTACTCGTTGCCAGTGGATACGTTGTCGTCATGGCCGGCGGGGCGGATGCCCTGGCCGGCCTACTCGCCCGAGGTTTCCACCGTGACGGTCATGGTCTCGGCCGGAGCAGAGAACCCAACGATCCGGACGCCGCTGGGCCGGTGGGCAAACAGGTCACTGCTGGGATCCGACCGAGCGTCGAACACGCCCTGACTCTCTGGATTGCCGTCATACCAGAGCGCCGTGGCGGTCGCCGCGTCCGCTGTCCCATCTGCCTCCTCGAGATCGCTCAACCGCCGCACATCGATGAAATTCAGCATGGCGTTCTCGTTGACATGCCAGATGGCAATGCCGCCGAACGAGGCGCCGATGAAGCGGGTCAGGCCCTCGTCATAGCCGAAGGGCTCGCGGTTTTCCACGAGAAAGTACTCGGCGGGGTCGGAGGTCTCCGCCATCCAGACGGTGTCGTCGGCACCCGCCAGGGGAGAGCCCGCGGCGCGCACGGCCACGGTACCGGATGCGGATCGAGCCACGCTCCATTCCAGTCGGCAACGGATATAGGCGGAGGTCAATACGGGAGTGCTTCCAATCCACTGATCCTGGGAGGTCTTTCCCCAGTTTCCGAACCCCATGAGACAGAACGGCCCCACGCCGTTGCTGGACTGATCGATGTCGTACAGATCCGGAAGCCTGAAAACGAGGTGGCCCAGTTCGTGTGCGAGCACCCCCACGGTCGCAGCATGGGCATCCGCGTCCGAACGGGCGTGAATCTCTCCGATTTGTGCGTATCCGCCCTCGTTCCCGTGATACCCGCCCACCACAACTCCATCCACTTCCGGCGGGTCGACGGCATGCAGCCACCAGCTATGGGCCCAGACCGAGGGATGCATGGTCGCGTAGGCGCAGTCGTATCCTGCAGCGACCACCACCACGGCCAACTCGTCGGAGTCCACCACCCCGTCCCCGTTCCGGTCGTAGGCAGCATAGTCGACATACGGGTCGGCAGCACGAATGGCGGCTCGAGTAAGGCGCTGGTTACGCAATCCGATCAAGTTGGCGGTGTCTGGATGGGGAATGCCGAGCGGGAGCCAGCCCACGACCCCGTCCCAAGGGACATCGTACGATTCCCGGGCCGGCACGATGGCGGCGGCCCCGAACGATGCTGCGGCATAATAGTCCACGAGGTCGACATCGAGCAAGGAGGCGAAGGTCGAAGCGGGATAGGTGGGGGGCTGATCGGTGAAGCTCACAAGAATCATCAGCACCTGGAAAGTGCCCACACCGGTTCGGGAAGCGCTCGAGGCCGCGGGTGTCCTCCACGGGGAAGGCGAACAGGGCGCCTCCATGTCCCGGGATCCAGGGGCAAGCGGCTGCACGGTTCCAGCGCCCGACGCCCTGATGTTCCCGCCCCGCGACTCACGCTCGGATTCCCGCCACCAGCCGTCCGCGGTCTGGATGAGGGGCCGGCCATCCAGAGTCTCGAGTCGATTGCACCAGGCGTCTCCCACCCTGCGTGCGTCCACGTGCGTCCCGTCTGGCTGCTCGAGCACGATTGGTATCGGTGCAGCCGGGGCAGCAACCGATTGGGCGGGAACGCCCAGGACCAAGAGCGCAAGGAAAAGGAGACAATTGGGGCCACGCTGCTGCGAAAGGACTTTCATCGGCGACCTCCGTGGTGGGTAGTTCTCCCGAGTCGCCCGGACCTTGGCCGGGTGCCAGGGTCGCTCGGGGTGTTCCTCGATACTCGAGTGTACCGGATCACACGGAATCCTGTCACTGTCCAGAGCCAGACGGCACGCCGCCGAGTTGGTCGACGAAGGCGTCCGTGAACCATGGTTGTTCGCGCCGCTGGATGGAAGCGGGTATCGAAGGGTGGTCAAAGGGTGGTCGGCGCGCGGTGTGGAGCCGTGCCCGAGGGGATGGGACCTGTGGTGGAGCCGATGTGCGACTGGTCCGCGGGGCGTCAGGTACGCACGGGGAAGGCGTGAAGCCGGGGCCAAGAGGCCATGCGTTCAGGACTGGGAAGGCGGGGGCCTGGGGTTCCGGAGATGCTGTCAGGTCCCGGGCTGAAGGTCGAGGACGATCCGGGCGTCGTAGAACTCGGTGAGGATCCACCACTCGGTGGGGCCCCGGCCTCCGGTGGCCTCGAACGAATCGCTGATGTACCAGACCTCGTACCGGTCGTCGCTCTCGGACGGGCTGAAGTAGACGGAATCGAGTCCGGGTGCGTCATCATCCTCCTCGTTGTCGAGAACGCCGGCCACGGTGATGCCCTGGGCGGTCATCTCCGCGTAGACCTCATCCTGGCCATCCACGTCGGTTCCCTTGGAAAAGCAGAGCTTGATGGCTCGAGTGTCCAGGTCGGAGTTGAGTTCGGAATTGCCGTAGAACAGCGTGAGGTCGTAGTAGAGGCAGGTATCGGGCCATCCGTTTTCCGGAGGCGGCACGGCACCGGGTGTGTGGCCTCCGACCCAGATCGGGGTGGGGAATGTATTTTCGCCGTCGCCGTAGAAAGCGGCCCAGAACACCGCATGGGTCTCGCGGTTCTCACCGCCCAGGAGCCGGTCGAAGGTATCGCAGTTGTCGTTGAGCGAGGCGAGTTCGCCGGTGGTGTTGTCGCCCCAGGTGTCTTCGGTGTCGACGAGGCCGTCACAATCGTCGTCGAGCCCGTTGCACAGTTCCACGCCGTCGGGGTTGATCGTGGTCATGCGGTCGTCGCAGTCGCCGGGCGTGTCGGTGTACCCTTCGGGAGGGAACTCCTGGCAAGTGAGGACCGTTTCACTCGTGACGCCATACCCGTCGCCGTCGGAATCGAGGTAGTAGGTGCGGGCGGTTTCATCCACTTCCCCGTCGCAGTCGTTGTCCACCTGGTCACCGCATACCTCCTCGGCTCCCGGGTAGGCCGTCGGGTCCTGGTCGTCACAGTCCTCGTCGGCGCAGCGACCATCGCCGTCCTCGTCCACGCACGGACAGGCCTGGTCCGCCCCGTCGCAATCCTGGTCCACCCCGTCGCCGCACACCTCCGCGGCCCCCGGGTAGATGGTCGGATCCGAGTCGTCGCAATCGGTGTCGGTCCCGTGCCCGTCCCCGTCCTGGTCTGGACAGGCCTGGTCCACCCCGTCGCAATCCTGGTCCACCCCGTCGCCGCACACCTCCTCCGCTCCGGGGTAAACGGTCGAGTCCCGGTCGTCACAGTCCTCTCCAGCCGGGAAACCGTCTCCATCCTCGTCGGCCGGTGGGCAGTCCGGATCCACCCCGTCGCAATCCTGGTCCACCCCGTCTCCACACACTTCCTCCGCCTCGGGATGGATGCCAGGGTCCAGGTCGTCACAGTCACCCAGGAGAAGAACGTAGCCGTCGGGCATGGTACATCCGGTCACGGATACGCTCGAACCCCAGCCGTCTCCGTCCAGATCCTGGTAGTAGCTCTCTTCCGGGAGCCCCTCGTCCACCTGCCCGTTGCAGTTGTCGTCCCGCTGGTTGCACACCTCGACCGCTCCCGGGTACACGCCGGCGTCGCCGTCGTCGCAATCGGAGTCGTCCAGGACATACCCGTCCGGGACGCCACAGGCCTGGTCCATCGACACAGCGGGGTCCCCGTACCCGTCTCCGTCCGCGTCCGCGTGATAGGTAATCGGGGGAGGATCCTCGACGATCCCGTCGCAATCGTCGTCGAGGCCGTTGCACAGGATCTCCTCGGCCCCGGGGTTGATCGCGGGGTCACCGTCATCGCAATCGTCTCCGTTGGATACGGTGCCGGCCGGCGGGTCACAGGCCCAGGTTTGGGTGGCCGGGTCGCCATAGCCGTCTCCGTCCGCGTCGGCGTAGTAGGCGGTCAAGAGCGACTCGTCCACCTCGCCGTTGCAGTTGTCGTCAATGCCATTGCACGCTTCCGTTGCATTCGGATGCACTGTGGGATCGGTGTCGTCGCAATCGCCGGATTCCCCCGCATAACCGAGGGGGGGCGCACAGGCCTCGACCGCATTCTCCGCGGTGCCGTACCCGTCTCCATCTTGATCCAGGTAGTAGACGGTCGTGGCCCCCTCGTCGACCAGGCGATCGCAGTCGTTGTCCAGGCCGTCACACAGCTCGACGGCATCGGGATGGACGGTGGGGTCGGTGTCGTCGCAATCCCCTGCGCCGACGCTGTAGCCGTCTCCGTCTGCGTCGATGTCAGACGGGCACTCGGCAGCGCCGCCCAGGAAGAGGGGGAGCAGCAGGGGCCACGCGCGTTGCATGGGGAAGGCGGAAAGGCGAATTCGAGTCTTCATGGTGCAGTCTCCTTCGGTGTGATACGCGACTCGAGCCGCAGCAGGCGTGCCTCACGTCCAGGTCGAGGCGGAGCGGAAGTCGCGTACCTCTGCAGAACGGGAGGTCATGGATGCGTTCGTTTTCTCATGGTGACCAGGGCGGCGGGGGCCAGGACCAGGGCCCACAGGCCGAGGCGTCCGTCGTGTCCTGACGAGGAATTGCGGGCCAGAGAGCAACTCGTACCCTCCTCCTGGTCGGGGTACTGGACCGCCACGTCATACCGATAGGTGGCGGAGCCGCACGGGGGGTTGCTTCCCTTGTGGCCGCACAATTCGTAGGCGCCATGCCCCGAGCACATGTCGCCGGTGTCCGGACCGGCAGCAAAGGAGACGATCAGCGCCACCCAGCCCACATCGGTACCGAAGCCATCGACCTCCATGTACTCTCCGTCACAGTCGCTGTCGACCAGGTCCAGGCTCACCTGGTGAATTTCGCCGTCTCCAGTGGTGGGGTCGGTTCCGCCGGTCAGGCCTCCGTCGTCTCCACCGCTGGTCCCGCCGTCGTCCCCGCCCGTGCCGTCGTCCCCGGTGCCGCCGTCGTCTCCGCCCGTGCCATCGTCCCCGGTGCCGCCGTCGTCGTCCCCGGTCCCGGTGTCGTCGTCGCCCGAGTCGCCGTCCGGGGGGGAATCGGGGTCACAGAGGTCATGGTACCGGATCGGAGTGTAGGAGTTGTAGACGTCTGAGTTGCGGTACTGATACACGACGCGGTCGTGTCCGCCGGTCGTGGATTCGTAGACATAGGCTCCACTGCCGCTGAAACTGTTGAAGAGCATGATGTGGTAGCTGGACCGATTGAAGGCGTCTCCTGCGATCAACTGATCGAACGAGGAGAGGGTGTAGGAGATACTGCTGATGGTGCTGGTGCCGTACTTGGAAGAGGTTTGCCAACATCGGCTGACGAACCCGGAGCAATCCACGCCCTTGGAGCAGCTTTCGACACCACTGGTATCGACATCGCCGGCCTGCGAGCCCGAGGCCATGTAGTCGTTGAACTGCTTGAGGGAGTCGAACCCGCCCCAGTCGTAAGGGACACTCGGATAGGTGCCAGGGCTGCCGAGGTAAACGGGTTTGCCCCGACCGGAGCAGGCGCCGTCGATGTTGGTGGAACTGAGGTAGACGGAGTTGTTGACGTAGCTTCGTGCCGTTTCCATGATGGTGGCGCGGCTGACGCACGCCTGGGAAGCGGCCTTCTGCGGGGCTGCGCCCTTGTTTGCCGGGGCCGGGACGACAGAGTCGAGCACGTCGTCGAGGCGTGGCACCAAGGAGAGGCGTCGGATTTCGACCCGGTCCGGGAGGGTGATGAGGGCGTAGACCTGGCCATCCGGCGCGACGGCGAGGGCATGGGGTACGTAGGTATACTGTTCCTCGAGGGGGAACCGGGCCATGCCGAGCAGGCGACCGCCGATGTCGTAGAGACGCACGGTCTTGTCGACCTGGATCCGGTCTCCGATGGCAGCCTCTTCGACGACGAGGAGGAAACTGCCGTCATCGAACGCCTGCAAGAGTCTGAGGCCGGTCAGCGTGTGGGCCACGGTGAGGGTGAGCCTGCGACCGTCGATCTCAATGGTGCCCGACGAAGCGGCTCGGCCCGGGGCCACCGGTTGCACGGAGAAGGTTCGCCCGGCCTTCCGGATTCCCGGGAGGTCCTCGAAGTCCACCCTGCCCCCGCCGACGAGGAGTCGTGCCACGTGGATACCTTCACGCTCCACCAGGATGGTCCCGCCATCGTCGACGCGGATGCCACTGAGTCCGTCCTCCAGCCGGAGACCTTCCGGCAGGTCGTAGGAAGCCTCGAGTCGTCCCTCGGCGGAGAGGCGGAGTATCCTGGGCACGATGGAGCCGGTATCGAGCACGAGGATCTCGTCGCCGAGCAGGGCGATGTCGTCGGCTCGAGCCACGCGGTACGGCGCCAGGTCAATGGTGTGGCGCAGGGTGCCGTCCGGAGCGAAGCGTCGAATCTTTCTCGCGGCGGTGTCGGCCACCAGGAAGTCACCGTCTGGCGCGACCACGAGCGCGGCCGGACCCCACGGGTTCGCCTCCTCACGCTCGTCCGCATAGGCGATGCCCTGTGACGTGCGGACCGGAATGGTGCACACGACCTGGGCAGGCTTCTCGGTACTCGAAGGCACCGGTTCGGCGGCTGCGGGCTTTTCAAGGTCGGACTCGAGGGCGGCGCCCCCCTTGATCATGGCCAGTCTTGCCCACAGTCCGGGTTTTCCATCCACATTCTTGAAGCAGATCTTGAACTTTCCATCCTCGCGCGTGGGATCGCCTTCGAACAGGATGTAGTTGGCCGTGGTCTCGTCGATGGTGTTCTCCCAGCCCGCACGTGGGGACCGGCCGGAGAGCGAATGGCGCTGGGTCCATGGAGGCGAATTCTCCTCCCAAAGCGTGTATCGGAAGTTATGGATGGCCGCCTCGTATCCGTCCACGCCAGCACCCAGGATGTTGTAATGGTGCAGCATGCCGTCGTCGCCGACCGGGTCGCCGGCGTCGAGCCAGATATCCCGGACAACCTCCTCGCCATAGTGCTCGGCGAGATACTGGGCCCAGACCACGTTGCCGTACCGGAGTTGCCACGGGTTCACGTTGGTGAGCGGCTTGTCGTAGTCCTTGACGCCCCAGGCGTAGTATCCCCAGTAGCCTCCGCCCGCCACCTCGTTTTGCATCCACAGTGCGGTGGACTCCATCCAGGCAAGGCTTTCCTTGTGGTCGATACCGCTTTGGACCACGTGGAAGAACTCGTGGGCCACCACCTGGGCGGCCTCATCCGGATCGGTGAGCGAACTGTCGATGAAGAACCGACTGTAGGTAGGGCCTCCCTCCGATGTGTCGGCACAGGGTTCGGCCACTCCGGCAGCCCCAGGAGACTCGAGAATGACCCCAAGGTCACCGATGATCACATCGATCTTGCCGGAAGGCGGCATGGGGGGCGCCGGGTAATCGCGCACCTCGATCTCCTCGGTCCAGACCCACTCGAGGATGGTGGCGGCATTCTTGGCGGCGACCTCCTCGTCGGAACAGTCGATCAGGTAGCCCGTATCGCCGAAATCCTGGACCTCGTCCAGATCCCAGGCCCAACGGCAGTCGGTGACGACCACACTGTCTCCCCCCGCGGGGTCCGGGCGACCGACCGTGGTAGGGTACCGGATGATGAAGTGCTCGGTCTCGATCACCGAGGCATCCACCACGATGGTTTCGTCCGAGTAGGAATCGGTCGCCGCGTCGTACTCACTCACCTCGATGACGTAGTCGGGATAGTCCATGGGCAACGGGTCGCAGCCACAGTATCCCGGCTGGCCCGGCAAGGCGGTACTGCCGGACAGGGCGCGGAGTCGCTCCTTGATGGTCGACATGTCTCCGTGAACACAGATGTGGGGCGGGGCCTCGGCGTCCGGGTACGCATCCACCGGACTCGAGCCCGCCGCAAGCACGAGTCCCACTGCTGCCGCAACGAACAGAGGCCTCCTTCCAAAGAACGAATGCCGGTCGTTCATGGCCATCCTCTCCTCCCGGTTGGCGGTTTCGACAGATCGTCACATGGCTTTCTCAATGCGTGAAAAATGCGCTCGGGTCACGCTCTCCCGC
This sequence comes from uncultured Gammaproteobacteria bacterium, assembly GCA_964418585.1. GTDB lineage: Bacteria > Myxococcota_A > UBA796 > JAJRTE01 > JAJRTE01 > JAJRTE01. The sequence goes on along the minus strand of CAYQMG010000011.1, from coordinate 70,281 downwards.
CTCGATGTATTCCCGTGCTATCAAATCCACGGCAGGCGGGAACAGCGGTTCATGCAACCCCGCGATCCTGGCCCGGTACGTCGGTTGAAAATAAGGTTGCAACGGCGCGGCGGAGTAGTGGTCGTAAACCCAGCCCTGGAGCACGTTGCCCCACTCCTCCGAGGTGTCCCAATCCGGCCCGATGTTGCCTTCATACGGCTTCGCCACCGCATAGGCCTTCAAAGGATCCCGCCCGCCAATCGCGTCCGAGAGAAAGTAGGTGTACTCCTCGTCCGCCGAGGTCGCCCCACCCGTTCGAGGCAGATCGAGGTAGCCGCCGGCCGGAGTCCCACTCACACGGGTCGGGAAGTAGACCATGTCTCCAACCGGATCCACCTTGTAGAACCATCCGTCCCACTGCTGTATCTTGCTCGGGTGCTTGGCATAGACGAGCGCGCAGTAACCTCCACTGGATCGACAGCAATAGTTGAATTGATAGTTAATGCGGACCTCGGTAAACCGCTCCACCACGATCAACCCCGTACGCTTCCAGTAGGTGGGGGAAGACTCGTTCTGTTCAAAGTTGGAAAAGTGGTCTCCACGATCCGTTCCAGGCATGTTGCCACCGGCGGTATTCAGCGCGGCAAGATAGGCGGAGCGAGGAGCGGAACGATTGACCTCCACGAAATGGTTGGCCAACGCCTCGATACGAGCGACACAATCGGCGATGTAGGCCTCGGCATCCCGCTCCTCGTGAGGATTGCACTCGCAGTCGTCGCACTGGGTCCAGTTGGTGGTGGCAAGCACGTGTCGGCACTCGTTGATGGTTTGCCAGATCTCCAAATTGGTTTGGGCCATCTCGTTCAGGCTGCGCGCCTGCTCGAGCGCCCCGGCATAGGCGGACAGGTCGGCCGTGTTCTGCATCCGAAGCCTGTCGTTGACGAGGATTCCCGTGTTGCTGGCCAACGCGAGGAACACCACGCACGTGAACAGGCAAAGGGCAGCAAGCACGGCTGCCTGGCCGGCCTCGTCACCTCGTTGCCACACCCGTTGGATTCCTTGTTGAAGATCGGATTCCACACCCCGCTCGCGGCCGCGGGGCGGACGCCGTCCGTACAATACCCCCAGCTCAGTAAAACCCGGATTGCACATGATGTCAACAAGGAACTGCCAAATTTGTCTGGAAACCGGGACGCACCTGGGATATAGAAGGACAGTGGGTGCGGTGTGTGCCCGGGGGGCGCGTTCCGCAGAGAAAACGATACAACCTGTGTTCCAGGGGAAACGATTGTGATGGAACCAATTGCGAATCCTGCCATCGAGGCGATGGAGCGTGTGGGATCAACGCTCGATCTGGTCGTTCCTCGTTCCAGGTCGACCCTTCTGGTGGTGCTTGTCGTCCTGGGGTTGGCGGCGGTTCCAGGGTGCCGCGGAGACGAGGAGACGGCCACGACGCCCACGCCGACACCGTGGGTTCCGGAAACGCCCACCCCGCGGCCGGTTGCCAGCAACTGGGTGAGCGAAGGGGACGATGTGGCGCCCAAGTTGGCCGAGCCGCCGCTGCGGTATGTCCGAATCGTGGCCACGTTCCGTGATGACTATTCCTACACAATCGAGGCGACGGATGCGGAGGGGGAAGTTCACGAGTCCTCCGGGGATTTTGTGACCAAGGAGAGCACGGTGGAGGGAATCTACCGGATCATGCTGTTCGAGTCGTCTCCTGCAGAGGTGGCCTACGAGGGGATGTTCCAGGTGGACTCGAGCGTCACGCCCAACCGCCTGTGCTACGAGGTGGTGCAGGTACAACCTTACGCTGGGCTGGAGCCGCCGGAAGAGGAGGCCGGGTTCGGCAGCACGAACGGGGGGGCCTACGGCGACGGCTACGTTCAATGGTACACCCGGATGTAGGTACCGGCCGGGTCCCCCAGCACCGGGGGCTCGAGCGAACGATTCGCCGCAAGTTCTACTTGACAACCTCGCTCAACCCACCGACGATCCCATGGATTGAGTACACCGCCCGTGCAAGGCATGGGATCGAAACGATGTTGACGAGGAGGAGTGCAACATGACGGTGAAATTGACCTGGTACAGCCATGCGTGCTTCATGTTCGAGGTGGGCGGGACCCGCATTCTGACCGACCCGTTTCTCACCGGCAACCCGCTGGCGGCTGCTTCGCCGGCCGACCTGAACCCGGACGTCATCCTGGTTTCCCACGGACACGGGGATCACGTGGGTGACACGGTGGACATCGCCAAGCGGACCGGCGCGCTCGTGGTGTCGAACTTCGAAATCCAGAACTGGTTGACCAACCAGGGGGTCGAGAAGAGCCATCCGCTCCACATCGGCGGGGCCCGTGCGTTCCCGTGGGGCAAGGTCAAGCTCACCATCGCGCAGCATGGTTCGGCCCTGCCTGACGGCTCGTACGGCGGCAATCCGGCAGGCTTCCTGCTCTACCTGGAAAACAAAAAGATCTACCACGCCTGCGATACCGGGCTGTTCTACGACATGAAACTCATCGGCGAGGAAGGGATCGACCTGGCGCTCCTCCCCATTGGCGACAACTTCACCATGGGACCGGACGATGCCCTGCGCGCGGTCAAGCTGATTTCGCCGGCGCGTGTGATTCCGATCCACTATGACACCTTCCCGGTGATCGCCCAGGATCCCCACCCGTGGGCTCGCCGGGTACGTGAGGAGACGGGGATCCAGGTGGACGTGCTCAAGCCCGGCGACTCCTTGACCCTGTGACCCGTTTCCGCCACCTGTTCCCTTCCCCCTCCCCTTTCAACCGGATTTCCCCCGCCTCCTGGAAGCGTGGCGCTGATCCAAGGGGGGCAGGCTGAATGTGCCCGGGAATGTGCCCGGCCCCGCGTCCCGGGACCTTCCCGACCGGCGGGCCCCTTGCGGCGCACGCCCGGACGCCTGGACGCCACTCTCGATTCCGACAATGCGTTGCAGAGACACCACAACCGGCGCCCGGTTGGCTCACCGCGTCCACGGGTCACAGGATGTCCTGGGGGGTGCTCAGGGAAATGACAGACCGGGATCCGCACAGGAGGGAACGAAGGCAATACGTCGCCTCCACCAGGGACTGCGCCGTCGACTCAGGGCTTCCAGACCTTCCACACCTTTCCGACCAGGGCAGGTCCGGGCTCGAGCGTCTCTCCTCCCGGTTGCCAGCCGGAGGGGGTCACCTCCCCGGTCTCGCGCACATGCTGAAACGCCTTCACCTGCCGGACGAGTTCCTCGGGATTCCGACCCACTTCCGGCGTCAACACTTCCATGGCACGAATCACGAAGTCGGGATCGATGATGAACCGTCCACGGATGTCCACCCCGGCCGCCTCGTCGTACACGCCGTAGGTGGTTCCGATCTTGCCACCTGGATCGGACAACATGGGGAACGGCACGCCTCCTGGAATCATCCGCGAAAGCTCCTGCTCCTGCCAGATCTGGTGCACGAATCGACTGTCCGTGCTCACCGACAACACCTCCACACCCAGCGCCTTCAGGTCGTCATAACGGGCGGCGACCGCCGCCAATTCCGTGGGTCAGACGAAGGTGAAGTCACCCGGGTAGAAGCAGAGCACTATCCACTTCCCCTTGTAGTCCGACAACTTGACAGGCTTGAACCCCTCGCCCTCGACAAAGGCGTTCGCCTCAAAATCAATGGCCTCTCGGCCCACGCGAGCCAACATCTCGACTTCCTCCTGCAGTTCGTCGCCGGCCGCCTGCCCACCCGGCTCTTCCACGAGCGGGCCACGCGCCGGCTTCACACATCCATCCTTCACGACCGACCTCATGACGCATGGGTTGCCCCTGAAGACCGCTTCCCCCCTTCCCTGCCGCCTCTGGGTCCGAGAAGTTGTGGACAGCGGTTCCATGTTACTCTGCCACTGGAATCGGTTGCTGTCAACCGGAAGGCCGATGGGCACGGGGTCGAATCACCCCCGATTCGAAGCCGGAGGGCGTCCCCCCAAAAGGCTCAGCGGAGACGCTGGTCGCGGTCGAGCAAAGGGACTGAACGGATCGAACAGGGGCCGGCCTCGGCCGCCGAGGTCTTGACCGCCTCGGCAAAGGCACTATAATTCGGCAACCCAGGACGAAGAGGCGGTTTCGATGAGTATTCGACTCGAGCAACACCGGCGGCTGAACCGGGAGCCTGTCACCACGGATGACCTGGAGGCCTATTTTCATCGGGCATGTGTGCCCGCTTCCCGGTGGCGGGTGGGCGCCGAATTCGAGCAACTCGCCCTGTGGCGGGCCTCTGGACGACAGGTATCTTACGGCGGTCCGGAAGGGGTGGGCGCCATCTTGCGGCGCATCGCCGACCGGTATGGATGGACACCGTATTTCGAGGATGGTCACCTGGTGGCGCTCGAGCGCGAGGGTGCGGTGCTCACGTTCGAGCCGGGAGCCCAGGTGGAGCTTGCCACGCCCCCGGCCGAAACCCTCGAGGAGGTGGCCCGGTGCCTGGCCCGCCATCTGGAGGAACTGCGTTCGGTCGTGGATCCCCGCAACATTGCGTGGGTCAGCCTCGGGGTCACGCCATTCAGTGCGGACCACGACATTCCGCTGGTCCCCAAGGCGCGATACCGGGTCATGGCCGACTACCTCCCCCGCCGCTCCACCCATGCCCATCAGATGATGCGATGCACCGCCAGCACCCAGGCGAGCTACGACTATCCGGATGAGCAAGGCGCTGGAAAACGATTCCACGTGGCCCTCTCGTTGAGCCCTTTTGCCAGCGCCATGTTCGCCAATTCCCCGGTGTACAGGGGCAGGCTCACCGGCGTCCTTTCCTATCGCGGCCGGATCTGGCACGAAATGGACCCGGACCGCTCCGGGCTCCTGTGTGACCTGGTGCAGGACGAACACTTCTCGTTTCGCCGATGGGTCGACTTCATGCTCGACCTCCCCATGATGTTCTACTGTCTGAATGACCGTTTCCTTCCAGCTCGAGGACGCCCCTTCCGGGATTTCATGGCACACGGACTCGACGGCTACTACCCCACCCTCGAGGACTGGGAAATGCACCTCACCACCATCTTCACCGAGGTCCGACTCAAATCCTACCTCGAGGTCCGCGGCGCAGACGCCACCTCCCCCGAACTGGCCATGGGGTTCGTCGCCCTCTGGAAAGGTATCCTCCATGACGAGACCGCCCTCGAGGAAGCCCTCATCCTGGCTCGAGAGGTGCCCTCCGCGTGCCGGGAAGGCCTGTTCCTCGAACACATCGCCCGCGGCCTCCAGGGCACCTACCGCGGCCGGCCCGTCCACGCCTGGTGCAGCGACCTGCTCGACATCGCCGCACGGGGGCTCGAGCGGCAGTCCCGTCCCGGCCGGCCCTCCGAAGTCCGCTTCCTCGACCCGGTGCGGGAGGTGGTGGCGGACAGGCGTTCCCCCGCCGCACGCCTCGCCGGCGCCTGGCCCAGGCTTGCCGGTGACCCGGTCCGAACACTGGAACTCGTCTGCTCCTGACGCCTGTCTCGGGAATGCGACCGTGGACGTACCCGCCCGGGCGTTCTCGATCGCCCCTGGGCGTGGTGGAGCGGCATACCAGCACGGGCGAAACATCCCAAAATCCGATCGAAAAGATAGGGTTGTATGGCGTGAACGTGAAGTTCATTACTGTTTCCGAAGTCTGGGCGTGGTAATATCAGGGGGCATCGGCACATTCATGTCGTTGTGTCTCGCAACAAATTTGTGATGCACACCCGTTGCCTTCCCAACAAGGCTCGAGTCCCCTGTGGAGCACGAGGGGTTGCCGAATTCGAGCGCGCGCCAGGCAGGACGTGAAGAGGGTTGTGGAGGACTGTCGTCGTGGGATTCGGCGATGGGCCTGTGTGTGGGGATGGGGGAGCCGGCAGGAGGCGAGAGGGGCGTTCTGTCCCGTGGGGGGGATGGATTGATGGAGCGAGGTGGAAGATGGGGACGCAACCGCGGTCGCAGGAGCGACGCAATTTTCTGAACATCGTGCTGGGTTCCGGAGCTGTTGTGTGGCTGGGGAGCCTGGTGTATCCGGTGCTGCGCTATCTCGTGCCACCTGCCACGGCGGCGACGGACGTGAACAGCGTGCGGGTTGCCACGGTGGACGAGCTGCGGCCGGGTGAGTACCGAATCTTCCGGTTCGGGCGTCTTCCCGGGATACTTTTCCGAATGGAGGATGGGACGTTGCATGCGCTGTCGGCGCGGTGTACGCACCTGGATTGCACGGTTCAGTTTGATGAAGAGAAGCAGCAAATCTGGTGTGCGTGTCACGGCGGGGTGTATGACGTGAACGGTCGGAACATTGCGGGTCCTCCGCCGCGGCCCCTGGAGCGGTACGAAGTTGTACTGAAGGGGAAGGACGTATTTGTGAGAAGGGGGGAAACGGCGTGATGAGCAGGATTTACGACTGGTTCCGTGATCGTTTCGACCTCGATGCCGTGGCGGCGTTTGCGAAGAAGAAGGAAGTTCCGCTGTACCGTGGGACATTTCTTTATTATCTTGGCGGAATCTGTCTATTCCTGTTTGGGTTGCAGGTATTGACGGGGATTCTGCTGCTTCTTTACTACCAGCCTGGGGAGAACACGGCGTACGAGAGCATGAAGACGATCATCAGCCGTGTGGAGTTTGGGTGGCTGATCCGTGACATCCATGGCTGGTCAGCGAATCTGCTGATTTTCTTTGCCTTTCTCCACATGTTCTCGGTTTTTTTCGGCCGGGCGTATCGAAAGCCTCGAGAGCTGACCTGGATGACCGGGTTCATCTTGTTGGCGCTTGCGATGGGTTTCGGGTTCACGGGGTACCTTCTGCCGTGGAACGAGCTGGCCTATTTTGCGACTCGAGTGGGCACGAACATCCCGGGGTCGGTGCCGGTGGTGGGCGGGGCGTTGTTGAAACTTCTTCGCGCCGGGGACGAGGTGACGGGTGCGACGTTGACGCGGTTCTACGGAATTCACGTGTCGGTACTTCCGGCCCTGTTTGCGGGAGTCCTGGGTCTGCACTTGCTGCTCATCCAGGTCCTGGGCATGAGTGTTCCGCCGTCTCAGGAGCGTCTGCCTCCGGAAGAGCGCAGGTCGATACGCTTTTTTCCAAATTTCTTCCTGCGTGACGTGATGGTCTGGCTGGTGATCCTGAACGTGATAGCTGTGCTGGCGGTATTTTTCCCATGGGAGCTTGGTGCCAAGGCGGATCCGCTGGCGCCTGCGCCGGCAGGTATCCGGCCGGAATGGTACTTCATGTTCACGTTCCAGACGCTGAAGCTCCTGCCTGCGCACATCCTGGGGGTGGAGGGGGAGGTGCTTGGGATCCTGGGTTTCGGGCTCGGGGGCCTGATCTGGTTCTGCATTCCTTTCATCGATCGATGGGAAGGGAGCCACAAGGTTTCGCGTGCCATCAACGTCTTCGGGGTCGTTGTGGTTGTCTACATGATCGTCATGACCATCTGGGGGTATCTCGCATGAACAGAATCCGGGACGCTGCGCGATCCGTTCTTCCATTGCTGGCTACCCTGGCCGTCGTTCTCCCGGCGCAGGCTGCTGCAGGAGAGGATGCGTGCACCGACTGCCATCTTGGGATGGATGAGTCCAAGGAGACGCAGGCACGCCTGTTTTCGCATTGGGCCGACGACATCCACGGCCAGGTTGGGCTTTCGTGCGCCGATTGCCATGGCGGGAACCCCGAGGCATTCGACGATGAAGACGCGGCCATGTGGAACGTGGAGAATTTCACCGGTGCACCGGAGCGCACGGAGATTCCTTCGTTTTGCGGCCGGTGCCACAGCGATCCGGCGTACATGCGCCGGTATCAGCCCGAGGCGGCCACAGACCAGGAGGCTCAGTACTGGACGAGTCGCCATGGACTGCTCCTCAAGGAAGGCCAGGACAAGGTGGCAACCTGCACCGACTGCCACGGGGTCCATGGGATCCGCAAGACCGACTCGCCCCTGTCCCCCGTCTATCCGCTCAACGTACCGGAAACGTGCGGCCGGTGTCATGCGGACGCGGCCTACATGGCGGAGTTCGGCATTCCGACGGACCAGCTCGCCAAGTATCGGAGTTCCGTCCATGGGGTGGCCCTGTTCGAAAAACGCGACACGGGCGTGGCCACGTGCAACGACTGCCACGGCAACCACGGTGCGATGCCTCCGTCGGTCAAGGACATTTCGAAGGTGTGCGGCACCTGCCATGCGACAAACCAGAAGCTGTTCGAGTCGAGCAAGCTGGGCCAGATCTTCGCAGACGAGGAACTGAGATTCTGCGAGGAATGCCACGGCAAGCATGGAATTCAGAAGCCTTCCGAGGCCATGCTCGCCTGGGAGGGCGATGGGGTCTGCCTGCGGTGCCACACGGATGCGGACACCGGTCCCCGCGAGGTTGCCGGTGCAATCGCGGCCTCTCTGGGAAAACTTCGCTCCCACCTGGAGGAGGCCCGGGCAGAGGTCCAACATGCCGAGGAAAAAGGCATGGAGGTATCCGACCTCCTCCTGTTTCTTGAGGAGGCGCATGACGGTCTGGTCAAGACGCGCACCAGCGTTCACACGTTCGATCCGGCCCAGGTGACCCGCGCGGCCGAGCCCGGCCACAAGGCAGCTCAGGAGGCGATCGAGGGTGCTCGAGCCCTGGTCGAGAACTGGGTGTTCAAGCGCAAGTACTTGCTGGTATTCACCGTGCTCACCTTGCCGCTCGTTTTGCTCACCTATCTCAAGGTGCGGCAGATGGAGCGCTCCTGAACTCCTGCCTGTAGACACCTGTGCCCGCCCCTGGACATGGCGACGGGTCAGGCCTGGCTTTTTCGAGAAACGGGAAACGGGGACGGGGGACCGTCCCGGGCGAGGAGCGTCTCGACCGGGGAAGCAAGGGGGCGGGAACCCCGGGCTCGAGTTCCCGTCCGACCCTGCAACCTCGAGACAAGAAAGCTGAGCGATCAGTGCTCCGAACAGATCCGGATGAGCTGGCCGGCCTTCTCACCGGCATACCGCATGACCTGAGCCACATACTCCCCCCGCACCGAAGGGGGAATGGTACGATAGTAGGCGTCGAGCACAGCGGACAGGGTGCTCATGCTCAAGCTCTCCTCCTCTGTGACCCCGTCCGGAAGCTGGGGGACCGGCACCAGAGCGGGGTCCAGGCCCAGCAAGACAGGAACGGACTCGAGGCCGCCCGTGGCGTATGCCGCGTCGCCCGGGCCAAACGTTCCCCCACTCCCGTAGGAGGTCCTCTGCTCGACGGTTCCCTCACTGGCAGCGTCGACCCCCAGGGTGGCGGCGGTGGCGGCAAAACAGTGTTCTTTTCGGCTGTCGTTCATGTTCAGCTCCTGGTCCTGTGCCCCGGACGCCTCGCCTTTTGCGGGGACCGGGGGCATGTCTTGGGGTACATGGACACACCATCCGTTTGCCAGACGGACCCCCATGTCCATGCGCTTCCCTCCAGGTCATCCCGAAGGGCCCACTTGTCCTCAGGAACATCAACAAATCACAGGCAATGGCGCAACAGCAAGGCGGTTCTGCGTTCGCTCGCGCAGGTTACATCCGGGTACGGTCCGCAGGTTGGTCAGTTTTGTCACGGAGACTTCTTAGCATTCCCGGGGGGATTGCCCCGGTGCACTTCGCGCATGTCACGATTCGCGTATTGCTCCGTAGTTTCAATAGGTTAGATGTAACCCTGGCACTGATCTCATGCCTATCATGGGCGGCGAATCGAGTCAAGTTTTCTTTTTCGCGGGCAGGCCGTGGACCTTGACAAAACCGCCCGGGTCGGCAGACTGTGTCAGGGGTCGATGAGGCCGACCCGATGAGATTTCAAGCGAGGAGGACAGGATGAAGAATCAGGATTTTTCCATCGAATACTGTGTGGTTTGAAACTACGGACCTCGAGCCGCCAGGTTGGCGGATCTGATCGAAGCACGTTTTGGGGTTCGTCCTGCGATGAAGAAAAGTGGAGGAGGCGCCTACGAGATCCGCGCGGGCGGGGAGTTGATTTTCTCGAAGCTTCAGACCGGCCGTTTTCCCGAGGACGAGGAGATTCTCGAGGCGCTGGACAGGCGCCTGTCGCGTTCGTGACCCCCTCCCCCGATCCATTTCGTTCCCTTTTTCAGGGAGTCAAAAGTAGCTACGGACCGCAAAGGATATCCGGGTCGACACCCCGGAATAGGTCCCGGCATGCATGCTGGCCGGGCCGATGTCCACGGAGAAGTCGACGGGACGCACCTTGGACTGCACGCTGGCGCCGATGTACCCTGCGCCGTAGACGAGTTGAGGCGGGGGCGTGTCGACGGGCGTGTTCTCGGCGAGGATGAAGCCAGCGGTGATTCCGACGCCAAAAGTGGTGTTCACCTCCATGCGGTCGTCCTCGAACACGAGCGACTGGAGGATCATGTCGAAACCGAGGCAAGGGGTGGAGGGCAGGAAAGGGCACACGCCGATCTTGCCCTGGAATGCCAGGTTGTCATTCGTGTGATATTTCCCGACCAGAGACAGGCTGACGGTGTCCGGGACGAACCGCGTCAACGATTCAGCAGCGAAGCCCACGCCGAACTTGCCGCGATAGGAGTATGGATTGAAACTCTGAGCCTGGGCCTGCACCGGTAGCAACGCCATCAGGAGGAGGAGAGAAGCGACAACAAGGCGAGGCTGCATCGAATCGTTCCTCGTTCAGTCGGGTCGTGGTCTGCGCGATTGGGGCGGCCGCCCCCGGTCAGGTTGGAAGTATACCGCCGAAGTCGGGCCGATGCAATCCCCTGCCAGGCAAATGGGCGATAATCGTGCGGGCGGCGACCTTTTGGGGGAAACGATGTCCACTGGAAGCGGACGGGGGTCGGTCGGAGTGCAACGGTGTCCCGGGATCTCGGACTCCCGAGGGGTCTTGCGCCGTGCGTACTAGTGAGCGGGAGCGGCGACGGCGAGCGTCTTGGTTCCGTAGGGTGACGGAAACCCGTGCTGCTTCCGGGCCTGGTCCTCGAGGGTCGGAGGGGGCCGCTTTTGCAAGGTGAGCTTCCGTGTCACCGGGCAGGAGCAGAGAGGGCACACGGTCCCCTCCCGTTGAATCGTCCGGCAATTGGGACACAGTATCATGTTGATCATCATGCACCTCCAGGGTTTCACGGGCCCGGGAGCGGTGTGCTCCCACACCAGAGATCGGACACCCGGGTGCGGGGCTTGACCACTTTCTCTCCCGGTCTCGGGCCGACCCGGTCCTTCGCTGCGACCAGTGCGACTCGACGAACAATACGCCGGAAGGTCCGGTTCCACGCCGGATCATCCGTGCCGTTTTCCCCCGGGAGGCCACAGGTGATCAGCGCTGAAGCCGGGTCACGCCTCGAGGCACCGGGTAGCGCCATCTACTGATTCGACGTTTCGAGGAGGGATCCCATTCAATCAGGGCCAGGTAGGACCGATCCGCGGCGTTGCCGGACTGGCCGAGACGGACGCCATTCCGGGCGGTGGGGAGGGGGCCGCCGGGCTCGAGCACCGCCATGCGCACGCCGTCCCCGATCAGGTCCAGGCAGGGGTCACGCGGAGACACTTGCTCAAACCGGTCGCCGGTCAGGTGCAGCAGGCCTCGCTCGCCCGCACAAACGAAAGCGTCTTCCCCGGTCACGGCCAGACCTTCCCAGTCGCTGTAGCGCTCTCCGGCCACAAGTGTGGCCTCACCGGTCCGCAACGCCACTTGCTCGAGCCACGCCTGGCACTGGATCTCCTCCCGAACCACCTCACAGCGGTAAAGGCGATGGCCGTAGCCTGCGCGAGTGCTGAACCGGGCCAGGAGAAACAACCGATGGTCATTGGCGGCTGCGTCCACGTAGACCTCGTTGGGGCCGGCCGGCAAGTCTCCCTGGAACTGAAACTCGAGCCGGTCGTCCGGCCACTGGTAGAACACAATGCCCACCTTGGGCACCACGATGTCGTCCACAGCCACCACCCTGGAGGCGCCGAGTTCCAGCAGAAAATCGATCGGCTTGGGGAGGTTCGGCACTTCGTGCACCAACACGGGCAACCGCTGCCCTGCCGAAAGGTCGACCATGTCCACACGTCCTCGAGAACCGATGTAGAGCCGCTGCCCGAGCAGGAGCAGGGCCGAGGGTTCCCGCTCCACGTTGACCTCGACCACCGGAGCACCGGGCGAAAATGGGCGATGCCACTCCACGACCCGGCCTCGAGCCAACACGAGGGACTCGCCCCCCGCGGCCAGTGCGGCGGTCACCGGACCGGCGTTTCGGGTGGTATGCCCCACCGCATCCACCCGGCGAGCGACCATGAGTTCTCGAGCCTTGAGCAGGAGCGGATGGACCGTGACCCGATTCGCCTCCTCCCCGGGAGCCACACCGGCGATGAGCCAGGTCCCGGTCCAGGAGGATCGGTCCCCGGTGCTTTCCGCTTTTCCCGATGAGGACGGTGCTTCCCCTGCCTCGTGACCGGGGGCCTCCGACGCGACCGGGTTCAGACGTGCGCCGGGATCATCCCCTCCTCCGGCCCGCTCGACCGGTCGAGTGCAGCTCGAGAGGATCATCACAAGGAGGACCAGGTTGGAAAGCGTCCACCGGTTCCTCCTGTGACGCTCCCCGCATGCACCCGCTCGAGGCTTCAAATGACAAGGTTGGGTCGAACCTCTCTCTCGTTCGTACACGGTTCACCTCCTGAGCACCGGAAAAAACGAGTGTTGCAACTTGCGAGCCGTCGTGCAAGAACAACTCATGATACCGCACGGACGAGGCCCCGGCCAGCCCCGCGGTCGCCTGTGCCTCTTTCCGGGTCAGGCGACTCGAGGTGGTTTCGGTCGGTGTACTGCTCCGGGGTGAGGACGAGTTGTGGAGGTGGAACATGGTGCTGCCGTGCGCATTGCAAGACTGCTTCAAGCATCCCGGGAGCGATCTGGACAAGGTTCGACCTCCTGCCGAGACCATCGACTGGATTCGAAGCCGCCTGGAAGCCTCGGGCCAGGACCTGCTCAGAGGCACGGAACGGATCGACCGGGGCCGCCTGGACATCCCCGTGTTCGTGAGCCATTGCGGCCTGGACGCGGTACGCCTGGTCGGCAAATCGCGGCAGATGGGCAAGGGAGCCACGTCAGAACAGGCCGAAGCCAGTGCATTGATGGAACTCGCGGAGCGAATCTGTCTGGCCAGGTATGCAGCCAGCACGGAGCCACGCCCCCGGAATTCGGTCGTGGGACCCACCATGGAACTCGAGGCCCTGGCTGCGTCGGTGGGAGACCGGGGAGAGGACCTCCCAGGACTCGAGCCTGTTTTCCAGGCCATGCCCATGCAGTGGGTCCCCTCCACCGACCTGGCGGCCGGGGCGCCGCTTCTGCTTCCATTCGACTGGTTCCACCGTATCCACGAGAGCAATGGGGCGGCTGCGGGCAACACGCTCGAGGAGGCTGCGCTGCAAGGCGCGTGCGAACTGGTGGAACGCCATGTGGCCTCGCTGGTGATTCACGAGCGACTGGAGACGCCCTGGATCCGGACCCGGTCCCTGGACCACCCGGTTGCGGCGGACCTGGTCGAGAAGTTGACTGCGGCTGGGATCAAACTGTACCTGAAGGACTTCACTCTGAACACCGGCATTCCCACGGTGGGAGCGATCGCGTTTGACCCGGAGCGGTTTCCGGAACAGAGCGAACTGGTGTTCACGGCAGGCACGGCGACTTCACCGGGCATGGCGGTTGTGCGGGCGGTCACCGAAGTGGCCCAACTTGCCGGAGACTTCCTGTCCAAGACCCGGTACCAGCCCACCTTGCCGCGGTACGAAACCCTGGAAGAAGCACGTTACTTGATCGACACGGTGAAGCGAACAGACCTGTCGTCGCTCCCGGACATATCGAACACCAATCTCCGGGTGGAGTTGGAACGGGTGGCCCACGCACTGGCCCGCATGGACATTCGTCTCCACTTGGTGGACCTCACCGACCCCATGATGCAGGTCCCGGTGGTGTTCATGGTGGCTCCCGGGGCGCACCTCCAGGAACGGACGCGCAAGGACGGCCTCCTTTTCCACTTCTCCAGGCTGGCTGCCCTGATGCCCACCCCTGCCGACGCGATCGCCTGGACCGGTCGACTCCTCGAGACCTTTCCCGGCCGATTCGAGCCGGCGTTTTTTGCCGGACATGCGATGGAGCGCGCCGGTCGCCCTGGAGAGGCGCTGGGCCTGTTCCGGCAGGCCCTGGGATCCGACCCGGACCCGGACCACCTCACCAGTATCCACTGCCACATCGGCGCATGCCTCAGAGACCTCGGCGACCTGGACGGAGCGTTGCGTGCGCTCCAGGCTGCCACCGCCCTCCCGAATGCACAAAAAGAAGCCTTCCAGGTCCTCGGACATTGCCGATTCCTGGCCGGGCAGTACTACGAGGCTGTCAACGCGTTCGGCGAGGCCATCCAGCGGGACGCAAATTCGGCCATCGATCATGCCAATATGGCAGCCTGCATGCGCGAATTGGGACACCGGACCGAGGCGATCGAACTGTACCGCATCGCACTCCGACTGGACCCTTCCCTGGACGCTGCCCGCAAACACCTCGAGCGACTGACGGCGGCGGGCCACACCGAATGAGTCGACTCTCACAGGCCGAGCGCTGCAACCCGCGACACACAGGTCTTGCTCGAGCACGTCTCACAAAAAGGATAGCTGTTGTGGAACTTGTGGATTCGGCGGGGACCTCCCACCAGAACGCCGCTCACCGACTTCAGGGGGGCCATCAGACAACTCGCGTTCAAGGTGACGTCGATGACCTCGGGACCCAGCACCTCAAACAGCTTCCGCTGACCGGTGATGTGCCAGCCACAGTACCCCGGACTGTAGGAGAGCACCGCTTCCAATGCGATGTCCGAGCAGGCCATCATCTCCCGTCCGAGCCATCGCACCGCACGTTCCGCCCCCTCGGAGGCAGTCACGTCCAGCACGTAACCCAGCGCCGGGTCGCCCCGGTCAAAAAGCGCGTCAATTTCCTCGCTCAGCGCCTTGCCCAGCGTGACCACGAACAACCGCAACCGCGTGGCACGGGGGAAAATGTGCTCGAGTGGGGTTTCCGCAGCGTTGCGGCCCTCGCCTGCGTACACCTCGGCGAAGGCGTCCTGTTCCACCGGCCGCCACACAGCCCGCGGGGACGCGAGGCGGCGAAAAAGCCGAACCGCCTCCTGGAGCATGGGTTCGTATCGGCTCACCCCCTGTTGTGCGGACCTCGGCACGCCCATGCCGCGGAGCAGGGCGTCGGACGAGGGAACGATCGCCTCCACGGGAACATCGAAATGGTCCGTCACCGCGCCCTCCTCCCCCCCCGGACGGGCCACCTGGACTTGCCCTGGCCGGATGACCGGCCGTTCATACTTACTCGTTCTTACTCGTTCGGCCTTACTCATTCGGATGGCAATGGTAGCCGCTGGTCTCTTCCCTGGCAAGCGGGACGGGAAACAGGTGGGCCAGGCCCTCCACGTCGTGGACCCAAAGGCCTTCCAGAACCCACGAGATCAGACCCCGGCGTTCGAGCACCTCGGTCATCTCCATCACCGCGTCCGGGAGGCTGCCGACTTGACCGGCGAGCCATTCCGGGGTGACGCCTCGGACCAGGCCCGAGGTTCGAATCCCGCTGGTCCGCGCCACGTCCACGATCACCTGGACCAGGGCCGGGGCCACCTCGGCAGGCAGGTACGAGACGGCCCGCAAGCTGCTCGAGCGCAGGCGACGGGCAAGCAGTTGCAAGATGGCACGCACACGGGAAGGATCCCGGTCGATCGCTGCCTGGAACTGGGCGCCGTCGATCACGGCCAGGTCGGTTTCCGTGGCATAGACACGAACCGTGGCCATGCGAGGGGCACCGTCCAGGAGGGCCAGTTCTCCGAACAACTCGCCTGGACCCAGGATGTCCAGAACGGCCTCCTCTCCATTCTCCCCCGCTTCCGGACGGCGCACTGTGACACAAACACTTCCTCGAGCCACCACGTAGGCCGCCCGACCCGAATCACCCTGACGAAACACCACATCTCCCTGGATGTAGATGGCCCGGTGGAAAAACGGACCCAGGGCCCGCACCATTGGACCATTCAGGTCGGTGAGGAGTCCCGGCCGAAGCGCCGAGATGGGAGCATACATGGCCTGTTCGTCTGCCTGCTTTTTCTCCAGGTGCGGGGCGAGGCGGCCCAAACCCAGATGTTCGGCGACCTGCACGAAGCCGGCGGGAACGCGCACCATGAGGTGGTCGCAACCCCAGCTTGCGGCCAGTTGCAGCACCACCTTCACGGTTGCGTGGAACAGCCCTTCCCGGCCCCGGTACCGGGGAAGGAGGAGGAAACGCTCGACCACGATCGCCCGCCCCCCCGTAGGGACCACGCGCATCAGGCGATCGAACGGGGAAGAACCGGGTGAGGGCGAACCGCCAGGACCCCGGCGACAGATGGTCAATGCACCGATGGGCTGGTTTCCATCCGACAGGAGGATGTGCACCGGATCCTCTCTCGAGTCCTCTGTTCTCCCATTTTCTGAAACACGGTCCGGACCGAGTTCCCGGATGACCTGGCGGACAGCGGTGAGATGTTCGGCTCGTTGAACCACACGGATATGGATGGGCATTGATCGACTCCACAGCCTTCCAGCCGGCTCCAGAGGCCTCGAGCCGGCCTGGCCTGCGAATGTGCGCCACGGCTTCCCCTCCTCGATCGGCACAGGAGGTACCGGGCTTGAGCGGGTGTTGTGACCTCCCCGATTCTCGGTCCCCTTGTCAATCGGCCTGACGGACACGGACCCAGGTGGCGGTTCTGCCTCTCATGGCCGGAACCTGGACGGCGGTGCCCATGACCTCCACCTTCCGCCCTTGTTCATACCCCAGCACAGAGCCCTGGAGAGCGTGACCGGTCAACCCGGCGGCTTCGAGTCCTTCCTGGGTGAGGACGACCGAGAATCTGGGCGTTCTCTTTTTTCCAAAGTTGAAGACACAAAGCACGATCTCCCCGGGCGCGGCCCGCTCGAAGTGAAGGACCGAGACCGTCTTGCCGGTTCCCTGACCCACGCCCGAGAGGTGTCCCACGCGCAGGGCGGTCGACGATCGCCGCTGTCGAATGAGCCCCTGGTAGTGGGTGAGAAGTGACCGTTCATCCCCCAGTTGAGCGGCGACGGAGATGTGTTTCTGATTTCCAGAGAGAGGATTCCAGGGTGATTCTGCTCGAGTGAAGCCTGCGTTTGGCGAGGTGTCCCACTGCATGGGTGTGCGCTTGCCCTCGTCGCCGGGCCTGGGTCCCTGGGTCAGCCCGATTTCCTCGCCCTGGTAGAGGAACGGGGTGCCGGGGAGACTGAGGAGCACGGAGGCAGCCAGCTTGAGCCTGGCGCGGTCCTCGTCCAGTTCAGTGGCCACCCGGACCATGTCATGATTGGAGAGGAAGGGCGCGTTGAACAGCGGTTCGCGATAGACCTCCACCATCTGGGCGAGGGCGCTGTAGAGGGCTCGAGGGTTTCCCGTGGCCACGGAAGCCTTGATGGCTGCAGCTTGATCGAACCCGAACGCCAGGTCCAGTTCGCCGCCGTTTCCGAAGTAGGACCAGACGTCGCGGGTGTTGCTCCACACTTCGCCCACCAGCAGGACGTCGGGTTTGGTTCGGTGCATCTCGGCGGCGAATCGGCGGAGGTAGGCATGAGTTTCCGGGCAGTCCGCCTGGCGGTCCTTCCCGTCTTCGAACAGGTAGCGGATGGCGTCGAGGCGATACCCATCGGCGCCCTGCTCGAGCCAGTGGCGACCGATGGCGATCATCTGGTCGGCCACATCGGGGTTGCGGTAGTTCAAGTCGGGCATCCCGGCCCAGAACAGGCCGTAGTAGTACCAGCCGCCGCGTTCATGCCATGTGGGCGCCATGCTCCAGGGTTGGTGCCAGTCGAGGCGTTGGTCGCTCCAGACGTACCAGTCGCGCCTGGGAGAATCCGGCCCGGAAGCCGACTCCACGAACCAGGGGTGCTGGTCGGAAGTGTGGTTGAGCACCAGGTCCAGGAGCACCCGGATGTGCCGGGCGTGAGCCGCCTCGATGAGGTCCTGGAAGTCCTCGAGGGTGCCGTAAACCGGGTCGATGCGGAAATAGTCGGTGGTGTCATACCCGTGATAGGACGGAGACAGGAAGCAAGGCATGAGCCAGAGGGCGTCCACCTTGAGGTCTGTGGTGGAACCGGGCTCGCCGGTGTTGAGGTAATCAAGGTGGTCGATGAGACCGCGGATGTCCCCGATTCCATCCCCATTCGAGTCGGCGAAACTGCGAATCATCACCTCGTACACCACGGCGCCTGCATACCACCGTTGAGCATAGGGGGAGGATTCCGCACGGACGGATGGCGTGCCCGGGGGGCTCGAGTCCTCTGCAAGCCCGAAGTTCGCGTGGACCGTTGCCAGAAGCGGGACGACCCACCACCAGGTGGCGATGGCGCGCCGCCGCTTGCCTCGAGTGTTCGCAGCTCCCATTGCACACGCCTCCAGGAGTCGAGGGCGAACCCGGCCATGGGCGGGCCGTCCCCGGAAGACCGGATGAGATGGTATCCGCCAGGCCGACCACGTTCCCGTGTTTCGAGCACCGACAACGCGAGCACGGGCGAGGCGGGCCTGCCGTGGTCCTGGACACGATACGGCGGGTGAAGGCGGGTGTCAACGGTATCGAGGCGAACACAGCCGCGGCTCAGTTCCAGTGGTCTCGCAACCGTGGGTATGATAAGCTCTTTTCTGAATCAAGACACCAACCGGGAGGTGACATATGATGAGGATGAAGCACCTGGTGATGGTCGTCCTGGCCTTCCTGGCGGTTTCGAACACGACTGCTGCGGGTGAAGGACTGCTGATGGCCACCGACACGACCTGGAAGCGATTACGTATCATCGATCCGGAAAGGCAGGTGCTGGTCTACGACCTGTCCGTGGCAGGTCCCTGGGCTTCCGACGCCTGTGATGGGCACCCGTTTCTCTGCTATCCCATGGGGCTGCAGTACCGCGTGCACGACGCCATCGACTACGTGGACCTGGTGGTGGGATGGATGGACCCGTCCTCGGGCGATCCCATGGAGACCTTCCCCACCTCGATCGCCCGGTTCCAGCTCGGCTACCCACCGCGGTCCATCTGGACCCTCAAGTACCTGGACTGGCGCCAAATTCCCAACTGGACCACCCAGTGCGACCAGGCTCCGGACGAACCCTACGGAGATCGAGACCAGGACACGTGCGGCCTGCAATTCGTCCACAGTTTCCGCACCGTGGAGGACAACCCGAACGCTTCGCAGGTGGGGCTGATCATTGCAGACGCCTCGCACGCCCGGATCGTGAAGGTCAACCTGGACTACCGTGGGGGCAACCAGGTAGGGGTGGTGGAGTGGGTGCTGGACGGTCAGACGCCGGGTTGGCCCGAAACAGGGTTTCCGAACGGGATTCAGTACCTGGAAGAACCTGACGGTCACTACCTCCTGGTGACCTACTACGATGTGAGCGACGCAGACGATGACGGAGGGGCTGCTCTGCTGTTCCGCGAGACCACATCTGGATGGGAAAAGGTATGGCAGTTCCCGGATCCCACCATCGCCGACCGGGCCTACCTGAACGCGCCTCACATGGCCCTGGTGCTCCAGGATTCGGGAACCGGGGCACGCTACCTCTTCTACGCCCATGGCCGTGGTCTCACCCACGGATGGGACACGTCGACCATGACAGACCGGGGGGGCACGGTGGGGGTGGCCGCTCTGGGTCCCCTCCTCTCCAGCCCGCCGGTCTACCTGGGCGAGGCCGCCCAGAACCTGTACGGGACCGGTCCGATTTTCCTCTATCCTCGAGACATGGAGTTGCTCCCGGACGGCAGCCTCATCGTGACCGACGCGGCCTGTGAAACCCTGTGTCCCGAACCGGGCATGCATCACTGGATCGCCCCGTTTCACCGGAACCTGGGACCCAGCGAACGACTCGGCTACTTCTCGGGCGACCACGCGGAGCAGGACCTGATCGATGTGAGCGGGGAGGACGCGAGGGGGTCCATCGACTGTGGTTTTGGGGTGATGTTCGAAAGCCATTGGGTGTCGCTCGACCAGACGGGCACCTTTCTCCGAAGAGCCTCGAGTCGCGCTCGCATTCCATGCGCTTCTGCGGAACGTGCCAGGGCCGGGAGTCGTTGATCCAGCACTCCGGAGGGGCGAGTCCCGGGAAGACGAGGCAAGGGTCGCCCTCCGGGGGCCAGGTGGGGGTGCTGCCTGGCCCTGTGCCAGGGTGGGGGCGTGGGTGGAGCAAGGGCCAGGTGGGAACGGCAGGGTTCGGTGTGACGCCCCCCCGTCTCCGGCACCGGAAACGGGTCGTCCCAGCGTGTCCAAACAGCAGGTTTGACATCGTTCGAGGGGTGCGGTAGACTCCGATGCCGCTGCAAAGACCAGGCACGGCGCCTGGCCGGGGACCGAAAACGTGGGCACCGAGCAACGCCCGGGAACGAACCATGACTGCTGCCGACCTCTCCTACGATCACTACCGTCGTATCATCGAGCACTGCCTTGAACACTATCACAAGCAACGAACCCACATTGCCCGGCGACACCGAATCAGCGCCGAGGAGGTAGATTTCGAGTTGTTCCTGGCTGCCTATCGGATCATGGAGGCGGACGGTCGCACGGATGAAAAGGAGGCCCTGCTCCTGGCCACACTTGCCGAGTTCGCCGGCTGGCCCCCGAGCAAGCTGGATACGTTCTGGGCCCGGGCATCGCGCCGTTCACGCGGGCAATGGACCGATTTCGCGGTGATCCCGGCGTACCCGGAACTCGCCGTTTCTGCAGCCAGACTTGCCTATGCGGTTGCCCACATCGACGGGGAATTTCACGAGACCGAGGAACGAATCCTGGCCGACCTCAAGGCTCACCTCCTCGCACCGATGGCGCGGGAGGGGCGAAAGGACACGGCGCAGCGTCTCGACGTACTCCTGGGCCTCGTTCGGGGAGGGGAACACCTACCCGACGACCTCGAGCACGGAGCAAAGCCCGAGGCGGCAGAGCCCGGAGGGGTCGGGGAGGAATTTGGGGGGGCGCCTGTCGAGGCCCCTGCAGACGAGACGTTGGAGGATTGTCTGGCCGAATTGCACGGGCTGGTGGGCTTGCGTGCCGTAAAGGAGGAGGTCGAGCGACTGGTGCGATTTCTCCAGGTGCAGAAAACGCGGGAGGAACACGGGCTGCCGGTGCAACGGATCTCCCTCCACATGGTGTTCACCGGGAATCCCGGAACCGGGAAAACCACCGTGGGCCGCCTGGTCTCCCGCCTCTTTCGTGCCATGGGCATCCTCAAGTCGGGTCACCTGGTGGAGACAGACCGGGCCGGACTGGTGGGTTCTTACGTGGGTCACACTGCGCCGCGTACGCTGGAGGTTGCCCGCAAGGCCCTGGACGGCGTGCTGTTCGTGGACGAGGCCTACGCACTGACCCGGGGGACAGAGAGCGACTTCGGCAAGGAAGCCATCGACACCCTCGTCAAGTTCATGGAGGATCATCGCGACCGGCTCGTGGTCATCGTGGCCGGCTACGAGGACGAGATGCGCATGTTCATCGACTCCAACCCGGGGCTGAAGTCCCGTTTCGCCACGGTGATCCACTTCCCGGACTTCAGCGTAACGGAACTCGTGGAGATGTTTCAGCACCGGTGTCGAGACAACGGATACAAGCTGACGCCGGAGGCGGAAGAAAAGCTGCGAGGATACCTGGCCCGGGCAGTGGCACGGGCCGACCGGGGTTTCGGCAACGGCCGACACGTCCGGAACCTGTTCGAGGATGCCATCAAGAACCAGGCATTTCGACTCCTGGCCACGACCAGCGAACTCACCCGGGATGAACTGATGAACCTGATCCCCGAGGACATCGAAGCCCGATAACCGCCACTTTTTCCCGTTTACAAGATCGATCTCCACGCTAGAGTTCCAACGAGGCGGACCTGCCCGTGACCCGCGCCGGGCCCTTGCGCCGGATCATCATTGAAGACCACGGTTGTCGCCCACGACACAGCAACAGAAACTGAGGACACCATGAAACGCGCACGAACCGAGTTCCTCTCCCTGCTCCTTCTCGTCGCCTCCCCTGCGCTCGCCGCACCGGAGCCCGAGTGCCGGCTTGTCGCGGAGGAGCGCCCGTTCATCAATGAGACCTTCGAGGCCACGGTGACGTTGGCCAACGTCGGGGATGCTCCGGGGTTCTCGCCGAGCGTGGAACTCTTTCTCCCACCCGGGGTGTCGGCCGTGGGAGCCACCTCCCTGGCGACCCATCCCGGGATTACCGAGGTCGGCGTCTTCGAAGCCGACCAGCCCCTGGTGAACCCGGAAACCCTGGAGGAAGTTCAGGGACCGGAAGGGGCGACCCTGGTCCTGGTACACTTCCCTGCCAGTTCCCTCTCCCCGGGGCTCACGCCCCTCGAGATGGCATTCACCCTCAGCCTGTCGGCCGACGTGGCAGTGGACACGCCGCTCGACCTGGGGGCCACCTGCCTGTTCATCACCGGAACGGATGCGTTCAATGACCCGACCGACGACCCACCCATCCGGAGCGATGACCCGGCTGCTCCGGACGACCAGGAAACGGTCGTTCTCACACCTTCGGTGGTCCAGGTGACCCAGTCCGCCAGTGCTTCCGCCACCGTGTCAGGTCCCAACTGGCCTGTGGCATTCACCATCGACATCGACGTGGCCGACGGGGTGGAACTCTCCAGCGCCACCGTGCTCCAGTCCATCGACTCGAGGCTCCGGTTGGTCGACGTGGCCATCACCCAGGGCACCGGCGTGGTCAACGCCCCGTCCGATCCGCCTGGAGAGGACGAGCGCGAGGTGGACGTCCGCCTGGATCCCATGACCGGCGGAGAGGGCGTGGATGCCCGGGTGACCATCCGGGCCTACGTGGCCGAAAGCGACGACGACGGTGCGCCGACCATCGATCCCGTGGCCGCCGTGCCGGTGACAATCCCGTTTGTCACCGACGTGGTGGACCTGGCCTATGACGATGGCACCGGCCGGTTCGTCCCACTGCAGGATGTGTATCTCGAGAACGACCTCACCGCATTTCCGGCCCTGGTCAAGGAAACGATCACCAACGACGCACGGCCGGGTGAACCGTTCGTCCCTGGCGATACGGCTCGAGTCGACGTGCTGGTGGAGGTGTCCGACTACTTTTCCTTTGATGGCGTCACTGTCACCTCGACCCTGGCCGACGGCCTGGACTGGGTGAACGGCAGTGCCACGCCTACCCCTGCAGACGTTTCAGGAACCGCACCGACCACGCTGCGATTCGAACTGGGCTCCCTGGCTGGAAACCCCCTGGCGGCTGCACAGGCCACCGCGACCTATCGGGCCACCGTTCTCGAGACCTTCAACACCGGAGCCCCGGTGCTCGGCGGGGACACGTTGACCACCTCCCAGGAACTGGATGCCGCCGTCTCCCCTGCGGGAACGCCCTATCACACCGACGCGGCCGAGTCCGGCGTCGACCCGGACGTCACCATCCAGGCTCCGGCGTTCCAAAAATCGGTGGTGGCCATCAATGGCTCCGCAGCGACCCCTCCGTATCAACTCCGACCAGGGGATGTGGTCACGTTCGAATTGACCGGCACGCTGACCAGCGGAGACCAGGGCGGCATCGTCCTCACCGACTACCTCCCCCTCCCGGTGTTTCGCGCGGACGAGCACGGAACCGCGCCCGGCGTGGGAGACTCGAATTCCTCCAGTCCCATCCGGCTGGGAACCGCGCACTCCGTGCCCGCGCCGTCCAAACCTTCGGTCTCGGTGAGTGGCCCTTCGGCCGAAAACGCCATCACATTCACCTTCGGCCCGGTGGAGACCACGCCGTCGAGCACGGTCACCATCGACCTGCTCATGGATTTCACCGTGCAGGACGAACCGGTGGGGAATCTGACCACCTTCATGAACTTCCTCACCGGCCAGACCACCTCGAGCGACGCGGTGCAGACGGTCACAACCACTCAGGAACTGGTGGCGCTCGCCCCGTCCCTCGCCATCTCGGTGGGGGCGATCTCGAGTTCCAACCCGAATGCAACGTTCACGCCCGAGGTGGTTGCTGGACCCTACACGTCGAGCAGCCTGGAGACCGCGCCGGTGGTCTCCGACGTCTCGGGCGTCGACGCCGGAGACACCGTGCGATTCACAGCCATCGTGGAGAACCAGGGATACCATCCGGCCTACGGAGTGGCGGTCGGAGCTGAAATCCCGTCGGGTCTCGAGGCGCCTGTGACCGGCGTGAATCTCTCGGTCACCGATGGGTCCGGGGCGCCCCTGGCGTACACGGGTAACCTGTTCGACACGCTGCTGCGAATCGACGAAATTCCCGCCTGGGAGGCCGATTCCGGAACGAACCTGGTGGTGATCTCCTACACGCTGCAGGTCCAGGATTCGGTCACCGGAGGGGAAACGCTTCCCGAAGTGCCTGCCTGGATCGATGCCTACCAGAGCACACCTGGGGGACCGGATTACGTGGCCGACCCGGACCTGCACATGGACGCGGCTCGAGTCTCCATTGCCGACTACGGTCTGACGAACCGGGTCACCAATCCGATCAGCCTGTCGGTGACCATCGGCGACACGGTCGATTTCGAATTCGAGGTGGTGATTCCCGAAGGAGAGCACCCGGATCTGACGCTGCGGTACGGCAATCCGAGCGGAGACCTGGCGTATACCGGCGAGTGGCACCTGCTGGAGGTCTCGAGCGCGCTGGAGATCGAGCGTGCGGTGAGCGATCCGGTAGTGGAGAACTACGGTCAAAAACTGGTGTGGGACCTGGGGGATGTGGTCAACCCGGACCGAGACGATGGTACGCCGGAGGTCATCCGGATGAGCGTCCAGATGGTGGTGCTGAACACGGCGCACACGTCGGCCGGAGATTCTACAGCGACCAAGCTGACGGTGATGCGGAGCGGCGAGGATGTGACGTTCAAGAAGTCGGGATACCTGGTGATTTTCGAGCCTTCCCTGGCCTTGACGCAAGAGGCGACGCCCTCATCGCCTGACAGCGGGGACCAGGTGACGTTCCACGTTCAGGTCTCCCATCAGGAAGACTCCCGGACCGCCTACGAGACCGTATATGTGGCGAGCCTTCCAGCCGGGCTGACCAATCTCGGTGACCCGGTACTCGAGTCGGGAACGCCTTTCGATTTCACCAACGATGGAACCACGCTGACGCTCTCCTGGCCGGAGCTTCCGGTTGGCGCGGGTGCGGTATTCAGGTTCACCGCCACGGCGGAGACCGGTGTATCCATCGGCGCGACTCTGGAGGCGGACACACGTCTGGCCTGGTCCAGCCAGCCCGGGGATGTCTCCTCCCCGACCTCTCCGTACAATGGCCAGGCGGTGGAGCGAGACGGATCGGGCGTTCCGGACTACAACAACTATTTCGTGGCCACCACCATCCCGGTGCAGGTAGCGCCGGTCACCTTTGACAACAGACTGGTGACCAGCCAGCAAGCGACCATCGGGGACCTGGTAACCTACCAGGTGACCATGTCGATTCCGGAAGGGAGCAAGAGTGCGCTGGTGGTGACCGACCAGTTCCCTGAAGGGATGGTCTTTGTGAGTGCGTCCGGACTCAGCAACCAGGGCGGCGTACTCTGTGGTGGCACTCCGTGCACGCTCCCGACCCCGGAAGTGTCCGACGACGCTCGCACGGTACGCTGGACGTTCACCGACCTGGTCAATCCAGATCTGGACAACGACGTGAGCGAATACCTTTCGTTCCGGGTTGACGCGGCCGTGGCCAACGACCCGGCGGCGCAGGAGGGGGCGAGTCTGGTCAACAGGGTCACCGACGGTTCGCAGCAGGACGATGCTGCGCCTGTGCGGGTGGTGGAACCGGTCCTGGAGGCCGTGATGTCCCTGGACGCCTCGCTGGTGGACGCCGGCGACCGGGTGACAGTGGAGACCACGGTGAGCGCTCCAGGCAGCGCGGCGGTGTCTGCCCACGACGTGCTGGTGCGATACACCCTTCCAACCGGTCTCACCGGGGTTCCCGGAAGTCTCCAGACGGGATCCTGTCCGACTTCAGACGGGACTGTGGGGAATGACACGGCGGAACTTGGGCTCACCAGCCTGGACCCGGGCGGGTCCTGCAGTTTTTCCTTCGAAGTCACGGCAGACGATGATGTCACCGCAGGCCAGGCCCTGGATCTGGGTGCAACGGTGACCTGGAGCAGCCAGGCCGGGGAGTCGAGCGGCTCGCTGAGTCTCTATTCCGATCTTGCTGTGGAACGCACCGGCGACCCCACCGACCCGGGAGGGGATGCCAATGACTATCGCCTCGAGGTGGCGGCTGCACCCCTGGCCGTGCCGGCCCCGACGGTGCAAAAGGTCTGGACCGATTCGTCGGCGCCCGGGACCGAGGATCCCGAGGTCGCACCGGGCGAACAGGTCACCTTCACGATCGAGGTCACCTTGCCGGAAGGGGTACATCCGGCCACGTCCGTGACCGACCTTCCGCCGGCCGGTCTTCAACTCGTCTCGGCCACGCTGGTCCTGGACGACTTTGGCGGTTCGCTCGGAATCACCCCGGACACCGTCGACCTGGACCTGGCACCGGGGGATCCCCTGATCCTGGACCTTGGTACGGTCACCGTGCCGCCGGACGGCGTCCAGGGCAACGAGCAGTTCTCGATCGTGGTGGAGGGTGTGGGCACCCAGGATCCGACCGCAGGGGAGGACACCAACGGCGTCAACGAGGCCATCGTGACCATCGACGGCGCCCCAAGGGCCTCGAGCCAGGTACCGGTGACGCCGGTTTGGGCCTCTCCTCGCCTGGCCCTGTCATCAGACACCGCGAATCCGGTCGAGGGCGACACGGTGCAGCTCCTGGTCACCCTGTCGAATGCCGGCACCGGCTCCGTGTGCCGCACCGCCGTGGATGTGGACTTCCCGGTTGTCATGCCTCCGGTGGACCCGGCGTCGGATGGCATCGACAACGACGGGGACGGCACCGTGGACAGCGGTGCAGAGACCGGCTACCTTGCGTCGGCCAGCCAGGTGAGACTTCCGGTTCAGGCCTGCATCCCGGCGGGCGGCACGGTCTCCTGGATCCTCTCGGCCACCGCGGGAGCGGGTGCTTCCTCCCAGGCCCTCACGGTCACAGCGACCCTGGACGACTACCATCCCCTGGACCAGGACGACGCCTTGCTCATCGACCCGGCCACGGACGGCGTGGACAACGACGGCAACGGCATCACCGACGAGGAGGACGATGCCTCGGTCACCCTCATCCTCAACAGCACCGTGCCGGCACTCACCTTCGTCAAGACCTGGTCTCACGCCGGTGGTGGCGAGGTGTCGCCTGGTGACCAGGTGACGTTCCAACTGGACGTGACCAATACCGGAAGCACCGAAGCGACATCACTGGTGCTCACCGACAGCCTGACGTTCTCGACCGCCACCTATGTTCCGGGGAGCGCGGGAACCACCGCGGGCACGCTCGAGATCACCGACAACACCCTGACCGTGACCATCCCGGCCCTGGCGCCGGCGGCGGGTGTGACCGTGACCTTTGCGGTGCAGGTCGACCAGGGCAGCGAGGGCGGCTTCATCGAGAACCAGGGATTCCTGGTGGCGGATGGACTGGACGCCATGGCCAGCGACGACCCGGGTACGGCCGCGCCTCGAGACCCCACCGTAGTCCCGATCGGCGGGGGAACGGACCGCGATGGCGACGGGGTCGCCGACGACGAGGACGACGATCCGGACAATCCCTACGTGTGCACCGACTCGGACGACGATACGTGCGACGATTGCTCCGTGACCGGCAGCATCAACCCGGCGGACGACGGCCCGGACGACGACGGCGACGGGGTTTGCAACGCGGGCGAGAACGCCCTTGGCCTGGACCCGATCGACACCGATACGGATGACGACGGTGTCCCCGACGGTCAGGAGCCCGACTATGCCGAGGACACGGACGGCGATGGTGCCATCAATGCACTCGATCCGGACAGCGACGACGACGGGATCCTTGACGGGACCGAGATGGGCGTGACTTCCCCGACCGATGACACGGATGTCCGTCGCGGTCACTTCCGGGCCGACGCAGATCCTTCCACCACGACCGATCCCACTTCGGCCGACACGGACGAAGGCGGCGTGGCGGACGGGGCCGAGGACACCAATTACAACGGCCGGCTCGATGGAGGCGAGACCGACCCCAACGACCCGACCGATGACACGACGCCCACCGACACGGATGGAGACGGCCTGTCCGACGCCCAGGAAACGGCCCTCGGGTCGGACCCGGCCGACGCGGACTCGGACGACGACGGCGTCCCGGACGGCCTCGAGCCCAACCACTCGGTGGACACCGACGGCGATGGTCTGTTGAACCTCCTGGATCCGGACAGCGATGACGACGGCCTGTTCGACGGGACCGAGATGGGCCAGACCATCCCGGACACGGACACCGACCTGAGTCAGGGCCACTTCGTCGCCGACGCCGACCCGGGCACCACGACCAATCCACTCTTCCCGGACACGGATCGAGGCGGCGTGAGCGACGGGGCCGAGGATACCAACCTGAACGGCGCAACGGACGCTTCCGAAACCGACCCCAACGACCCGGCCGACGATACCACAGTGACCGATTCAGACGGTGACGGGCTATCCGACGCCCTCGAGGAGGGCATCGGCACCGACCCGCTCGACGCCGACTCGGACGACGACGGCATTCCTGACGGTCATGAACCCAACTTCACCGTCGACACGGATGGAGACGGTTTCATCAATGCGCTGGATCCGGACAGCGATGACGACGGCCTGTTCGACGGGACCGAAACAGGCGAGACCAGCCCGGGTCCGGATACGGACCTGACGCAGGGCCATTTCATCGCCGACGCAGATCCGAGCACCACCACCAGCCCCCTGCTTGCCGACACGGACCAGGGCGGGATTTCCGACGGGGACGAGGACGCGAACCTGGACGGGCGTGTGGATCCGGGCGAGACCGATCCCAACGACCCGGCCGACGACGGTGGTGTAATCGACACGGATGGAGACACCATTCCCGACGAGGTGGAAGGCTGGGACGACCCGGACAACGATGGGACTCCCAACGCCGAGGACCTGGATTCGGACGGGGACACCATTTCCGACGCGGACGAGGCGGGAGACTCGGACCTGGCCACCGACCCGGTGGATACGGATCAGGACGGCACGCCAGACTACCTGGACACCGACAGCGACGGGGACGGCGTGTCGGACGCGGTCGAGGCGGGAGACTCGAGCCTGGCCACCGACCCCATCGACACCGACGAGGATGGCATCCCCGACTACCTGGACACCGACAGCGACGGGGACGGCGTGACCGATGGTCAGGACAATTGCCGTCTGGTCGCCAACCCGGATCAGGCCGACGCCGACAACGATGGTGTCGGTGATGCCTGTGATACGAGCGGCCCGGACCAGGATGCCGACGGGGTGCCCGATGACGAGGACAACTGCCCGGACACCTACAACCCGGCCCAAACGGACAGCGACGGGGACGGCGTGGGCGATGCCTGCGACGACTCGGACCTGGATTTCGACGGTATCCCCAATGAAGAGGACAACTGTCCCGAGGACGCCAACGCCGACCAGACCGACTCGGACGCGGACGGTCTCGGCGATGCCTGTGACCCGGACGCGGACGGCGATGGATTCGAGGACCAGTTGACCGTATCCGGCGGAGGGTGCAACACGGCCGGGCAAGGCGGCACGACCAGGGGGCAGGGTCTGGCATGGCTGCTTGTCATGGGAGCGCTTCCGCTCGCCCTGCTCCGCCGGCGGCGTGCCGAGTCTTGTCGAGGAGGATCCGCCGGGTCGGCGAGGGGCACTGGACTTGCCCGGTTGCTCACGTTCGTGGCCGTCGGTGCGGTTCTGGCCGGCGCCACGCTGTCGGCGCGAGCCCAGTCCGACACGCAGGCCTTTCCGGTGGAGCGATTCCGACTCGAGATGGACGGAACCGGGGTCCTGGACTTGGAGTCCGGACGCGCCGTTCCCGCCCGGGCCTGGAGCCTCGGCTTGTGGGTCGGGTATGCCGACGACCCGCTCGTGGTCGGGGCAACATCCGAGGACGGAAGCCTGGAGCGGGTCGGCTCCCTGGTCCACGGCCGCCTGGGCGCGGGGATCACCGGCTCCATCGCCCTGCTGGACCGCCTTTCGCTGCGGTTCGCGTTGCCGCTCACCCTGTACCAGACCGCAGACGAGACCATTCCCGGGGTGACCGTGGCGACGGATCTGGACACGGTGGGGCTCGGCAGCGCGGTCCTGTCGCCCAAGGTGGGTCTGTGGCAAGGGGACGCCGGACTTGCGGTGGCGTTCATTCCAACGTTTACCGTACCCCTGGGGAGCGCAACCAGCTATCTCCGGGAAAGCGGTCCAACCTTCGAGCCCGAACTGGCCCTGTCCCATGCCACCGGTCCCTGGCGCCTGGGTGCCAACCTGGGCTATCGGCTACGCAAGCAGGGAGAGGTCGCAGACCTGGTGGTGGATGACGAACTCTTCTTCCACCTCGGCGCAGGGTTCGACCTCGGCCACCACAACGGTCCCCCGGTCCTGCTGGGCATGACCCTGTCCGGCGCCACCAGCGCGGCCGCGCCATTCTCCAACGCCAACCAGAACGCCCTGGAACTCCTCGGGTCCGCAGCCTACACCCTTGCCGACCGTGTGACTCCCTTCATGGCGGTCGGAGCCGGACTCGGCAACGGATTCGGCACACCGGACTGGCGCGCGCTGGCCGGCATCCGGGTTTCCGGCCAA
Source organism: uncultured Gammaproteobacteria bacterium (assembly GCA_964418585.1). GTDB lineage: Bacteria > Myxococcota_A > UBA796 > JAJRTE01 > JAJRTE01 > JAJRTE01. Next base: position 39,594 of record CAYQMG010000011.1, on the reverse strand, counting down.
CTGCCGCCGCCCGTGGTCGACACGGACCAGGACGGGGTGGCCGACGTGGACGACGCCTGCCCCAACGACCCCGAGGACAACGACGGGTACCGCGACGTGGACGGGTGTCCCGACCCGGACAACGATGGAGACGGGATTGGAGACAGCGACGACCGGTGCCCGGACGAGCCCGAGGACATGGACGGCCTCGAGGACACGGACGGGTGTCCTGAACCGGGCGAGGCGGATCGGGATGAGGACGGCATTCCGGACCGTGCCGATCGCTGCCCGGAGGATCCAGAGGACAGGGACGGGTTCGAGGACGGCGACGGGTGCCCGGACCTGGACAACGATTCCGACGGCCTCGCCGACAAGGACGACGGCTGTCCCAACGACCCTGAAGACATGGACGGGTTCGAGGACGAAAACGGGTGCCCGGACCCGGACAACGACGCCGACGGTATCCCGGACGACGCCGACGCCTGCCCGAACGAACCGGAAACGCTCAACGAGGTGATGGACACCGACGGCTGCCCGGAAAAGGATGAGGCAGTGGTGGAAGCCGACCAGATCCGGATCTACAACAAGGTCTACTTCGACCTGAACAAGGCAACGCTCAAGCCCCGCTCTCGTCGCGTGCTCGACGCGGTCGCCCAGGTGCTGAAGGACCACCCGGAGATCTCCAAGGTGGAGATCCAGGGGCACACGGACGACCGGGGCGGCGAGGCATACAACCTGGACCTGTCGTTGCGGCGGGCTCGAGCGGTCAAGCGCTACCTGGTGAACCAGGGAATCGATCCAGAACGACTGACCGCCAGGGGCTACGGGGAATCCCGCCCCATCGTGTCGCCTCGAGGCAAGCAGGGCCGGGCGCTCGACGCCGCCAGGCGGGAGAATCGCCGCGTCGAGTTCGTCATCCTCGAGCCGGCGGCTGGAACGGAGTGAGGCCGGGCCTCGTGGTCAGGAACATGGTCAGAAGCACAGATCGTTGCCGAACCCGGGAGTCCCAGCATCCCCGCCGGGCATGATGGGGGTGTCCGAAACACACCAGTTGGCCGGATTGTCGTTCATCTCGGCAGAGAGCGCCATCGGTGATACCACCAGGGAGGCTCCCTCGGGAATCTCCCACCCCCCAGCCGGGTCGTAGGATACCTGGTCGATGACCACGCCGTTGTACTCCACGATCACATCGTCCGGAGTCGTGTTCGTCAGCCCCAGGGCGCCCCCATACGAGTAGTCCGCCTCCACCCCCCCATTCAGACTCTGATCTGCTGACCTCACCAGTACGATGTAGCTCAACGGCTCAATCACCAGCGGTGCGCCGTTGTCGATGGTAAAAGAACTCCCCCCACTGTCCCGAATGGTCCATCCGTTCACATCCAAAGGACCCGTGAACGACGGGTTGTGCAGCTCGATGTACTCCCCATACACGTCCCCGGAAGCGTCCGGGTTGATCATCAACTCGGAAATCACGACACTCCCAGGCGCCGGGGCCACCTCGTCGATCACACCATCACAATCGTCATCCTTGCCGTTGAACTGCTCCACCGCCCCGGGATGCACCTCGGGGTCCAGGTCGTCACAATCCACGTCCTTGCGGTACCCGTCCCCATCCTCGTCCTGCGGACACACCTCGTTGGCCCATCCAGGCGTCCCGTAATCCACATACACCTCATCCGTCATCGGCGTCGAGGCCAGACACCAGTTGTAACCGATGTCGTTCGCCTCGAAATCGAACGCTTCCGGTGTGAGGTTGAGTGCGTGCCCGCGCTGGTCCGGAAACGTGGCGTCCCCGTAGGCCACAGCATCGATCAGGAGGTTGTCGTGGATCACGCGAATCTGATCCTTGTAGCCTGCCTCTGCATTGTAACTGTTCGTGAATCCGAACCGGGGAATCACGTAGTCGACTTCCACCCCCCCGTTCTCGAGAGGATCGTCACTCACCCCGAACACCAGGTAGTCGTTCGGGAGGAGATAGAGCGGATCCATGATGACGTGCGTGTCCGGCGTGTCGATGGTGTCACCCACGAGCCATCCCTGCATGTTGATGGCCTCGTCCGTCGTGTTGTAAACCTCGAACCACTCCCCGACCGAGTCCGCGGTCATGTACGGGTTGTACATGATCTCGGTGATGATCACCGAACCAGGAGGATATTCCGGGGCCTCGTCCACCTCCCCGTCACAATCGTCGTCGACCCCGTTGCCCTCAACTTCCGCAACACCCGGGTTCACCGCAGGATCTCCATCGTCACAGTCGATCCCGGTCGGATAGGCATCGCGATCCTGGTCCGGATCGCACACCGGATTCGTTGCTCCAGGCGTTCCGTAGTCACTGCTCCCCTCGATCGGCTCGAACGAAACACACCAGTTGGCCGGATCGTTGTTGGCCGCCGCCGAGTAGGCATCACGAGACAGGGCCAGGGCATGACCCTCCACGTAGGGAAAACCATCCGGGCCGAAGTCGAACTCGACCCAGTCGATGGGCGTCCCGTCCTCCTCGCTCATCGCGACACGGAACCCATCGCCCGTCACAAAGTAAAGGTCGGTGTACACATAGTCGATCTGCACTCCCCCGTTCTCCTCGGGATCCCCGTTTCGGCCCAGGGTCATCACCTGCCCCGGCGCCAGCAGAACTTCCCCGTCTCGAGGCACCGTGTAACCCCGCTCACCGTCAAAGAACGTCCACCCCTGAAGATCGAACGTCTTGTCCTCGGTCACGTTCGTGATCTCGAACCACTGCCCCTCGGTCTCCAGAACCAGGCGCGTGTTGTGCATGACCTCGGTCACAATGACCTCACCCGGTTGCGCGGTCACCGGGATGCCAGGACAGTCCGTCAGGTCGACTCCGTCACAGTTCTGGTCCACCCCGTCGTAGCAGATTTCCTCCGCGCCAGGGTAGGTGTCGTCGTCGCTGTCGTCGCAGTCGCACGTCCCACCCAGGGGATCGTCTTCCGCGTCGCACGCGAACCAGCCATCGTTGTCCGCGTCTCTCGGGCAACCCTGCTGTCCGAGCAAGACGCAGCCGCCAGCGAACATTGCTACCAACCACTTGTGTCTCACAGCTACCTCCCGCGATCGAGTTACGGTTCGTGCCCACGTTTCAGTATACCCGAGATTCGGTCTGCCGCGCGCATGGTCGACATCATGGCTCCGCCCGTATCGTTCGGTGTTGCGCCGGTGTCGTCCTTGCCGGCACCGGCCGTGAAGAGGCGGCTACCTCACGAAAACATTAATCTTTTCGAAAAATTAGTCCGATCCTTGAGAAAGGACCCTTCCGTGTATGGCGAACCGCGGTGGTGAGCCCTGGAAGCGGGAGAGCGTGGAGGAGGGAGCATGTATCATGAACGATCTCAATGTGTGGATTTACGGCGTCGCAGACCAGGTCCAGTCCTATCTTACCCGCCCCGGATTCGTGTTGGCCGCAGCGACCCTGGTCGGCGCGGTCGTGTTGGCCCTCCTCCTGGCTCGAGCCCTGGACTGGCACGCTGTGCTGGCCGAGCCGGCGGCGCCCGTCCTGCTGGGTAGTGCGACTTTCCTCGCCCAGGCGGTCAGTCTCTGGTCCTCCCTCGCACACGGGGGCGCGGACCTCTCACCGCTTGCAGCCTCGGTGGCCCGACGCCACGGCCTCGTTGCCGCAGGGGGTTACGGGATGGTGTGGTGTTTCCTCGCCGGTTTTCTGTCCCTCGAGCTGTTTGCCTACTACCGCGCCAACCGGAATGCTCTGGTGGACGAACCACCCGCCCTTTTCCGGGGTGCGCGTCTCCAGGATGAGAAACCCCGCGTCACACGGCGCTTGCTGGTGATGCTTGCGTTTTTCCTCTCAACGCTCGGGCCGTTCTGGTTCTACGTGGTGCTCCTCGATGCAACCAGCACGTCTATCTGGGCGGCCCGGCTCCCGGCTCTCCCGCTGGCCCTCATGGCCTGGCTTGCCGGGACCGCCGCGGTGCTCGCCTTCGAGGCGGGCCGCGCTCGAGAATCGGCGCGGCCAGGACGGGCGGTGAGAGGCCGGTTGCACCTGATCCAGTGTGGTGCGGCCCCCGGCGCAGTGTCCCGTTCCGTCCCGTTGGAGCCGGGTTCACACACCGATCTCGAGGGGTCGCCGTGGCCTCCCCCGGCAGCGTAGTTCGAGGCAATCGGGACCCGCGCCGCTCAATGGTGATTTTCCCGACCGGTCTTGACGGACTTCCGCAGCTCCGAGTATAGTGATCAGTAGACTCGCCAGGGAGGCTCGACATGAACAGGATGATCAAGAACCTCTTGAAATCCGGTCCGATCGCCGTGGCCGGAACGTCGGTGCTCGCGCTGCTCGGGTTCGACGATTGCACCGACCCATCCACGCCCACGCCCGAGCCTCCGACATGCTATGCACCGGTGCTCATCACACCGACGCCGAAAACAACGCCCTCGGTCGACCCGACCGCGCCTCCTCCGACCTGTTATGCGCCGGCGTTGCAGACGCCCACGCCGAAGCCGCCCTCCCAGGCGGAGACCACGGTGACGCGGCCGACCTGCTACGAGGCTGCGATGGGCAAGGGTCCGAAAAAGCCGGCGCCAGGGGCTCAAGACCAGGTTGCCCGGTTGGTCGAGCGACTGGCTGCGCTCGACAAGGTGGCCCGGATGGACCGGTTGCCGCCGGACGTGGTGCGCTCCACGGTGAACCGGATCGTGCAGGACATCGATGCCATCGGGGCGTCGGCGGCGGTGGAGGCGCTGGAGGGGAAGGAACGCACGCAGGTGCAAGAGATGATCGCCTCGGCGCATGCCCGTGCGACCAGGATCCTGGCCGGTCTTGCCGAGTAGCGGGGTGCGTGTGGGCAGGGGACGCAGGCACGACTTCCTCGTTTTCGAGGCGACACAGTCGTGTAACCACGACTGTCCTCACTGCTACAACGTCTGGAAAAATCCGATCGATTATCCGCGCGGCGCCCTGAGCACGCGCAAGACCCTCCGCATGCTCGACCGGGTGCTCGACGCGACCGGTGCCCGACTGCTCACCATTTCCGGCGGGGAACCGCTCCTGCGTCCAGACATCTTCGAGATCGTGGATCACGTGGCGGCTCGAGGGGTGGGGATGAACTTCATCAGCAACGGTTCCCTGCTCACACGAACCACGGTCGACCGATTGCGAGGCAAGAACATCCGTCTTTTCGAGTTGCCCTTGCTCTCCGCGGACAGACGCATCCACGACCGCATGAGTGGGCGTCCTGGTGCGTTCGACGGGGTCACCCGGGCCATTGCAGCTCTGAAAGATGCCGGTGAGCAGGTGGTGGTGGTATTCGTGGCCACCCGGTGGAACCTGCCTGGATGGGAGGAGACCGCGGAACTCGCCGTGATTCTGGGCGTGGACGGCATCATGTTCAACCGCTTCAACCCTGGCGGCCGAGGCGCCGCACACCTGGACACCCTCCAGGCGTCGCCCGCCGACTTGACCCGCGCGCTCGAGGCTGCCGAGGCCCTGTCCGTGCGCCACGGAATTCCGATCAGTTGCGGCATCGCCATGCCCCACTGCCTGTTCGACCGGTCCCGGTATCCCCATCTGGGATTCGGGGACTGCGCGGCCGGGACCTCCCGGGCCTACTACACCGTGGACCCGCTGGGTAACCTTCGACCCTGCAACCACTCGAGCACGATTCTGGGTAACGTGCTCAGGCAGGACTTCTGGTCCCTGGTGTTCACCCAACCCATGCGCGCCTTCGTGGCGGCCCGCCCCCCGTTCTGCGCCGGATGCGTTCACGAGGAGACCTGCCTGGGCGGCTGCAAGGCCGCTGCCGAGGTGTGTCGAGGTTCGGTCAACGCCCTGGACCCTTTCCTCGAGGCGTACCTGACCGAGGCCGAGGAAGGTAAGGCCCGCATCCAGGCAGACGTTCGAGTCACCCCGGATACCGGGGCGGACCCGTCGAGCTAGGGCTGCACCACGGGCCAGTTCGTGTACTTCTCAGCCGACGCCGGGCCGGCAAAGACCTGGAACGCCACCAAGGGATCCGGACCGTTCTGAAACGAGACGCGGGCATTCGACGGCATGTAGATCAGGGTGCCGGCTCCCACCGTGTGCTCTGTCCCCTCAATCGTCACCGTGCCACCGCCCTCGAGCACGTAGATGTACTCCTCGGACACGTCCTGGTGCTCGGGCACGGCCGCGCCCCCCTCCATCCGAAGGATCCCGGTGAACGCGTTCTCCCCCTGAGCCAGGATCGTGATCACCGCCTTCCCACTCGGTGACCGGCGCCGAACCGCGCCTTCCGCCGCGACCACCAGACCCTTCTGAACGCCCTCGGAAACGGCGGGGGCAGCCTGCGCAGCCTCCACCCCCTTGGTGTCGCCCTTCTGTTCGGTCGTGCCTGCCGTGGATTGCACCACGGTGGCAGCACAGGCTCCCAGCAAAAATGAGAGGAACGGTGTGAGCAGACGTTTCATCTCTTCCTCCTCCTGCAAACCCTTCATTTCCCCGTCCTGACCGCCCGAAACCGACCCGTCCGACAGTCTCTCAGGCGTCCCCCGGCCTCCTCGAGGCCGCACCCCGCCCGGTCTCCCCAGCCACGGCCGCCTCGAGCAATTCGTTCAAGGCCGGCTCAAACGCTTCGGCCAGGTCCCACAAGTCGGGCACCAGGTCTCCATCGGCGAGCAGGCTCAGATCCACCTGGTCTCGATAACTCATCAGAGAAATATTGAGGCCCACGTCTTCCATCACCGGCCCCATGGCTGTGATGGCCTCCACTCGAGCCCCGGCCAGATAGAGTGTCCGGCGCGGTCCCGGGACATTGGAGACGATGAGGTTGTGGATGGGCGCAACGCGCTCGGCGAACCTCAGCCTCGCATAGGCCCGGACAGCCAGGTTCAAGGTCCGTTGCGGCGCAAACTCGGCCCAGTCCTGCAGCATGTCGGCCCCGACTGCATGGAGGACCTCCTTGGCCCCCTTCATGTTCTCGTGGATGGCGGCCAGGCGCTCGAGCGGGTCTTCACGGTCGGTAGCCAGGGTGGACCACATGCCGGAGACGCGGTTGTTGACCACCCCGTGCTGATCGTCGGTGCGTACGGAGACGGGAACCATGGCAGTCAAGGGCTTGACCGGCAGGGCTCCACGCCGGACCAGGTAGCGCCGCAACGCCCCGCCGCAGACAGCGAGGATCACGTCGTTCACCGTGGTCCCGGTCGCACGCTTGATCCGCTTGACATCGGAAAGTGAGATACGGACGAACGCGGCGAGCCGCCGGGAGCCGATCCGGGTATTGAAGAAGGTCCTCGGAGCAGCCAGAGGCGCCGTGTGGTCCCCCCCCTCTTCGCGACGAAGCTTCACGATGTCGCGCACCGAACGCACAGACCGACTCAGAAGGCGCACCAGGTCTCGAGGACGGGTCAGTTTGGCAGCCAGCGCCTGCGCCACCAGTTCCACCTCCCCAGGAACCCGCTCCCCGGTGGTGAACGGAGGAGGAAACTGGGTGGACACTTCTCCCGGCTCCTCTTGCAACAGTTGCATCATCAGTCCGGCCCCGGAAACCCCGTCCACGGCCGAATGGTGAAACTTCATGAACAAGGCGCTCAAGCCACCCTCGAGGCCCTCGATGACCCACGCCTCCCACAACGGGCGGGCACGGTCCAAGGGCGTGGCGATGATCCGACCCGCCATGAGTCCCAGCTCGCGCATGTTCCCGGGCGAGGGCAAGGCCACGTGCCGCACATGGTGCACGATGTCGAACTCCGGGTCGTCCACCCACAGAGGATGGTGCAAGCGGAACGGGACCTGGACCAGCCGGCGCCGGAATGCCGCCTCAGATGCCGCACGATTGGCGAGCAGTGCGACGATCTTGTTGAAGTCGTACCCGCCCGGCATGGTCTTGGGATCGAAGATGATGGTAAAAGCAACGTTAAGTTGCATTCGCGAAGTCTCGAGGTACAGCAGCGAGGCATCGAGTCCTGAGAGTCTCTCCATGAAGTGGTCCTCCAGCCGCGAGCGGTTGCTGCACCCGCCGGGAGGGGCGGCTCCTCTCATTCGTGGGTGCAAGATCATGCTACTACGACTGCCCGACATGTCAACGGGCTTCCAGGCTCCCAACAGGTCCCCCCGGGCGGCCGAATGGGTCTCGAGACGCTCCGTCGGGCCCGGTACCGTCCCCTGGCGCGGACGAGCGGCCGTCACTTCCAGCCCCGGGGCGCCTCGCCCCTGCCGAATACACCTCGTGGTACTGCGCAACGCCGATGAGACGCCCTGGACCGTTCCATGGTATCATGTGAACAAGGGGGCCTTGTTGCCGAGGTACACGATGCGCTCGCCTCACCGGCGATGGTGCTGGGTACCGATCCGGCTGTGCCTGTTGTTGGTTGCAGCCGGATGGGGGATGGGAGGGTGTATCAGCCTGCGACCGGGTTCGCGCGCCCCCACGTCCCTCTCCGAACACGTGGCACGGGCGGCTCGAGATGCCGGCCTGGACCCGGCACAGACGGCGTCGTGGCACACGCAGGGGCGAGCGATCGGCGTCCGGGCGGCTCGAGGTTCCAGTGGGAGCCTGAGCCAGGGTTTGGGCCGCGGTCTCGAGGTGGAGGCGTTCATCCCATTTCACATCACCCCGTCTGTGAGGCGTTTTGCCGAGCGGAACGTCCGTGGAACCACCGAATTCGAGCAGATCCTGACGCTGGTGCAGAGCATTCTCACCATTGACACGATTCGGGATTTCTACGACGCGACCCTGACGCTGACCGCGTCCGAGACGCTCGAGCTGGGTCGAGGAAACTGCTTCGCCTTCACCAATCTATTCGTGGCAGCGGCTCGAGCGGCCGGGTTCCAGGCCGGCTACATGGACGCCACGCTGGAGAACCACGGCATGCGTGTGGAAGGCAGGACTGCAATCTACAGCCGTCACATGGTGGCCTGGGTGGGAACCAGTCGGGGCAGATTCGTGGTGGATTTCTACGAAGTATCCATCTGGCGCCAGGATCGGGTGCTTCAACCGCTGGCGGATCACGAGGTGGTGGCGATGTTCCTGAACAACCTGGGGTACGAAGCCATGAAGCACGGCGTCGATGCCGGACCATATTTCCGTGCAGCGACCCGAATTGCACCGGGTCTGGCCGGGCCCTGGAACAACCTGGCGGTCTATCTCAAGCAGCACGACCGTGTGGAGGAGGCTCGAGACGTGCTCCTGGATGCAGTGTCGTCTCGAGTCCGTTCGTTTGCTCCCTACTTCAACCTGGGCAAGATTTGCCTGGACGACGGCGACCCGGTTCATGCAGCAGCCTGGCTCCGCAAGGCCTGGTTCCGGGGTTGGCGGAACCCGTTCGTGGTCTACAACCTCGGCCTGGCCTACTCCCGGCAGGGCAAGCGTCTGGTGGCTTTGACCCTGCTTCGCCGGGCCTGGCGGATGGATTCCTCCCTGGTCGCCGCACACACCAAGATCGAACGGCTGGAAGCGGTCACTCGAGGCAAGCCCTGGAGCCTTCGCCGGTCCCCCCCTTGAGCCTCGTCGCCTGACCGGTCCGTCCTCGCAAATTCCGCTCCTGCGTTACAGACCGTAGTCCAGTTCGCTGACGAGAATGGTGCCGCGTCCATCGAATCCGGGCCATCCGTCGATGAGTTGCGTGGTCACGTGACTCCCGTTGGGATCGTCCGGTGTCTCCACCACGTAGAGCGCCAGCCCGTCCTCTCGAGCCCCGCCGCCTCGAGTGGCCACGGGCTCTCCGGGGATCGGGTCGTCCGGACCGAGCAGGTGGAGCATTCCTGAGGCCGCCTCGATCATTGCCACGCGGTTCGTGTCCTCGGCACTGTCGGCGCGATCGAGGACGAACACGGACTGGCTCTCATCCGCCCAGAGGAAATAGTGTGCGCGGACCAGGATACGTTCCGTGGTGATGGGCGGCGTTTCCCCCGGGTCCACCGGGTCCTCGGTCGGCAACGGCGGGTCGAGGCGGAGAGGTTCGTCCTCGCCCTGCCAGGGTGTCAGCGCGGTTGCCGAGAGGAACGCAGCGCTCGCGTCAAAAGAGAAGAAAGCGATGGCGTCGTAGTTGTGAAGGATGAGAGGATTGCTCTCGTCCTGGACGGCGAGGCGGTAGAAAACGGCCACGGTCCGACCGTCTGGAGAGGGGGCGAAGTCGAGTGCGAGGCCGCGTTCATCGTCGGCGTTCCCACCGAACAGGTCGGGCACGAGTTCCGGGGGAATCTGAAGAGGCGCCACCTCGCCCGTGGCCAGGCCCACGATCTGCACCCATTCATGTCCTTTGAAAAGAACCAGGTTTTCCTCGGGCTTCCACCACATGGGCGCACCCAGCGGGCCAAAGTCCACGCTGTCCGAACTGTCCGGGATCTCGAAGGTCCTCGCGTCGGTCTCGAGGTCGGACGCGCTGTCGCGAAACCGCAGGCAACAGGCCCGGGCCTCGGGGTCGTTGTAGTAGGGAGCCTCTGCATTCGGAGTGTCGTAGACGACAGCCATCTGAAGAATTCTCTCGCCGCTTCGGTCGAACGCGGCATTCCCCCAAACCTCCACTTCCACCGTGTCGGATTCGGATGGACAGGAACTGCCCAGGGTCACCAGGGGAACGACGATGATTGCAATGGACCACCAACTTCCTTTCATAAACGACTCTCCTTTCTACTCGACAAACGATCCTCCCCGGGACAACAAGAGTAGCACGAACAGATCGGTTGTAAAGCATCGACTCCGGGGGGACGCCCCACCCGGCCGGCCTCGCACCAACCTGCCTGTCACCCCTCTCCCCCAACCTCCCCCCCAACCTCGAGCCAACGACGGAATACAAAGACCGGATCGGATTGCCCGGAGACGACGATTGACAAGCCAGATCTTTCCAACTAAGGTTGGCTTGTGATGCGTCAGGATTCGGAGCAAGCCATGCAACAAGCCACGCCGGAAGAAATCATAGAAATGCTGGAAGGACTCGCTGAAGGTGAAGAGTTCGACACCTCCCGAGTGCTCGAATTCCTCTCGCACGACGACCCCGCCGTCCGGGAGGCGGCGGTTTGGGCACTCTGGAACGGCGAGTTGACCCGCATAGCCGACCCCTTGGTCGAACGGGTGGAGCACGACCCGGACGCCCTGGTCCAATCCGCAGCCGTGTCCGTGCTGGGCCGGTTCGTGTATGAAGGTCTGATGCTCGAGGAATCCTCCCGCGGCACGGCCGAAGCCCGGATCGTGGAGCAGGTAAACACCTACTTGCTCGAGATCTTTCACGACCCGCAGCGAAGCGAACTTCTCCGTCGCCGAGCACTCGAGTCCCTGGCGTTCAACCCGACCAAGGAGATCCTGGCGACCATCGAAGAGTGGGCTGGGTCCCCGGACGAGATGTTCCGGAAGTCTGCGGCGTTTGCCATGGGCCGGGTATCCGAGGCCAGGTTCGCCGCCTTGCTTCTCAAGCTGCTGGACGACCCCTCGCAGCGTGTGCAGATCGAGGCGATCCGGTCCATTGGGGAGCAGGGGATCCGGAAAGGGACCCCCAGGCTTCTGGCGCTGGCCCGGGACGGGGGCGGTGAGGTGGCGTGGGAGGCGGTGGAGGCCCTGGGCCAGGTGGGTGGGACGCGGGCCATCCAGGCCTTGCAGACGCTATCGGGCCACGACAACCCCGAGTTGGCGGAGTTGGCGGTGGCCGTTCTGCGTGATCTGAAGGGCGAGTGAAGCCCGTTTGAACGACAGGCCGGGGGGGTCAGAGCATGTGGCCGTCGACCTGGGCCGGAGGTGCCTGTGGGCGTGGCTTGCCCGACCGGTTCTCACCCTGGCGGACCGACCGACGGGCCACCGTGACCCGGAGCGTTCAGCCTGTAGGATCCCATGAATCGAACCGAATATCCATTTCAGTACGTCGAGTCGTTGGTCCAGGAACTCCTGGGGCAGGATGTCCAGGGCCTCGAGGTGGAGCAAACCGGCCCCGGTGTCTTGCGGGTGAAGGGCCGCATCCGGACCGAGGGGAGCGAACCGGAGGAGGTCCGCGAACTCCTCGAGGAACTGGTGGAGGAGGCGCTCCCCGGCTGGAAGGTGACCGTGGAAGGGACGTTCGTGGATGGCGAGCTTCCTCCCAATTTCCTGGCACGAACCCGGCGCATTGCGCACTTCCCGGACGTGGTCTACCGTGTCCAGAGCACGAAGCTTCCAGGCGGGCGCTGGAAGGTCATCGTCTGGGTTCGGCACCAGGAACTGTTTCTCGGCCGGAAGCGCAACCGAGCGCGAAAGCTGGCCGAGGCTTTCCCGGAAGTGGACCTCGAGCTGAGGCCCCTGGGTCGTCAGGAATCGGTCAAGGTTCTGACGACGCTGCCCGCGGTACAATCCTGGGTCGCCCCCTTCGTCGCCGGCGTGGACGGGTTCTCTCCGGAGCATGTCCACGCATTCAAGGTCGATGTGGCCCGGGAAGCGGTGCGCCTGGTGCACAATGCCGAGGTCCCGCCCGCGGTTCTGGACCGCGTGGCCCGACACATGATGCTCGCCACCGACATCCTGGTCACGTTCGAACACCGCACCTCCAAGACGGACGCTCGGGCCATTATCGAGCAAGCCCTGACCAGGCTGTCATGGGTGGAGGGAATCCGGATCACGTTCCAGGAGAAGCAAGGACTCTTCATCGTTGCAGTGGACACGGACCAGAGCCGCAAGGCCGAACTCGCCTCGCTTGCCACCCGACTTGCTCGAGAAACCGGATTTCGGGTGGAAATCCAGATCGACATCCAGCGGGACGTGATGGTATCCCGGCTTCTCGCCGATTTCCCGGAGGATGGAATCGTCACCGCGCTGAAGCACATCGATGCCTCACTATTCGAGGTGGAAGCGTACATCCCGTTCGACCCGGCCCGGGAACGGCTTGAGGCCTGGTCCGACGAGATGGAGGAACGATGGGGCGCCAAGATCATCTTCTCCGACCCGTTCATGCGGGCCCCGGACGTACGCTACCGTCACCTGCGTGGGTCGGACGCGGAGACCATCGCGCTCCGGTACAATCGACCGCAGCGATTTTCCGAGCAGGCCCTGGCCGAGGCGCTGGAAGCGGCACGGATCGACTGGGGTACGGAGGAGGCGCGGAGAGAGGATATCCGGGAGACCGTGGTGCTCAGCATCGATCCGACCCGGACCAAGGACATTGATGATGCCCTGTCCGTGGTCGAGACACCGGACGGCCATCTCGAGGTGGGGGTTCACATCGCCGACGTATCCGCGTTCGTACAACCCGGCACCGCGCTCGATCAGGAAGCGCTGCTGCGTGGCTTTACCACCTACCTGGTGGAGGGTGAAATCCCGGTCATCCCCGAGGTCCTCGCCAACCAAACTTGCAGCCTCCACGGCGGCAAGGACAGCCTCTGCATGTCCGTGTTCATGACCCTGGACCCGGATGGCGAACTGCTCGGGTATCGCGTGGCCCGCACGATCATCCACAACCATGCCCGGCTCGATTACGCCCAGGCCCAGGCCATCCTCGACGGCAAGGACCACCCCTTTGCCTGGCACGTCCGGACGCTCGGCGCACTCAGCCAGAAGCTCCGTGCGGCCCGAAAGGCGACCGGGGCACTTGATCTCAACCTGGAGGACGATCCGGAAAAGCCCAGCCATCAGCTCATCGAGGAGTTCATGCTTCTCGCCAATGAATGCGTCGGTCGATTCGTCCGTGAGCAGCATCCGGGCGGCTTGTGTCTGTACCGCATTCACCCGGACGTGACCGAAACCAGCCTGACCGCGCTGTCCGAACTCGCCCGTCACCTGGGGGTTGGGATCAAGGTGACGAACCAGGAGACCATGCAAAAGGTGCTCGAGGCCCTGCTCGGTACGCCGCGGTTCGACATTTTTCGGTACCATGTGGGCAGGGTCCTGGAAAAAGCGACCTACCATGTCGACCCGCTTGGACATGGGGCTCTGGCCAAGGAGGACTATGCCCACTTCACCTCCCCCATCCGCCGGTACACCGATCTCGTGGTCCATCGGCTCATCGTGGACATCCTGGAGAACCGGTCAGACACCTACACCCGGGAAACCCTCCTGCTCATGGCCGACCACCTCAACCACATGGAGATCCGCGTCGACGCGGCCTCGTTCGAAAGTCATCGCCTGTCCGAACTCCAGTTCTACGACGGAGCGCGCCGGACCTTCACGGGCCGTATCCTCAGCTTCATGCGCGGAAGAATGGCCATCAAGCTCGATCAAACCGACCTGATGGTCCATGTCCGGTACCAGGACTTCCGGCAGGACAAAATGATGCCCATCTCCATCAACGACGACATCACCGGGACCTACTACGCGCTGGGCCAGGAGGTCACGGTCCGCACCGAAGGAGTAAACTGGGCGGCAAAAAGCATCGAGGCGCGGGTGGTCGGCTAGATCCCGGGCGTGTCAGACCTTGACTCCGGTCCGGGTAAAATAGGAGCGATACGCCCGGTCGATGAACTCCGGGGTCAGTGCCGGGTCCCGTTCGAAGTATTCGCCCAGACTGCGGATGGCGTCGAGGAGATTGCGGGGCTCACAGGCGGCGATGGGTCGCCGGTCCCGCTCGTACAGGCGCTTGAGGTAGGCGAACCCTTCCTCGGAAAATGGGATGTCGTGCGAGGCACAGGCCATCTCGAAAATGGTCCGGTATTGCTCCCACGTGGGTCGCCCCACTTCCAGCTTGTAACGCACACGACGCAGGAACGCATCGTCCACCAGACTCTCCGGGTCCAGGTTCGTGGCAAATACCACGAACACGTCGAACGGTATCCGAAGCTTCTTCCCGGTCACCAGGGAAATGAAATCGAACTCGCTCTCCAAGGGCACGATCCAGCGATTCAGGAGTTCTCGAGGGGACACGCGCTGGCGCCCGAAGTCGTCCACGAACAGGATACCGCCGTTGGCCTTGAGCTGGATCGGTGCCTCGTAGAACCGCGCTTCCGGCGAATAGGTCATGTCGAGCATGTCCAGGGAGAGTTCGCCGCCCACCATGATCAGGGGCCGCCGGCAAAGGACGTATCGCTGATCGTAGAAAGCCTCACCGCCCGACCGGCCGCTGCTGACCACCTTGTGGTTGTGTTCGTCGAAGACCTTGATGATGTTTCCGTCCACTTCGATCGCGTAAGGGACGAAGATGAGGTCGTCGTAGCAGTTGATCATGGCCTGGCAGATGGCGGTCTTGCCGTTACCCGGCGGGCCGTGAAGGAGGATGGCCATGCCCGAGTTGATCGCCGGGCCGATTCCGTCGAACACGTCATCGCTCAGCACCAGATGGCCAAACTCGGGGACCAGGCGGCGCTTGGGCATCTTCTGCCGTCGAATGGACTGGGCCTCGACCAGTTCCACGTAGTCGGTCATGGACACCGGGGCAGGTCCTGTGTAACGGTTGCGATCCAGGATCTGGCGAAGCAGGTCGGAGGCCTTGCTCGTGACCGAATAAATCATGGAGATGGCCCCGAAACTTCCCCCTCCCCCCTTGACCTCGAGCAACTTGTCCCGTCGAAGTTCCTGGATGATCGGCTCCAAAATGGTCTTGAATGGAAGCCGCATCTCGTGTGCAAGCTCGTAACCCGAAATCTCACCCGCGAAATAGGTGGTCTTGAGCAGCAGGTCGGTCACCGCACCGCGCTTCAGTCCTGTCTGGGTGATGTCCACCGGCACTGGAGGGACGTGGGGCGGCAACCGTTCCAGGATCGTGTCGTCGATCTCCTCCTCGGCCAGGTCCAGATCAATTTCGCCCTCCGGGCGAGGGTGGCCCAATGAGGAGGGACCCGAGGCTTCCTCGTGAATGAACACCGAACCATGGTCCGCTCCGGTCGCCAGCTCGGCTGGTGGTGCCCCCGGTCCTCTCGCACGCGGACGGTAAAGGGTGGCTCGAGGGTCCGGGCCGACCGAGGGTTCTTCCCCGGGCAGGATCCCCAATCCGGTCTCCTCGAGGGGGAGATTATCCCATTTTTCCTGGGGGACAGCGTTGACCAGCTTGACCCGAAACTCCCCGATCTCCACCACATCATCATGCGTGATGACCTGGGCGCCCGCGATCTCATGACCGTTGAGCAAGGTCCCGTTGGTGCTGTTGAGATCCTCGATCCAGACCTTGTCGAAGTCCAGATACATCCGCGCGTGCCTCGAGGAGACGCTCGCCTCGGGCAAGACCAGGTCGTTGCCCGGTCGTCGGCCGATGGTGATCTCGTCTTGCTGGAACTCGTAGTGAACGGGCGGTTGGTCACCCTGGACCACAAGCACTTCAAGCATGACACCTCCTGCCAGGATGGACAAGGTGGTGCTGGACAGCATACAACCGAATTGAAGGTTCGAGAAGTGCTTTCCGCTGCACGCCTCCGGCCGCCCCTACCCCTCCTGCCCAGAGGGAGAGGTGCTCCCGGACGCTGTGGTCTTCCGGGTCCGCGACGAGGCCGCCCGCTTCTTGGTGCTCGTCCCGGCGCTCTTGGTCGTCCGCGTCGTGGCCTTCTTCTTCGTGGCCTTGGTCGCTCGCTTCGTGGTGCTCTTGGTCGTTTTCTTTTTCGTGCCCTTCGTGGCCGTCCTGGTCGATTTCCGGCCTGTCGTCGCCTTCCTGCGTGTTCTCGAGGAACTCGCCTGCTTCGCCGCCTTGGCCGCCAGGGCTTCCACCGCCTCTTCCGGCGTGAGTTCCTCGGGCGATCGGGCCTCGGGCAACGGGGCATTCACCGTTCCGTCGGTGATGTAGGGACCATAGCGCCCATCCATCACCTTGACCGGACCGTTGGCCCCCGGAAGGTCGCCCAGTTCACGGAGCACGGTCGGGGTCCTCGATCGCCTCACCTTGGGCTGCTTGAGCAGCTCCAGAGCTTCGGCCAGCCCGATCTCACAGGCGTCCTCCCAGTCCTTGAGGCTCCGGAAGTCCGATCCGTGCTGCACGTACGGACCAAACCGCCCAATGTTCGCCACCACCGGCTCCCCACTGTCCGGATGGGTTCCCAGGGTCCGCGGAAGCCGGATGAGCTTCTCGGCAATCTCAGGAGTAATCTCCTTCCCCTTCAATGCCTTCGGTATCGAAACTCGACGAGGCTTGACCCGCCCATCCTTCTCCTCCGGGTCCGGATCCACCTCCAGATACTCCCCAAATCGACCATGCTGCAGCCGCACCGGCCGACCGGTGGCCGGATCCGTGGTCAAAACCCGCGCGGCCGAACTCCGCTCGTTCAGAAGCTGCTCCGCCACCTCCACCGTCAGATCCGCCGGGGCAATGTCGTCCGGGACCGGCGCCACGTTCCCTTCCCCCCCCTCTCCGCGCTGAAGATAAGGCCCAAACTTCCCCATCTTCACAAAAATCGGCGCACCAGACGCTCCCTGACCGATCGCGATTCGGGGAAACTCAAGCCGCGCTTCTTCCTCCTTCACTCGAGCCACCAAGCCGGCCTTGCCGTCGCTCCCGAAGTAAAACTCGGAAAGATACTGAAGTGCATCCAGTTTTCCCCGCGCAATCTCGTCCAGGTCGCTCTCCATCCGCGAGGTGAACCCCACGTCCACCAGATCGGGAAAATGACGCTCGAGAAACTCGGTCACTCCGAACGCGGTAAAGGTGGGCACCAGCTCCATGCCACGCTTGACCACGTAGTTCCGACTCTGGATCGTCGTGATGATCGTGGCATAGGTGCTGGGACGACCGATCCCCTCGTCCTCGAGCTTCTTGACCAGACCTGCCTCGGTGTACCGCGCCGGCGGTCGGGTCTTCTGGCCGTGAGGCTCGACCGAATGAGGAGCCACCTCCTGACCATGCGAAAGACGGGGCAGCGTTCCGTCCCTGTCCGTCCCGTTCTCGGCCTCGGCCCGCCCCCCTGCGTAGACGGCACGGAACCCGGGGAACGTCACCTGCCGGCCTCGAGCATGGAACACACAGTCGGCCACCGAGACCTCGACATTGGTCCACATCACTCGAGCAGGCACCATCTGGCAGGCCACGGTGCGCCGCCAGATCATGTCATACAACCGGAACTGTTCGTCGGTGAGGAACCGCTTCACCGACTCCGGGTCCCGCCACAGGTCGGTCGGCCGGATGGCCTCGTGCGCTTCCTGCACGTTCTTGGCGGTGGTCTTGTACCGTACCGGAGATGACGGGAGGTAGTCGGCGCCGAACCGGTGGGCGATGAGCTTTCGGGTTTCGGCAATCGCCAGCTCCGAGAGCGTTACGCTGTCGGTCCGCATGTAGGTGATCAGACCCACCCGCTCCCCTCCGAGATCCACCCCCTCGTAGAGCGACTGTGCCACCTGCATGGTTCGCCGGGCGCTGAATCGCAGCCTCCGGTTTGCGTCCTGCTGCAACGTCGAGGTGATATAGGGGGGTGACGGCCGCTCCGTGCCCGGCGTCTGGTCGAGTCGACTGATCACCCACGGTCGGTCGGCCTGAATACGCGCCGCCACCGACCGCGCGCGCTCCTCGTCGAGCACGACGTGCTTCTTCTCCTTGAGTTCCCCCGAGTTCGGGTCGAAGCTCTTGGCCGTCGCCACACGGGCGCCGCCAATGCGCACGAGCGTGGCCTTGAACCGTCCTGCGTCGGCGTCCAGCTCGGCCACAATCCGCCAGTACTCGGCGGAAACGAACGCACGGCGAAGCCGCTCCCGCTCCACGATGAGCCGCGTGGCCACACTCTGAACCCGCCCTGCAGACAGCCGAGGCGCCACCTTGCGCCACAACAGAGGCGACAGGGTGTATCCATAAAGCCGGTCCAGGATACGGCGGGATTCCTGGGCACGCACCAGGGCCTCGTCCACGTCTCGAGGGTGTTCCAGGGCATGCGCGATGGCCGGCTTGGTGATCTCGTGGAACACGATCCGCTCCACCCGGCACCGACGGGGCGGTTTCAGCACCTGCACCAGGTGCCAGGAAATGCTCTCCCCCTCCCGGTCCTCGTCGGTGGCCAGCAATACGGCCTCGGCAGCCTTCACCGCGGTTCTGAGCCGTGTCACATGTTTTTTCTTGTCGGTCGGCACGATGTAGAGAGGCTCGAACCCGTTGTCCACGTCAACTCCGAGGCGGGCCCACGTCTTTTTCTTGTAAGCCGCCGGAATCTCCGCCGCGCTCGTCGGAAGATCCCGCACGTGCCCGTAGCTCGCATCCACCCGGTACTCGGGACCAAGAAAACGGCTGATGGTCTTCGCCTTGGCGGGAGACTCGACAATGACCAGCTTCGTGCTCTTCTCTGAAGTCAAATCCAGGCCTCGTTGGTATCGTTCGCAAGATGGGTCGAAAACACGTCCGAATGCGCTCAAACGGTCTCGAGCGCCAGGGGGACCTGCTCCAGCAGTTTTTCTGTAAGATCTCAAGTCGGCACCATTTGTAAAGCGAAAAAAACGCACCGGCCGCCTGGACGCCCCCGTGGCAGCGGTTGCGACGGGCAAAACAACGTGGTATCTTCCCAGCTTCGGCAGCATCCGAGGGCGGAGGAGCTTTTCATGGCGAACGAACCGTCACGCAGGTCGGGATGTCTGGTTCGGCTCATCAAACTCGTGGTGGTAGGAACCGGCATGGTGGCGCTGGCGGCCCTGGTCGACGGGGCGTTCACGGCCCGGGCGTTGAAAGGATCCTGGCGATACAGCCACGCGGAGTGGAGCGAGGCCACGGTGGGACTCCTGCTTTCCCACGGGGTCGACGACGGGGACGGGGGGAACGTGCCGGATCCGGCGACGACCCACGCGGTGGCCCGGGTGGGGAACGCATTGGTGTCGGCGCTCACATCCAACGTAACGCTCGAATTGACCGACGGGGGATACCGATTGGAAGGGCGGACCTGGGGATCCCGGCTGGCGACGGACCTGGTTCGCAAGCTGGGGGCCGGTCCTGATCGGCTGGGCGGGTGTACCAGCGGGTCGTTCAGCGCGGCATTTCCGCTGGTACATGCGGTATGCGGTGACGGGTCCGGGCGAACCCTGTGGCTGCTCATGACCGGTTGGCCTGGAGAGGAACTGGAGTTGTTGCTGCTCCCGGTGGGCAATGCGCGTCTGCGGGACAAGGTGGAGCAACTCACTTCGGGCGCTCCGACCGGGGATCGGGCACAGGCGGCTCGAGAAATCCTCACCCTGCGTTTCACCCGGAACGAGCCGTGACGGCCGCATGCCGACGACAGGTGTCCGGGTGTGACCCGTTGATGCCTGCCGGTGCGAGTGGTATTCGCTGTCCCCCCGTGGTATGATGACACCGACTCGACCGGGGGGGTGCAGGGAGCAGCCTGTGGTCGAACTTTCGATGATTGTTCCAGGGAGCGACGGTTGAAGAGTCATCGCGGCGACACGGTCCGGGGGGCAGAGCAACCCGCCTCCGGTGCCTGTTCGTGCTCGGTGAGGGAGCGGTCCGACTCCACCAGTTCCAGCCGCCGGTGGCTCGTGGCGGGTTCGCTCGATGCCTCCTCAGTGGACCATTTCCTTGGCATCACCATGGCCCGGAGGCCTCCGCCGGGCGGCACGCTGGAACTGGACCTGTCGGAACTGAGCCGGATCGATACGGCCGGGGCGGCGGCGTTGCTGGAGCACTGGTTTGCTGGCCGTGACGGGGGGTACGAAGTGACGTTGCGCCACGTGCCTCCGTTGGCGCACCGTTTTCTCGCCCACTACCATCTGGCACCTGAAGCAGCGGGTCCCGAGCCTCCGGAAGGGGCACTCGAGGCGCTGGGGGGCGCGGCGCTTCGGGCCTGGTCGGCCTTTGTCGATTTTCTTTACCTTTCCGCGGACGTGACTGCCGAGACCCTGCTTTCCCTGGCCCGCCCCTGGCGCTTGCGCTGGTCGGCCATCGTGGAGGAATCGATCGCGGTGGGGTCTCGAGCCCTTGGGATCGTGGCGCTCATCATGTTCCTGGTCGGGCTGGTCCTGGCGTTTCAGTCAGCAGCGCAGTTGCGGGAGTTCGGAGCCGGGATCTATGTGGCCACCCTCACCGCCATCTCGGTGGTCTGTGAAATGGGACCTCTGATCACCGCCATCCTCGTCGCTGGTCGCTCCGGGTCGGCCATAGCGTCCGAGGTGGCCACCATGCGGGTGAACGAGGAAGTGGATGCCATGGACGTGATGGGCATTTCGTTCGTCTCCTATGTGGCGGTGCCCAAGATGATCGCCCTGGCCACGATGGTTCCGTTGCTGGTGCTGATGGCGGACGTGATGGGTATCCTGGGCGGCTGGGTGGTGGGGGTGACCTACCTGAAGCTCGGGTCCACCCCATATTTCCTGGAGACGGTCGATTCCATCGTGTTCCAGGACGTGGTGGAAGGGATCATCAAGAGTGTCACCTTTGCCTGGGGGGTGGGGCTCCTGGGTTTGTTCCACGGGTTTCGCGTACAGGGAGGAGCCCAGGAGGTGGGACGAGCGACCACCGATTCGGTGGTGAGTGCGATATTCTTCATCATTGTCGCGGATGCAGTCTTCAGTATCCTATTTTACGTGGTGACGTGACGTGCCGGGGAGCCAGAGGATCATGCCGGAAGAAGACGTTGCCCTCCGGGTTCGAGACCTCGAGGTCGCCTATGGCGACACGGTGGTGCTCAAGGGGGTGGACATGACCGTGCGGACCGGGGAAGTCCGGGTGATCCTGGGGGGGTCCGGTTGTGGCAAGTCGACGCTGCTTCGGGGCATCCTGGGCCTGGCCGACGTGCGTTCCGGGACAGTGGAACTCCTCGGCCAGGACGTGTCGCGTCTTTCGGCGGCCGGGCGCCGGACGCTGCTTCAGCGGATCGGGGTGATGTTTCAAAATGGGGCGTTATTTGGATCTCTGACCGTGGGAGAGAACGTTGCCGTACCTCTCCGTGAACACCGGCGGTTGCCCGAAGCCGTGATCCAGCACATGGTCCGAATGAAGCTCGAACTCGTGTCGCTGGGCCACGCCGAGCACCTGTACCCGGCGGAGCTGTCCGGGGGCATGCGCAAGCGGGCCGCGTTGGCCCGGGCCATGATCCTGGACCCGGAAATCCTGTTCTGCGACGAGCCTTCCGCCGGCCTCGACCCCCTCACCTCCGCCGGTCTGGACGCACTTATCCTGAAGCTCAAAAAGCTGTTCAACATGACCGTGGTGGTGGTGACGCACGAACTGGCCAGTATCCAGACCATCGCCGACTCGGTGACCATGCTGGGCGGTGGTGAGGTGATTGCAGAAGGGGCCATCCGGGAGGTTCAAGCAAGGGGAATCCCGGAAGTGGACACCTTCTTTGCCCGTCAGCCCGCAGCGGATGCGCAGCGTTCGCCGAGTATCGCCAGCCTGTTCGGGCTGAACCGACCACCCCGGTCCCTCGAGTCGCGGGAGTCGTCATGAGCAGTGTCACACGGTCCCAGAAGATCCGTCTTGGTCTCTTTGTCGGCACAGGACTGATCCTGCTGCTGGCCGCGTTCGTCATCCTGGCCGGACGGGCCATGCTCGAGGAGCGTGACACCTATACCATTCGATTTTCGAACAAGAGTGTCAGCTTTTCCGGCCTGGACATCGGGTCCGACGTCACCTATTCCGGGATCAAGATCGGTCGTGTGGAGAAGGTGCGAATCGCCCCCGGGGACGTGTCGGTGATCGAGGTTGTCATCAGCGTGGACAAGGGGACGCCCATCGCGTCGGACAGCAAGGCGAGTGTCGCCAGCCTCGGGATCACCGGACTCAAGTACATCGAGTTGTCCCGCGGCACGCCGGAAGCGCCGCTGCTCAAGCCCGGGGACGTGATCCCTGCCGGAGAAACCTTGATCGACGAACTGAGCGCCAAGGCGGCCACCATCGCGGACAAGCTGGACGCCCTGCTCGAGGACATTCGGGGCATGACCGGGGAGCCCACGCAGCGGAGCTTCAATCGAATTCTGGACAGTTCTGCCGGGATTCTGGAGGACAACCGGGAAAACATAGGGAAAATCCTGGAGAATGCCACCGAGGTGACGGAGAACTTCGTGCTGGTGTCCGAGCAGACGCGGCAGATTCTGGACCGCGTGGACCACCTGTTGACTCAGCTCTCCGCGGTCGGGGAAACGCTCCAGACCACCATTGGTCCCGGAGGGGAGTTGCAGCAGACCCTTGTTCGGACCGGCCGCTTGATCGACCGGGCCAATCTGTTGATCCTGCGGAGTGAGCAGGATCTGGACATCACCTTGAGCAACTTGAGAGAGGCGTCGGCGAATCTCAGCGATTTCAGCCTCGAGTTCCGGGAGAACCCGACCATTCTGTTCGGGGGTGCCCAGGGGGAACAGGCCGAATCGCGCTGACATTGCCATGGATCGAGATCGAAGCCCATGAAACCGTACCGAACCCGGAGCCTACTCCTCCTGCTCGTCCTCGGGACGCTGGCGACCACCGCGTGCAGCAAGCCCGTGGTCAAGCACTACTACACCCTCGAGCTTCCTCCTGCGCCGCTGCCCAAGGCGCTGCCTCAACAGCACGACCTGTGGGTCCACGACGTGACCATCGCGCCCATCTACAACCGCCCGCAGATCGTCTATCGCCGTTCCCAAAATGAACTCCAGTTCCATGCAGGACACAACTGGGCGGACCGGCCTCAACGCATGATCACACAGCTTCTGGTCCAGGCCTTTGCCCGCTCCGGACTCTTCCGGTCCGTCACCTCGAGACTCGGCACCACGCCCCCCGAATACCACCTGGAAACCACCGTGAACGCCCTCGAGGAACTCGACGGGGGAGACATCTGGTTCGCACACGTGGCCATGAGCATGCGGCTCAGCCGGTTCGACGACAACACGGTCGTGTGGCAGTACGATTTCGACGAAAAGCGGCCACTGGAGACCCCGGACGTGGGTCTCACCGTGCGGGCCATGTCCGAGATCATCAAGGAGCAGATTGCAATCATCCAGCCCGACCTCGCCCGGGCACTGGCTCGAGCCGAGGGGCGGGCACTGCCGGTCGAGGAGGAACCCGAGGCGGCGCCGGCGCACGTCGACAAGGAATCTCCACCCACATTGCCCGGGCCGGCCGTATCCCAGCCGGTGCTCGGCCCCGAAGAGGCTGCCCGTCTCGCCGAAATCCGGAAATGGCGCCAAAGCGCCCAGTATGCGTCCGACACCAGCGAACTGCGCCCGGGCAAGGGCGCCATCTTTCTTCCGTCCCTGAGCGGTGCGCCGCAACGGGAACCGCGCGTGGACGTGTTCAAGGACGGGGAGCAGGTGACCAGCGGGTCCATGGCCCAGCGCATTCCGCTGTTTCCGGGGACCTACGAGGTGCGTATCGGCTCAGGAACCCTGTCGCAACGCATCGTGCGGACCGTGACGGTGACCGAGGGCGAGGTGACCATTGTACCTCCGGACTGGGCGGTGCTGGACATCTCGGTGGTGGACGAGAAGTTCATCCCATTTCGAGGCACTTACGAACTCATCAACATGGACAACCTCGAGTTCTACGGCGTGGGCTACGGGGCGGACGAGGAGCTTGGCGAGGAAACCCAGGCCTGGGTCCTGCCGCCGGGGTTGTACAAGATCGTCAAACCCGGGTCCACGTATCGTGCCCGGACCAACTTTGCCACCGTCCTGTTGACTCCGGGGGCCTATGTCCCGTTCCTGCTCGTGCTCGACCCAGCCACCCAGAACTTCCTGGGCGCGGGGGTGTCCGAGCGGGACCTGGCCGGGCCGCAGAAGCACGAGAAGTGGAAGGTGCACTCGCTCATCGGTGGGGATGTGCTGTTCAACGACCGGAGCACCGGATTCTCGGCCCCGCCCGGGACCACACTGTCCATGAACATCTTTTCGGACAACCTGGTCAAGTTCCGGCATGACAAGCACCTGTGGATCAACCGCCTGGAGATCGAGGAGGGATTCAGCCTGCAAACGCGCCAGGCGGCCGAGACCGATGACTCGAGCGCCACCCAGGAAATGGATGTCGGGTTGTGGCAAGGGCTGCGTGAGGGCAACCGTCAGACCACCCAGGATCGACTTTACCTGAATTCGATCTATATCTACGAGCTCCTCCCCTGGGCAGGCCCGTATGCACGGCTCCGCGCCGAGACCTCATTGACCCACCGGTACTCCTATTTCGACGAACCGACCTACGTGGTGCAGACCGATAGCTGCGGAGAGATCCTCGAGGACCCGGCGACGCGGGACCCCATGCATGCGGAGGAGGTCACCGAGATGGAATTGGGCAGGCCGTGGGCGCCGATCGAGTTCAAACAGGGGGCAGGCATCAACTTCCGCCTGTTCCACACTTCTCTGCTCGATCTGGACCTGCGCGTGGGCCTGGGCATGACCCAGTACCTTCCTCGAGGATTCCTCATTCAGCAGGACTCCACCATCCCGGCCACGGCATTGATCGAAATCACGGACGAAGAAGGGAACGGGACCGGCGAGTTCCATGAGGTGGATGTGAATGCGGTGGCCCTGCGCCATCCAGACAACTCGTTCGTGTTCGGACCGGAAAGCGCCATCCTGGCGTCGGCGCGGTTCACTCGCTCGCTCCAGTTCACCACCGAGTTCGAGGCGATCGTGCCCTCACAAGGGGTTCGGTACACCAGCCTCTCGTGGAGAAACTCGCTCAGTCTCCAGCTTGGCTCCTATACCACGCTGGCCTACACCCTCAACCTGGAGCGCAACCGGGACCTTTACCTGGGCAAGTCCTGCGG
Organism: uncultured Gammaproteobacteria bacterium; assembly: GCA_964418585.1. Classification (GTDB taxonomy): domain Bacteria; phylum Myxococcota_A; class UBA796; order JAJRTE01; family JAJRTE01; genus JAJRTE01. Next base: position 14,162 of record CAYQMG010000011.1, on the reverse strand, counting down.
AGACTCGGCCGGGGAAATCTCCCTCCCGGTGGCCACCGAGCACAGCGTGCAACTCCGGTTCTGGTACAGCCCCCTGTGACGGTGTTTTCCTGTTTCGGGCATGGGGGAGACGGGCGGGTCCTGGACCGGCCGGTGGGTTCAGCCCATCAACTGGGTCAGCGCATGGGCGAGGATCCCCCCGTGGAGGTAATTGACCACCTCTTGCGGCGAATCCAGCCGACACCGGACCGCGAAGGTACGAGGTTCTCCCGTGTCGCCGTGGACCACGACGGTGAGTTTGCGCCCCGGCTCCAGGCCTCGGGACAGGCCGAGCACGTCGAACCGCTCGAAGCCGGTGATACCCAGGCTGTCCGCGTCCTGGCCGTCCAGGAACTCGAGCGGAAGCACGCCCATGCCCACCAGGTTGCTGCGGTGAATTCGTTCGAAGCTTCCGGCCAGGACCGCTCGGACGCCGAGGAGGCGCGTACCCTTGGCAGCCCAATCCCTGGAGGACCCGGTGCCGTATTCCTTGCCGGCCACCACGAGCAGGGGGACGCCCCGGTCCCGATAGGTCATGGCCGCATCGAAGATGGTCATGCGCTCGCCGTCGGGCAGCAGGAGGGTCCAGCCGCCCTCCAAATCGGGCACCAGCCGATTGCGCAGGCGAATGTTGGCGAAGGTGCCCCGGACCATCACCTCGTGATTTCCTCGCCTCGAACCGTAGGTATTGAATCGCTCCGGGGGCACACCCTGGGACAGGAGGTAGCGACCGGCCGGAGTGTCCGTGGTGAAGCTGCCGGCCGGGGAGATGTGGTCCGTGGTGACCGAATCGCCGAGCAAGGCGAGGACCCTGGCGTTGACAATGTCATCGGGAGCCTCGGGGGACTCGCCGTGCGGGATGACGTGATCGAAGAAGGGAGCGGGGCGCACGTAGGTGGAATCAGGGGACCAGGGGAACCGGACCTGGTCCCCGGTGTCCATGGCGCGCCAGGCGTCGGTTCCGCGGTACACATCCGCGTAACGTGTCCGGAACATTTCGGGGTGCACGTGTCGGGCCACCAGGGCGTCGATCTCGGCCCTCTCCGGCCAGAGGTCGGCGAGGAGGACCGGTGTGCCGTTGGGGTCGTGGCCGATTGGCTGAGTCGTGAGGTCGATGTCCATGGTGCCGGCCAGGGCGTAGGCCACCACCAGGGGCGGAGACGCCAGGTAGTTGGCCCGAGTCCAGGGATTGACCCGCCCCTCAAAATTGCGGTTCCCGGAGAGAACCGCTGCGGTCACGAGGTCCCCCTCCTCGATGGCCCGGGAAATCACCTCGGGCAACGGACCGCTGTTGCCTATGCAGGTGGTGCACCCGTATCCCACCAGGTGGAACCCGAGGGCTTCCAGGTAGGGTATCAAGCCGGCCTCCTCCAGGTATGCGGTGACCACCTGAGAGCCCGGAGCAAAGCTGGTCTTCACCCACGGCCGAACCCTGAGTCCGCGCTTCACCGCATTGCGCGCCAGCAGGGCTGCGGCCACCAGTACCGACGGATTGCTCGTGTTGGTGCAGCTCGTGATGGCGGCGATGACCACCGAACCGTCCTGCAAAGGATAGGTGCCGCCATCAATGCTCACCCCGACCTCCTTGCGGCCCCCCTCTCCGGACGCTCCGCCACGAAGAGACGGGAGTTCCGCCTGGAACGCTTCCTGCGCTCGAGACAGGGGGACCCGGTCCTGTGGCCGGCGAGGCCCGGCAAGACTCGGCACCACGGTCCCCAGGTCCAGTTCCACCTGGTCGTTGTATTCCGGCTCCGGCGCGTCCGAAGTACGGAACAACCCCTGGGCACGGCAGTAGGCCTCCACCAGCGCCACCTGCTCCGGTTCCCGACCCGTCCGGGCCAGGTATTCGACCGTCTTCCCGTCCACCGGGAAATAGCCCACCGTGGCCCCGTACTCGGGCGCCATGTTGGCAATGGTCGCCCGATCCTCGAGCGACAACCGCTCGAGACCGGGACCGAAAAACTCGACGAACCGACCCACCACTCCGACCTCCCGCAACAACTCGGTCACGGTGAGCACCAGATCCGTCGCAGTCGCCCCCGCCGGGAGGATCCCATGAAGGCGCACGCCCACCACCTCGGGAATCAGCATGGCAATCGGCTGGTGCAACATGGCAGCCTCGGCCTCGATCCCACCCACGCCCCAGGCCAACACGCCCAGACCGTTGACCATCGTGGTGTGGGAATCGGTCCCCACCAGCGTGTCCGGCAAGGCCCAGACCTCCCCGCCCACCTCCCGCGTGGTCACCACCGTGGCCAGGTACTCCAAGTTGACCTGGTGCACGATTCCGGTTGCAGGCGGAACCACCCGGAAACGATGAAAGGCCGACTGGGCCCACCGAAGCAGTTCGTACCGCTCCCGGTTCCGCTCGTACTCGATGGCCGCATTCTCGGCCAGTGCCCTCGAGGTTCCGAACCGATCCACCTGGACCGAGTGATCGATGACCAGATCCACGTCGAGCGCCGGGTCCACTCGAGCCGGGTCTCCGCCTCGAGCCGCCATCGCGTCCCGCATGGTGGCCAAATCCACCACCGCGGGCACCCCGGTGAAATCTTGCAGCAGCACTCGAGCCGGGGTAAACGCGATCTCCCGCGTCGGGTGAACTTCGGGTCGCCAGGAAAGCATGGCCTCGATGTCCTCGGCCGTCACCCGGGCACCGTCCTCGTGCCGCAGGAGGTTCTCGAGGATGACCCGTATTGCATAAGGCAGCTTTTTGACTCGCTGACCCAGCCGTGAGAGTGACGCCACGCGATAGGTCCGCCCTCCCACCTCGAGGGTGGTCCGTGCACCGAAGCTGTCCCGCATGACCGTGGATTCTGACATCGACATCTCGTCACCTCGAGGAAACGCGCCGGCTTCCACCGCGCGGCGCCCTGTGATATGGTTTCACCGTCGGCAAGTTACGTACATCACCGGGCAGGGATTTGCAACCAGGGTCGTTCTCGTCCCTGCCCACGAAACGGCCCGCCCCTCACCGCCCCCGTTGCCACCCCAGGTTGCAAGAGGCGGGTCCGGGTCGGTTGCCAAGGAGGTGGAACGGTGCAGGATTTCGCCACGATGGCGCGGGAAGCGGTCACGGCGTGGGCATGGCCGGGCCCAATCCGGCTGCGTCCCTGTGCCGATGGCCTCATCAACCGCACCTACTGGGTGGAGGATGGGGAAACGCACCCCATCGCCGTGCTTCAGCAGCTCAACACCAGCATTTTCGGCCCTGAAGTACACGAAGACATCGCCGCCGTGACCTCGAGGCTCCGGGAAAAAGGGGTGTCCACGCCGGAACTCCTCCGCACCCGCTCCGGAAACCTCTACCACGCCGCAACCGACGCATCGATCTGGCGCGCCCTCACCGTGGTGGGCAACCGCACCATCCACCGGATTGCACAGCGACGCGAGGCGTTTTCCGCCGGGCGCCTCGTGGCCCGGTTCCATGGCGCGCTCGACGGGTTCAGTTGGCGATTCCGATCCCTGCGCGGCAACGTCCACGACACGACAGCGCACATGGACGGACTTCGCGCCGCCCTGGCGGTGCACACAGGTCATCGCCTTCACGGCGAGGTTGCACGGGTGGCCGACCGCATCCTGGGAGCCTGGAACCGGGGGTTCCCTCCGTTGCGCGGTCCAACCCGGCTGATTCACGGAGACCTCAAGATCTCCAACGTGCGATTCCAGGACCAGGAGGCAGCGGCGCTCATCGACCTGGACACGCTGCAATACGGCCTCTGGGCTGTGGAGATGGGAGATGCCATGCGATCCTGGTGCAATCCTGCGGCCGAGGACACGGATGCACCTCGATTCGACCTCTCCCTGTTCGAGGCGGCGCTCACCGGGTATGCAGCAGGGTGCAGCCCCACGTTTCAGCCCACCGACGACGAGTGGGGTTCTCTGGTCCCCGGACTCGAGCGCATCTGCTGGGAACTCGCCGCCCGGTTCGCTCGTGATGCCCTGGAGGAGTGCTACTTCGGGTTCGACCCTGCCCACGGGGGCCGCGGCGAACACAATCTCCTCCGGGCTCGAGGTCAGGCCGCCCTGGCCACACAGGTGGGCACGCATCGTGGAGAAGCCGAGCGCATTGTGGCTTCAGTGCGCGCCGGACTCGTCCGGAGCAGCTCCTGAACCGGCCGACCCGCATTCCAGGTTCCAGCCAAAGTTGCGCTTTCCTGACCAGCCCTCGGCTAAGTGCGCCTCGTTCAGAATGCGTGCATGCCCATCGCCGGGGCGTCGCGGCACTCATCGGGGTCGGTACAGATCTGGGGCCCGCACCCGTCCATTCCGGCGAACAGGATGAAAAGGATGGAAGCAAGAACGCTGGCCGCGGCAATCTTCAGCGTGCGGTTTCTCATGAGATCCTCGCTGGTGTGCGTCGGGTTTGAAACGACCGGCAAAACGCCGGAACTTGTGCTATTGTATCGTCCCGATCCTGCTCCTGTCGACGCAGTAGCTCCCACGGAGATCCGGTGGGAGGGCTGCGCCGGGGCCGCGGAACGACATTGAATGATCTATCGACGAAATCCCTTCCCGTCAAGGAGGTAGCCATGAAGTTGGTAATCATCGGAGCCGACGCTGCGGGTATGAGCGCCGCGAGTCAGGCCCGCCGTATCGACGGCACGGCGGAAATCATCGTACTGGAGAAGACGCAGGATGTATCTTACGGGGCCTGCGGACTCCCATACAAGCTGCCGGAGGGACACCGGATGGCGGATCTCCAGGTCGTGCCGGTGCAGAAATTTCGCGAAGAGCGCCGGATCGATGTGCGGCTCGAGCACGAGGTGACGGGCATCGACCTGGCCGCGAAAAAGGTGACCGGGACCATGCCCTCGGGTTCGTTCGAGGTAGGCTACGACCGGCTCATCATCGCCACCGGGGCTCGAGTCATCCGACCGCCCATCGAGGGGCTGGCCGAGGTCTGGGGGCGCGGGGCCTACCCGCTCAAGACACTGGAGGACGGACGGGTTTTGAAGGCGGCCATCGAGGCGTCGAGGCCGCGGCGTGCGGTGGTAATCGGGGGAGGATACATCGGGCTGGAGGCCACGGAGAACCTGCGGGAACTGGGTGCGGAGGTGACGGTTCTCGAGGCGCTCCCGGACATCGTTCCGTTCCTGCCCGAGAAGCTTCGGGACCGGATTCGGGCCGAGGGCGAGGCGCATGGGGTGGACATCCGGTGCGAGACGGCGGTGCAACAGGTAAAAAAACGGGAGGACGGCACGCTCGAGGTCCTGACCGGGAACGGGACGTTCGAGGCGGACCTCATCATCGTGGCCACTGGTGTCAGACCGGTGAACGAGCTGGCTGTTCAAGCCGGAATCGAACTCGGACCGGCCGGGGCCATCGCAGTGGACGAGCGCATGTGGACGTCGGCTCCGGACGTTCTGGCTGCCGGAGACTGTGCAGATGCGGTTCACGGTGTGAGCGGCCGGCGTGTCTGGATTCCATTGGCACTGCGGGCCAATCGTGGAGGTAAGATTGCAGGGGCCAACGCCCTGGGCAAGGACCAGAAGGCCCCACCGATCATGGGCACGGCCGTATTCAAGTTCTTCGGGCTCGAGATCGCCCGGACCGGGTTGACCGAGAAAGAGGCCGAGGACGCCGGGTTCGATCCGGTGACCGCGATCATCCAGGCGCCGACGCGGGCCCACTACTACCCCGGGGGCGGCAAGATTCAGGTTGCGCTGACCGGCGACCGGAAGACGGGTCGAGTCCTGGGTGCGGCCATGGTGGGGAACGAGGGGGCAGCGCACAAGATCGATACCGTGGTGGCGGCCCTTTCTGCGGGCATGACCGTGGCTCAAGTGTACGACATGGACCTGGCCTATGCCCCGCCGTTCGGTCCCTCCTGGTCTCCCCTGCTCACTGCAGCGTCAGCCCTGACCAAGGCCATGCGCAGGCGCTGAAGCGGGCGCGGTTTCCCTCGTGAGGTGAGGATGCCTCTGTTCGACTATGAATGTCTCCGGTGCGGCCACGTGTTCGAGGTGCTCGAGAAACCCGGCAATCCGCCCTCTCGTTGCGCCGCGTGTGGGGGTGAAGATCTGAGGAAACGGGTCGGGTTGCCGGCATTCCGGATTGCGGACGACTCGGGCCAGGTCCGGCGGATCGAGAAACGGGTCAAGGACTACCTCAAGGACGGCAAGTGGGGGGATGCGACCCGTTTTGCGGACAAAGCCGTGTCCATGACCCGGTCCGACAAGGTCAAACGGATCGCGGACAAGCTTCACCAGAAGACCGGGCGTCCGTAGGACTCAGTAGATCACGGTCTCATGCCGACGCTTCGGCAGGGTGGTGGCCCGCTTGCGGCCCACGATGATCGTGACGCGGTAGGCGCCTCCCCACGCCCACTCCCGGGGGCCCACCGGTCCAACGATGGGTTCGATTTCGCGCGCCACCTGGTCGGCGAGGTCGGCGCTGTCCGGCCGAAACCAAACCTCGGTCACCTCCCGCGGATCCACGGCTCGAGGCCCTTCGACCACCACCGACCCGGCCAGACCCGCCTTGCGAAACGAGCGCATGAGCCGCCAGTAGAGCCGCCGATCCCAGCTTCCCCGGCGGACCTGCACGGCCTCCACCGGAAAGCACTGGGTGCCGATCCGCGTTTCACAGCCCCGTCCGGGTTCACACAGGTATACCACCCCACCTCGCTCGGTCTTCCCGACCTCGAGTAGGCGAGTGCCATTGGTTCGCAGGTCCCGCCAGATGAACGACGCCGACCACTCCGAGTCACACGGCTCCAGGGAGGATTCATCACATGGACCGCCCTCCCCCACCGCGCTCACCACCAGGTCGCTCCCGTCGAGCTGCCAGGTGCCTCGCATGCGCCGTCCCCCGAACCCGGTGCCGGAGTAGCGATGGTCGGGCCAGAACCGGTGGTAATCGTTGCCGAGCGCAAAGGAACACTTGCGCTGAATAAAGGCCTCGAGGATGGCAGGTGATTCGAATGTGGGCGCCTCCTGCACCTCTCCGGCGGCCGATTCGGCCCGGGGAAACAGGAAGCAGAGCATAATACCCAAACTGAAAGTGAGATAGGACCAGGCACGCATTCGCACGAAACTTCCAGGAGACGACATCCGATGTAGACTGCCGACTACAGGGTAGCGCGGCTGCGTGGGGAACTCAATCCGAAACCCACACCCGCGGACCGAACGCTCAGTCCGAGAAGTCGGTCTCATGCAACGCCAGGAGTTGCCACAGGCTCTCCTCGTCCACGAACCGGTCCTTCCCGAGGTGTTCCCATCCCTTCCGCGCCGATTTCGCCGGGGGCAGGCATGGAAGTTCGATCGCACAGGGACTCTCCGCGTCCACGAAGGTGCTCCCATTGGCCAGCTTCAACGCCATGCGATAGACGTATGGAGAATCCCCGGTCCGGCGGGCCCTGGTCCCGAACGGCTTGAATGCATTGAAGACATCCACCTTCCCGTTCTGTCTCTGGATCGAATAGGCGAACTTCACCCGCACCGCCCCCACGTGCCACTGGCGGTGCAACGGTGGCGGGTCGGTCCATGGTTTCCCGTCCACCGTGGGCTCCACATCCTCCTCCGGGGACAGGACGCCGCCCTGGACCAGCATTGCGCGCAACGCCCCCACTTCCAGTTCGCCCTCGAACACGAAGAATGCGCGTTTCGAGTCCTTCGTTGTCTCCAACTCGGACGTGAGTTCCAACGGCCGTCCGCGCGCCCCGTACTGGGGTCCCGGCTTGTCAAACCCGACCACCACTTCATAGGGCTGAACATACCCGTCCAGGTTGCGATCGCTCACATTGGCCCAAGTGTTCCCGAACGAGTCCACGCTGAACAGGAACACCATCTCGAACGGGCGCGTCCAGTCGAAGTCGAACTCGTCAGCCCCTACCACCTCGGTCCCGGAGGTGAACAGTCGCCAGGATTGGCCCCTCTTGAGGAGCGCCGCGACGACCTGGACCTGGTTCGCATAGACGCTCCCGGTCTCCTTCAAGGAACTCTTGCTGGCCAGGAACTCCCGGTCCAGGGTCATGGCCGAGGCCGACTGGGTGGAACCGGTGAGGAGGACGCGCAAGACATCGGCGTCCCCGTTCTGTCCGACCCAGAAGCTCCGCGGCCCCACCTTGAGGCGAAACGCCACCGACATTTCCGCGTTGGGGAGCAGCGGGACGTGCCCGCACGGCTTGGCGCCGTGGACCAGCTCCCCGTGAAAGTGATAGAACGGGTAGAAGACCAGTCCCATGTGATACTGTGCGTCCCCGGTCTTGGAGTCTTGCACCGGGAAGTAGGCCTCCTCTTCGGTGCCTTGAAGCAGACCATCGTCCATCACAGCCGCCGCAATCTTCTCCTTGTCGGTGCCAGACGTTCCTCCGTGACCGCCTGTTGATTCACCCTTCTTCGCTTCAGACCGCTTGAGAGGACGCAGCGAGGTCTTGTAAACCGGCCCCCGGGTGGCGGGCCAGGTGTCGTTGCGCACGAGTTGGAGCGATACTGGAAGGCCTGCCAGACTCGGGTTGCGCTCAAACACCACCACCACCCGGATGGGCGATGTGGGCCGCGGGCGCTTTTTCTCGTCCTCGGTGGAAACCTTGTCCACAGGACACCACCAGCCGTCATGCCAGACGTAGACCCTGGCAAACACAATATCACCCGCGGTGACCGCGCTGTAGTCCGTGCAGAGAGTCCTGGCCAACTCCACCACGTCCCCGGAAATCATGTGGTGAATCGGGAACCACCGGTGAAACGTGACAGGAATCTTGGCGACCCTGAGGCCATAGAACGCGGCGTTCCAGATCCCGGGGTACGTCGAAATCGTGCTCTCCCACGAATTCCCTTCCCGTGCCTGGTCGACCACGGTCCGATCCTGGAACCGCGCCTCGGCCGCCCCCACCGCGTAGAGCCACTGCGCGGTCGGGTCCACGGTGACCGACTCCACCACCAGGTAGCGCACCTCGGACCCTGGACTCAACCAGAACTCAATGTACTCCTTGATCTTGTACTGCCGTACCTTGCGCTCGAACGCCTCGGGGTCGCCGAACCGGGAACCGCACCGATCGATCAGACCAAGCAGGCCGGAGAGGATCCGTTCCCGCACCAGCAATTGCACCATGGGATCGTCTCCAAGGCGAGCCCTTTGGACGGACCCAGAGCTGAATACGTACCTGGAGAGAATCCACTGTGCAACCCCGTGGAGCTTCTGAAGCGCATACCACTTTCTTATGCCCGTCCACCACACGGAGATTCGATTCTCCAGGACCGCGGAGTCCACCATCTGAACCAGTAGCGCCAAGGCCTCCATTCCGGCCACAAATCCACTCTGGAGCAGCAACACCAGGTGCGCCAACTCTCCCACCACGGGAACCCAGGTCAACGCCTGCACCGTAAACGAAACCGCTTCCTTGACCAACTGCCACTCTTTCTGGCTCAGGTTCATCCGCAGGCTGTACACCAGGAACCGCTCTGCCTCGAATTCCTCCAAGCGACCCCACTCCGGCGCCACGACCCCCCCAGGAAGGTGCCACCGATCCGGCAACGACCGCGTCATCGCGGACAGGCGATCCATGTGCAATTGCAGACTGTTTGACGATTGACGCGCTTCGTTCCAGGTCTGATACACCGCGTAGACCGCCAGGGCTGTGTCGAGTACTTCCAGGCCCTTGCCCACCTTGCCGATGACCGAGGATGAGGAGGACTCGGGGATGGAGAATTCCTTGTCTGTCGGAATTCCTTCCTTGATCATCTTCCCCAGTTGCTCGTCGTCCGTCAGACGCCCGAGCTGCAATGCGAACTCCTCAGGGACCTTCTTCTCCCGTAACTCCGTCAGTGCCCACTTGTTCCAGCTCCAGGCGGTGAAGAGCCTGCTCACCGCAGGACCGTCGGCCAGGTCGTAGATACGCCGCACGTTCTGCCAGACAAAGCGACTCCGTTCCATGTTGTTCACCATCCGCGGCAGACCTCGCCACTTTGAGTGAATGTCCAACATCGTCAGGACTGCCGCGTATGCCTTGTCGGCCAGGGCAAACCACTTGGCGACGGCCTCCCCCTCGAGGGCAATTTCACTTACGGTCATGCTGGCAAATGAGAGCGTTTGCCCAAACGCCTGGGCAATCGCCATCCGGCGTTCCTTGATCTCAGCCTTCTTGTTCTCGTCGTTCTTGCGATCCTTCTTGTCCTTCTTGTCCTGTTCTCGATTCTGTTTCCTGCCACTTGCCTCGAACACACTCACCAGGGCATGTGTGTCGGCTGAAAGCACACCAAGGGCAAGCTGCTGCCGGGTACGCATCAGGCTCATCCGGTCCGACCATGCCTTCACCGGGTCGACCGTCCCGGGGGCCACCGGATTCGGTGTGCTCTTCTGCTCCTGGAGAACCCGGTGCATGACCGCCGCCAGCCGGTCCGGATAGGCGGCGATGAGGGCTTCTTCGATGGATATCGGGGCGATGACCTGGTAGTCGATATCGCTCATAAGCGTCGAGATCTCGAACTTCACCTGGTAAGACAACAGCAAGCCGTCGTCGAGCCCCATGTCGTGAGCCCACTCTCGTATGGCTGGATAGAACAGGGACAGGGGCAACCGGATCCGGTAGACCTCATCGTTCGTGAGGATACAGTGCGCCGACGTGACCAGGTAGAGGGCGAATTCCCGATCCACCTGGCTCTGTCCCAACTCGGCCCCGTATGAAAGGCTTATCCACTGCCCGGGCACCTCCACCGCGCTCGACTCATCCTCCTTGGCCGACCACCAGCGCAAGGCCGGCACAGGATCCTTCCTCTGGGATTCGTCCACCACGGAGTCAGGTACCAGCAGGAACACATACTGGGTCTTCGGAAAGAGGTACCCCAGCCGCGTAGCCCCGGCCGCGTACCGCTCGAGACGCTCCAGCGCTTCCAGTGTCTCCGGGTCATACTTCAACGGGTCGATGGGCTCGAGGTGCTCGCGGCGGTAAAAGATAGGGACGGCCTTGAACGGGGTTTCCTCCAATCCTGCAGCCTCTTCCACCAGCGTACGCTGCCACGACGCCTTGTCAGCGAAAAACTTGGTTCGAACCATCCCCGCGGCCAGAGGCTCCAGGGTCAAGGGTCCGCTCCCGGCCAGGCGTACCAGGTCAAACGGCGCCGGCCGCAGCTTCGAATCGACCGAGCGGAGGCATCCCTGTTCATCAGCCACCAACAGGGTCCGACTCGAGCCCGGCGAGGTCGTACCGGCCGTTCCGCTCGAGCCACTCGAGGCCACCAGGAAAAAGCGGTTCGATACCGGGGCCAGCGACTGGGGCCTCAATGCCTCTTCGGCAATGGGGGCGGGCCATTCCCCTTCGTTCTTGTCCGCCTCCTCCCACCAGGCCAGGTAGGCGTCCGGATCGATCACGCCGTTCAGCAGCACGAAACGAAGCAGGCGCGGAGGATCGAATCCGTAGGCCAATACATCCTCGGGGGTGTGGTCAAGGAACAGGGGATCCTCCCCTCCTTCCTCCGCACTTTCATACCGCCGAATGAGCGAGTAACCCCGGCCCGGTTCCAGCCCAGGGAGATATAGTGACTTGAATCCGGGCGGCCCGTCCTCGGCTTCTCCCACCACAATCTCCTGGACGGTCTGCCCCTGCTCGTCCAGTAGCACGAGAACGTCGTCATCGTGAGGGACTCCGTCCAGGTCCACCTCGTACAGCAACTGGAGCCCGGGAATGATATCGATCGGCGCCAATTCCGTGGCTTCCCGACCTCGAGTGGCTCGAAAATAGAGCGTCACACCCACCAACGTCTCGTCGCTGGGAAGGGACGGTATTTGGCACTTCTCCGATTGAACCACCCCCGACTCGAGCGTCGCAGGCACCTTTGCGAGAGGCTCTCCCGTCGCACTCGGCCCGTCGTACATCTCGAACCAGAAGAATTCATGCTCGGCATACCCGCTCGCATCTGCATACAGCACCACCCAATCGGCCACTCGAGCGCGGTCCGGCTCGGCCTCCTGCAACACCTCATCCACATGCTCCCACCGCGGATTCTCGAGCCGCCGTTCCTCCAGCAGAGGCAAGGCCGCCGGCACCAGCACCTCTCCCGGCCTCTCCTCCCGTACATCCCCCATGAACGCCCGCGCTATCCTGCCTCGAACCACCAGGAGCAACGCGCCGGAAACAACGCCTTCCGCAACGCTGAGACGAAGCGCCTCCGGGGTCCCCTCCCCTGTCGACAACCCGCAAGCCTCTTCTTCCAGAAACCACCTCAACGGCTCGTATTCAAAAGGCTCGAGACGCTGGGTCAAGAAAGCCTCCACATACTCCAGATTTCCCTCCAGCGGAACCCACACCAGCGAATAGGTATCCTCGATCAGCCACATCGAAGGACAACTCCCCACCTTGTCCCAGATTTCCGCCGTGTGCCGCGCCACGCTCTTCAGTAGGGCATCTTGCAGAAGATTCCGACTCACACCAGACTCCGGTTGCACGGCTCCCGATTCTGCAATCATCCAGACACCACCCGGAGGCAACGCCACCAGTACCGCGTTCCCTCCGTCAAACTCGAACACGTCGAACGCCATCGTTCTTTCCGTCCTTTTCCGATCCTTGTTCTGCTCGCTGATCACCAGCCTGCTCTCGCAGGCAATCCCCGGGACCGCGCAGATCGAGGCCACAACCTCCCTCGAGCGCTCATTGCCCAGGGCATTGCCCACCCGCGCGTCTGCCATTCATGACAACGCACACCGTTCGATACTATGCCGGGATATAATGCCTGTCAACGTGTTCTATCGATGCGCCAGGCGTGATCCTTTTTCGGCGGCGTAGACGGATGGCCGCCCCGCCGTAGGCCCGGCGCCGAGCGGCGGGGTTTGCGCGAAGCGCGGGACACCAGGCGCAGCGGTTCATGGCAGAGGGTGAGGCGACGGCCTTTCCACCCTCCGTGGGCTGCTGCGACCTCGATTGTGGTGACCAAACAACAAGGTGCGGAAGGTGGGCTTCCTGGCCCATTTTGACCAAAGTCAACTCCGGGGACTGATGACGCGCCAGCGCCTCTTTGACCCATCGAAACAGGCGCTGGAACGGACAGGTCGGCGTCCAAAGTAACGATCTCGAACAGGTCGAGGGAGCCCTGGACCGCGTGTGAGGCCCCGCTTCGAGAGGCGTGTGATCCCCCGGCGGTGGGGGGCTCGGATTGAGCCTGCTGCGGAGGGGCCCGGGTTCCGATGGCCCCCTCCGGGAGGGAGGAGCGGACTGGCTTCCAGTGCCCGAAGGAGAGTTCTTGGGTGAATCGTGCGTGACGCGAAGGCCCCATACCCCCCTGGGGAACTGCGTGACTACCGGGCATCGTTGCGAATTTGGGGGCTGGTTGCAGGGTTATGTTCATTCTCTGGAATACCCGTTGTGGCGCGCGCTTTGCACGCTTGCGCGCCATTCCCAATTCTCGAGAATGAATCAGGTCTGGGAGCGTAGGCCAGGCGTGCCGGCCTCGGCGGCTTCGGGGAAGGACGAGCTTCGAGCGAGGCGGACACCCGCGATAGACAGGGGATTCAAGTACACCGCTTTCCCGTGATCAAACAGAATCTGCCAGACCCTGAACCACATCAGGGTACATTTTCGAGCGGCCTGGATGGCAACTCGGGCGGCCTGGAAAAGGCGTCCGGGGGAGGCGGGAATCGGGAGTGGAGAATGGGGATTCGGGAAGCGGCCCTCGGGAGGCGGAAATCGGGAGACGGACCAGGGTCACGGCGGGAACATGGCTTCCGCCTCCGCCCGCGGCACCCCCGCCTCCACCAGGGCTTCGATGGCCTTTCGACGACGCGCCTCAGCCACCCGGCGCTGCTCCTCGGCGAGCCTACGCTGCTCCTCCAACGCCCGTTCCTTCTCCTCGGCCACCCGGCGCTGCTCCTCCAACGCCCGTTCTTTCTCCTCGGCCGCCCGACGCTGCTCCTCGGCCACCCGTCGTTGCTCCTCCGCCACCCGCCGCTGCTCCTCGGCCACCCGCCGCTGCTCTTCCGCCTCTCGCGCCTTCTCCTCGGCCTCTCGCGCCTTCTCCTCCGCAATCCGCCGCTGCTCCTCGGCCACCCGCTGCTGCTCCTCCACCTTCCGTTCCAACTCCTGCAAGTGCGTCAGAATCTCATCTTCCATCCGCATCGTCTCGTGTACCTCCTCGTCCGCTATCGCCGCCATCAACCGCCGCAACACCCGATGATACTCCAACGGATACTCCTCGTCGTCCACTTCCAATACA
>CAYQMG010000010.1:0-8036 GCA_964418585.1 uncultured Gammaproteobacteria bacterium | reverse complement strand
GATCTCCACGATTATCCCTGCCTTCTCGAGAGCATCAAAATGGCGAACGAACTCGCCTACGACTTCCCCGTCAACCATGACGCCCATCTCCATGTTCTCCGAGAGTCCCAGCCAGGTCAGATTGGCCGAGGTAAGAAGCATGGTCTGGCCATCGGAAGCGACGAGTTTGATGTGCAGCTTGGCCATCGGATGCTGATCCCCGATAGGCCAGGTGAGCAGCCTCGGAGCCGGGGCGTCCGCCGGCCAGGTCTCCCGCATCAGCTTCGCGTTGGCAGGATCATCATGCAGAACCATGGTGACCCTGACACCTCTCTCCGCGGCCTCGGAGAACCGCCTGACTAAGTCTTTCGCTGTAAGCGCATAGCCAACTACCAGGAGATGGTCGCGCGTCCGGTCGATGATCCCCCGGATGACCTCCGCTGTGGAACGTGCCCTCGAACCCGGCACTACAGGACCTGTCCAGACCATTTCGACGCTCGGCACTTTGCGTTTCGCAAGGCGGGCACCTTGGGCAATGGCAGAAAGACAGAGGGCGAGACATGTCCCCGGGATGACCTCCTGCCCGCCGGCCTTTCTCCATTCCTCCAGAAGAAGGGCAAGCCTGTTTTCGAGCATGGCGTTCGAGTCGGCAATGCGTCGCAGGACAAGAGGACTTGTTCCTGGTTCGAGCGTACCGTCACCCAGTGCGGAGGTGATCTTGTCGATGAGGCCCTTATCCGTCGACCAGAACTCCGCGAGCAAATGCCGGAGGCCGTTGATTCCCGGGGAACTCATGAATCAGGCCCTCCGTCAGGATTTCCGCACAGGGATTCCGGAAAGAAGGCAAGCGAGGAACCCGCGAACGTCGGGACCACCAGATTGCGGTCAAGCAATCTGTTCCCGCGCTCACACGACGTTTCCGACACCATCAGGCAGGCGTGGCAGGCTGCCCCGTTCAGGATCCCGTGCTCTTCTGCCCGGTGTTCCGCGCAGAGCGGATCCGAGGAGCATACCGTTGCACCCCTGAGTGCCGCCCGCATGAGCGGGCCAAAACGATCCGGCTCCCCCAGTTCCACCAGACCGCCAAGGCTGCCTTCCGAATCCGCCACCGCTGTATACAGAAGAATACCAGCCATGGGTTTGTCTGGGTTCGATGAACAATATATCCGCTCCCGGATGGAGCTCGCGGAATAGCCGCAGTCGAGCGACAGCTGCCTGATGAGCATGTGGGCTATGGAATGCAGAAGAACGTACCGTATTCCCGGGAACGCCGCATCAGGTAGTCCCCGCTCCTTGCGCCACAAGGCGTATATGCGTGAGAGATTCCCAGAAAGCGTCTTCACATCATCACGGTTCTCCCAGGTCCTGAGGGCGTCCTCGTGGAACTCGATGAAAATCCCTTCGCCCCTGATCTCCACTGCAGGAAGCCAGTCCATGGGTCTGCGGCTCAGTGGAGCTATCTTGATCTCTGCTGCACTGTCGTCGCCGGGCTCCCCCAGGGCATCTATGCGGGTAAAGCCGAGAATGGCGCGGACTTCCCGCAGACGCGTTGCCTGGACGACGCGCGCAAGCCACGGTTCCAGTCCCGGAGGCAGATCCACCTGCCTCGTCTCGAACTCGGTTTTCCCTGTACCCGCCGAAGGTTGCCGGAAGGCCAGCCACTCCTCCCACAGCAGATCTGTCACCGTGCGAAGGGTGCGATTACTCCTCTCCTGGAGGGCAGACCAGATTTCTTCCGCCGTGAATCGCTCCAGTTCGGGGTAATTCCCCAGCTCAAGGAACATCTCCACCTTCTCGAGGGAGTCGAGCCTGGTCATATGCCTTTCATATTTGCCCACGGCTTCCTGGACAGGATTGACCCACGGCGGTATGGAGAGAGCGCTGCGCAGGACCGGGAACCACGCATTGCTTGCTCCTCTGAGAAGTGGTCTCGGCTCCGCGTCGCATCCATCAGGGTCCACATCATCCGTTCCCAGCCATGGTCTGCGGGCCGTGCAGGGTCCGATGGCCGCAGCCCGCTGTTCACCGAACGCGTGTCCCATCGGACGTCTGGCTCCGCAACCTTCACACACAACGAGCAGATCGGAAATGGAGCCGGAAAGCCCGCGATCCACGAGTTTCAGGGGGCCCTGGCAATCCTGGGCCTGACCTCCATGAACGTAGGTCAGCCACGGGAAATCATCGAGATGACCATTCGGGCAGGCGACAATAAAACGGGAGGGAAAAGCTACGGCGTTCCCCTTTCCAGGACAACGCGTCTCCTTGCAGAGGAATCTTTGTCTTTTCTGTTCCCAGACGAACTCCTGCCACGGGGCGAGGCGTCCGCAACGCGGACAAACCAGCCAGGCCGGGAATATGATCGTTGGGACGCCACCTACGGGTTGTCCGCGATGGTCCACTCGCGAGGCAGGACGATAGAATGCATGCTTGCCAAGGGCTCGCAGCAAACGGGGTTCATCTATCAGCTCTTCATCAAGCGGGTTCCAGTAGTCCAGTCCCGCGATAATCACGGAAAGGGTCCGGAGGTCCACGATGGAGCCTGGCCCGAAGGTCGTTATTATCTGGCTTGGCCTTATATCCCCGATGGTGCTCATCCTCGTCACTCCTCCAGAAGGTAGAGTGCTGCACCAGGTTCCACCTCACGCAGCGATGTAGGCGTCTGCCAGAGACCATCCCCCTCGCTTCCCGCTGGCTGGAGCAGCATCGCAGAACCTTCCGGCGGTTTCCTGTACGGGTTTTCCCAGGAATACCGGAGGTTGCCTCGTTCGATTGCCCCGACCCACTCGTCAAGGATGGCATCGAGTTCCCTCCTCACGGCTTCCTGGAGGTCCGACCGGGCGGGATCGAGATCCCGTACTCTCGACAAGATGGTCTCGATAATCGCGGCTACTTCAGGTGAACTCCTCGACAATCTTCCGGCTCCATCCTCCTGTTCCATGCCCGGAATACCCAGCCTGCACATGGCAACCATCGCCCCGTGAAGCCCCCGATCCCTGGCCCTGGAGGAAAACGGCGTCACACTCGTAGCCTCTACATGCCGGTAGAGAGTGGCATGGTAGATACCGAATCTCTCATAGTGCGAAATATCTCTCGGTCGGGACCATTTGTAGACGGTGACGATCAGTCCAGGATGTCGACGTCCAACCCGGCTTGTGGCCTGGATGTATTCGGATGTCGTCTTCGGCTGTCCGGCCACCACCATCAGTCCCAGCCGGTCCACATCGACGCCCACCGAGATCATGTTTGTTGCCAGGAGCACATCGATGGGGTATGGACTCGAACGTTCCGGCTGGAATGGCAGTTCGAGACGGCCAAGGAGGAAGGGGATCTCGGAAGAATCGATCCGGCTCGTCAGTTCCCTGGTCTCGTAGATCAGCCTGCGCTCGAATCCATATGTGTTCAGCAACTTGAGCCGGGATCGGACGTCATCCTCGACAAGGCGGAGGGCGCCACCCAGCTCGCGCAGGCTGTTGAAATACCCGACGAGAGTCATGTACGGATCACTGGCTTCCGGGTTCTCCTTGAAGACCGTCCGCGCTGCAGCAAGCAGAACCGCATAGACCCGGACCAGAGCCGTCTTCATGCTTTTCCCTGGCGAGAAGATCCCGAGGTAGAGTCGCCCGGATGCATTCTCGAGTGGCTGGGCCTTGGAGAAGTACGAGTCGTCCGCGTCCAGACCTGGCGGAGGAAACACCCTGAGCTGCCTGTTGAAGAGGTTCTTGACCTGCTCTGTTGCCCGCCGGATGGTTGCCGTCGAAGCGACGACCTTCGGACGGACAACAAGGTCTCCCGATCTCCAGCTGCACAACCAGTCCACGGCCGTCTCATAGAGACCTACCAGGGTTCCAAGGGGACCGGAGATCAGGTGAAGCTCGTCCTGGATAATCAGTTCGGGGGGAAGCAATCTCGGAGAGGGTTCCACTTTCACGGCTTCCAGTCCGCGAACCGTATTGTGCTGGCCGGGGTGCGACTCCGCGGGACTGATGAATCCGTGCCTCGGGCAATACCTGTCGACATTCCCGAAGAGCGCCTGGGTTTCGCCCTTCCATGGCATCCTGGCGAACTTATCGACGGTGGCTATCACGAGCGAAGGCACCAGCCTGTAGATTTCCTCGTCGACAACGACCACCGGGAGCCCTTCGCCGGAACTGTTACGGAACGTGAAGTCGCATTCCGGATTGCCGCATCCGACGAGTGTCCTTTCCACGGAACGATCCGCCCTGAAGTTGCGATGGGTAATGGTGCTACCGCACCACGGGCAGGATACCAGCTGGACAGGATTACCGGTTGTTGCGGTATTGCCCCGGGCAAGATCCGACAAAGCGATCTCGGAATCCCTGAAACTGTTCGGAGTGGTCCCGCGGCCGACCCACAAGCCGATGCGGAAAGGTTCCTTCCCCCAGCGCTCCGGGTCGCGTCGCCTGATGATTTCGCAGGCGCAGACAAGCGTGGAGGCCCTCTGGAACTGCTGGACCGTAAGCAACCGGAGCGTGTAACGCATAAGGACGGCGGTGCCTGCATCACTCCTCATGCCCTCGACGTCCCCTCTCAATCTGCGGAGAGCGAAGACAAATGCGGCAAGGCCCAGATAGGCCTCCGTCTTCCCCCCGCCGGTAGGGAACCACAAGAGGTCAGTAATCCGGCGGTCCTCGTGGGATGGATCGACGATCCCGCGGATGTTCAGAAGTATGAATCCCATCTGGAACGGCCGCCATTCCGGTCTGGGCGTGTGGCTGGGCACATCCCCGCCCGTTTTCCTGGAGGCCATAGCCGGGGTCGAGTGGATCCGCTGGAGGTACATGGCTTCGTTGGCGAACCTGAACGCCTCGAGAACCGTAGCGTTCTCGCGGATGAGTTCCAGGCCGGCCTTCATCCTCTCGACGGCTTCGCGGCACGATCTGAGGTGTTCCCGCCCTGTCGCCTGGTAATGGCCGGGAAGTCCGGCGATACGGGCTTCATTCTGTTCGATCCATTCCTCGTAACCCTTGACAAGCGGCATCAGCATCTCGCTGATCGCGGTGCCGCTTTCGGCCTTTGCCAGATCTTCCATGAAGAGATTGGCGTCCCCTCCGGCCTCCAGGGATACGACCCTGGGCACTTCCGCCGAGGGTATCAGGGCCGTGCGCAGTAGTCCTGCCCGTCCGCTGTCCACGTGGTTCCATTCGACCGCCACTCCGTGCCCGACGGCGAACTCCAGGGTGTTCCTGAAAAGCAATGCATTGCCGGCAGCATCAGCATCACCCATCCTTCCGACATCAAGATGCCTGGCAAGAAAGGGATGGCTTCCTTCTTCCGTACCCGTCACCTCCAGCACGGGCTGGAAAAGCCAGTAATCGTCTTTGCGGCCTCGGGTATCGGGTACTTCTTTCCTGTTGACCAGGAACACGCTGACAGCCCGGAACCCTTTCTGCTCGTGGACTATCCATTCGATGCACACCCCTGGCTCATCAGGGCACTCGATGCGATGCCTGCCACCCGCTGTTGATACATCAATGGTGGCTTCGAAGGACACCGGGGCTCTCTTCCATTTGCCGGTTGTGCTTCCCCCTTCCTCCTTCCCGATGCGGGAATACTTGCCCCAGCGGGCCTTCACGCGTATCTCCTGAACCTCCTCGCTCACGAGGAACGACATTCCTATGGACGAAGGGTTCAATGACTGCCCAAGAGGTGCGCCTCGTTCCGCTTCTCCCGTTTCCTCGTCCTCTTCGAGGGTTTCCACGTCGTCATCTTCTTCGGGATCTATGCCGGTACCAACCGGTGCGAGCATGCCAAGCAGATAGCGTGAAGTCGGGGCCTCTGACAGTTCTTCCGTTTCCCCGCCCACCGGTCCGAGCAGCTCATGTTCAAGAAGCTCGACTATCTGTTGGCGTGCTTTTTTCGTGGGTTCCTCGGGCATAGACTTCACCTCGCTACAGCCACAAGTTCCACGTCGACGGCACGCGCGGGACTTCTGGCGATTATTCCTCTTGTGAAGAGCGCGGCATCCGCCTCGGCGAAGGACTCCGCAAATGCCTGAGCCATCAACGGGGGTACCGCATTACCGATCAGTCCGAACGATGCGACCATCGACAGACCTTCGAACCTGAACCAGTCGGGAAAACTCTGGAGCCTTGCGGCTTCCCGCACCGTGATTGTCCGGGGCTGGCTGTAATGAATAAACTTGTAGCAGTCTTTCTGGAGATGGGCGGTCACTGTCCAGGCTGGCCGTTCAGGATCCAGCTTGTGGAGCTTGTCCTTGAATTTGTCCGTGGAATACTTGATGAGCTTGTGGTGCGGGTTGATTTCCCGTATGGCTTTCTGCACGTCCGGATCGGCGAATCGCGCTCCGGGCTTCATGCGTGCAAAAAGGGCCACGTCATCGGGGTTGTGCCACCGGCAGATATGGTCGAACAGACGGCCGCGGAGTTCCCTCGGCTTACCGGCGCGCATGAGGCGCTGGTAGGCGGTTGCAGGGGACGACGAATACCGCATCTCCCGTTCCCGATGCCCGTGAGGGACCTCGGGCAGGTCATCAAGGGCAGCTGACACCGTAACCGTCGGCTTCTCTTTCGGCGGTTCCCAGCCTTCGATTCCGAGATCCTCGCGGTAACCGACGAGAACGAATCGACGGCGATCCTGGGGCACACCGTATTTCGAGGCGAGGTAGTTATTGTGGACGAGCCTGTATTTTATGGGACGACCGTCATCATCATGGAGATTCTCGAAGCGGTTGATGATGGCCTTGAATGTTTCGTGGCTACGGATAGTCGGGACATTCTCGAAAAGGAACCAGCGTGGCGCAAGCACCTCCAGGAACAGGGCATAGACCTCGAAGAGCATGGTTCTCTCGCGGTTCTTTTTCCTCCAGTACGCCTTAAGGTCACCGCCCGATTCCATAAGGGCACGTATCTTGTTGCGGCCCACAACCGAGAAGCTCTGGCAAGGCGGGCCACCGATGAGCACGTCACACGATGCCGGCTCAACCCCGTGGCGGCTGAGAAAAGCACGCACGTCATCGGTGGAAGAGAGTCTGCTCAGGTCTTCCTGGACGGCGCCTCTGTCGGAGTCCCCTTTCAGGTTCAGGTTGTAGCAATGGACGGATTTTGGATCCTGGTCGACAGCGAGAAGGCACCGGTAACCTGCCTGGAGAAAGCCCAGGGAAAGGCCTCCGCACCCGGAGAACAAGTCGATGAAAGTGGGCTTATGCTCCCCGTTCATACAACAGCTCTCCTTGCGACAGGGTTCTCTTCGAGCAACTCAGGTACCATGCTGACATGCGCTTATCCCAGAGACGCAACTCCACGAATTGCTCCCAGGAGAACAAATACAACCGTTCAAGGGACAGCGAATTATTCAGTTTGACTACCAGGAGGTATTCAAACAGTTGTTTGTTTTCATCGGAGGGGTCGGGATATATGGTTCCCGTTTTCTTGGCCCTCATTATGGTCTTGATGGAATATCTGTCCCCGTTTCTCGATAACGCATCCACGTTCTTGGTCCCTGTGGGTGCATGCTGCAGATTTGGAAGCCCAGGAGTACTGTTGAAGTAGTCGATAGCGATCTCCTCGCCTATCTGACCGATCTCGAATGCCAAGCCACGGCGCTTCATCTCTGTCTCCACCGAGACCCGAAGGCGGACGAGTTCTGCGTCGGACAGTTTGCTCATGTCCATGCTACCTGCGTCCAATCCCACTCGGACGCTGGTTCCTTTTTTCTTGCTGCCCACACGCATACCTACCGGATCCTCTTCGATACTGCCGGGCGGACGAATTCGCCGTGCGTCTCTTCCAACCATCGATCGATGGCCTCCTTCCGGAAACGCCAATGCCGGCCAATCTTCTGGCACGGGACTTTGCCTTCCCGAACGAGCTTGTAGAGCGTCGACTTCGGTATCTTCAGGTAGGCAGACAACTCGTCGATGGTCAGGACGTCGCCTAGTTTCTCATCCATCGGAAGCACCTCTCTGGCCGCAAGGCAAAAGTTTTCGCACGATACCTCATAACACCCATCTAATATATAGTTAGTGACAGTTGCTGCCAAATGTTTTTCTAAATTATGGTGATCGGTGTTTATTCCGA
>CAYQMG010000009.1:0-48718 GCA_964418585.1 uncultured Gammaproteobacteria bacterium | reverse complement strand
TCTGTACTGTCCTCTCTGTACTGTCCTCTCTCACTGTCCGCTCTGGAGGATCGGTGCGGACTCCAGCTTTCATTTCCCGCCCCTCTCCGGGACTCCCGCCCCGCTCTCGAATTCCTGCTCAAATCCATTTTACGACCTTGTTGCGGACAGGGGAAAAACGCTTCCGTGTCGAGTGTGCGCCAGCCCCCGGTGAGGGGATTGAATTCCGGATCGAGTTCAGGGTTTGGATGAGCCTGCTCTTGACAGGGGGCGGGTCCTGGTTTTATGATTCGACACATGACGAATTGAGGGGCGTATGGACGAGTTCCTTGCAATAGCCAGGGCGTTTTCGGACGAGGGGAGGGTGCGGATTCTCCTGGCCCTGCGTTCGGGAGAACTGTGTGTCTGCCAGATGGTCGAGTTGCTGGCGCTGGCGCCTTCGACGGTTTCGAGGCACGTGGCGGTGCTGAAGCAGGCCGGACTCGTGACGTTTCGGAAGGATGGGCGTTGGGTCTACTACCGGCTTGCGGGGAAGGAAGCGTCGCCGGTGGCGCGTGGAGCCATGGAATGGCTTTTTCGTTCGGTCGGGGTGAGCCGCCGTGCCCGGGAGGACAGGGTGCGTCTGCAAGAGATCCTCGAGATGGACCGGGAGACGCTGTGCAACGTATCGAGAGGGGGCTGAAGTTTTTCCGGCGGTGTGCGGGTGACAGGTTGACGGCCATGACGAAGGAGAGGGAAGCATGAGCGTGAGAGGTGGTGTGAGGAGGGAGGCGTCATGAAGGGGAGGGAGTCGGGTGGTCGTGAAGGGGGCAGGGACCTGGGTTTTTTCGAGCGTTATCTCACGGTGTGGGTACTTCTGTGTATCGTGGCAGGCATTGTTCTGGGCAAGGCGGCCCCTGGAGTGGCCCGATGGCTCGATGGGCTCGCGGTCCACGTGGGGGAGGCTCCGGTTGTTTCCATACCCATCGCGGTGTGCCTCTTTTTTATGATGTATCCCATCATGGTGAAAATCGATTTCGCCGAGGTGCTCAAGGCGGGGAGGAACATCAAGCCGGTGGGTCTCACCCTGTTCGTGAACTGGGCGGTGAAGCCGTTCACCATGTACGCGATTTCTTTCTTTTTTCTTGGGGTCGTGTTTCAGGGGGCGATTGGTGTCGATGCGGTGGATCACGTGAAGCTGCCGCTGGGGTTGAACCTCCCGGTGGGGACCGAACATGGCGTGGGCACGGTTGTCCTGGTCGGTGGTATCAAGATGCTCGAAGTGCCTCTTTGGCGTTCTTACCTTGCTGGTTGTATCCTGCTGGGCATCGCACCATGTACGGCGATGGTGCTGGTGTGGGGTTATCTTGCACGGGGCAACGATGGTCACACGCTGGTGATGGTGGCCATCAACTCGCTGGCGATGCTTCTGTTGTACGGCCCACTTGGGGGCTTCTTGCTCGGCGTGGGCCGTCTCCCGGTACCCTGGCAGGCGTTGCTCATGTCCATCGGAATCTACGTGGCCTTGCCGCTGGTCGCAGGCTATCTGTCGCGGAAGGCCATCATCCAAGCCAAGGGGGAAACGTGGTTTCGGGAGAGGTTCCTGCACGTGTTGACACCGATCACCATCACCGCCTTGTTGGCCACATTGGTGCTGCTCTTCTCGTTCAAGGGGGACGTGATTCTGTCCAATCCGCTCACCATCGTGTGGATAGCCGTGCCGCTGTTCATCCAGACCAACCTGATATTTTGGCTGGGCCATGGCCTGGCGCGCTTGTTGCGACTCCCGTACGAAGACGCGGCGCCGTCGGCGATGATTGGCGCTTCCAACCACTTCGAAGTGGCCATCGCAACGGCCGTCATGCTCTTCGGTCTCTCCTCGGGAGCCGCACTCGCGACAGTGGTCGGTGTGCTCATCGAGGTGCCCGTCATGTTGTTGCTGGTGAAGATCTGTCTGGCTACCCGTGGGTGGTTTTCAGGACCCACTTCAAGACACGCCCCCGCAGCGTAACACGGCCTGGAGTCGCTCGCAAGCGCACGGAATCGGCGCATGGAGCACGGCCACATTCCTGCGCCGGCGCACAGGCTCTTGGTGCGGCTCGGTCTGCTGTATCCATTTGAAATCGCGTTTGGAACGCCGTAACATGCCCGCTGCTGTCCAGACGCAGTCGTGGAGGTTCGATACCTCGTCAGGTTTGGGAGGCTGCAGACTCGACTCGATTCAGGAGGCGCTGATGAGACATCGCTTTTTGTTGATGCTGTCGTGCTTGTTGCTTGTTGCTTGCTCGGATGGAGACGATGATACCAATCCGGGTCCATCCATCACCCCCAGCGAGACACCGGGACCGCAACCCACGGAGACACCGCAGGCGACCGTCCCGCCCAGTTCCACCTCCACCCCGGTACCGTTGCCGAACACGACGCCGACGCCTGCGCCTGTTGCGACGCCGACGCCTGCGACCCCCACACCTGCAGGTTGCGGCACCGATCCTCTGGTCGGGACCATGTGTGAGGCCGGCCAGGGCGTATGCGTGGCGACCGGGGTGTATGTGTGTGACGAAAGCAGCGGCGTAATCTACTGCGATGCCACGCCGGGGGCGCCTTTGGCTGCCGAGGACACGTCTTGCGATGGCGTTGACGAGGACTGTGACGGCGAGGTCGACGAGGACTACGTACCGGTGACCTCGTGCGGGGTGGGCTACTGTGCCGACTCGGCCACGCCGTCCGCGTGCGTGGATGGTCACGAAATCGCGTGTACCCCGGGGCAACCGCTGTCGCTCACGGACGACACGTGTGACGGGGTGGACGATAACTGCGATGGGGAGGTGGACGAGTTTTGCCCGGAATCCTGTGGTCAGGACCCGAGTTCGGTGGTGGCGGACGAAGTATGTGATCAGACCTGTGCGGAAGGGATCTCTGTTCTGACGGTGCAGGATACGGGTTTCAAGCCCACGGGCCTGACATTTGTGGATGGAGGACTCCTTGTCGCAAACTGGGGTGACTCTCAGATCGTGGCCTGGGACATCGAATCGGGGACGGGCACGGCGCTTTTCGGTACGCCCTGGGATGGCACAACCGGGCTTGCCTGGGATGGGACGGCCCTGCGACAGGCGGACATTGCTGCCGCCGTCATCTATCGGCTGGACGCGACAACCGGGGAGCAACTGTCCTACCTGGCGTCCCCTTATGCCCACCCTCGAGGCCTCGACTGGCGCGATGGCAGTATCTGGGTGGTGGATCGAAACGCCCGGCGCCTTACTCAGGTCGATGGAGATTCGGGGGAGACGTCGGTGGACCTGGCATTGAGCCTGAGCAATCCCGCGGGCGTGGCCTGGTGCGGAGGATTTCTGCTGGTGACGGATCGAGATGAGGACTACATAGCGGTGCTCAATCCGACCACGGGCAAGGCAGAAACGCGGTTCGCGGTGGATACGGACGACCTGTACGGATTGGCATGTGACGGGGAACGCCTTGTCGCCACCGACACCGAAGGCCACCTGATTCTGACGTTGAGTTCGCCGGTTCGGACCGGCACCCTGGACGAAACCTCCTATCGTGCTACCGGCGACCTCGGCGATATCACTCGAGAAGCGTGTAGTCCCTTTGATGTGTACCTGGTGACCGGAGAGGAGGGGGAAGTGGTGGACCTGATGTTCGTTTCGGACGACCTCTCCGCAGCCGTGGCGGTGCTCGAGCCCGATGGCACTGTGTCCTGGAGTCAGCGGATAGAGCCGGGGGAGTTCGTTCGGGTGCCCGACCTGGTGATCCCATCGGCCGAGTCGGAGTTTCGGGTTGTGTTCAGCGCCCTTACCGCCGGGGCGACCGGCACGTACCACTACGTCGCACGGCGCACCACGCGCGACTACAAGCATATCTGGGGAACGGTGACCGACACCGTCACTGGCGACGGGATTCCCGGCGCCTCGGTGTTCCTTGATTCGGCCGAGTACACGATCTCGACCCAGGCGGATACGAATGGCGAGTATCAACTGAGTATTCCGCAGGGTGAGTTGCCCGATTTCCTCATGGTGTCCGCCAGTGCCCCCGGGTACAACCCGGCTGTGCAGCAGGTGACGCTCAACACGGCAGACGAGCAGGTGGACTTCCAGCTCGATCCTCTGGAACAGCCCGTGGTGGTGATCCAGGCGACGGACCATGTCACCCATCTGGGCGACGACGACTATTCCGGGGCCATCAATTCCCAGTTCCAGCAACGCTGTCAGGGCACCGAGGCCACTTTCTGGTTCGACGTGCCCGAGGAGTTGCTCGATCTGGACCAGGTGATCCTCTCCCTGTATATCAAGGGAGCCCAGTTCGAGACCAACACGATCGCAGTGAACGACCTGGTCGTGGGTCACCCCTCGGAATCCCCCGAGGACGGAAGCTTCGGCTACTACGAATACCCGGTCTGGGTGGGGGTGCTGCAACCTTACGACAACAGACTCACCGTCACCTCGGGACTCGACGGGGACTATGACGATTTCGAGTTCGTGCTGGCCTCGCTCAGTTTTGACGTGGCGGCTCCGGGGACCCTGCTCTTTGCCTGGGAATTCCCGGATGCGGAGCCGACCGGGCTCACCTGGGCGGGAAGCAGTCTCTACGTGGGCACCTGGGATACTGCCGTCGTCCATGAACTGGACACCACCACCGGCGTGTTCACCAGCCTTTTCGCTGCACCTCAGACACGCCTCACAGGCCTGGAGTGGGATGGAACCTACCTCTGGTCCGCCGACAACGAAGTGGACTTGCTCTACTGGTGGGACCCTGCCGACCGGAGCGTGAAAACCTCGTTCCCAGCACCGGGCTACTTCCCTCGAGACCTCTCCTGGGATGGCTCGACCTTGTGGGTTGCGGACCTGGACGAGCAGGCGGTCATGGCCATCGATCCCGGGACCGGGGCGGTGCTTTCGACCATTGCTGTGCCGGGTGCCAACACAGCCGGCTGCGAGGTAATCGGAACCCAACTGTGGGTAAGTGACCGGGACACAGGTGTGCTCCACGTATTCTCACTCGCCACCTCCGAAGAGGTGGCCACGTACGACTGGGGCCTGACCGATCCCTACGCTCTGGAGTATCACGAGGGCTACCTCTGGATCTCCGAAACCGGGCCTCGAGTCATCGGTGTCTATGCCATCGAGCCTTGACCCTGAAGCATACTGAGCATGCCGGGGCCACCGCGCCCTGGCGCGTGTCCCGCCTTTCTCCGTGATTCCCTGTATTCACGGCCCCAGGAGTCGAGCAGACAAGCCCGACCGCTCCGGCAGCCGGCCACAGGCGCCCAGGCCGTGGGTGCGCAGGGTCTGGACCGAGCGCGTCGACAATGCGGTCGCTCCCCGGCACCGGTCAGGACTCTCCCTCCGGAGATCCTCCCAGAACCTTCAGCGACACCTCGGCGCGGTTGCGTATCTGCTCCTGAAGACTTCGGCACACCAGGTTGCACAGACCGGCCACACCGGGGTCCACGATGTGGTAGTAGGCCGCAGGTCCACATTGCCGGCGCGCCACGATCCCCGCCTCGAGCAACATGCGGAGATGTTTGGATACCGAAGGTTGACTGGCGCCGAGCAGGCGGACCAGTTCGCTGACATTTTTCTCTCCTCCCTCGAGTTCGCGGAGAAGTCTCAGACGGAGGGGGTCGGCCAGGACCCGGAACCGAGCGGCGATCATTTCGAATGCATCGGGGTGGACGTCCTTGAGGGAGACCTGTTCCATGACCTCAACTCCCAATTGTGGTCCATGTTTTCGCATATCGGCATATACTAGCATGCGATGAGTGGTCACGATAGCTTGTTGACGCCGTCTCTGCAAGCCTTCCGGCGTTCTTCAGCGGGCGTGAACCGTTCGCGGCGGCCAAGGCGGACGGACGCCCCGCTGTCCCTGGCGTCGAGAGGCGGTACTTGCTCGAGGCGCAGTCTCTTGCGCCGTCCGTTTCGAGATGTGAGCAAGACGTTTCGGGGTTGACACGGCCGCGGTTGGCTCCTATGCTTGGAACCGTTCCAACAGCAACCTCGTTCTCGCCTGGACATCCGATTGTCCACGATGGGGACTCCTCGAGGAGTATGGCCCGGTGCTCAAGACACCTGCATTGCTCGTCGCTTCACCCCAGATGGTGGACCCGTTTTTCAGCCGCACGGTGATCCTCCTGTGGACCCATACCGAGGAGGGGACCATGGGGGTGGTGATCAACCGCCCTCTGGGCCTGCTCGTGGACGCCGTACTGGACCAGTTGGACATCGAGCGCCCGACTCCCGTGCTCGAGCCTGTCCTGTGGGGGGGGCCGGTCATGCCGGAAACCGGGTTCCTTGTGTGCCGCGGTGACGTGGACGATGATGAGCGGGTTCTCGCCTTCCACGTGGAGCGGGACATCTGGGTCTCCTCCTCCCGCAGCTTGCTGGAGAAGGTGGCTCGAGGCGACATTGCGGCGCCTTTCTACCTTTGCCTCGGCTATGCCGGGTGGGGTCCCCGGCAGCTCGATGGAGAGATAGAGCGCGGTTCCTGGATCGTGCTTGATTTCGACGAGCAAATCCTGTTCCAGTCTCCTCTTCAGGACCGCTGGGATGAGTGTATCCGCAGTCTCGGGATCGGTGCGGATCAGATCTGGATGAACAACCCCATCGACGAGTAGCCTCCCGCGAGTCCTGCCGACCTGATCCTCGAGGGGAACGGTCGACTCATGCTGCCTGCCTGTCGCCGCGAGCGGTTGCTCTGAAACCTGCCAAGCTCCTTGCCACGGGTCCGGCCACTGCTGTAAGATCTTGAATGTGCGAGAGCGGTGGGGCGTGCACGGGGGGGTCGTCCCGGAAAGTGGAAGCGTTTCGTGCGCCGGGTTGATCCGAATTGTGGGGTGGTCATGCTGTTGTGTTCTGTCCGAGTGCGTGTTGCGTGGCGAATGGTGGCGTGTTTCGTCGGGTGGTTGGGGGTGATGCCCTGGATTCCCGGAGCGGCGTGGGGTGCCGAAGAAGGTGCGGAGAATGCCCCGGTGTCATTCGTGGGGGACGGTGCGGATGCTGGCCTGGAGGCCCCTGTGGCGGTTGGGGATCTGGATGGCGATGGGCTCGTCGATCATGCATTGGCGGCCTCGAGGGCCGATCCAGGGGGTGTGACGGATGCGGGGCGAGTCTATCTGTTTCTGGGGGATGTTTCCAACCGTGGGGTTGGGCGGTGCCTGTCTGAAGTGGCGGACGTGGTGATTGACGGGGTGGAAGCTGGGGGGAGGTTGGGCTCGCTTCATGGTGTGGGCGGGGGTGGGGATCTGAATGGAGACGGCCTGGACGATCTCGTTCTGGCTGCGCCCGGGACCGGGGGAGGGCAGGGCACGGTCTACATCGTGCTGGGTCGTCGGAGTGGATGGGATACCGTCTCGCTGGATGCGGCTGACGGTGTGCTATCGGCGAGTGTTCGGTCGAATCTCGGCGAGGGCGGGGTGGTGATTCCCGGGGACCTGGACGGGGACGGGTACGGGGATCTGCTGGTGGCGGCGCACACAGCGTCCGGGGCAGGGTTTCTGGGTGTGGAGGCGGGTCTGGTGCATGTTTTCTACGGCACCGGGGACTGGAGCGAACGGACGCTCGAGACGGCCGATGCGGTGATCAAGGGGGATGGGCGTTACGACGCCTTTGGTGCCTCGGTGGTGGCGGCGGGTGATTTGAACGGGGACGGGCGACCGGACTTTGCGGTGGGTGCGCCGGGTCGGGACATGGCCGGGACGGATGCGGGTGCTGTCTACTTTTTTGCTGGCGGGGAGCGTCTGGAAGGTACGGTGGCCGCGGGGGTTGCGGCGTTGACTCAGCTTCAGGGAGATCAGGCTGGTGACGGACTGGGGACCGCCCTTGCTGCGGGGGACGCGACCGAGGATGGGCTGACCGACGTGCTGGTGGCCGCCATTTCGAGCGACGCGACGGACGAGAATGCCGGCCAGGTTTACCTGGTGCCTGGACGTATCGGTGCCTGGCCGGCCTCCACGACCCATATTGGCGACTATGCATTTCTTTCGTTCACCGGTATCGGTTCCCAGGACCGGTTGGGTACAGGCGTGGGGCCTTTGTCCGACATCGACGGCGATGGGCACCTGGATTTCGTGGTCGGCGCACCTGACTCCGACCTTGGCGCCATTGACGCGGGCGAAATCGCGATATTCCTTGGACCAGCATCGCGCTGGTCCATGGCCACTTCGGTCGATTCGGCCGACCTGCGCGTGACCGGGGAGGCGATCTCCGACGGCCTGTCCCTGGTGGCGTCCCTGGGCCCGGGGACTGCATTGAACGGAGCCGGGCGCACCCTCCTGGCATGTGCACCCTATCACGACGCCAACGGGATCGACTCGGGCAAGGTGTACCTCCTCCCGGTTGCAGCCTGGCTCGATGCAGACAACGACGAATTTTCCCCGGCCGATGGTGATTGTGACGATACCGACGCCACGGTTTACCCGGGTGCGGAGGAGGTATGTGACGGTCTGGACAACGACTGCAACGGGGTCCTGGACGACGGGTTGTCCGTGCTTCCATTCTACCCCGACGCGGATGGAGACGGGTACGGTGCCGGAGATCCGTTGGAAGCGTGCGCTGCTCCGCCTGGTTTTGCAGCGAGCAGCGGCGATTGCGACGATGAGGATCCCCGGACCTATCCGGGCGCGGAGGAGGCGTGTGACGGTCTGGACAACGACTGCGACGGGATTGTCCCGGAGGAGGAGCAGGATCAGGATGGGGACGGATTCGTGGCCTGCATCAGCGGGGAGGTCGGTGACTGCGACGACACCGACCCCCGGTCGTACCCCGGGGCGGAGGAGGTGTGTGACGGTCTGGACAACGACTGCGATGGTCTTGTCCCCGACGGGGAGCAGGATCAGGATGGAGACGGGTACCTGGCCTGCGATCCGGAACAGGCTGACTGTGACGATACCGACCCGGCGGCGCACCCCGGGGCGGAAGAGGTGTGCGACGGTCTGGACAACGACTGCGACGGGCGCCTGGATCCGGAAGAGGTGGACGACGACCTCGACGGCGTCCTGCTTTGTGCGGGAGACTGTGACGACTTGGAGCCTGCCACCTATCCCGGAGCGGAAGAGGTGTGTGACGGTCTGGACAACGACTGCGACGGCACCCCGGGCGCTGACGAACAGGACCAGGACGGGGACGGTTTTGCCGCCTGCTCCTTGAACGGCCTGCCCGCTGACTGCGCCCCGCTCGATCCCATGGTCTATCCTGGTGCAGAGGAGGTCTGCGACGGGATCGATACCGATTGCAACGGGATTCCCGGTCCGGGTGAACTGGATACGGACCAGGACGGGGTCCTTCAATGTGCCGGCGATTGTGACGATGCGGACGCAACCGTCCACCCGGGCGCGGACGAGGTTTGCGACGAGCAAGACAACGACTGTGACGGCGAGGTGGACGAAGATCTGGACACCTTCGTCTACTACCCGGACCAGGACGGAGACGGGTACGGGGTCACCGAGGAGGCCATCGAGGCGTGCGCGCTGCCTCCCGACCACGCGCTGGTGGGCGGTGACTGCGACGACACGGACCGGACGATCCATCCGGGGGCCGAGGAGGATCCCGTGGACGGTCTGGACAACGACTGTGACGGCGCTATCGACGAAGGCGCGGTTGCAGAGACCCCCACGGAAACCCCGGTACCCCCCGGGGATGACGACACCGCTGTCCCCGGAGACGACGACACGGTGAACCCGTCAGAGCCGACGCCGGAACCCACGCCCGAGGCGACACCGGAGCCTTCGACCGGGAACCAGGCGGGAGACACGGTCGCAGAGGAGGACAGTGGCGGCTGCAACTGCCGCGTCGGTACCCCGGGCGGGGCCACCTCCGGACTGCCCGGCCTCCTCGCCCTCGCGTTCATCTACTTCCGCCGCAGGCCCCGGCAACACGGTGAGCGACCCGATCGACGCTGACTTTCCAGGTCGGCCGAGTACGTCCGTCCCACCTCGGCGCACCTCTACAATGGGGTGGCGGCTCGAGACGAACTTCGCTATACTCTCTCTCCAACCTCGAAATAAGGGCCGGAATTTGCGAGGGACCAGAAGCCCTGCCCACGACCACCCGTCGTGGCGGCGCCCCGTGCCGGCAGAAAGGAATCCTTTGATGTGGGTCTCGGACCAGGCCGGGCTCATGGAACTGTGTCGCTGCGTCGACCGGAGTTCCATCGTGGCCCTCGACACGGAGTTTGCCGCGGAACGGCGCTATTTTCCCCGCTTCGACCTCCTCCAGATCGGCACACCGGACATCGCCGCCGCGGTGGATGTCCGGGCCAGGCTCGACCTGGGCCCCCTGTTCGACCGCCTGTGCGCACCGGACAGGACCGTCATCCTCCATTCCGGTTCCATGGACCTCGCCATCCTGTACCGACGGGAAGGACGGGTGCCTCAGCGCATCTTCGATACCCAGGTGGCCGCCGCCATGCTGGGGTATGGCGCCCACATCGCCTACAGTGCGCTCGTCCGCAAGATCACCGGTGTCCACCTCGCCAAAAGTGAAACCTTGACCGACTGGAGTCGCCGGCCGCTCAAGGCGGAGCAGGTGGAATACGCTCTGGACGATGTCAAGTACCTCCCGGCCGTCTATCGTTACCTGCGTGAAGAGTTGATCCAGGCGGGGCGGCTGGACTGGCTCGAGGACGAGTGCCGGCGCATGGTCTCCCCGGACCGGCTCACCCCGCCGGACCCGAAACGCGCGTGGCAGCGGATCGGAGGCTGGAGGACCCTCTCGCCACGTCAGTTCGGGGTGCTCCAGACTCTCGCCGCCTGGCGCGAAGAACTGGCTGTGGCCAAGAACGTGCCGGCTCGAGTCATTCTTCCTGACAACGTATTGCTGCACCTGGCGCGGCGGCAGCCGACCAAGATTCGGGAACTGCGGGAGATCCGGCAGATATTCGACCGCACCGTCAAGGAGAGCGGGGAGGAGATCCTTCGTGCGGTGCGTCGGGGGATCGAGGAACCGGACGAGACGACTGCCGAAGCAGCCAGGGACGCCTTGCCTCCGGAGCCGCCTCCGGGGCTCGTTTCCTTGCTCCAGGCGATCATTCAGTTGCGGGCGGCGGAGGAGAAGGTGGCGCCCAACCTCCTCGCCTCCAGCGAAGACCTGGAACGGCTGGTGGACGACGTGAAGTCTGGAACCCCTTCCCAGGTGCCCCTCGTGCACGGCTGGCGTCGGGACGTGGCGGGCCGCGACGTGCTCCACGTTCTCTCCGGAACCGCCACCGTTCAGTACGCGCCTGGAAAGGAGCGGGTCCTCCTGCACTATCAGACCCGGTGAGACCCTGCACACGGCGGTACCCTCGAGGCACTCTTCACAGGCCGGCGAAGCGCTCGAAGCATTTCCCGCGTGCGACTCGTCGCTCGATCAATGGGACACAGGCGCTTGCCGGGCGATCCCCATCACTGCGTCGTTTTCCACCGGCTCCCATGGTCCCAGGTGCCGCTCGAACAGGGTTCTCGCTTTCTGACTCAGGTCCGGACACGACGCCTCCAGCAATGGTCGCACGGCAGCCGCCAGGCTCGTCGCATCCAGATCCGTGGCGCGCAAGACGGTTCTCGAAAGCTCGGCCAGCACCCACGTGGCAGGCACTGCATTGGTTCCGTCCACCGCCTCAAAGGTGAGATCTCCAACCGCCGCTGCACAGGAAACGGGCCCGACCGCCAACGCTGTCAGTCGCTCCACCACCCACGCCACACCCCGGTCGTCGGCTACCACGCCGCCCCAACGCCCGGTCAGCCGCTCGGGAAGACGCCCGGTCCGGACCAGGCGCGCCCGCTGAACTTCTCCTGCAGAGGCAAGACGGAACAGTTCGTCAAACAACTCACGCAACGCCGGTCCAGCCCCCTCGAGCGGCTCGGCCACCGCCTTGTCATACTCCCGGAGTCGCACGATGTCCTCGATCTGCATCCGAACAAGCCCTCGAGCCGCATACGGGTACATTTGGTCCAGCCAGGCCTCGCCATACCAGTTGAGCCGCACCGATGTCCAGTTCGGAGTGACCAGACGACTCGGATCACGCTGATTCACGTCCCGGAGAATCGCGTTCCGGTGCGCCACCGCTTCGCTCACCTTCTCCAGCGCCCGCCAGGCGGCGGGAGACGTCCGGCCGGTCAACTCCGAACGCCAGTCCTCGAGCACCTGCGCCCCAATGGTCGATTCCACCCAGGCCAGCGCCTGCGGCGGTTCCACCCGGCTGACACACCAGCACCCGCCGGGATGGAGCGACGCAAGCAGCGCCCGGTTCGCTGCGGCCAGTACCGCACGCACCGGTACCGCAGGGTTCCGGCCCTCCCAGGGCAACTCGTCCGGGTCTCGAGGCAGGTTGGTCAGGTCGAGCCGTTCCAGGTACGGAACCGGCAGCGTTTGTCCTCCCACTCGAAAGCGCGACTCGGCAATCCGCTCGTAGCTCCGAACCCGCAGCGTCGGCACCGCCTCCTCCACCAGCGTCGCCTCCGTCTGAAACGGCAGATTGCGCTCCGCCAAGATCACGTCCAGACCTTCGAACAACTCCAGGATCCGATCCCCGTGTCCAGCCAGATCCTGCTCGCCCAGACGGGTCAAAACGGTCACCACCGCACGCAGCGCATCGTCGTCACCCACTCGAGCCAACAGGGCCTCTCGCGCACCGGCCAACTCCTCGCCACTGTCCGAGCCGGGACTCCGCGCATTCCGCTTCCGGTACCGACGCAGCGCGTCCACGTACGCTGGAAGTTCGTGCGACAGCAGACGCCTTACCTGAACCACCTCCACCGATTCCTCAATCGACTCAGACCCCGCACCAAGCAGAACCCTCGGATCGTCCGGCGAGCGCTCCTCCACAAGGGGCATCAGGTACTCGAGCCGCGTGTGGTAGCGCTGGTAGGCCAACCACGCGCCCACGGCCAGACACCCCACCACTGCCACCCGAAGCAGCCGCCTGCGTCGCTGCTGTTCCTTGAATCCTTCGACGTCCTCGAACGCCAGGTCCATCGGCGACCACCTCCGTTCGACGTGTGGTGCAGCGTGCCATGAACGGCACGCGGGTATCCTTTCATCAATGTACAATTGTGTCAATTGCAGTGCAAGCAAAATCTTGCACTTACACGAAATCCGAAACGATATCGCCGTGATCGCAGGCAGGCGGAGGCAGGACAGGGAAACGGGGGCGGAGATTCAACATCCCGAGTCGGCTGGATGACTCGGATGGTGCAGGGGGGTCAAGGGGATGGGACGGCTCGCGCCGAGGTCGTGGAGTCGCCGGTGTCCTCGAGCGATGGACAGTAGTGTGCGTTGGCAAAGAGAGAGCAGCCGTCCACCCGTTCCGCCCGGTAAATGGCGTCCTGCTCGTCCGGGAAATCGGCGCGCCACACGATTTCTCCTGCAGGAGAGACCTGCACGAGGGCGCTGGGGTGGTTGGCGTAGGTGCAGTCCCAGCAGTGGCCCATGGCGATGAGGTAGTCACCGTTTGGGAGTCGGTCCACGCCACCCCAGATGGGCTCGATCCAGTCGGACTCTGCATATTCGAAGACGATCCGGGCGGTTTTGGATTTTTCGTCGAGTTCGAGTTCCAGGGCGCGGGTGAAGTTGTATGGGCCGCCGTAGTCGCGTCTCAGGACGCCGTTATCGTACATGACGAGGTGTGTGCCGTAGGGCTTGGCGTCGTGCTGGTGGAAGAACCAGCGGTGCGGTGCAGCAGGGGTTCCGTCCTGTTCGAGCAAGGTAAAATCCATGTCGACACCGATTTGCCAGACGACTTCGCGTGTTTCGAAGTCGATCTTGAGGATTCGGTTGAGGTTTCGGAGACCCAGGTAGAGGTAGAGGCGCCCGTTTTCCCATCGGTCGAAGATCGAGTTGGAATGGTATGGGTCGGGGTTGTCGGTGGTTGGCGGCGGAAGTGCGCCGGTGTCGATGCCGTCGGTGACGGAGTCCCAGGTCCAGAGGATTTGGTTGTCGAGGCCGAGTTGGCGGATGACGAATCCTCGAGCACCTTCTCCGGCCCTGGAGTAGAGCAGGGTAAAGATGGAAAGGCCGTCTGCGGAGAGGCCGGCGTCGTGATGGTAGCTACCTGGGAATTCGGTGTCGACGCCGATATCGGTGGTACCGACGAACAGGACCTGGCGGTCGAGGTCGACGATGGTGGGCACGGTGGACTCGGTGGCCCGGCCGCCGTAGAGCAGGCGGTCTCCGGGGATGAGGGACACGTCGATGGTGCCGCCGCCTGCTTCCGGCAGGTACCATCGCACGTTGCCTTCGGCGTCGAGCAGGACCAGGTAGCGGGATGTGTAGACCGAGTCGCCCTCCAGGATGGAGTAGTTGTAGAGGGTGTATCCGATGTCGGCCGGCCTGGATGTCATGCGGGTGATCCCGGGGACATGGAGGTCGTCCGGGAGCGGCGACGTGGTGAACGAGATGGGATCCGAGTGGATCTGGTAATCTTCCCCCACTTCTGCCTGGCACTGGTAAGTGGTGTCGGCCTTGAGTCCCCGAACCACCATGTGGTGTTCGCCGGCAGGACCCTGGACCAGGTAGTGCCTGTCCGATCCACCGTCTGCCTCGGTGCACACGATGCGTGCAGACACCGGTGGAACCACGTCCAGGTCGAAGGTCCGCGCCAGGGGATCGTGCGTGTCCGGCAGGGCGCTGAACTGGAGGATCTCGGGCGTCGCCTCCTCGCCCGGGCCAGGGGTCGGAGTCGGTGCAGGTGTGGGCCTCGGCGTGGGCGTGGCCCCGGGGGTCGCTTCCGGCAAAACCGTCGGGGTCGCCGCAGGCGTGGCGTTCGAGTCCTCGCCGCCGCCTTCTCCGTCTTCTCCGTGCGGAGAGGGCGTCGTGGGTACCGGGGTCACCCCGAGGTCGGGCCATTCCGTGGCGCCCTGGGGAAGCGCACGCAGTTCTCGAGTTCCGTCATGCCGGGCGCCTGCGTTTTCATTGTCCCTGTCAGCCGGACTGGGGGGGACGTCGCCCCCGGGTGAAGGGCACCCCAGGAGAGAAAGCCACAGCACTGCGCACGAAATTCTGCTCAGCTTCATCTCCCACCGCCATGACAACGTCCCGCCGTCTCGATACCGGGAACCTCCAGTCTCGAGCGCGGGATCACAACCGCGACAGCAACCGCTGGAACATTGTTAGAAGAATAGCACAACGGGTGCGCTCGTTCAACCGGGTGCGTCGAATTCTCCTTGCGACTTCGCGCGGTTGAACGCAGAATACCGGGAAAGGCGCCCCTGCCCGGCCCCAAGCGGACTCGAGGGAGCCGGGGGGTGCAGGAGGGCCCCATGGAAGCGTTTGACGTGCGCCTGTTCTGTCCCCGCTGCAGACGTGTGGAGGAAGATGGAACCTTTGTGCAGGCCCCGTTGGTGTTGGTCGGGGGCGAGGGGCCGGCGACTGTTTCCGACCTGCCCGACGGGGATGGGGTTCTTCGGTGTACGGACGCCGGGTGCAGAGCCGAGTATCCGGTCCTGGACGGTGTGGGGATCTTGTTTCGGGATCCAGGCGCCGTGGATCTGGCTGCGAATCCTCCGTTCGACCCGCTGGCGCTTTCCCTGGAAGTGCTCCAGGGGCTGGTGGCGGGACAACCATTCGATCGAGGGCTGGCCGCGCTGGTTGGCCGACTGGGGAGACTTGCTTGGGCGGCGTTCCAGGACTGGTTCCCGGCCTCGCTCCGCACGATGGCCTCGGAGCGGCCGGTGCACGGGGTCGAGGTCATGGAATGGATTTCGAGCGTGGCGCCGCCGCACCGGGGAGGGAAAGGCGTTCGTGCCGTGATGGGGGCAGGATTCGGAAGAGAAGCCTGGGAAGCGGCCGGTCCCACCGTGCTCGTGGACGCCCATCTTCCCACCTTGCTCGCGCTCGGACGTTTACTGAGGCAAGGCTACCTCGACCTGTTGCTTCCCTGGACCGCAGCATCCTGGAAGCCGGTACGGCTGGAACTTCCAAGACCACCTGCTGAACCGGTCCGCCTCGTGTGCTGCGACCTGGTCGCTCCCCCCTTCGGAGCCGATGCGTTCCAGGAAGTGGTGGCCACCAATCTGCTCGATTCGGTCCACGACCCGGTCAACACGTTCGCACAACTCCACGCCATGACTGCACCCGGCGGGAGTCTCACGATCACCACCCCTTTTGCCTGGAAATCGGACGTGACTCCACGCGCCCACTGGATCGAATCCCTCGTGCCAGGCGCCGCCGGTAACCCGGAAACGGCATTCGAAACGCTCGCCTCCTCTCTGACACCTCCGCTCGAGATCGTCGCGCGCCGTACCTTCCGCTGGACAGCGTGGCACACAGCGCGGGAAATCACGCTCTACGGCTGCTCGGGCTGGTACCTCCGGAAGCAAGCTCCGGCAAGTTGACGGGTGATGCCCCGGCGATCCGGCCGGAGCAGTCACGGTATGACCGGGCAGGGTCATTGTCCGGGGACAGGGGCGAGCTGCGGTGTCGTGTGGTAAGGTCCGGTTCCGGGCGCCCCCCACACCTCCACCGCTTCCGGGTCCAGCCGATCCTCCGGGGTGGCGTCGTCATGGGTTTGGGGCCGCCGCCGGCTCCGGGACATCACCTGGTAGAGACACCAGTCCCCCTCGCAGGAGACCTGACGAACCATTGGGCGAATGCGCACCATCGCCTTTCGATACGCTTCTCGAGGTCCTCGAGGCGCGTCGTGGGCAGGGGCCTGGACCAGGAGGAAATCCGAATCCTTGAGTTGCCGGGGATGGAATCGATTCACTTTCCAGTCCGGCGGTCGTGCCGGGCGCGCGCCTCGTCGGAAGCCGATGGGGAGGTGGGCGGTGTAGCGTGCCCAAAACTGCGTGTTCGTACCCCCGTGAAGCACTGTGTAGTACATGGGCAGGAAATGGGTGAGTCGGAACTGTTTCCCGAAATGGGCACTCCGATTCCCGTAGACCAGAGACGCCAGCAGACCGGGGGGGCGGGCCTTGTCGAGCAAGGCGATGGCCGGACGGGCTTCCTGGGCGAATCCGTATGCCCGGTAAGCGAAGTGGGCGGTGACGAAGAGGGCGAGCAGCACCAGGGCGCCGCGGGCGAGGACCGGACGGAAGCGGGACGGGGGGACCAGGGCCAGGAGGAGGGCGAGGGCCACCGTGAACAGACGTAGGTCGAGGAAGGTGAGTTCGGTGGGCACGAAGAATCCCCAGGGCGCGAGCCATGCGGCGACGAGGAGGGCGAGTGCGGTGCGCGCGGCGCGGCGTCGTGGGTGTGTCGGAGCAACGGGACGGTCCCCGGACTGTGCGCGCAGCACGAGGGCTGCTGCGACGACGGCAGGCACGAGAACGACCAGTTGGCCGGACAGTCGGTAAGGACCGAGCAAGGTCCAGAGCAGGTAGCCGAGTTTGGTGGGCGGGGTTCCCCAGGAGATTCGGAACAGCGGGGTGACGAACTCGAGGCCCAGGGCATTGCGAACGGCCTCGTCGAGCGCGGTGCTCGAGGGCCAGGCGCCGCTCCAGGTTCCGGTGGCGCCTGCCAAGGACCAGACGCCGAGGCCTGCCGCGACCGACCCGACCATGGTGACCGCGGCCGTCGCGCGTCGAATCCCGGGGTTCATCGAAGCGTGGAGCAGGGCGAGGAAGCCCAGCACGCCGGCCGCGGCCGGGTGGAGCGAGACGAGGGCGAGGGTGGTTGCAACCGACGCGAGCAGCCAACCGAGAGGTTTCCGGGCTTCGGTCCATGTCAGCAGGAAGGCGTGGCCGGCGAGGACCAGGGGGAGGCTCAGGGCGAACGACAGGAACCCCATGACCAGCACCGGATTCCAGACGATCAAGGTGGCGAGGAGGCCTGAGCAGGCCAGTTCCGGGACACCTGTCCGGAGATCGTGGGTGCTCGCCCGGGACAGGAAAACGAACGAGGCGAACATGCCTGCCACGTACCCGCTCAAGGCCACCCGCACCGCAGCCACCGGGCCGATCCAGGCGGCGAGCCAGGCCAGGAGTCGGTAGACGGTGAAATAGGGCTGGTTCTGCTCCGGAAGGACGTAGGTGGATTGGAACAGCTGATTGTCGGCGTGGTCTGCGAAAATTCGGATGTAGGCCAGATGTTGCGGAAGGTCCTGGCACGGAAGGACCGGGAGCAGCCATACCAGCGCCACCTGGACTGTCACGACCGTGGCGAGGCCGAGCAGGCAGAACCGGTCGCGCCACGGCTGATCTCCTCCCAACAGGTGCTGCCTGACAGCACCGGTCCGGGCTTCGGCTTGGTCCATCGTTGCGCTCTCCTGGCCCCTCTCTCGCACCTGCCGGGCCTGTCCGCTACTCCACGTACCCCAACGCGCGCAGCTCTCGTTCCATGTCCCGAGGGATCTCCATCGGGCTCACCCGTCCCCCGGCTCCTTCCTCCTCCATCGCCGCAGTGCACCGCCGCGCCTCGTCCCCGCTCGCTGCATGCCAGCCTCGCACGTCGTGAATCCGGAGTCCTTCCTCGAGTTCCCGGGGCTCGAGACCCCCGGGACCCTTCTCTCTCCCCCGCCGTTTCCTCGGCTCGAATCTTCCCGTCCGGGTGCCCCACGGGGCGTCCCGGACACAGATGGTTCCGTCCGCCAGCACCACGCCCCGGTCCCCCCGGCTCGAGGCGAACCGAATCGGTCCCGCCCGGCTGCCCGGTCGCGTGAGGATGTTGGTCCCCCGGTCGGCGCGGGTGGCAATGCCCAGGGTCTCGAGGATGGTGGTTCGGAGATCCACGAGGCCCACCACGTCTTCCACATCGCGACCCGAGCCGCGAGTCGCACCGGGGGGCTTGATCCACAACGGCACGCGGAGGTTGTTCATCAGGATCCGGTTGTGCCCCCACTGGTATGCCCCGGTCCGGTCCTGCTCGTCCAGGAGACTTTCGCCGTGGTCCGATGTGACGATGATCAGAGCATTGTCGTACACCTGGAGTCGTCGGAGTCCTTCCAGGTACCGGCCCAACATGTCCTGGACCGAGCGGACCCTGGCCTCGTAAAGAATCCGGGTCACCAGCCGATGGCAGGGCTCGAGTGCGCCAAGATGGCCTGACATTCGCATACGGTACATTCGTTCTGGCGGAAAGTGCTCCACCATGTCCCGGTCATGTCGCAAACCCACGGCCCGAACACAGGCATCGAGCCGGGATGGGTCCAGCCCTGCGGCCACCCGGGCCTCCACGGCTTGCTGCCAGTAGGCGACCGGTGCGGTCCGGTAGTCATGGACATCATACCCGTGGATGAAGTGGAAAGCCGGGACTCCGGGGTCCTGCTCGAGCCATGCAAGAGAGCGCGCAAGGGCCGCCCCCAGGGTCTCGGTCTTGAACTCGAGCGCCCCGGGGCGGTGCGACCCACCCCGGGGCGGCGGTCTCGAGCCGCGCGCAGCGGAGCGTGCGCGGGGCCTTCGTCTCGAGTCGGGCGCCTCGGTCGGGGGCAGGTCCTCGAGGTAGAGGTCGAATCCGAGCGCGAATCCGGGCGGGCGACCCCCGTAGCCGAACCTTGCCCGGAGCAGTCCTCCCGCCACCAGTCCAAGGCTGATTCGACCATGGTCGTGAAGCACCCCGGCCACCGAGGTCATGCGGTCGAG
Organism: uncultured Gammaproteobacteria bacterium; assembly: GCA_964418585.1. Classification (GTDB taxonomy): domain Bacteria; phylum Myxococcota_A; class UBA796; order JAJRTE01; family JAJRTE01; genus JAJRTE01. Next base: position 29,262 of record CAYQMG010000009.1, on the reverse strand, counting down.
CGGAGCGGTCTCGAGTTCGTCTGGGAACAGGCCGGTGAGGATGACCCCGTGTGACCGCGAGGTGGTGGGGAACGAGGTGTAGGCGTGGACGAATCGGGAAGCCTCCTGGTAAAAGGCGTCCAGGGACGGCACCCTCCCGGCGGTCGGGGTCCAGGCGTCGGCGCGCAGGGCGTCGATGGAGATGAGAAACACGGACGGTTCCGGGACCGGGGCCGGGATGGTCACAAAGGGGGGCGTCATGCGGAAGCGTGCCGGCAGGTCGGTCGCCGCCACGGTCACGGCCGCCTCTTCGCCATCGCGGCAGAACCGGTCCTGGAGCGGGAGGGCGTAGTGGACCAGCCGCCGCGGCTCGAGAGGAAACAGGACCCGGTAGCGTGTGTTGTCGATACGCAGTTCCAGTTCGGCGCCGGAGGTGTCCCGGCCCGGTCGCCCGGTGAACAGGGACCAGTGGAGCCGGGCGTCGGACGTGCGTGGGCAACGGAAGAAGAAGCGCGTGTCGGGGCCGGGCCGACCGGCCCACAGGCTGGCTGTCACATCGCCTCGAGCGCCGCTGGTGGACGTTATCCTGACCCGATCGGTGCGCACACGGAATCCTTCGGTCCGCTCGGGCCTGAACAATCGCCTGCCGCCCACGGGGTGCAGACGGTCCAGGTCGAGCTGTTCCAGCCGGGGGCCCGCCAGGGTTTCCACGAACACGGGCGCGTCCGTCGGGGTGACGTCTCGAGGCGCACGACAGGCCGTGAACAGGGCGAAAGCCGAGGCGAACGCCAGCAAGATGGGCAACCGGTTCATTCCACGCTCTCGTCCTCGGGCCGGAAGGAGAGGCTGCCTTCGTCGAGCACGGTCTCCACGCGGCAGTCGAGGCCGCCTTTGCCCAGTCGAACCCGGATACCGTCCCCCGGGGAGACCTCGTCCGCGCGTCGGATCACGCGCAACGTGTCCTGACGTTGGGCGATGGCATAACCTCGAGCCAGGGTTCCAAGGGGACTCAAGGCGTCCAGGCCTGCAACCGCCCGCTCGAGACGGCCTCGAGACGTTTCAAGTTCCCGGGTCATGGCGCCGACCAGCCGTTCATGGAGCCGGTGTCTCCGCTCCCGCTCGATGGCCAGTCGGTGCACAGGGGACACCATGGTCAGCCGCCGGTCCAGCGATTCGGCCTCGGCACGCCGGAGAGCAAGTGCTCGCTGTGCGCCGAGCCGCAGTCGCGTCACCACCTCGTCCAGCCGCCGGCGCTGGTCCTCGAGCCGTCGGCGTGGATCGCGCAACCGCTCGGACAGGGCCATCAACTCGGCGCGATGGGACTGGAGCCGGGAAAACATGGCGTTGACCAACCGTTCCTCGCGGGCACGAACCGCTTCCTGAAGTTCCCGCTTGTCGCGTGTGACCAGTTCGGCCGCCGCCGACGGTGTGGGCGCCCGCACATCGGCCACGAAGTCGGCGATGGTGACGTCGGTTTCGTGGCCCACGGCAGAAACGATGGGGATCCGGGAGGCCGCGATGGCCCGCGCCACCACCTCCTCGTTGAAGCACCACAGGTCCTCGATGGACCCTCCCCCACGGCCCACGATGATCACGTCCACCTTTCCGTACCGGTTGAGGCGTTCGATGGCCTCAGCCACCTCCTGGGCCGCTCCCTCGCCCTGGACTCGAGCCGGGCTCAGCACGATCTCGGTATTGGGATAGCGCCGAAAGACGATGTTCAGCATGTCCTGGAGCGCGGCTCCGGTGCGGGAGGTGACGATGCCGATCCGGGTGGCCAGGAAGGGGAGGGGACGTTTCTTTTCTGCGTCGAACAGTCCTTCTGACTTGAGCTTGGCCTTGAGCTGTTCAAGTGCTACTTGAAGGTCCCCCCGCCCTCGAGGTTCGATTCGGCGCACGTTCAAACTGTAGGTGCCTCGAGGCGGATACACGTTGAGGGAACCGAGGATAATTACCTGCATCCCGTTTTCGATACGGAAGCGCATGCGGGCGACCTGGCTGCGCCACAGGGTGCAGTTGATCTGGGCTCGAGCGTCCTTGAGGTTGAAATAGCAGTGGCCCGAGGTGTGGTACTTGACCCCGGACACCTCGCCCTCGACCCACACCGCGCCGAAAGCGCCCTCGAGTTCCTCCTTGATGAGTGCGGTGAGGGCGCTCACAGTGAGGACGGGGGATTGGTGTGTGGCAAACATGATGACTCCCACGAAGCGGTCCGGGTCTGGCCGGGTTCAGCGGCGCACTGGTGATGCGGCGATGGCCTTCTTGTCTATCTTGCCGTTGGGCAGATGGGGGAGTTCGTCCCAGAACTCGATGATGCGCGGCACCTGGTAGACGGCGAGGGACTGGCGGCAGTGGGCGCGCAAGGCACGCTCGGTGAGGTCGGACCCGGGCTTGCGCACGACCACGGCCCGGGCGATTTCACCGCGAAGGCGTTCCTCGGCGCGTACCACAACCACCTGGTCCACCTCCGGGTGCGCCGCAATCGCGGTCTCGATCTCGGTGGGATAGACCCGGATCCCGCCGATTTTCAGCATCTCGGTGCGCCGGGAGACGAACGAGAAGAAGTCGTCCTCATCCCGACTCACCATGTCACCGGTGAAGTACCAGCCGTCCCGGAACGCGGCTGCGGTCTCGGCCGGCAACCCAAGGTAGCCCGAGGACACCGCCGGACCACGGATGACCATTTCGCCCACTTCCCCCGGACCCACTTCCTCCCCGGCGTCGTTCACAACCCGGAATTCATAAAACTTGCACGGCTTGCCTATCGTGCCCGGCTTGCGGCCCGGCTCGGGAAGCAACGCCAAGCCCACCCCGTTCGCCTCCGTGCACCCCCAGACCGGCATCATGGGCGTGCCGAACGCTGATTCCATCTCCTCCAACACCTCCGCTCGCACCAGCGCCCCCCCGGCCTCGAGCAGGCGGAGGCTGGAGAGATTCATGTTTCCCGCCTGGTGATGCAACATTTCATAGAACGAAGGGACCGCCATCATGTAGGTGACCCCGAAACGCTCGATCGCGGCTCCGACCACTCGAGGACTCAGACTGTCCACCAGCACCGCGGTGCAGCCGAGGTAGATCGAGCGGTGAAACAGTTCGTGCGGATGGCTGAAGGTCGAGAACATGCCCATGTAGACATCGTCCTCGTACATGTCAAAGGTGGCCAGGTTGGACAGGCAGTTCCAGACGATGTTGGCGTGCGTGGCCAGGGCGCCCTTGGGGCGACCGGTAGAACCTGACGTATAGTTGAGATAACAGATATCATCCGGCCTGGCCTGGTGGGCCGGGTCTCTGTCCGGAAAACCGCTCAGCCAGGTCCAGGAACGACGGTGACCGGCGGGGGGGTCGGAGAGGAAGAACACCTTGCCCTTGTCGGGGAGAAGGTCCGACACTGCGTCGTACACGGTGCGGAGGGCCGGGTCCACCACCATGGCTTTCATGCCGATTTGCTCGATCTGGTAGCGGATTCGGTCCGGGCTGTACTTGAAATTGATCGGTGTCGCCACCGCGCCCATCCGGGCGCAGGCAAGGAAGGTCACCACCAATTCCGGCCGCTTGTTGACCAACAGCCCCACCGGGTCGCCGGGTTCAATCCCTGCGGCCGTCAACCCGTTCGCCACCCGGTTGACCTCGAGGTGGAGTTCCTCGAAGGTGATCCGGCGGTCCTCCCACAGGATGGCGTTGCGTCCCGGGACCCGCTGCGCGGTCCGCTGGAGCAGTTCTCCCAGGGTTAGCCTGGCATCGTTGGTGTCTACCTGCATGTCCCCTCCGAGTGGTCTTCGCACCGGGCGGACGCACCGGGTTCTCAAGTCTCCAAGACGCCTCCGCGAAGGCGCCACGAACCCTGCCCGGGGCGGTACGGGTTTCCGATTGGGGCGGTGAGAATGCCGGTTGATGATACGTGTTGCTGGTGGTAGTGTCAAGAATCGGAACCGTGAGGAGGAGCTGGTATGACTCGAGTGAACGAACGCATGGAATGGCGGAAGGGGGACATCACCCGTTTCGAGGTGGACGCCATTGTGAACGCAGCCAAGAACTCCCTGTTGGGCGGTGGTGGTGTCGATGGCGCCATTCACCGGGCTGCAGGCCCTGAGTTGTTGGCCGAGTGTCGGACCCTTGGTGGGTGTGACACCGGGGACGCCAAGCTGACCAGGGGCTACAACTTGCCGGCGAAGTACGTGATCCACACCGTGGGTCCAGTGTGGGCGGGCGGAACCCGGGGTGAAGATCAGTTGCTCCGAAGTTGTTACCGCCGTTCCCTGGAGGTCGCGGTTGCGTCCGATGTGAAAACCATTGCGTTTCCCAACATCAGCACGGGCGTGTACGGGTTTCCGATCGAGCGCGCGGCGCCCCTGGCTGTCGGCGAGGTGAGGCGGTTTCTCGAGTCTGAAGCCGGACAGGGTATCCAGAAGGTGATTTTTGTCTGTTATGACGAGCGCAATGCCCGTGCCTACGAGGCGTTGTTGGGGCCGGCAGGTGGGGAAAGGTCGTGAAGCTCAACCGGATTCAGAAGCGATTTGCCAACAGTGGACTTCGGGCGTGGGTTCAGGCCCGGTTCGAGGTTCCCCGGTTGCTTCGTTGCGGCGGAGGACTCGAGGCCGGAACGGTGCTGGAAGTCGGGTGCGGGTGCGGGGAAGGGGTTCGGCTCATCCTGAGCCGGTTCGGGGCGGCGCATGTGACCGGCGTGGACATCGATCCGGAACAGGTGGAGACGGCCCAGGGTCGATTGAAAGGTCTGGACGACCGTGTGACGCTGACGTGCGGAGACGCCCAACAACTCGAGTACCCGGATGGTGCGTTCGATGCCGTGTTCGATTTCCAGATGCTGCACCACGCCGAGGACTGGCGGGCCGTGGTCCGGGAGGTATCGCGGGTGCTCAGGCCCGGAGGCCGTTTCTACCTGAGCGAGCTGTGCAACGTGGTGCTTGGCAACCGGTTGGTCCGGGCGGTGTTCGAGCCGAACCAGGCCACCACGTTTGATGCAGACGCACTTCTGGCCGGGTGTGAACAGGTTGGGCTGTCGGTGCGGTCCGGCGGGGTCTCGAGGCTTGGGAATGCCTGGGTGTTCGCCTGCGCGGTCAAGCCGATGTCGTCTCCCCGGTGAACCGGGGCTTGCGTCGTTCCCGGACGGCCCGGACGCCCTCGAGAAGGTCTGGAGTTCCATAGTCCGCGGCCTGAGCGGTGGCCTCGCGTCGGAGGGCGTCTTCGAGATCGGATCGGTCTGCAGCCGCCGGGCTGGAGTGGAGGGAACGTTTGAGGCGGCGGACGGCCAGTGGGCCGCATGCAGCGATCTCTTCTGCGAGTGTTTGAGCCCGCTCTTGGAGCGTTTCAGGGGGGCATACGGTGTTCACGAGTCCGATTGCGGCGGCTTCCTCGGCGCTGATGACCCGGCCGGTATAGAGGAGTTCAGCGGCCCTGGCCGGGCCCACGAGGCGGGGGAGGAAAAAGGTGGCGCCCATGCCTGGGTGCAGGGCGAGTTTTGCGAAGGTGAAGCCCATGCGGGCGGTGGCGGCAGCCACGCGGAGGTCACAGGCGGTGGCGAAGCACATGCCGGCGCCGATGGCATGGCCGTTGATAGCCGCGATGGTGGGCATTGGCAAATCCAGGATGGCCAGGTAGCGGTGGTAGAAGCGCAGCATGGCCTCGCGTCGCGCCACTTCCGGGATTTCGGTCATGCGCTGGATGAACTCCAGGCTCCCCCCGGCGCTGAAGGCCGAGCCCTCCCCGGTGACCACCACCGCCCGAATTTCCCGGCGGTCGCGCAGCAGAGCACATACCCGGGAAATCTCGTCGCCCATCGCCTCGGTCATGGCGTTTCGTTTCTCCGGGCGCGCCAGTATGATCGTGGCCACGCTCGAGCGCGCCTCGAGCCGGATGTGTCTCAGGTCCATCGGATTGTTCCTTTCCAGGCAAAGGCGGGGGTCCCGGGCTTCGGGACCGGGGGGTCACCAGGGAATGCTGTCGCCTGGAGGCGCGTTCGGCTCTCCCGGGTCTGACTTGGCCGACTTCCTCAGGTGCCGTGCTGCCGGATCGTCGTCGATCATGTCGAACCCGGATTCGCCAGGCGTTCGATCCTCCATTTCGCTCGGACGGGCAGACACCTCTTCCTCGTCGTCGTCGGACGCCGCATGCTTGGAGTCGCTGTTTACGCGCACCGGCCCAAGCACCAGAGCCACAATGACTGCTTCGTAGACATCGGGGAACCGTTCGGCGGCCATGCGGCAATCGCAGCCTGGATGTGTCCGCACGAATTCAAGAATGTCGCTGGCGAGCTGCTTGTGACGTTCTTGCCACAACTCAGCATAACAGGTGGCCACCGCCCGGCTGCGCTTGGACCTGGCCCAGAATGCCAGCAAGTCTTTCGGGCGTTCCGGGACGACTCCCGGTTTTCTGCCCCCGTCACCGCCACGGTTGTCTGTCCGTTTCTCCATCCGTTCTCGCCTCCCGGACTCGCGCAGACCACCTCTATAACATAGATATGCACCGAATGGGTAGATCGCTAGTGCACATTTTCGGGGTCCTGCGCAAGAATCGCCCTTTGCCTAGCGTGCAATTGTTCAAACGTCAAGTCTTCGTGCAACGTCTGAGCCGGTTTTGCAGTGGATCGTTGGCGGAATCCCACCTCCCCGGCCGGCCGTTCCCGGTGTCATTCCGACGTGGAACGTGCTAATTATGTGCAATACGACGGCGATTGCGGCACAGGAGGAGAGGATGGCACACCGCGCCCCCGTGTTCGGAGGCACACCGATCGATGAAATCGTTGCCCTGGTGGAAAACGGGTTCGCCACGTGGACCGACACCGACGAACGGGACGACCGGGTGATCGCGGCTCAGACCGCATTGCTGGTTCGCGCCCCGCTGGAAACCGTGTTCCAGACCACCGCCGACTTCGAAAACCAGCACCGCTTCGTCCGCATCGCGCAACGATCCCGCATTCACAGCAAGGTCGACAACACGCTCGACATCACCTTGCGCCAGGGGTTCGGTCTCCCCTTCCTCTCCGTGGGATTGCATGAACGGTTTCGATTCCGCGTCGAGCCTCCAGAACGGGTCCTGTGCGAGGCCTACCTCGGTGGCTCCTTCAGCCACGCTTTCTACGAATCCCACTGCTTCCCCCTCGATTCGGACCGAACACTCTTCATCCTCTCCTTCGTCGCAGACCTGGCATCCCTGGGATGGCTCACGCGGTTCTTCCTCGCTTTCCAGCCAGAACTCGAGTTCGCCCTGGCCGCGAACGTGGGACTCATCCCGGCCAGCCAGATCGCGGACGAGGCCGAGCGGCGGGCCGGCCGGAAACCAGGTGCCTCGAGACCACCGGCGCTGCCGCTGTGGGATGCCATCGGGCGGGGGATGCTCGGCCCGGCCCTGCGCCACGGCTATGTCACCCATGGTCGGTACGACCCCCAGGGAGAAGTGATGGATGTGGCATGCGCCACACGGCTGGGCCTCTCCAGAAAAGCCGCCTGGGACGCGGTCATCGCCCCGGAAACCCTGGTCCAGGCCGTCTCGTTCGTCGAGCAAGGACGGACCGTCGAACTGACCGACTCCCGCTTGCGCACGGAACTGTTCTATCGCGTCCGCCTGGGTCCATTCAGCCGTCGGTACGAGATGACCCTGGACGCCGATATTTCCCCCATCGACTGGGTGAAGGGACGTCGGGCCGTGCTGAATGGACTCGAGGTCAAGCAGGGGAACTTCTTCTTTTCCGCCGGTGATGACACGGTGTTGTGCCACCTGTTCCACACGAACCTGAAACAGGACTGGCTGATGCGCATTTTCTTCCGCAAACACGAGGAGTTCGCGCGCGTGATCGCCACCTACGGATCGGTCATCGTGGTTCGTGCCCTGCGGCTTCACCTGGGGGGACCGTCCGACCGGTCGGCCGGGCAGGACGCGGCACAGGGGAATGCGTCGGACGACCGAGGGGAGACCGGGACCGGGACCGCGGGTTCTGCTTCAGCTTCTGCTCAGGGTTCGTAGTACTCCGGAGTGGTGCAGTCGGTGCACATCACACTCGGAACGTCCCGGCCCACCGCCAGGTCCGCAATCCAGTCCCGCACCCGCACTCCGTTGGTCTGGTAGGTGTAAAACTCGGGGTAGGGCAGGACTCCGTGCAGTTCACCCCAGTTGATGAAGTACCGGAACGTGGGCGCCCCGGCCTCGATCGCTGCAATGTTTTCCAGCATCAGGTCGTGCCAGTCCTCCTCGTTTCCTCCCATGGCCACGTAGTAGAACTCCTGGTTCTCGTCGTAGGCCGTGTTGTACTGGGCGTAGACCTGGTCGGGAAAGTAGTTCGCTGCAGCAATGTAGACATCGGACAGGGTCAAGGATTCCAGCGGGGCCTCGTGCAACTCTGTGAAGAACTCAGGGATGTTGTCCACGGCATTCCAGTTGGTGAGGCCGAGTTCCAGAAACTCCTGGGTGATGACGCCTGCACCCGAATCACCCACCTGGACCGCCCGCGCGTCCGGATAGTGATCCATCAAGTAGGGGGCGAACATCAGCGACCCGTAAGACCCGGCGCTGACCCCGGTGACGAAGATCACCTCGGGAGCATCGAAGTGGTCGTAGATCCACTCCATCACAGTGGAAGCATTGACGAATCCTTTGTGTTGAATGGTCACCTCGGGGTAATCCCCGGTCGCGGGATAAGTCACCACCGCGTCACCCCAGTGGATGTCCCCGGTGCAGTAAGGGACAAACACTCCGTACCAGTCCCGGAACGGGTTTTCCCGGTTCGTGAAGTCCAGGATACCGTCCGACATGGTCGCCGGGTCGTCGCTCGCCGTGACTGCATCGCTGAAAATCGGGGACTGCTCGCTGCAACTGATGGTGTCCCAGCAGGCACCGCCACCGTCGAACCCGACAACCAACTTGTTCACCCGGCCCCGTCGCACGTAAAACGCATACGGCGTGCCTCGAGCACAGATCGTATCCCCTCCCGGTTCTATGCGCGTCCAGCCCTGGGGAATGTCCGCTGCGCAAGCTCCGTCGACCAGGACCTGCTCGGGGCCGCACACGGGCGGAGTCCCTTCGTCGTCCGGCGGACCGGGGTCACACTGGTCCGCTGTGGCGAGGGGGAGGGTGACCAGAAATCCAACAAACAGCTTCGCATCCATGCTGAGACCTCCCGGTGTCGTGTTTGTCATCGACCGCCAGATCCCATCATGGCCGGCAGCCTCGAGCCTGTCAACCACACCGGCCGGCCGGGTGCCCCTGTCGATCCCGGCGGAACCCATTGCAAAATCGTCCTTTCGGAGAGGCACAAGTCCGGTCGCGTCTGGAACGCGGCTCGACAAAAACGGCTTTTCGACCATGGCACGGGCGGATAAGATACGCCTGGACCGGGCCGGTTGAGTCCGCTGGCCAGGCGGCGATTTCGACCCGAAGGCGCGGCGTACAGCAAGAAACTCGCGGTGCGACAGGTGGCGGTGACAGTCTCGAGGTGACCTTCGATGCGGAATTGGACCCTGCTTTTTCTCGTGGTAGCGGCGCTGTTTCCGGGTTCTCGAGCGGTCGGATCGATCGAGGATGGGAGAGCGTACCTGCTGGACAACCAGAATCTGGATGGGACCTTTGGCAAGATTCCGTGGCGTGACACGGAGTGGGCGGTCCGTGCGCTCCTGGCGACCGGGGGAATGCCTGCCGGGACGCTGGTCCGTGTCGAGAGTGCGCTCCTGAGCTACGACGACCAGAACGTGGACCTGACGGCTCGAGTCGCCCGGGGACTGGCCCTGCTGGACGACACGCCGGGCGACCTCGTCTCGTTTCTCATGGAGGCTCGAAACGCCGACGGCACCTGGGGGTTCCAGGCGGGGTGGCCCGGCGCCGTGTGCGAAACCGCCCAGGTGCTGCTCACCCTTGCCGATGCCGGCGACGCAAACCTCGCACAGGTCCAGGAAGCGCTTTCGTTCCTCGTGACCCAGCAACATGATGACGGCGCGTTCGGCTGGCTTCCCAACGGTGAGGGGACCGACCCTTTCCTGGCTCTCGAGGCGCTCCGGGCCATGGTCGCCTGGCAGGGTGTCTTCGACCTCGAAAACGAGATCGGTCGGACGACCGACTACCTGGTCGGCCTTCAGCGGGCCGACGGATTGCTCGAGACCACAGAGCCGGTTCTGGCCACCGCACTCGCCGTTGCCACCACGGTCGACTTGGACGTGGCGTCCGCGTTTTGGACCTCGGCGCTCGAGGCGGTTCGGAGTGCCCAGTGGCAGAACGGGTCGTGGGAGGACGATCCCTACACGACCGCGGCGGCTCTAATGGCGCTGACTGCGGCCGCACCAGACCTGGCGGTGACGGCCGTAGAACCTGCGGTGACGCCGGTGGTGGCCGGGGAGGCCAATGGGGTTGTCGTGGTCCTGAGCAACGTGGGGCGGGTGGCCCTGTCGGAGGCGGTCCGGGTTGAGGCGACGTTCACGGACGTGCGGACCGGTGTGTCGACCGAGGTGGGTTCGACTGTGTTGTCGAGCCTGGCGTCCGGGGGGGCCGAGACAGTGTCCATTCCGTGGGATGCCACGGGCCAGGAAGGGGACGGCTACCTGGAGGTTCTGGTCGACCCGGAGGGGGCCTCGGGAGATTCCGACCTCACCAACAACCGGCGTGTGGTCGCGGTGACCGTACTCGGTGGACCGGACCTGGCTGTGCGCGCTGCGGACGCAGTTTTCGTCCCGGCTCATCCGGTGCCCGGGGAAACCGTGTCTTTCTCATCGCTCGTCCGCAGTTACGCCTCCATCGACCTGGACGGGGTGGAGGTGACCTTGCACGATGGGGATCCGATGACCGGTGCTCTGTTGTACTCGTGGACGGTTGCCCTGGCTGCCGGTGAGACCGTGGAGGTCGAATGGTCGGGCCCCCTGGCTGCCGGGTCGCATGCGCTCTACCTCACCGTGGATCCGGCGAACGAGGTTCTCGAGGAGAATGAGGCGAACAACCAGGCGGTGACCACCGTGACCGTGACCCCGGACATCGATCTGGCGGTTGCATCCGACCTGGTCCAGGTTCATCCGGCTGCCGTTGGGACCGGGGAAACAGCAACTGTGACCGCCGTGGTGGTGAATCGAGGTCGGACCGAATCGGGTTCGTTCGATGTGGGCATTTACCTGGAGGACGGCACCGGGAACAGCACCCGGCTTGCCACGGTGGGGGTCGACGGTCTCGAGTCCGGCGTGAGGGTCGAGGTGGGGTGTGAGGTGGCTGCCAGTGGTCTGGCGTCGGGGGCCTATCGGTTGCGGGTGGTTGCCGATGACGGTGGGGTGGTGGAGGAGAGCGACGAGAGCAACAACGAGGGCAGTGTTGGGTTTCAGGTGTTGGAGGAGCCCAACCTGGCGTTGGGAGATGGAGACTTCGATCCGGCCGGTTCGGTGCGGATGGGGGACGAGACGGTTCTTCGCGTTCAGGTGCACAACACCGGAGGGAGCACGATCCGGGATGTGCCGGTGGCCTTTTTTCTGGACACCACCGATGGGGGGGCCGTGGGGAGCACCTCGATTTTTCAGATATCGGCTGGGGGGAGCGCGGTCAGCCCCGGCGTGACCTGGGACACGACCGGAGTGTCGCCCGGGGATCACACATTGATAGCGGTGGTGGATCCGGAGAACGTGATAGCCGAGGAGGACGAGACGGACAATCTGGTGCAAGGGGTGGTCACGGTTCAGCCGTTGCCGGACCTCCTGTTTTCGTCGCCCCTGGAGGCCGAGCCGTCCTCGGTGTCTCAGGGGCAGGCGGTCAACCTCACGGCCACGATCGAAAATGGGAGTGATGGGGACATCGCCACTCCGTTTGTCGTGGCATTTTACCTGGGAGACGCTGGAGCGGGAGGACGTCAGGTGGGGTCTGTCACCGTGGACGGCCTGGCAGGTCATGCGTCCCAGGTGGTCTCGACCTCGTGGGATTCCACCGGGAGCCCGGGCGACCACCTTTTCCAGGTCGTGGTCGATGCGTCCGCGGTGGTGGACGAAGCGGACGAGACGAACAATTCGAGTTCGGGGTCCGTGAGTGTGCAGACGGACGACCCGGACCTGATCCCGGTCACGGACCTGGCCGCCTCGGTGGCCGGAGACAACGTGACGCTTTCGTGGAATCCGAGTGCGTCCCCGGACGGATACCGGGTCTACCTGGACGGTGCCTCCATCAATCCGGCGGACACCGAGAGCGATCTGGTGCCCCCTGCGACGGTGGCGGCCTCGAGCGCGTCGGCGGGCCACGAGGCGGCGCAGGCGGCGGACGGAGACACGACCACCTACTGGTCGGGGGATGCAGGGGACGATTTCTGGACCTATGAAGTGGACTTCGGGGAGGAGCGGGAGGTGGCCGGGTACCGGATGTGGCTCTACAGCGCGGGAAACCTGTCGCTGAGCTGGGCGTTCCAGACCTGGCATGCGGGCACCTGGGTCACGCGGGATTCTGCTCGAGTCAGCACCAACTCGACCGGGGCCATGGACTCGGGAATCAAGACCCTTCCCGAGCCGGTTTCCTCTTCCCGGGTGCGGTTCTACACCCGCAGGTACACGTCCGGGACCGATCCGGCGGCGTTTGCCGAGGTGGTGGTCTATCCCACGGGCCTGGTGACAGGAACGAGTCTGGAGCATGTGAACGCGCCCGGGGGGACGCACGTGTACGAGGTGCGTGCTGCGTCCATCACCGGGTTGGAAGGGGAGGGCGCGCAGGTGCAGGTGGCGCTGGGGTCGGCGGAGCCCGCGACCGATCCGGTGGCCACGGCCTACCCGGATCGGACCGAGGTTTCCTTCACACCGTCCACGTCGCCGGATGTGGATGGGTACCAACTGATTCGAGATGGTTTCCTTCCCGTGGTGGACACTGCGGACGTGACCGGGCTTTCCGGGGCCGCGTCCAGCAGTGCGGGCTACTACTATGGCCCATCATCGGCGCTGGATGGCAACACCTGGACCTACTGGCTGTCCTCTTATGGCGATCGCAACTGGTGGTTCGAGGTGCGTTTTCCCCGCCCGTTGCGGGTCTATGGCATGACCATCACCTGGAACGGATACTATGGAATCGACTATGACATCGAAAGCTGGACCGGGTCCGAATGGATCCTCGAGGAGGCGGTTCGCGGGGAGCAGTATCAGGTGCGGGGATTCGCATTTCCCCAGGTCGCGGAGACCGATGCGGTCCGCATTCGGATCTATCGGAGCAGCAACAGCAACTACGTGACCATCACCGAGATTTCGGTGGAAGAGGCCGTGCCGGTCCAGAGCAGCCCCATCACGGATGACAACCGCAGCACGTTGCCGGTCAACTATCGTCTGGCGGCCTTGACTTCTGATTACTCGTTCTATTCCCGCGGGGACATCCCGGTGGAAGCGGCCGACGAGGCCCCCCCGCCTCCGCCCTCCGACGTGGCGGTGACCGGTTACACCCGCTCCGACATCAGCCTGGGATGGTCTGCGGTATCGAGCGCCGAGGTGGCTGGCTATCGAATCTACGATGCGGATGGCACCATCCTCACGGATGCCCTGGTGACGGATACATCCTGGACTGCGGTGGACGCCATCGACCGGGACCTGCTCACGTATGTCTACTGTGTCTCCGCGGTGGACACGCTGGGGACCGAAGGAGATCCTGCCTGTGTGACGTGGACCCCTCCGCTTCCGGCGGCGGTCACCGCGACGGGCACCGGCCTCGCCGCATCGGTCCAGATCGAATGGTCTCCTCCGGACGAACCGCTGCGCGAGGTCTACCGGGTCTTTCGGGACGGAGAACCGGTGGCCGAGGTCGCGGAACCTCCCTTCATCGACGAAACCGTGGGCATCCAGACCTACACCTACCAGGTGGCAGGCGTGGACATCTTTTCCCGGGTCGGCCCTCTCTCCGACCCTGTCTCGGTCACCCCGGTCCTCGTGGACCTCTCCGTGGCCGACGACTCGATCCTGGTTTCCCCTGGAGAGCCCACCCTACAGGACACGGTTCAGGTGAGCGCCCTGGTTCAAAACCTGGGGAGCCAGGCGAGCAGCCCCGCCCTGGTCGCTTTCCACGACGGGGACCCCGAGGCGGGCGGCCCGATCATCGGCACAGTGTCCATCGACGCGATTCCGCCTTTCAGTTCCCGCTCCGCACAGGTGGCTTGGCCCGTCTCCAGTGCCGGAATCCACGCCCTCCACGTGGTCGTGGACCCGGACGACCAGGTCGAGGAGGCGGATGAGCAGAACAATCAGGCCTCCCTCCAGGTGACCGTGGAAGACGGGGTTGCCTGGTCCATGACACTCGCCGCCGTGGACGCTTCCGCATTCCCCCTCGTTTCAGCCACACTCACCGTGGCGGACGAGGACGGGGTTCCGGTGGACAACCTGCCGTCTCGGACCGTGACGCTGACGGAGAACGCCCTGCCCGTCTCCACCCTCGAAATCACCCCCACCGGCGAACCGGGAACGCATCGCATCGCGTGGGAAACTCCAAACCCGACCCGGGACGGAACGTCGCGAACGGTGACCGCAACGCTCGATCTCCCGGGTGTGACCGGCGTGGCCGAAGGGGGGTACACGGCTCCTTCGGACCCCCGGATGGATATGGCCGCTCTCGCCCTCACGAGCAGCCCCGAGGCACCGCTCGCCGGGGAAGCCTTTCAGGTTCTGGGCGACATTCGCAATGCCGGGTCAGTGGATGTCACCGGGTTCCCCATCGCGGTCTTCTCGGAGGAGAACGGGGCGCTCACCGAGGTGGCTCGAGGCGCCATCGATCTGGCGGCCGGGGAGGAGGTCACTGTGTCGGTGACACTCCGGGCACGGCCTGGAACCACCACCTACCACCTCGTGCTCGATCCGGACCACCAGGTGGTCGAGGCGGATGAGCAGAACAACGAGCAGACCCTCCCGCTTCATGTGCCTGAGAGTCCACTGCCAGATATTGTGCTGGTCCCGGAATCGGTCGCTGCAACCCCGGGATCTCCTGTGTCCGGGGACCCGGTGGCCCTGTCCACCCGCGTGTTGAACGCAGGCGCGGCCGCGGCCGACGTGGTCATCCAGGGGTACCGGGACGACGGAGCAGGGGGCCTCGAGCCTTTCGGCGCACCGGTCACCCTCCCCACCCTGACAGCGGAAAGCGATACCACGGTGGTCCTCGAATGGGACACCACGGGCCTGGAGGGCGACCAGGTCCTCTACCTGTGGGCAGACCCGCTCGACCAGGTGCTCGAGTCGGACGAGACCAATAATCTGGTTGGTCTCACGCTTTATGTGGAAAGTCCTCCCGCCACACTCTCCCTCGAGACCGATCGCACAACGTACGGGGCAAACGAGGTCGCCACCATCTCGGCCCGGGTGGAGCCGAGCGTGGACGCCTTCACCGGAACGCTGGTGCTCGAACTTGGGAGCGAGACCGGCGAGGTCCTCGAGGCGTTGGAACCCATCGCGGTAGGCCCACTGGGGGGCGCAAGGACCTTTTCTGCGCAAGTGGACATCGGAACGCGGCGTGCAGGTGCCTACCTGGTGCAAGGCCGTTTGCTCGAGGACGAAGTAATTCGGAGCACTGCCGAGGCCGGGTTTGTGGTGGAGCCTGCGCCGTCGCTGAGCGCCGAGGTATCGCTGGACCGGTCGAGCCATGACCCTGGAGACATCGTGACCGTTGGAGGAGAGATCGTCAACACGAGCGTCAACACGGCCCTGTCCGGGGTGACCGGGACGCTCACGTTGATTGGACCGTCCGGTGAGACGTGGGGAGAACCCGCGGTGCTGGAATCCAGGAATCTCGAGCAAGGGGGGGCGGTGTCCCTGGCCGCGGCCTGGTCCATTGCGGGGGGCGATCCCGGGACCTGGCGGGTAACGCTGGAAGCGGCGGCCGGAGCAACCACTGCGGAGGACGAAGCCACGTTTGTCGTGACCTCCACTGCGGACACCGGTCTGGGTATCGCGGGGTCGGTGGATGTGGATCCGGGCCAGGTCGTGCCCGGGGGGGCGGCTCGTGCCGCATATCTCATTGAAAACCACGGGAATGACGACGTGGTCGGCGCGGACGCCCGGCTCCTGCTCGTGGGCGGGGAGGACGGGGAGACCTACGACGAGGTTACGTTCGTCGTGGATGTGGCGAGGGGCGAGAGCGCCGGTTCGGAGGTGGCCCTGGAAACGGCGCTTCCAGAGGGCGCATATGTGGTGCTCCTCCAGGTGCGGGTGGGAGCGTCCTACGAGACCCTCTCCCTGGCCACGCTGACGCTTCTGTCCGTGGCAGGCTCGATCACCATCGATCCGGTCGTGGCAGAGGGGGGGGAGGACGACGTGACGCTCCGGTGCAACGTGAGCAACCTTTCCGACGTGCGCCTGGACGACCTGCAACTTCAGGTGGTCGTTTCGGCGGTTTCGGACGGGGCCACCATTTCGGAACAGTCCTGGGTGGTTTCCCTGGAACCCGGGGCCGAGGAGACGAATGACTGGGGGCTCGACGGCACACTGTTTCGCCTGGGAACCTATCAGGTCACCCTGTTCCTGGCCCCGACCGGCGGAACGCGGACCCGCCTGGCGGATGGCACATTCGAGGTCGTGGATACCCGCCCCCCGGTGACCAGCCTCACCTTTGACGGAGTGGCCGTGGACCATGACGGCACCACGTATGTGACAGGGGCCACACGGCTCGTACTCTCCTCCCAGGACTCGTTCAGCGGGGTCGCCACCGTGCAGTACGCCCTTGACGGAGTGGAACACGACTACATGTTCCCATTTTCGCTTCCGGAGGAAGGCCCGGTGACAGTCGCCTATCACGCCACGGATACAGCAGGGAATGTGGAATCTCCGAAGCTGACGAACCTGGTCCGGGACGATTCCCCGCCTGACATCCGCGTGGAAGGGGTGAGCGACGGCCAGTGCGGCGCAGACCCGGTGTCCATTCAGGTCCAGGTGGACGACGACAGCCCCACGGTGGTCTCCATGACCCTGGACGGTGCCCCCTACACCGGAACCACAGTGTCGGACCTGGGCGACCACACTCTGGAGGTGACCGCGGTGGACCTGCTCGAGCACAGCACGGTCGTGACGGTCGAATTCGTGATCGTGGCCGATACCTGTGCCTGCCCGAACGGGGATGGCTGCCCCACGCCGGTGCTTGACGTGGATGGAGATGGCCATGCCGCCGGGGACGGTGACTGTGACGACCTCGACCCCCTGGTGTACCCGGGCGCGGATGAGCGCTGCAATGGCATCGACGACGACTGCGACGGCGAGGTGGACGAGACACCGGAATGCACGGCCACTCCGGCCCCCACCGCGACCCCGGTCATCGACTCGGACGGCGACGGCTGGGCCGCACTGTCCGATTGTGACGATGGCAACCCCGACATCCACCCGGGGGCCCTCGAGGTGTGCGATTCGGTGGACAACGACTGTGACGGGGCGGTCGACGAGGACGGCGGATGTGCGTCCCCCACCCCCACCTCCACGCCCTCACCCAGTCCGGCGCCTCCAACGCCGTCCCCGGCCGAACCCACGCCTCCATCAGGGACCCCCACGCCGGCCGCCACGACGACAACCCCCACTCCTCCTGCGTCCACACCCGGCCCAACACCCTCGCCCACATCCCCACTCGCGACCGCAACGCCGACCACGCCCGAACTGGAATGGACCGCGACACCGGCGGCGTTGACCCCGTCGCCGACCGAGCCGCCCGGGGAAAGCCCGGAACCCTCGCCGCAGACCGACCAGGCCTTGCCGCCCAGCATCCCCGGTTGCACCTGCACCACCGTGGGAGACCCGGAAGCGCCGACGGGCCTGGTCGCCCTGGCGACGCTCGCAGTCGGATGGTTGCGGCGCAGACGGACCCGGCTGCAGGACGCCAGACAAACCCGGTCCAGCCGCTGAGCCCTCCTCGACCCCCCGGGGAGGGAACCGTCGGCCCAGGAGCCGGCCGGGCGATACCTGCAACGAGTCTCCCACGCGGGCCGCTTGCGCTTCCAGCACTTCCATGCTAGTTTCCATGCGTACCCTGCCCGGCGGAAATGCGGTCGGCGGGCGAACGGAGCATTCATGTATATGCACCTCGAGCTGCGTGGCGAGGGCGCAGGCGAGCTATCATATCTACTCGACAAGAACCCGGATCGGCTGTTCGAGTGGGAAGCGAACGGCAGCATGGTTCGCGTGTTCTTCCCCGTGTATCGGCGGGACCAGGCCCGGGCGGTCGTGGTCTACTGGCCTGACCCGGCTGCCGCCAACGCGTTCGTTCACGGATCCTCCGCCCGTTCCGGGGCCGTGGGACCGCGCCCGTTTGCTGTCAACTCTCTCTTCGTGTCCGCGCTCGAGGTCGCTTTTGGTGCCCTGCTTCGGGAAGGGACGCAGGATGAACGAGCCATCCGTCCCCGGGAACTCGAGGTGACCTTGTGTCCGGTGTGTACCTATCTAGGGCCGGACAGAATCAACAGCCTGTTTGAACCGCTTGGATACCAGACGTCATTTCGGGAACTGCCCGGGATCGAGGTGGAGCTGCCGACGCGACATCCGCGTCTGTTCGAGATCACGTTGCGGGGCATACAACCAGTAGAGGCGGCACTTCGGCATGTCATGGTGATGGCGCTCGTGCTCGATTCGGATCGGCACGAGTACATGAAGCAGCAGGACATCGAGCGGTTGGCCATGCTGGGCAAGGGGTGGTTGGCGAGTCATCCGGAGGGGTCGTTCATCGTTTCGCGGTTCCTGCTGTATCGTCGATTGGTGGATACGTTTGTGCAGAAAGCCCGGCGTGGGGGGGATGCAGCGACTTCTCAGGACGGGTATGATGCAGCGGGTGAGCCGAGGCCGCAGCGGATCACCCCCGAGACGTACCGGACGGATGAATTGGTCCGGTATTTTCGGCTGCAAGAAGTGGGGTCGAAGCGTCTGCTGGTCGTGGGAGCGGGGGACCTTCGATTGCTTGCGGAGATTGCCGGTGCGAACTTGTTCGCAGAGGTGGTGGCCATGGACTCGTCGGCTTCTCAGCTCGAGAAGGCGCGACGTCGGCTGGAGCGGTCGGAGCGGTACTCGGACGTGTTGAACGGGCGGCACACGCGGGTGGATTTTCAGGTTTCTGCGTTGGGCTATCGGGACACGCGGATGGAGGGGTTCGACGTGGCCCTGCTTGCGGGTGTGGTGGAGCGGATTCCGTCGAGTCGGCTCATCCGGACCCTGGTTCCGATGTTCGAGCAGTGGCGGCCTGGCGAGGTGGTCATCGTGGTACCGAACCAGCGGTTCGAACTCCGGCCTCATGACAAGAACGGGCGCCGGAACGGCGCAGGAACCGGTGCAGCCGGAGACGACCTGGTCGACCTGTGTCGCACAGCAGGGGAGGGGGCGGGTTACGCGGTGAGCGTGCAAAGTCTGGGAGAGGCCGATCGTGGCCCCACACCATTTCTCCTCCTCCGGTTCTCGCGTGACGGAGGCGAGTCTTGAGTTCGTCCGGAGAGATCATCGCCGTTCCGAGATTCGCTCTCGTCGTCCTCATGGGACCGGTCGGTGCGCTCAGGCGGGAGTTCGCCCAGAAGTGGTTTCCCCGGACCGCCATCGTCAGCCTCGAGCGGTGCCATGAGATGGTCGCGGACGAACCCTCCGGAGAGTCCGCCACTGTCGAGGCTCTTGCGCTCCTCGAGACCTGGGTTGCTGCCCGCATCCGTCTCGGCCGGCTTACCGTGGTGGATACTCCCGGCCTCGATCCCAGGTTCCGCGCCCGTATGCTCGAACTCGCTCGAGAGTACCACGCACCCGCATTGCTCTTCGCCCTCGACCCCGACCCCGGCAGTGGTGGAGACCGGGGCCGCCCTGGAGGACGGGGAGGCAAAAAGAGTTTTCGAGGCCGCAAGTTCCGACGTTTCCGGAAGGCCCTGGAACGGGTGGGAGATGAAAGCTGGAATCGTGTCGTCGCCATGAACGGCCGCGCCACCGGTGTCGAGGTCACCATCCGCCCCTTGCGCGTGGATTGCGATACCCCCCCGCCCTATGACCTGATCGGCGACATCCACGGGTGCTACGATGAACTCGTCGAACTGCTTGAGCGCCTTGGATACGTCCCGGACGAAAAGGCCGGATACCGTCATCCTCGAGGCCGGCGGGTCGTGTTCGTGGGCGACCTGGTGGACCGTGGTCCCGCCTCGCTCGAGGTGCTGAAGCTCGCGATGGCCATGCACCGGAGCGGGGCAGCCCTGGTCACGCCGGGGAATCATGACAACAAGCTGCTGAATCACCTGGTGGGCAGCCGTGTGCGTCAGGATCACGGGTTGGAACGCACCGTGGCCGAACTCGAGCGCATGAGTCCGGAGGCTCGAGCCCGGTTTGTGGAAGAGGTCACGTCCTGGCTCAGGAGTCTCCCGCCCTATCTCATGCTGGACCGGGGCAGGTTGGTGGTGGCCCATGCTGGATTGCCCGAGCACCTGCATGGTCGTCTGTCTCGAGTTGTTGCCTCGTGGGCATTGTACGGCGCGGTGCGGCCGGTATGGGAGTATGATCGTCCCGGGAGGGCGACGGACTGGCCGGCCTCGTATCGTGGCAAGGCGTTGGTCGTGTTTGGGCACACGCCCACGCCGCGGGTGGAGACTTCGGGCAACGCGATCTGTGTGGATCAAGGGTGTGTATTCGGGGGGAAGCTGACTGCGTTGCGGTATCCGGAGCGGGAGGTGGTTCAGGTATCTGCCCGGGACACCTACTACCCGGACGACGCGCCTGACCTGGAGGTGGTGACGAACGGCACGAACGGCGCCGATGCGGGGGATGGGGCGGGCCACGTGACCGCTTCCGCGGGAGAGACTGCTCGGGATGTGCGTGCCTGTCCGGATCACCGGGACGGTCGAGGCGAAGGCGCTGTGAGGGAGGCAACCGGGGGAGAGGGGGCCGTGCCGTCCTCTTCGATGCCGGGGGGGGAAGGAGCGGTTGCACCCCAAGGGGGCGTGCCGTCTGCTGGTGCCAGGAGGGAGACACCGCCCGACACCCCGGATATCGGCGCCCTGATGCGGGGCGGCACGCTGCCAACCGGGTGGCTTGGACCTATCAAGGTGCGTGCGCAGCCGGTCTCGATGGCCCTCGACATCCTGGGGCGGTCCGGGGTGGACCCGCGATGGCTGGTGTTTGTCCCGCCTCCGATCCCGCCGAGCGCGTCGAGCAGTCGGCGCGACTACGTGGATCACCTCGAGGATGTGTTTCAGTACTATCGTCCGACCGGCCTGCGGCTCGTGGTGGAAGAGATGCATTTCGGGCACCGGGCCGTTGTGGTGATCGGACGGGATGACACCGTGTGCGAGTCTCGATTCGGAATCCGTGCGCCTGGTGCCATCTACGACGGGCAGGGGCGGTGTCCTGTCCCTGAGGATGTCGTGGAAGAGACCCTGGGCCGGATACGAGACGTGCTGGAGCGCCGGGGAGCGTTCGAGCGACTCGATGCCCGGTTGTTGGTTCTGGACGTGACTCTTTTCCCCTGGAACCTGGGTAAGCAGGAGTACGTGGCCCGTCAGTGCCTGCCGGCCGCGACGGCCCTGCTCGCCTCGAGAGCCAGGGCGCTGGAGGCCCTGGACGCTGCCATCGACCGGGGGGTGGCGTTACAACCACTCCGGGACGCGGCCCTGTGTGACCATGACGCCGCCCGGCGCACGCTCCAGTTGCTCGAGCAGCATGTGGGCACGGTGACAGCGGCCGAGCATGTGCGGTTTGCACCTCACCAGGTATTGGCCACGGAGAAACGGACCTTTTTCGAGCAGGACCGATTGTGGCAATGGTCGGAAATCGATCGCTGGGTCGAGGGGGCGGACATGGTGGTGAGCACCCGGCGTGTGGTGGTAAGCACGCGGGAGGAGGAGCGCCGGGCTCTTGCGATGTGGGAGGAAGTCGGAACCGCCGGGAAGGCCGGATTGGTGGTCCGCACCATGGACTGGTTCCCCTCTTCCCGTGGAAGGCCCGAACTTCCAGCCGTCAAGGTGAGAGGACGCGAGGCCCTCCGGCTCACCGCCGGACCCCTCTACCTCGCACCCGGCCAAATCGGTCGCATCAAGGAGCGTCCCCTACGATCTCGTCAGAACACGGTCATCCGCACCTGGGCACTTGCCAGCGAGGGGCTCGAGCGATTTGTGCATGGGGCGCCCTATTCCGAATACCATCCCTATGCACTGGCCGTACTCTCCCATCGCACCACGTCTTCCCGACGCGGCAGACGGTAGCTGCTCCGCGCTATCAGCCCCCAAACAGAGGAAGCAATCGCTGTTCCACCTCGTTCTTGAACGGTGCAAATCCTTTGGGGCATTGCCTGGCAACGACCTCAGGATCCATCAGGTCCGCCAACGCCTTCCGAATATCCTGCTCAGAAATCGGCGAATTCGTGTTGCACCTCAACTGGCCGATCAGGGTCTGGAGGACCGACTTGGGGTCCGCGAGCATTTCGGGCGCCGAGCCTTTCCACTTCTGTCCGAAGACGTTCGAGCACGCACCCCTGTCGGCGAGCAGCCAGGCTTCGATCTCTCGGATAGCAACGCCTACCACGCACCGTTGTGCCAATGTGTAGTGTTCCTGTTCGAATTCCTTTCGCCAACTTTGAAGTTGCTGGAGAACGTGTTGGTTCGGATCGCTCTGGTCCGCCACAGCCACCACGCCACTCAACGAAAGGTCTTCCATGGCCGTCGAGACAATGATTTTGAGTTTTTCGTCAAGACCACGGCGCCTGTTTTGTTTCTTCCGTCGAGCCCGGAAGCGTGCGTGGTCACGAAACGTGCGCGGGATGGGCTTGAAGTGGATGGCGTCCTTGATTTCGATTCGCCGAAAAGCGGCGTCTGGTTCGTACGCTGGTTTCACGGCCAACGTCTCGAGGACCTTCTCCCACGAACAGGATCGATGTCATTCTTTCATTCTCCCAGGAGGCCTGCGTCCCCAAACAGTGCCCAGTACTCCCCGAGATTGTATCCTTTCAGACGGTGGTAGAGGTTCGGACTGTCGGACGCGCGGCGAGGCACCACGTTGCCATCTTGATCTCGACGAAATACAACAAGTTCCTCAGGCTCGAGGAAGTCCACGATGTCCGGCGAGTGGGTGGTGATGATGACCTGCACCGGTGTGCCAAGTTCCCCGTTGGACAGGCTGCGGAAAAACGACACCAGGAAGTCGGACCGGTCCATGTGAAGCCCGAATTCGGGTTCGTCCAGGAGCAGGAGAGACGGTGTTGTCTCGTGACTCAAAGAAATCGCGAGGTACCCGATCAGCAGAATCAAGCCGTCGGCGAGTTGGTGACCGTAGACCAACTTGCTGCTTCCGGTTTCCAGAATGGCCAACTCTCTCATCGAGGAGTCTTCCTGAGGGACGTTCTTTTCCACTGGCCCACTCCAGCCCATCCGGGCCGGCGGCGTTCGAATGTACTGGAGACGAGGGAAAAATTCCCTCACGCGGGCCTGTAACTCCTCGAAAACAGCAGGTTCCAGATTCTGGATGCGGTCGAGCAACCCGGGCAGGCCGGAACCGTCCTCCTTGATCGAAGCAAAGGGGGGTGCCGGGCGCACCATGTGGGGAGGATGAAACACGACTTTCGTGATGCTGGATATCGCTGCGGCAGCCTCGACCTCGTGACCGACCCCATCAGAATCCCGGCCAAGCCCACCCAGCGCCCCGGAAAAACTGACGGTCGGCGCTCTGTCGACAAGGTCGAAACGTGCGGGTGGGAGTCGGTGAGAGCCGTCACTTACCCACTGTGGCCTGGTCTGTCATTCGGTCAACACGGTATCACGGAGTGGGCGGTATCACAAGTCTCGAAGCAGGTGGGAAGCGGGCGGTTTGAACTGACGGTTTACAGAGACTGGTCCCAGTTTGCCGCCGATCCCCCGTAGGCCCCCATGTCGTTTCTGGACCCATCGGCGTCGTCGTAGGTGGGGTCCGGGCTTCCTGCGTTTCGGCACGGCGAGTCATCCTGGAGGTGCAAGTCCCACGCTTCGGGCGGCGCGTCCGAGTCGGCGATGTCTGTGACGAAGAGAGGATCGCTGAACAGGTTGGTTTCATCGAGTGTGGCACCCTCGACCCGGCCGGGGTAGATATCGTTGTAAGTAAAGGCGGAACCAGCACTTTCCGGGGCGAGAACGGCGCTGGAGTCTCCGTGGCTGATGATGTTGTTTCGGAAGACCGGGGTGCGATTGGTGAGCACTGCGATCCCGGATCCTCCCTGGACGGCGGAGTTGCGCGCGAGCGTGAGGTTCGCCACGTGTCCATGGCTGTTGTCGACGGCGATACCTCCTCCGAATTCTCCGGCCATGTTGGCGAGCACGAGCATATTGCTCGCGTCCAGCGTGCTGTCGGCCGCCAGGATTCCGGCCCCGGATTCGTCTGCCGTGTTGCCTGTAATCCAGCACTGCTGCACGATGGCATTCCAGCCGTCCAGGTAGAGCCCGCCGCCGAGGGGCGCCTCGTTCGCGTTCATGGCGGTCTGTCCGATGAACACCAGGGTCGTGTTGTCACCTGGAGTGAGCGCGAGTGCACCACCTGCCTCATGGCTCGAGTTGGCTTCCAGGGTGAGCCCGAAGAAGGCGAGGGCTGTGGTTTCCTCGGCCTGGATTCCTCCGCCCGCACCCTGGGCCGTGTTCTCGGCGACCTCGGTTTCATTGATGGTCACGGTTCCGCCGGAGATCGCCATTGCCCCTCCGCGGCCGTTCGTGGGTCCGGTGGCCTGGTTGTGCGTGAAAAAGCAGTGCTCGATCAGGGCTGATGTCTGGTTCAAGAACAGGCCGCCGCCGTCCTGACCGGCGAGGTTGTCCAGCCATTGCATGCCGTCGATCTGAACATTGCCCCCAACGATGACGCCGCCGCCTCCGTTTCCGGTTGCGGTGTTCCCTTGCACGAGGGAGTCGAACAGGGTGGCGTCCTGCGGGGCGTCGAGGTGGAAGCCTCCGCCTGTGGCGGCGAGGTTGTCGAGGAAAGCCGTGGAGGTGAGGGCCAGGGTGGCGTCCTGGGCGAGGAGTCCGCCGCCGAGCTGGGAGGCGAAGTTGTCGGACACGGTGAGGCTGGAGAGGGTTGGAGATCCTCCCAGCACTGCGATCCCTCCGCCCAGGTCCGCCTCGTTGCGTTCCACGGTCACATCGCGGATGTCTGGACTGGCCTCCAGAATCAGGATTCCCCCGCCGGCTCGGACCGTACCTTCCGCGTCGCCCTGGACGACGGTTCCGGTGCCTCCGCGAACGGTCAAGTCCCGGAGGCCGCTGTCGGCGGTTTCCGAGTCTGCAAACGTGACGGTACTGCACCGGTCGATGCCGAGGAGGCAGGCGTCTCCTGCCACGATGGTGAGTTCCTGACCCGCCCCGACAAGTGTCACCGGCGCCCCGTGGAACACGAGGTTTTCCACGTAGATACCGGAGCACACTCGGATCTCGCCGCCAAACTCGAGTCCAGCCGCTGCGTCGTCCAGGGCATCCTGGATACTCGAGTAGACTGTTGCGACACCGTCAGGGCTGACATGGCAGCCGGTGCAGGTTGCAGCGCTCCAGGCACCATCGCAATCGTGATCCCTGCCGTCACAGACTTCCTCGGCGCCCGGGTAGACCGAGGGGTCCTGGTCGTTGCAGTCCATGGGCTCTCCGGAGGTTTCGACGTATCCTGGTGGCGCCTCGCAAGATGCCACCGGTTCGCCGGTGCCGAATCCGTCCTGATCCTGGTCTTGAGCCCACGAACGGGGGTCCACTGGATCCTCGTCGATGGCGCCGTCGCAGTCGTCGTCGAGTCGGTTGCAGTATTCGTCTGCATCCGGGTGAATCGCTGGTGCACTGTCATCGCAGTCGCCCGAGACGTCCGAGTAACCTGGGGGACGCTCGCAACCCGAGGTGGTGGAGGCGCCACCAAATCCGTCGCCGTCTGCGTCGAGGTAGTAGATGGGCGCCATGAACGGGTCCTCGTCCACCTGTCCATCACAGTCATCGTCGATGGCATTGCACATTTCGGCCGCACCCGGGTGGACCATCGGGTTGAGATCGTCGCAGTCTCCTTCCTGTTGCACGTGGCCCGGCGGGACCGTGCAGGTGTCCACGCCGCCGCTCTTGGCGCCGTACCCGTCTCCGTCCGTGTCCGGATAGTAGCGGGTGACCGGGATGTCCTCATCCACCATGCCGTCGCAATCGTCGTCGACGCCGTTGCAGACCTCTTCTGCGAGCGGGTAGACCGCCGGGTCGTTGTCGTTGCAGTCGCCGTTGCCCACCACGTAGCCTTCCACCATGGTGCAGGTCTGGATTCCCTTGGTAGGGCGACCGAACCCGTCTCCGTCCGTGTCGGGGTAGAGGGTGAAGAACTGGAGATCCTCGTCGATTCCTCCGTCACAGTCGTTGTCCACGCCGTCGCAGGATTCGGGAACGTCGGGGTGAATATCCGGATTGGCGTCGTCGCAGTCCCCGGCAACCAGGGAGCGTCCGACGGCATTGCAGGCGACCAGGGAATCGTTCTCCACACCGTAGCCGTCCAGGTCGGCGTCCAGGTACCAGGTCGGGGCACCGGTGGGATCTTCGTCCACGAGTCCATCGCAGTCGTCGTCCACCAGGTTGCATGTTTCGTCGGCGCCCGGATGGACCGTGGGGTCCGCGTCGGCACAGTCCCCGGTCGTCTCCGTGTATCCATCGGGTCGGACGCAGTTCCGAACCTGCTCATCAACCAGGCCATACCCGTCGCCGTCTTCGTCCCGGTACCAGGAGGGAGCGTCCGCGGCACCTTCGTCGACAGCGCCGTCGCAATCGTTGTCAATCCCGTCGCACACCTCCTCGGCCCCCGGATGAATGGCTGCGTTCGTGTCGTCACAGTCGTTCGAGTTGGAAACGTGGTCGGGCGGCGCAGCGCAGGCGTGCACAGGCGCACCGGCCCCGTACCGGTCCTGGTCGGCGTCACGGTACCAGGCAGGTGCATCCACTGCATCGTTGTCGGTCAGGCCGTCGCAGTCGTTGTCAATCCCATCGCACGTCTCCACCGGGAGGTCGGCCGGGCTGATGGTTGGATCATCGCAGTCCGGACCCCCTCCGCTCACAACATCGTCCTGGTCGGCACTCGAGTGACTTTTGCCCACCACCCGGAAATAGGGTCTCGGATCCGCCGCCGGGTCTGTCACCAGGAACACCACTCGCTCATGACTTCCTTCGATCGTGGGCTGGAACGAGACGTCGAACGTCACCGACCCGCCGGCCGGTACCGTCAGGGGAAACGTCACCCCCACCTCAAAAGCATCGCTCGGCTCACCGGCGGTTTCGATCGTGGATACCACCACGTCCGTCTCAAGTGAGACATTCTGAAGGGTCACCGATTTTTTCACCTGAACGCCCACCGCCACATCGCCAAAATCGATCTCCTGCGGCACGACACTCAGGGCCGCCTCCGCCGACTCCGGCGGCCCATCGTTGCACGCCCCCACGGTCAGGGCCAATACCCCCACCGTCAGGGCCGAGAACCCCTTGCGACGGATCAGGCTCGACACGCTTTGAACACGACCGATCATCTGCTCCTCCCGGAAAACGAGTGGTTGGTCTCACCCATGAGTGTCGGCCACTGGACAAGATGCTTTAGCCCGTTCTACAAGCTTTTTCTCCATGTCGGACATGTCCTTGAAAAGTGAACATTGTCCGGATGTGCAGCCAGGCGTCATGCAGCCGTGTCATCCACGACATTTGCCGTTCCTGACGCACACTCCCTGTCACCAGTCGCCGCCTCGACCACGAGCCGGGCCAACCCGCGCCGATGGTGCCTGGGTCGTTGTCTTGCGTGGCGTTTGAACTCTGTGTTGTCTATCGCGCCCCTGTCCCTTGCCCTGTTTTTGACCCGCTGGAGGCCGATTTCTCCTCGACAAACGTGTTCAGAAGGCGAGAAGTGCCCGTCGGTGAAGAAGGATCTTCAGGCGGAGGGGACCCAATGGTCTGGCGATGTAGGGAGAAAGTAGGTAGATTGTCAGTGCAATGGTGCACCCTGTGACATCGCCTGCGCCGGGACCGACCCGGTCTCAACAGCGCCGGTGGGGGGGCATGGGCGGTCAACCTCGTGGAGGAGCAGGTAAGAACATGAGGCGAATCTGGATTCTTGTTGGTTGTGCACTGCTGTGGTCACTGGTCTCCGGGTGCAGGTTGTACGGGCGCGTCAGCGGCAAGTCGTCCTACCGTCCACCCCAGCGCAGCGTGGAGAGTTCTCGAGACGAGGCGGGAAAGCCCATCGTGCTCCTCATTCCGGGAAGCATGATCGTCAGCGACTTTTTTGACGTACTGGAGCAGAGGTTGGCCGGTGACGGCTACAGGCCGATTGTATATCAACCTCGAGACCTGCTCACCAGCGCCATTCCTGAGATCGCCGAGGAGATCGGCCAGGCTGTGGACATCATCCTCAGGGAGACCGGCGAAACACACCTCCGGATTCTTGCCGAGTGCAACGGTGGCGTGGCTGCACGGTACTACGTCACCAGGCTCGGAGGCTATCGGTACGTGGACCGGTTCGTCTCGTTCGTCTCCGCGCACCACGGAACCGGCTCGTTCTCCATCGCCTGGTACCCGGCCCTCCGGGACATCAAGGCATCGAGCGACTACGTCCAGGACATGGAAGGTGTGGGGTTGCCCGAGGGGGCGACGACCGAGATGGTCTCGATCTATTTTTGCGACGATGAGATCATGGAACCTCCGGAAACATCGATGATTCCCGACGCACTGAACATCGGCGTGTGTGACGAGCGGGTGGCCGAGCGGGCCAGGGACCGGGAGCGCTACAAGGTCCATCACCTGTTGGGTGCGGTCATGATTCCCATGTTTCCTGTCCATTTTGCCGGGTTCTGGGATGAAACCCTGTATCGACTGTTTCGCCTGGCGCTCGAGGAGGACTTCGACACCATTCGAGGGTTCGATGGCTACCAGGCCGAATTCGTCGAGGGGCGTCCCGACCAGGGCGCGAGTCCCTGAGACCGGACAATGCGGCTGTGGGTAATCCATTGGTGCTGAACAGATGGAGCGGACCATGCATGATTCGGGGCGATTTGATACGCGCAGGTGGCGACTGCTCGGAAATGGTGACCGACGTTCGGAGCGAGAACCCCGGCTGGTACTCCTCAGTTTCGCCGTTTTCGCGGCTGCCACGGTCGCTGCTTCCATGGATCTCGAGATGGGGATGCTCCCCGGGAATGGAGGCCGGGCTGCGGGCTTCCTCCTGGGAAGCACTCTCCTGTACGGCGTCATCCTCCTCTTTTCTGCTTCGCGCAGACCCCCTGCCGCCTGCCTCGCCGGGGGATACCCTGCTACGACGCCCATTCCCCATGCGTGCGCCACGGTTCGGTTGCTGCAAGCCGACTTCCGGCCACGATGGCTCTTCCCGGCTGTAGCCGCTCTGTCTCTCGTCTTGACCGCGTGTCCAGAAGCGGGCGACGACG
>CAYQMG010000008.1:0-13957 GCA_964418585.1 uncultured Gammaproteobacteria bacterium | reverse complement strand
CTCCGATTCCGGTTTGCCCGGTGACTTTAGCGGAGGGGCCACACCCGTCCCCATTCCGAACACGGAAGTTAAGCCCTCCAGCGCCGATGGTACTGCACGCGTAAGCGTGTGGGAGAGTAGGTCGTCGCCGGGCATATCTTTTTTGTTCCCTCGATACCCTTGCGACATCGCTCGGATCTATCATGTTCTCCAATTCCTCCTTCGCTCTCATCGGCGTCGTCCATCTGCCACCCTTGCCCGGTGCTCCGTTCAACAATCTCCCCTTCGATGATATCGTGGCTCGCGCCATCCTTGACGCGAACGCCCTGGTCGAGGCCGGATTCGACGGCCTCATCGTCGAAAACTTCGGAGACTTCCCCTTCTTGCCGAACCGCGTCGAGCCTCACACCGTGGCCATGATGGCAGTGCTGACGGACCATATCGCTCGCTCGCTCCCGGCAGCGGTACGGCAGCGTGTTCGGATCGGGGTCAACGTACTCAGGAACGACGCGCGCGCCGCGGTGGCGGTTTCATCGGCTGCCGGGGCCGATTTCGTTCGTGTAAACGTGCACGTGGGTACCATGGCCACAGACCAGGGGATACTGGATGGGCGCGCGTGGGAAACGTTGCGATATCGCCGTCAGATCGGGGCCGCTGTCCAGGTGCTCGCCGATGTGTTCGTGAAGCACGCGGTACCGGTGGGCCCGGTGGACCTGGGTGAAGTGGCACGGGATACGTTTGAGAGAGGCGGGGCCGACGCACTTGTGGTGAGCGGAAGCGGAACAGGCGTGGCTCCTTCGGTGGAGGATCTGGTCACCGTGCGTCGTGCAGTACCCAGCGCCCCGCTGGTGTTGGGCAGCGGCCTGGATGTGAGGAACCTCGAGCAGTTCGTTCCTCTTTGTGACGGGGCCATTGTCGGGACCTCGATCAAGCGTGATGGGCGTGTGTCAAATCCCGTCGATCCGACCAGAGCGCAAGCGCTTGTCGAGAGGCGCGACCAGTTGTTGCGTAGGGCCGGAGAGACATCCGGTCCACCGCGTGCAAGTGCGGTTGCACGCCACCTGGCTTCGAGAGGAGGGGATTCCCATGGGAACGCATGAGCACCGCAAGGCGGCCCCCCAGCACGTGAGTGCGTTCGTACTGACTGTGAGCGATACCCGTACCCTCGAGAATGACGCATCCGGAGAGTTGATATGTTCGTTGCTCCGTGATACGGGTCATCAGTTGGTCGGGAGAAACATTGTGCCAGACGAGCGGGACGCCATCAGGGTGGCTGTGCTGGAGGCGGTGACCCGGGTCCGTGCTCACGTCGTGTTGGTGACCGGGGGAACCGGCGTCAGCCAGCGGGACGTGACCGTGGAGGCATTGAGGTCGTTGTTCGAGCGAGAGTTGCCCGGGTTCGGAGAATTGTTCCGTTATCTGAGCTTCGAGGAAATCGGGGCGGCTGCAATGCTGTCTCGAGCCACGGCGGGGGTGATTGGCGGGACCATCGTGTTCCTCATGCCGGGGTCTCGTCCCGCGGTGAGACTGGCGATGACCCGGCTCATCTTGCCCGAGGTTGCGCACTTGGTGTATGAACTGGGCAAGCACTCATCCCGTGTCCCCATGTCCTGACCCACGCGGACCGGAGGACGGACCTGTCGGCCAGACCGTTTGGGGCGGAAGCGTCCGTGGTCATTGCCGGCGCACCCGTTTTGTGGGGAGGCATGTGTTTCCGCGACTGGCGTGGCCGAGGAGCCACGTTGGGAGGGAAATGGCGGAAGCAGATGGGAATCGAACCCACCGGGCCGTGGCTTTCACCAGACCCCACCGGTTTTGAAGACCGGACCGGCCACCAGTGCCGGAGCTGCTTCCATCGATGTCTTCATAGCGTGACATCGTTGTTCTGTCAAGAACGTCTCACCGGCGCCCCAGGCGTGATCCTTTTTCGGCGGCGTGGGCGGATTGCGTGCTGCCCCAGGTCTGTCGCCGAGAAGCGATGTTATGCGCGATGCACGAGACTGCTTGATGGCGTCCGCGCTGTGGTGGGCGCAGGGGAGGATCCGGCTTGTCTGGGCCTGGAAGTCGGACGGATTGTTCCTGGACTCCTTTCTGGTCGACGCGGGGCTGAATCGGCCAAGAGGGCGTGGCGATTCCTCAGGGCCTTCCATGCACCAGTCCACAAACGGGGCACAGTAGACTCACAACCGAGCGCGTGTTATATGATGGGGGCGTGTCGGAGCGTTGTTCGACTGGGCCGAACCTTCAGGAGCGAGGGAGCGACATGGTTTTGGAACCGAAAGGGAACGGTGGGGGCTCTCCGAGCGTCCTCGTGATCGAGGACGAGGACGTCATCCGGGAGTTGCTGTCCGATTTCCTGTCCGAGCAGGGCTACGAGGTGACCGTGGTCGAGGACGCGAAGGAGGGGCTGGCCGCTTTCGAGCAGGCCAGGTTCGACGCAGTCCTCGTGGACTACGGGCTTCCGGGCATGCACGGCATCGAAGTGTGCCGCAAGATGGCCGCAATGGCTCCCGACACTGCATTGTTGCTGATGACCGGCATGGGTGGATTGAAGGTGGCCGAGCAGGAGCCATCGATCGCGAAGGTCATCGCCAAGCCGTTCGACCTGTTCGCAGTGCTTCGCGAACTGGAAACACTGCTTTCGAGCAAGGTTTGACACGGCCGGGACCGGGCGCCTGCGGCGTCGTGCGGGGCGTCCGGGTGGTCGGAGCACCGGCCCCTGTGCCGGGAGGGCGTCGTGCCGGCTGAGCGTGGCCGGTTGCGACTGAGTACGAGGTCTGGCAGGTCGCTCCTGAAGCGGAACGACCCCCTGGTTGAATACGGAAGAGGCAATCATGGAGAGCAAAATCACCGAGGAACAGGTGCTTGATGCACTGCGTCAGGTGGAAGACCCGGAACTTCGCAAGGATCTGGTCTCGCTTGGCATGATCAAGGACGTCCGGGTCGAAGGAGATCGGGTTGACTTCACCATCGAGTTGACCACGCCGGCCTGTCCCTTGAAAAACGTGATGCAGAAAGACTGTGAGGAAGCGCTGGCCCGGGTTGGAGTGAAGCGGGTGAACATCCGATGGGGCTCCCGCGTTCGCAAGACCACCGCGCACGCTGCGGGCAAGGGGGCCACGATCGTGTTGGAGGGCGTGAAGAACGTGGTGCTGGTCGGTTCTGGAAAGGGCGGAGTGGGCAAGTCGACCGTGGCTGCCAACCTTGCCCTGGCTCTGGCGCGCGATGGGGCCAAGGTGGCGCTGCTCGATGCCGACCTGTACGGTCCCTCCATCCCAATGATGTTCGGTACTTATGAGCGTCCGGTAACCACCGATGAGAAGCATGTGGATCCGATTCATGCCCATGGGATCGATCTGATGTCCATCGGCTTCTTTGTGGCCCCGGAGCAGGCGATGATCTGGCGTGGTCCTATTCTGAGCGGAACGATTCTCCAGTTCTTGCGGGACGTGAACTGGGGTGAACAGGACTACCTCATCGTGGACTTGCCTCCAGGTACGGGCGATGTGCAGTTGTCCATTGCTCAGAATCTGCGGGTAACCGGCGCGGTGATGGTGACGACACCTCAGGAACTGTCTCTGGCCGACGTGGGGCGGGCCAAGGGGATGTTTGACCAGGTCAAGGTGCCGGTTCTGGGCCTTGTGGAAAACATGAGCTACTTCGTGTGTCCGAATTGTGGGACCCGGCACGACATCTTTGCCACAGGTGGAGGGAAGGTGGCTGCGGAACGGTTGCATGTGCCGTTCCTGGGAAGCATTCCGCTGGACATGGGCGTGAGCCTGTCCGGGGATAGCGGCGTGCCGACGGTGGCCCGTGAGCCCGATTCCGAGGTGGCCCAGGCATTCATCGCCATCGCTCGAAACCTGGCAGGCAAGATCTCCATGCAAGCCATGGAGGACGGAGGCGGGCGCCGTCCGCTTTTCGCCAAGGAGTTCGACTAGCCCCCACACGTCGGCCCATCGCCCATTCCAGACCAGCGCTCAGTGGAGGTATCGCATGAAAGTCAGTAGCTTCATGTCTGCAAAGGTCATCGCAGCCCGGCCCTCCGATGGCATTCGACGCACGTTCTTTCGCATGCGTCAGCACCGCGTCCGGCACATGCCGGTCCTCGATGAAGACGGGAACCTGGTCGGATTCATCAGCGACCGGGACCTGAGACGGCCCAACTGGGTGGACGAGACCATGGACATCGCTCATGCGTACCACCTGGACGACAAGCTGACCGTGGGCGACTTGATGACCACCAATGTTCTGGTGGTCCACACCTATGACACCATCAAGAAAGCAGTGGGCTATTTCCTGGAGCACCGCTACGGAGCACTTCCGGTCATGAACAAGGAGGAGAAACTGGTCGGCATACTGTCCGCACACGACCTCCTCCGCGCCCTCGACCAACTGCTCGACGAAACTCGAAAGAAGACCAGAGGATCTCGCAAGAAAGCCTGAACCGTCCGTCAGGAACCGTCCCCTGTCAGAGGGCATAGGGGGCACGTTTCAGCTCCACCTCGAATGTGCCGGTGACCCGGATCGGGCTCGATTCCAGAGGAGACATCTGCTCCTGACAGGTGAGCACCAGATCGAATCGGCCGGACAGTGGATGGTTCGGAAGAGGTGCTGTATCGAGGTGGATTTCGCCCGACTCGTGGCGGCAGTCGAAGTCGTACCGCCGGACAGGATCGTCCTGTCCGACCTCCTCGGTGGCTGCAAAAACGGCGGGATCTGCATTCCATCCTCCCGACTCGAGCGGTTCATTGCTCGCGTCGCCCGGGAATTCCTGGCCCAGGGTGGCCAGGTGAAGGATGAGCGAACTGGATGCCCCGGCGGCCACCGGTTCCACCGCTTCGATCCGAACCAGGCAGTCGGTGTCTGCACTGTCGCGGCAGTAGATGAGGGCGGTCACCTGGGGGTAGTCCTTTTCTCCGACCAGGTAGGTATCGACCAGATCGTACAGTGGGTCGCCCGGGTCCGCCAGGTTGGACAGAGACATGGACAGGTGATCAGGTTGGCACGCTCCGAGTCCGAGGATGGCCAGGAGCACGCCACCGCAGGCCCAGTGAGAAGGCCGTCGGTCTGGGCCGGCGGGAGGCGAAGGCGGATTGAGGGTCGGGGGCTGCATGAGGCTCATCTTGCCGGGAACCAGAAGGTCAAGGGGTAGTGCATGCGGTCGTGCCAGGAAGCTTCGTTATGCTCCTGGCCTGGTGCATAGACGTAGAGCAAGTCGTCGTCGGTGTAACCTTTTTCGAGGAGTACGTCCCGGAGTTGGGCGGTTTCGCAATAGTTGTCTCCAGCGTTGGGATTGTCGTCCTCGATGCCGTCCCCATCCGAGTCCACACATCCGCCGCCATCGCCGCCGCCGCTGTCGAGGTAGTAGACCAGGGGGAGCTTTTCCGCGTCTTGGAGGATTTCGATCATGGTCTCGTTTTGTGCGTTGATGCTGCCCCACCCGAGGGTGCTCGACATGCCGCCCACAAACGTGAACACGTCGGTGTAGGCCCATCCGATGTAAAACGAAACAAGACCGCCGAGGGAGGATCCCAGAACGGCGGTGGATTCACGGCCGGGCCGCGTGCGGTATCTTGCGTCGATGAAGGGTTTCACCTCCTCGACCAGGAACCGGGCGTATTCCGGGGCGTCTCCACCGACCCAGCCGCCGTCCAGGGGAAGGAAGTCCTCCACGTGGGTGTATTCATCGGTCCGGGCCGGTGTGTTTGCGACACCGACGACGATGATTTCCTGCATCCTGCCCCGTGCGAGGAGATCGTCAATGACATCGTCCACCTGCCATCCGCCATAGAACGCGGCGGGATCGAACAGGTTTTGGCCGTCGTGCATGTAGAGGACCGGGTACGTGTCGGACTCGTGGTCGTAGCCCGGGGGAATGTAGAGGGCCAAATCTCTGGTGTTGCCCAGGATGGCGGATTCGAAAGCGGGGTAGCGTTCCAGATGAGACGGTTGACCCTGGGTGCCGCCGGAGATGAGGCTGAACTCTCCGTAGTTGTCATACTGGTATCGTCTCGCAGCAGGGTCGGCGAACCAGATGTCTCCACCGCTCGAGTCCTTGCCGACGAACTTGTACATGCAGTAGGCGTTGGGATCCGGGACCTGGATGGTGACCCAGAATACATGGTAGTCGGGGACGGCCCGGGTCATGAGGATCGCGTTTGGGTCCCAGTCGTTGAACTGTCCGGAGACGCGGAGCGGTTCCTCGATCCCCCACGCCTGCTGGTACACGAAGGTCACGGTCTGGCCTTCCACGATGGGGAAGCCGTCCGAGTAGGCGATGGTGCGGAAGAACTGCTCGGTGAGTGCGTCGCGTTCATCCGAGGTGGCGGCAGCGGCGAGGTCATCGAGGTATTGGAGGAAACGGTCATGGTCCGATGTCGGCGGGAGGGGCGTGGGGACCGGGGTCGGGGTCTCCTCCTCTTCGGCCGGGCACCCGGCGTCCTGGGTCAACGTTCCGCCCATCAGCAGGGCAAGCAGGGTGGTCCATTCGAGCAGCCTCGAGTTCACGGGTAGCCTCCATGGGATCGGGTGGCGGCCTGGGACATGTCGTTGCCGTGCGTCCGGATCGACCGGGGCGCTGTATTCCTCAAAAAAGGGATATCCTGCGGTTCCAGGATGTTCAAGGGAGAACTGTGGGCGGGGGCTTCGGAAACACGTTCACAACCGAGAAGCGGCGCGGGTATACTGAACATCAGTCCGGAGCGGACGGTGCCTCTTCGACGTGGGAGTCACCATGGTTATCTGTTCGAAGTGCTGCGACGAGTATCGACTCGTCGATGTGGAGCGGGTACCAGGGACCAACCGGTATCGATGCCTGTTTCGGTGTGGGTGCGATGCGGTGTTGGTTCTCGAGGAAACTGAGGCCGAGCGGCGGGGTTACCTGGTGGACGAGGATATCCAGGAGACGCTTCACGAGAAAAAGTTTGAGATCGTCCAGGCCCTGATTTCCGGGCAAGGGCGTGGCGAATCGAGAATGGGAACTGAACGGTAGGCTCCGGGGAGAACGGGGGGGGCGTCCCCGGGGTAAGAACAATCACGACTTGGCGGGAGGAATGCATGGCGGCACCCATCATGGCCATCGATCAAGGGACCACAGGCACCACGGTGGTCCTGCTCAATGCGGACCTGGAAGTGGTTTCTCGTGCAACAACGGAGTTCCCCCAGATCTATCCGCGTCCCGGGTGGGTGGAGCACGACCCGGAAGCGATCTGGACGAGCGTGGTGAGGTCTCTGGAAGCAGTGCTCGAGGCGGTGGGGACGCTGGATGTGAGCGCCATTGGCATCACGAATCAGCGGGAAACCACAGTGCTGTGGGACCGTGCGACCGGGAAGCCCGTGCACCATGCGATTGTGTGGCAGTGTCGTCGGACGGCCCCCCTGTGCCGAACGTTGAAGGAGCAGGGCCTGGAGTCGCTCTTCCGGAAGCGGACCGGTCTGGTGCTCGATCCCTACTTCAGTGGCACCAAGATCCGGTGGTTGCTGGACAACGTGCCCGGGGCTCGAGCCCGCGCCGAGGCCGGGGAACTGGCGTTTGGCACCATCGATACCTACCTGACGTGGCGGTTGACCGGGGGCAAAGTGCACGTGACCGATGTCAGCAATGCCAGCCGGACCCTGCTCATGAACCTCGAGACGCTCGACTGGGATGACGAACTCCTGGAACACATGGGGGTGCCTCGATCCGTGCTTCCCGAGATACGGAGTTCCTCCGAGGTCTACGGGGTCACGTCAGACTGCGCCCCCTTGCCGGACGGGGTTCCCGTGGCGGGCATGGCCGGGGACCAGCAGGCGGCCCTGTTCGGCCAGCTTTGTTTCGAGCCCGGCACGGCCAAGTGCACCTACGGCACAGGCGCCTTCCTGCTGATGAATACCGGGAGCGAGCCGGTGTCGAGCCGGAACGGGTTGCTGACCACGGTGGGGTGGAGACTGGGGGAGGAGGTCACCTATGCTCTGGAAGGGAGCGCGTTCATCGCCGGGGCGGCGGTCCAGTGGCTCCGCGATGGGCTGGGGGTGATCGAGCGCGCCGCCGACATCGAGGAGCTGGCCCGTCAGGTGGAGGATTCGGCCGGCCTCGTGTTCGTTCCAGCCCTCGCCGGGCTCGGCGCTCCGCACTGGAAACCGGACGCTCGAGGCCTTCTGCACGGCATCGACCGGGGCACCACGCTGGCACACATCGCTCGAGCCGTGTTGGAAGGCATTGCGCTCCAGAACTATGACCTGCTCGACGCCATGCAACGGGACTACGGCCGGCCCCTGGCTCGGCTCCAGGTGGACGGGGGCGCGGCTGCAAACGACCTGCTCATGCAGTTCCAGTCGGACCTGCTGGGCGTGGACATCGTGCGGCCCAGGGTGCTCGAGACGACTGCGGTCGGCGCGGCGCTCCTGGCAGGTCTGGCCACCGGGGTCTGGAAAGACAAGGAAGATCTTCGGGCTGCATGGGCAGTGGATCGCCGGTTCTCACCCACCATGCCGCAGGAAAAGGTGGAACAGTACCTGAAGCGGTGGGCCGAGGCCGTGGCCAAGGCGTGATCAGGAAGGTGGGAGGTGGCGACCTGCCGGGTCGGGAGGTGGAGACCTGCCGGGTCCGGCTGTAGGGGGACTTTCGCGGGAATCAGTCGGGGCCTGCCAGCATCTGGTCGAACACCCCCATACCCTCATCACAGACCGAAAGCACCTCGTCCAGGGTGGTCTCGCCCTGTTTCACCTTGGCAAGGCCGTCGTGGAACAGCAGGGTCATGCCCTCCTCGGTGGCCACTCGAGCGATTTCGTGGCTGCTTGCTCGCTCGATGACCTTGCGCCGGATCGCGTCGCTCCACTCGAGCACCTCGGCGATGGCGGTGCGGCCCCGGTAGCCGGTGTGGAAGCAGTAGCGGCACCCCTTGCCTCGCCAGGTGGTGTCGAGGTCTCCATGGCCGACAGGCAGGGCATCGAGGATTTCTCGATCGGTCTCGGCCGGTTCCTTGCAGTGACGGCAGATGGTTCGGACCAGGCGCTGACTGACGACGCAACGTACCGAGGAGGCGATCTTGTAGGGTTCGATCCCCATGTCGAGGAGGCGCGTGATGGCGGAAACCGCGTCGTTGGTGTGGAGGGTTGCGAACACGAGATGGCCGGTGAGTGACGCGCGGATGGCGATTTCTGCGGTCTCGAGGTCGCGAATTTCGCCGAGCAGTATGACATCGGGGTCCTGGCGGAGGATGGAGCGGAGCAGGCTGGCAAAGGTGAGCCCGATCTCGTGGTTGACCTGGATCTGGGTGATACCGTCGATCTGGTATTCCACCGGGTCTTCGATCGTGGTGATGTTCTTGGCGTCCGAATGAATGGCCAGGAGCGCGGAGTAGAGCGTGGTGGTCTTGCCCGAACCGGTGGGGCCGACCATCAGTACGATCCCGTTGGGTCGCCGGATGTTCCGGCGGATCTTGAGCAGGTTGTCATGGGACAGG
Source organism: uncultured Gammaproteobacteria bacterium (assembly GCA_964418585.1). GTDB lineage: Bacteria > Myxococcota_A > UBA796 > JAJRTE01 > JAJRTE01 > JAJRTE01. The sequence goes on along the minus strand of CAYQMG010000008.1, from coordinate 4,532 downwards.
CCGAGGTTGTCGAGGCCGAGGAGCACCGCTTGCTTGTCAAGGATACGCATGACCACCTTCTCGCCGTGGATGGTCGGGGAGGTGGCTACCCGGAGATCGATGTCGCGGCCGACAAGTTTCAGATGAAACGACCCGTCCTGTGGCATCCGCCGCTCGGAGATGTCGAGCCGTGCCAGGATCTTGACCCGACTGATGATGTTCCGGGCAAGACTGTTCGGGAGAGTCTGGCCATTGACCAGCTTGCCATCCACTCGGTACTTGACCTGTAAACACCGCGCCCCGGGAATGAGGTGGATGTCGCTCGCACGCTTGAGCAGCCCTTGCAGGAGGAGGCTGTTGACGACCTTGACCACCGACGAGTGCTCGGTGACGTCCGAGATGTCACCGATCTGCAACCCCATCTTGCGGCTCAGTTCCAGGCCCTGGTCGGACACGCTCGAGAGCAGACGCTGCACGGCCTCCGCCTTGTAGTGGTCCCGGTACTCCGCAAGTTTCTTGATGATCTCTCCGCGGGAACCCATCAACACCCGGACCCGCATGCGGGTCAGACGTCGTACCTCGTCAATGAGTTGCACGTCCTTGGGATCCGGGACCACGATGGTCAGTTCCGTATCGGTACGCCCTATCGCCAGGACGGCGTGGCGCATGGCCAACTGCTCGGGTATGGTGGTCACCACCACCGGATCAGGCGTGATTTCCTCCACGGCGCAAAAGGTGGCTCGCATTCGAGCCGCCTTGAGCTCGCACAGGTCACGTTCCGAAACGAACCCCAGGTCGACAAGAGCCTCCTCGACCGACAGGTCTCCGAGACGCTGCTGGGCAAGGACTCGAGGAACGTCTGCATGGGTCAACCGCCCGGACTGGAGGAACTCGTCCAGGAGAGGAGGATGGCGCGTCGACATGTCCGGCTCCGCATTTCAACATCGCGCTATTCGAAGATGATCGGTTCGAGTACCTTGTGCTCGTTGGGATGGAGGACCACCCCGATCGGACCGACTGTGCGTCCGTCCGCTGTCTTGAACACCAGCCTGTGCCGCCCCGCTCGGAGCCTCACGTCCGACAACGGCGTGGTCTGCTCGAGCTTCTTTCCGTCCACGTAGACGTAGGCCCACGGGCGGGCGTTGACCGTGATGTATCCATAGGCGTGGGAAGAGGTTCGGCTCGATGTGCTCGACGCCGCGTGCGGTCCTCCCACGGTTCGACGTTCCACGCGATTGCCGGTTTCGGCCTGGGAATCCCCGGGACTCGCGCTCGTGGCAGAAGGCGCCTGGGATTCGGTCCCTCCATTCCCGGAATCCGCTGTCGAGCCTGTGGACGCTGCCTGCCCCTCCCCGGCCCCGCCGCCGGCGGGCGTGGCCGCAGGCGACTCCGAAGGGCGCGCGGTGGAGGCCGACGACGCCCCGGCCATCTCTGGGACTGGAGATGGACGCGGCGTGGAAACCTCCGGGGCGACTGGGAGGGCCGCAACCTGCGACGCGGCCGTAGTGGGCGCAGGGGGCGACGGCCGGGAGGCCACGTCTCGCCCGTGTCCACCTCCCATCATCATGAAGACCGCTCCTCCAGCCGCCACGGCCAGGAGCACGACAGCAGCCAGAACCACGGGCCAGCGCTTGCTCGAGGACGCTGTCTCGTCCATCACTTCGCGCTCCGGAGAAGCCGAATCCCCGGGTGTCGACACCTCGTCGACGGAGGTGGATCGTGGTGTGGGCTCCGAAACCGGGGCCGCCTTACGGAGGCTGGGGATGAGCCGCGTCTGGATACTGTCCTCGCCCTCCGGCTCCACCGAGCGTGCGGACGGGATGAGCCGGGTGGCGGCCGGGTCCTCATCCTGGGCACCATCCGGTTTCGTGGGTCCGGGGACCGCGGATTCCTCCGGCGCGTGCCACAGGCTCTCAACTCGAGGCGGCGGGACTTTCGGGCCGGAATCGGCAGTGCGTTCCTCCTGTGCCGTGCCCACGTGCACCTCGGAACTCTTGCCCGCGAAACCGGGCGATTCGCTCTCGGAACCAGGGCTCGGTGAAACAGGCTGGTCCGTGGACGGTCGCGCCGCCGGCTGCACCAGGGAGGGAGAAGACCCTCCCGGTAGCGGCGTCGCCGGGTCAGCCGGCAGGTCGGTTCCCTCCGCGGGCGTGATCAGCGCCGAGACTCGAGGCGACCGTGCGGCCCGGGCGAGGGTTTGCTCAGGCGCGGTCGGAGGTTGGCTGGCCGCCGCCGGCCCCAGTGGTTCGGCAAAGGACCCTCGAGGCTTGGCCGACGCCTGGTCCTCGATGGCCTCGCGCACCATGTCGGAAACGTCGAGAAGAGACGTGGGTACGGTGGCGGCGACCGCAGTCAGTTCCCGCTTGATCTCGAGGGCGGATGCCGGGCGGTCATCGCGTTTTGCCGACAGCAGGCGGGTGAGGAGGTCCACGAGTCGGTCAGGGTATCCTTGAAGGAGAGGCAGCCTGGCGGACACATCCCCCTTTTGGACCTTGAACAGGCCTGGAAAACCCACGGCGTCCGGATAGAGGGGCTCGAGGGTCAGCATTTCAAAGATGATGGCGCCGAGGGAGTAGAGGTCGGAGCGGTGGTCGAGAGTTTCCCCGGTGGCCTGTTCCGGGGACATGTAACCAATGGTGCCCTTGACGACCTGGTTGACGGTTTTGTGGAGGTTGGAGGTGGCCTTGGCCACACCAAAGTCGGTGATCTTGACGACCCCGAACATGCTGAGCAGGACGTTGTCAGGCTTGAGGTCCCGGTGGATCATCTTCAGCGGGTTGCCTCGAGGGTCCGTGGCTGCATGGGCATAGGCGAGGGCGTCGCAGATTTGGCGGGCGATGTCCAGCACCACGGAGAGGGGGAGGGGGGCGTTTCGTCTCTTGCGGTGTCGCAGGAGCTGGGCGAGGGTGATTCCCTGCACGTACTCCATGGCGAGGTAGTAGTGTTCGCCTTCCCGACCGAGTTCAAGGGTTTGGACGATGTTGGGGTGGTTGAGGCAGCCGCCGAGGCGGGCCTCGCTGATGAAGGAGTCGGTGAAGGATTCCTCATCGGTGAGGTGGGGCAGTATGCGTTTGAGCGCGACCAGTTTGCCGAATCCTTCCGGGCCGACCATTTCAGCGAGAAAGACCTCTGCCATTCCTCCGGCGCCGAGTCGTTTTCGCAAGATGAACTTGCCGAAGCGGCCGATGGCTGTTTCCTCGGTTCCTGAGCCAGTCTGCATGCTCGTTGCTCCCCAATCGTGACCGGAGCCAGTCCGGGTTGTGTCCAGTGTAGCGGGCAAGTGGTGGGAAGGACAAGCGGTTCCTGCGGGAGGGGGGGTCCTTTCCTCATGCTGCCCGGTCTGGCCGGTGTTTTCGGCGGCGTTTCCTGAGCGATACGGCGATTGCTCCGAGGAAGAGCAAGGGGGTGGCTGCGGTCGGATGGGCGGTTCCCGGGGCGTTTCGGCAGGCGCATCCGATGGATTCGTCCAGCATCACCTCGGGGATTTGTTCCCACAGTCGGCCGTCGCAGTTGTTGTCCAGGCCGTCTCCGGGGATTTCCTCGGCGTCGGGGTGGATGTCCGGGTTCTGGTCGTCGCAGTCGAGCTGGGCCGGGCCGGGATAGTCGGAGCACCGGGCCTGGTCGAGGGCGCCGTCTCCATCCTGGTCGAAGGTGGGGTCGTCTTCGTCCTGGATGGAATCGCAGTTGTCGTCCACCCCGTTGCACAGTTCCTCGGCACCCGGATAGACGGCGGGATCGGTGTCGTCGCAGTCGCCGTTCTCGGCGGCCTGACCTGGTTGCACGGTACACACGGGGGTGCCGTCGCCGTCCTTGCCGAACCCGTCGCCGTCCGTGTCGGTGTAGACGGTCACCGCATCCGTGGCGTTGTCGTCGGTGTCGCCGTTGCAGTCGTTGTCCAGATCGTCGCAGACTTCCTCGGCGTCCGGATAGACGGCGGGTTGGGTGTCGTCACAGTCGCCCTCGCAGACCATGACGCCGTCCCCGTCCGAGTCGACCTCGCCGGTCTCCTCGAGGGAGGCGCCGTCGCAGTCGTCGTCGGTCCCGTTGCAAAGCTCTTCGGCGCCCGGGTGGACCGCGGCGTCGGAGTCGTCGCAGTCGCCCTCGCAGATCATGACGCCGTCCCCGTCCGAGTCGACCTCGCCGGTCTCCTCGAGGGGGCTGCCGTCGCAATCGTTGTCCAGGCCGTCGCAGCGTTCCTCGGCGCCCGGGTAGACGTGCGGGTCGGTGTCGTTGCAATCGTGGGTCGCAGGGTCGCTCGAGTTGCAGACCGGGAAGGAGTCGCCGTCCAGGTCGTTGAATTCATCGTCGGTGCCGTCCTGGCAGTTGTTGTCGATCCCGTCGCAGATTTCCAGTGCGCCCGGGTGGATTTCGGGGTTGGTGTCGTCGCAGTCGCAGGAGACGGCGGGGCACCCCTCGCAGGCGATGGAAGCGCACCATTCGGGGCACAGGTTCTCGTCGACGTAGCCATCCTGGTCGTTGTCGAATCCGTTGATGGGATCCCCGTCGCAATCCTGGTCGATGGCGTCGCACAGTTCGGGTGCACCGGGATGAAT
>CAYQMG010000007.1:0-78059 GCA_964418585.1 uncultured Gammaproteobacteria bacterium | reverse complement strand
CCGGTCGCGGGGTCAACGGATCCACAGCCCGTAGAACTCGGTCCCGGGCGCTGGTGTGATTGCGTCCGACCGATTGTTCACGTCTGCCTCGCCGGTCCGAGGATTGCAGTAGGTTCCGCTGCAGAAGGCGCCGAGACCGGTAGGGAAATCCACGTTGTTGCGGTAGTCGGTGGAGAGGTAGGCCCGGTCCTTGTTCGCGTCCTGGGCGCCATCGGCCTCCCCTGCCTTGAAGAAGAGGTAGGAGCGGGCAGCACCCGCCAGCAAGGCGCCGTCGTTGTCTCGAGGCGTGGATTCGACGATGTTGCACGGATGGGCGCACTCCGGAGCGTCCTCGAAGGAGGCGGAACCGCCGCAGGTCCAGTCGAGCGCAGCGAAGCGGTCGCGCAGGGTATCCCCTTCCAGGCAGTTTTCGTCTGTTCTGAGGAGGAAGAGGTTCCGGTGCGTGATCATCAACTCGTCACCAGGCAAGGTGTGGAAAGCAGCGGAGCGGAAATCCTGGTTGAGGGATGGGTCGATGAGGCCGAACACATCCTCGTTCTCCCACCGGTTGGGGCTGGGTTCGGTCACCAGCCAGTTGCCGGTATCCGGGGCATCTCCGTTGTTGGTGACCGTGGCGAGGAACGTCCAACCACCACCGGCGGTTACCATGTCACAGTAAACTTCGAACGGATCCACGCCGGTGCCGGCCCCATCGGGGTCGATCGTGTAGAGACCACTGCTCGAGGAGGGGTTGGTCTCCAGGATGGCCTTGCAGCTCGAGAAGGAGACCCCTTCGTCCACCTCGCCGTCGCAATCGTCGTCGGCGCCGTTGGGGACCTCGTCGGCGTCCGGGTGGACGGTCGGATCCAGGTCGTCGCAGTCGCCGGCGGTGGTTCCATAGCCCCCGGGAGGGGAGCAGGCTTCCAGGGAGTAGTCCGGGTTGCCGAAACCGTCTCCGTCCAGATCGAGGAAAAACGTTTCCAGGACCCCCTCGTCCGCCTCGGTGTCGCAGTCGTCGTCCAGACCGTTGCACACCTCGTCGGCACCAGGGTGGATGGTCGGGTCGTCGTCGCGGCAGTCTGTGGCGTCGGTGACATGGCCTGCCGGCGCCTCGCAGGCAAGGGTGGTGGACCCGGGTGTCCCATAGCCGTCGTTGTCTGCGTCCAGGAAGAACGTTTGAAGCAGTCCATCGTCCACGACGCCGTCGCAGTCGTCGTCCACCCCGTTGCACGACTCCTGGGCGCCCGGATAAACCTGGGCGTCGGTGTCGTTGCAGTCGAGTGCGTTGGACACGTGGCCCTCCGGAGCGCTGCAAGCATTCATGCTCGAGGCCGGGTCGCCGAACCCGTCCCCGTCCTGGTCAAGGTAGTAGGAGGGGATGACCAGACCTTCGTCGGCCTCGCCGTCGCAGTCGTCGTCCACCCCGTTGCAGAGTTCCACCGCTCCCGGGTGGATGTCGTCGTCTGTGTCGACGCAGTCCGTGGCATCGACCACGTAGCCTGCCGGTGCCGAGCAGGCGGCGGTGGCCACGGCCGGGTCCCCGTATCCGTCTCCGTCCGCGTCCCGGTGGAAGACCGATGTCACCCCGTCATCGATCACGCCGTTGCAGTCGTCGTCCACCCCGTTGCACGATTCGGCGGCCGCGGGAGAAACCCCGGGGTCGGCGTCATCACAGTCCGTGCCTCCGGCCACCTCGACTGCGTCGAACCCGTCCCCGTCCTGGTCGGTCAGGTCCGCGCCATCACAGTCCTGGTCCACGCCATCGTAAGGGACCTCATCGGCGCCGGGGTAAACCTCAGGATCCTCGTCGTTGCAATCCCCTTCCTCCTCCGAGGCCCCGTCCCCGTCGTCGTCCGTGATGTCTAACCCCTCGTCCACCGCGCCGTCGCAGTCGTTGTCCCGCCCATCCGCGAACTCCACGGCCCCGGGATAGGTGTTCGCGTCCTCGTCGTCGCAATCGGTTCCTCCCACCACCGGCTCTCCGTCGAAGCCGTCGCCGTCCTGGTCGGTCAGGTCCGCACCGTCACAATCCTGGTCCACCCCGTCGTATGGAACCTCCGTCGCGCCGGGGTAGACGGTGGCGTCCAGGTCGTCACAGTCTCCGCCCGACACCGGGTAGCCGTCTCCATCTTCGTCGGCCGGAGTGGGGGTCGCTGGAACCACTGTGGGGGTCGCTGGAACCTCGGTGGGCGTCGGAGGAAGAGGCGTCGCCGTGGCCCATTCCGGCGTGGGCTCCACGCCCGTGGGTTCCGGCGTGCCGGTCAGGGAGGTGTCATCGTCCTCCTGCGGAGGCGTGTCCGGCGCCTGAGACGGACTCGGCGAAACATCCCCGTCGCCGCCTCCATCGTTGCAGCCGGCCGTCACCAAGAACAAGCCCAGAAAAAGGAACGGAAACAACCCTTGGTATCGCACACACATCGGCCTCTCCTCCACGACAACCTCGCTCGACAACCGGGATCAATCCCAGGATGCCCCAATCGAGCGACAGAATGGAGAAAAATCGGAGAACGAGGCGACCTCGAGTCGACCAGGCAGGCCAGGGTCTCACCGACGTTTTCCGATTCCCACCGGCGCAACCGACACCCCGAACCGGGCACACAGGCACCGTTCGCGCCACAATGAAGGCCTCGAGCAGGTGCCGATGTCAGAACTGGACCTCCACGGACAGCTCCGTGGCAAAGGCCACATCTTCCTGGGGGCAGGTCTTCAGGGAAGGGGCGACGCTCAACGAAATTCCGGCCTCGATGTAGGGATTCAAGTCCAGATCCTCGTTGACATCGAACACAATGCGGGTCGCGTCATCCGGGATGTCTTCGGCACGCGCCAGTTCCACCTCCGGAAGATCCCCGGTCGCCTCCAACGTGATCACCAGGGACGAAAGGAACCCCAGGCTGTCGACCGGACCGGGGTCGGCTGGCGGGTCCACCTGGCTCAACACGATGGCGACCGGCACGATGGCCGAAACAGGCCCGGTGTCCTGGGCCTCCACCTCGGCCGAAATCTCCGGTCCCAACAGGTCGAACGCCAGGTCCAGGGTCGTCGACATGGCACTCTCGATCGGCTGAGTCAAGGTCTCCGGCAGCACGTCCATCAACTCGGGATCCAGACAGAGCGCGTTCCCATCGATCGTGGAGGGGTCGGTCTCCACGGTAATCGGAATCGTGAGACCGCAACCGGCAAGAAAGAACAGGGACAACAGGGACAACAGGGACAACAGGGGCGACAGGGGCGACAGGACCACAGACTTCACACCAGACATGATATCGACTCCTCTCCCACGAACCCAGGTCCATGCGCAGCAGGAGGCCCGGGCGGCCCGGACCGGCCGTCCACCACCGGTGCGCCCCCGTGCGCTTCCGATCGGTCCCATGGGTTCCCGGACCGACCGGATTGGCTTATGTGAATATAACGTTATAGACATATTTCGTCCATGCGGATGCGAATGGAGGGCCGCGAAGGGAGCCCTGGACACCGGGGGAGGAGGACGGGGCCCCCTGGGTGTGTCACGGGGTGGAGGGGGAGGTGATCATGTCCTCGTCGCAAAGGTCTCCCGTGCCGTCGCCGTCGGTGTCGGCCTGGTCGGGATTTTCGATGTAGGGGCAGTTGTCGCAAGGGTCTCCGAATCCGTCGTGGTCGAAGTCGTTCTGTGTGGGGTTTGGTTGGCGCGGGCAACGGTCGACGCAGTCTGCGACCGAGTCTCCGTCCTGGTCCGGGAAGTCCTCGTCCACGGCGGCGTCGCAGTCGTTGTCCCTTGCGTCGCAGGTTTCCGGGTCGTACGGACTGATGTCCGGGTCGGTATCGTCGCAGTCCTGCGGCATGCTGAATCCATCCTGGTCGTTGTCGATGAAGGGATAGACGCCGATCCAGTAGAGGGTGGGGCTTTCGCCGGAGGAGGCTCTGGTGAATCCGACGACGAGGTGGAGGTAGCGGCCGGGGTCGATGTCGAACTCGACGCCGTTTGCCACGTCCTGTCTGGGGCCTGGGTGTACGCCGTCGTTGGAGGTGGCGACCTGGATACGGACGAAGGCGTCGTCCGGTTCGTCTGCGGCCCATTCGACGGTGCCCCAGTCGGCGTTGTCGGTGCCGCTGTCGAAGAGGTAGTTACCGGTGCCGATGTTTGGTGCGCCGCGGAGGACGCTTCCGGTCATGTCGGAGTAGTTGTAGAGGTTGCCGCCGAGGTCGACGGAGGTGAAGTCGACGGCGCCGACCGGAGTGACCCCGTCCTCGCCGATGGGCCCCTGGTCGGGGTCGATGCGCACGACGGTCTGGCCGTAGTAGAGGGTGGCCCAGATTTTTCCTGCCGGGTCGACGGCGACGCCTGTGGGTCCGTCGCCCACCTGGATGGTGCCGATGTAGGTACCATCGTTGAGGAAGTGGCTGACCGCGGTGGCATGGAGGCTGAGTGCGACCCAGACATGGTCTTTTCTGTCGACGACGAGGCCCTGGGCGCAGGAGTTTCCCTGATACCAGGTGCCGAGCCAGGTACCGTCCGGAGCGAACTTGTGGAGGGAGCCGCTGCCGTCGCAGGAGGAGGCCCACACGTTGCCGTGACTGTCGATGGCGAGGCCGTAGTTTCGGTACTCGAGAGCGGCGGAGTACTGGGGGGTGAGGGGGTAGGTTGTGTCCCATCGGAGGAGGTTTCCGCCGGAGTCTGCGGACCAGATCACGTTGTCCGGTGTGGTGAGGCCGCCGTAGCCGGCGAAGCCCACGCCGGGTTCGTACCGGAGGATTTCGCCGGTTTCTCCGGAGATGAGGTCGAAGGCATGGTTGCCCCATCCGCCGACCCAGACGTTGTTGTCCGGCGTGATGGAGACGTGGCGTGCGTTGGTGGCGTGCACGCGGATGTAGTCGATGATGCACTCGTCCTCTGCGGTGGAGACCCCGCCCCAGTCGTCGGCGCCGTTGGTGTTGGGCCAGGGCAGGTAATCCCAGAGGCCGAAGGAGGTATCGATGACGCCGTTGCCGTTGCGATCGATGCATGCGTCGTTGTCGATGTTTCCGACTCGAGTGACCGATCCCCATCCGTCGGAAGACTCATCGCGGTTGGTGACCCAGACGTTTCCATTGAAGTCCACGGTGGTTCTGGAAGGATTTCGGGATCGGTAGTCTGGTGACGTGAGGTATTCCCCGAGGATTTCACCGGTTCTGGTATCGATTTTGACGATGGTTCCCTTGCTGGAGACGGCGACCCAGAGGTTGTGGAAGGGCAACATTTCGTCCGCGAGGGTGACGGAGTCGTCCTCGAGGGCGAGGTTGACCCAGTTGCCGAGGGAGAAGGCCTCGTCGATGGTGCCGTCGCAGTTGTCGTCGACCTGGTTCCATATTTCGGTGGCCCCGGGATGGACGAGGGGGTTGGTATCGTCGCAATCGCCGGAGCAAGCGGCGAACCCGTCGCCGTCCTGGTCGAAGCCCTCGTCGACGAGTCCGTCGCAGTTGTCATCGAGTCCGTTGCAGAGTTCGGCTGCCGAGGGGTGGATGTCGGGATTGGTGTCGTCGCAGTCGCCGAGGCAGTGGGGGAAGAGGTCGCCGTCCTGGTCGAAGCCTTCGTCGACGAGGGTATCGCAGTCGTCGTCGAACCCGTTGCAGAGTTCGTCGTGACTGGGGTTCACGTTGGGGTTGGCGTCGTTGCAGTCTCCGTTGCAGGTGGAGGTTCCGTCCTGGTCGAGGTCGAAGCCGTTGTCCACGGCGCCGTCGCAGTCATCGTCGACGCCGTTGCAGGTTTCGTGGGTTCCGGGATGGACGTTGGGGTCGGTGTCGTCGCAATCTCCTGCGCATGTGGCGTAGGAATCCTGGTCTGCGTCGAAGCCCTCGTCGACGGAGCCGTCGCAATTGTTGTCTTTCTGGTCGCAGGATTCGGAGGCCGAGGGATTGATGTCCGGGTCGGTGTCGTTGCAATCCGTGTGATCTGCGACGTGGTTCTGGGGAGGGAAGCAGGAGCGGACCTGGCCGTCCGGGTCGCCGAAGCCGTCCTGGTCCATGTCCGGGAACCAGGCGGGGAGGTCGTCTGGGGGCAAATCGTCGACGATTCCGTTGCAATCGTTGTCCAGTTCGTCGCACACCTCGAGCGCGCCGGGGTAGGATTCCGCGCGGGAGTCATCGCAGTCGGTTCCGTTGTCGACTGTACCGGGAGGCGTGGCGCAGGCGCTTGTGGGAGGTTGGGAGCCGTCTCCGAAGCCGTCCTGGTCCACGTCCGGGTAGTACTCGGAGGTGGGAAGTCCGTCGTCTGGTTGTCCGTTGCAATCGTTGTCCTTTCCGTCGCAGAGTTCCTGTGCGGATGGATACGCATCCGGGTCGGTGTCGTCGCAATCGCCCTGGAGTGTGGCATATCCGTCCGGCGTCTGGCAGCCGTGGGTGCTCTGGTCGGAGTTTCCGTATCCGTCGCCGTCCTGGTCGACGTAGTAGGTGTTCTGGACGCCCTCGTCGACCTGGCCGTTGCAGTCGTTGTCGATCCCATCGCAGGTTTCCGGGGCGGCGGGATTGACATCGGCGCGGGAGTCGTCGCAATCATCTGGGTTGGTGACGTAATCGCCGCTGTCCGGGCAGCCCTCCTGTGCCGCGTCAGGGTCACCGAACCCGTCGCCGTCTGCGTCGAGGTAGTGGGTGACGGCCACGTCCTCGTCGATGTCTCCGTCGCAATCGTTGTCCACCCCGTCACAGATTTCGGTCGCGTCCGGATGGATGGCCGCGTTGGTGTCATCGCAATCCTGCGGGTCGGAGACCCAGCCGGCGCCCGGGGAGGAGCAGGAGGAGAGGGGGTGTTCCGGGTTGCCATACCCATCCTGGTCGGTATCGGCGAAATAGGTGTTGGAGACGCCCTCATCGATCTGGCCGTCGCAGTCGTCGTCCAGGCCGTTGCAGGTTTCCTGGGCGTCAGGATGGATGGTGGGGTCGTGGTCGTTGCAATCTCCGGGAGCCCGGGACCAGTCGCTGGAGGGTGGGGTACAGGCCGGGAGTGCCCCGTCGTCGGCCCCGTAGCCGTCCTGGTCTGTGTCCGGGTAGAAGAGGAGGGAGACCTCCTCGTCCACGGCCCCGTCGCAGTCGTTGTCCGACTGGTCGCAGACCTCCTCGGCGTCCGGGTAGGTGTCGGGGTCCTGGTCGTCGCAGTCGCCTCCCTGGGTGATGTAGGCGTCGCCCGGAGGGGTGCAGGCGTCCACTGCGCTGTCCGGGTCACCGTAGCCGTCCTGGTCGAAATCGAGGTAGAAGGTGGTCATGAGCGGGTCATCCGCGACGCCGTCGCAATTGCTGTCGATACCATCGCAGGTCTCGTCGGCCCCTGGGTAGACGGCGGGGTCGTGGTCGTTGCAATCGTCGCCCCCCTGGTCCTGGGCGATGTAGCCGTCCATGTCGGCGTCCATGCTGGATGGGCTTGGAGACGACTCTTCCACGAGCGTCGCCGTATCCGGGCATGCTGCGAGGAGTGCGACGAGCGGCAGCGTGAGCCATGCGAGGATGGGCGCGCGAGAGGTGGTCGGCATGAGAAGGCCTCCAATCAGCAAGACCCGAATCCGGTCTCGCCCCGGGGCTGGTGGGCCGGGCGAGCCGGTTTCAGGGTGCGGTCAATCTGACAGGACCCGGGTGATCTCCCGGATCATCATGGTCCCGTGGCCGTAGTTTCCGACGTAGAAGCCGTCTGCGTCGGACATGCATTGCAAGGAGAACAGGTGTTTGCCCGGGGGGATCCCGGTGTAGATACGCTTCCGGTGCCACATCCCGTGCCATCCGGTGCTGTTATTGACCTCCCGGGCGGCCCCCTCCTCTCGATTGGAGACAAAGGGTTCGTCGGCGAACCGGCCGGCCCAGACGCCGTCGATGGTGGGCCGGCATGAGAGGAAGTGCCACACCTGCACGTTGTAGAAGCTGAGGTGGACATCGATCTCGAGGACACTCGAGCCGGTTTCCAGGGAGCGGGTGTAACCTGAGAGGTTCATCCAGACGTTGGCGGGGGCGTTGCTGATGTCCCATCCGGTTTCATTGGGGTCCAGGATCTGGGTGGTGGGGAAGAACTCGGGGTCGAGGGCGCGAATGATCAGCACACTGGCCATCTCCGGGTAGCCGATGTTCATGTTTCCGTAGTCGTTGTGGCAGCGGACCGAGAAGGTGTGTGTGCCTGGTGGAATGTTATCGTACAGGCGGGTGTGGTGCCACATCACCCAGCCGCGGTAGGTGGCCTCGAGCCCGGCGTACCATCGTGCGTCCTCGTAGGGGGGATCGGATGGAATGGGCGCGTCGTCCATCCAGGGGAGGCAGGCGCCGTGGCCTCCGTTGCCGATGGGCAGGCTGATGGTGATCTCGAGGGGAGATCCATCGGTATCGAGGATCAGGTCGGTGCCGGGCACCCTGGCCATGTGGTCTGAGTTGGGCGCGGTGTTGCCGAACAGGGAGACCGCCTGGTAGACCTTGTTGAGACCCAGGTACTCTCGAGTGAGGATCAAGGAGGTGGTGTCGGTGCTGCCTGCTGTGACCGTGTTGGAGTCGGTACGACACTGAACCGACACCGTGTGGGTTCCGGGCGAGATCCCCTCGTAGACTCGAGTCCGTTTCCACATGCGTGGGCTGTATCCGCCCCCATACCCGGTGTAGTCCAGGCCCTCGTGCCACCCGTAGGTGCTGTCAAGCCCGGCATGGACGCCGGCCCAGACCCCGTCCACCATGGGACGACAGGCCGAGTGTCCGCCGCCCACCATGGGGAGATTGAGTTCGATCTCGAGGGGGCCGCCGAACGTCTCGATCTCGAAGCTGGAACCGTCCAGGTCGACCCATCCGTCCCCGCTTCCAATGGCGGTTGCCGTCCTGAACTTGTGTTGGTATTCGGGGAGTCCGCCGCAACCGCCGAGGATACACGGTCGGCCGCCGGGACAAACCGTGTTGCACCCTCCGCAGTGGGCCGGGTCGGAGAGAAAGTCCACGTCGGGGTCGTCCTCGTCCACCTCGCCGTTGCAATCGTTGTCGACACCATCGCAGACCTCGAGGGCGTCTGGGTTGACGGAGGGGTTCTGGTCGTCGCAGTCGCCTTCACCGCATGCCAGGGGCCGGTATCCGTCGCCATCGGCGTCCACGTCGTCGATCACCTCGTCGCAGTCGTCGTCGATGTCGTTGCAGATTTCCACCGCAGCGGGATGGACCTGGGGGTTCAGGTCGTCACAGTCTCCGGCGTCCGGGACGAAGGCGGATGCGGGGGGCACACAGCCCTGGGTGCTCGAGTCCGGGTCGCCGTATCCGTCGCCATCGGCGTCGTAGAAGAATTCGGAGGTCAGGTCCTCGTCGACGACCGCGTCGCAGTCGTTGTCCTTGCCGTCGCACAACTCGGGCGCACCGGGGTAGACCGTTCCGTCCTCGTCATTGCAATCATCGCCGGCGGCCACGTAGTGGTCTGGAGGGTTGCAACCGGCGGTGGTGGTTTCGGGCGCCCCGTGTCCGTCTCCGTCGGCGTCGAGGTAGAAGGGGGTGAGGACCTCCTCGTCCACGGTGCCGTCGCAGTCGTTGTCCTTGCCGTCGCAGGTTTCCGGGGCGTCTGGATGTGTGGTTTTGGAGGTATCGTCGCAGTCGGATTCGTCGGCGACATGGCCTTCCGGGGGGGAGGAGCAGGCGTCGATCCGGACGTCCGGGTCGCCGTACCCGTCGCCGTCGGCGTCCCGGAAGTAGGGGGTGGTCAACCCCTCATCGATGGAGCCGTCGCAATTGTCATCGACCCCGTTGCAGGCTTCCCGGGCGCCGGGATGGATGTCCGGAGCCTGGTCGTTGCAATCGTCTCCGACTGTGACGTAGTCGGTACCAGGGCTCGAGCATGCCGCCACTGTGCTGCTGGGACTTCCGTACCCGTCCTGGTCGAGGTCGAGGTAAAAGGAGAGGAGCACGGCCTCGTCCACGTCACCATCGCAGTCGTCGTCGAGGCCGTTGCAGGATTCATCGGCGCCGGGGTGAATGGAGGGGTCCGTGTCGTTGCAGTCGGTTGCGTCGTCCACGTAGCCGGGCGTGTCGGGGCATGCGAGTGCCCGGGCGTCGGGGTCACCGAACCCGTCGTCGTCGGCGTCCTGGTAAAGGAGCGTGCGCAGGTCGTCGTCCACGGTGCCGTTGCAGTCGTTGTCCTTGCCGTCGCACACCTCGGGGTTGCCTGGCGCCTGGTCGGCGTCCTGGTCGTTGCAATCGTCGGCGGCGAGCGCGAGGCCGGCGGGGTTGCAGGCCATGACCGGCTGGTCCGGGTCGCCGTGTCCGTCCCCGTCCCTGTCCTGGTAATAGAGGCTCATGCCGTCCTCGTCGATCTCACCGTCGCAGTCGGAATCCACGCCGTCACAGACCTCGAGGGCGCCGGGGTAGACCGTGGGGTCGGTGTCGTCACAATCGCCCGACTCGGCTGCGACACCGGGTACGAGTCCGCAGCGGTCGATGGTGGCCGGGGAGCCGAACCCGTCGTGGTCGGCGTCTTCGTAGAACGGGGAGGTGGTGAGCCCTTCGTCGATGCCGCCGCCGGGTTGGCCGTTGTCACAGTCATCATCGATTCCGTTGCAGGTTTCGAGGGCGCCGGGGTGCACGTCGGGATCGGCGTCGTCGCAATCGCCGGGGAAGTAGGCGTAGCCCGGGATCGGGGAGCAGGAGGCGACAGAGAGTTGGTCGTCGCCGTACCCGTCTCCATCCTGGTCACGGTACCAGTCGGGCTCTTCAAGGCTGACCTGGCCGTCGCAATCGTTGTCGGTCCCGGTGCAGAGTTCCATGGCCCCGGGATAGGTGTCCGGGTCTGTATCGTCGCAATCCCCGTCTCCGATCGTGAAGCCGTCCTGGTCGGCGTCGCGCGCGGTGTCCGGCACGGCGCTGCCCGAGAGCGCCACCTCGTAGTGGGTCCATGGGAGGCTTGTCGTCACCTCGAGCAGGGCGTCGAAGGAACCTGGCGCCGGGGGAAGGAATGTGATTCCGAGGGGTTCGCGTTGTCCCGGGGCGAGGGTCAGGGAGGCGGAGCCGGAATAGTCGAACGCAGCGTCGGCATCCTGGGAGATCGCCACCTCGACCTCGAGGGGGGCGTCCCCGTCGTTTCCGATGGTGAGGACTTCCTGGCGGCTGGTTCCTTCGGGGATCTCTCCGAAGTTCAAGGAGGATTCGGAGATGGTGAGCACGCCGTACCGCACGGGAATGGGGGTGGGCGTCAGGATCTGAGGGGAGGGGGAGCGTTCGGGTGTGGGCGAGCCGTCGCCGTCGGTGCTGGTGCATGCGGCCAGCGGCAGGTACGCTGCGACGAGACAGGCGAGTGCGTGCCGCCGGGCGGGCGAGGGGAGCGGGCGTGGCGGTGTGGCAGGAGCCTTCATGACGGAGTCCTCCTGATGAACTTGTCTCCGGACCGGGGGTGACGGACTGGAGGTGTGCGGACAAGGCCGACCCGCCGGGGGTGACCAGGCGCAGCGATCCCAGCATTCAGTCGTCAGCAATGACATCGGCCTCCCTCACGAGCAAGCTACCGATCCCGTAGCCTCCCAGGTAGAACCCACCACCGCTCGAGTAACACTGGACCGTGAACACGTGGAGGCCTGGGGGGATATCCGTGTAGACCCTCCGCCGGTGCCACATGCCGTGCCATCCGGTGGACTCGTAGTTTTCTCGAGCCGATCCCTCTTCCTCGGGGGATGCGAACACCTGTCCGGAGAAAGTTCCGGCCCACTCGCCGTCGATGAGCGGCCGACAGGTGACGTACTGGCCGTATGGAACATTGTGGTAGTCGATGTGGAAATCGATTTCGACGCTGCCCCGGAGGACATCGACGGTGGGAGCGTAGTGGGGCAAGGTGTACCAGGTACCAGCGGATCCGTAATCGATCTCCCAGCCGTTCGAGCTGGCATCGAGGGCGATGGTTGAAGGGTAGTAGGTCTCGTCGATCTCCTTCACGATGAGTACGCTGGCCATGTCGGCGCCCCCGATCTGGAGGGTTCCACTGTCGTTGTTGCACCGGATGGAAAAGGTATGGGTTCCCGCCGCCACGTCGGTGTAGGTGCGCGTGTGGTGCCACATGATCCGTCCGCGGAAGGATGCCTCGAGGCCGGCGTACCAGAACCCGTTCGAGTAGGCCGGGTCCGAAGGTGGGAGGCCGTCGTCGATGAACTCGATGCATGACGCGTGTCCTCCCCAACCCAGGGAGAGGGAAATGGTCACCTCGAGGGGGCTGCCCGAGGTCTGAACGGTGAGGTCACTGTCGTTCATCTTGACGAAACCGGAAGTGTATCCGATGTCGGTCCGGGTGGTGATCACGTGCTGCCAGACCTTGTTTTCGCCGAGGAATTCCCGGGTGATGATCAGGGCCGTGGCGCCCGCCCGGCCCACTTCGAGTGTGCCGCTGCTGGTGACGCACTGGAGTCCCACGGAGTGTGTTCCGGGGGGGATGTCGTAGTAGACGCGGGAGCGTTTCCACATGCGCTTGATGGTGGTTCCCCGGTAGCCTGTGAGGTCGGCGCCTTCGTGCCAGACGTAGGCGTCGGGGAGGTCTTGGAAAGATCCGGCCCATCGTTGGTCGACGAGGGGTCGGCAGGCGGACTGGTATCCCCCGGTGAGTGGGACGTTGGTTTCGATCTCGAGGGGACCGCCCTTGGTGATGATTTCGAAGGAAGCGTCTGGAATGGTGGTCCAGGAATCGTCCGAGTCGACTTCCTGGACGGAGTACCACTTGTGTTGATAGACGGGGAGGGAGCCGCAGGTTCCGTCCATGCAGGTGGGGCCTTCTCCACCCACGCCGCAGACGATACCGCATCCGCCGCAGTTCTCCGGGTCGGTCATGAAATCCAGGGCCGGATCGCTTTCGTCCACCTCGCCGTTGCAGTTGTTGTCGGTTCCGTCGCAGACCTCGGTTCCGTTGGGGTTGATCTCCGGGTCGTTGTCGTCGCAATCCGGGCCGCCGCACGCGGTGGGGATGAAGCCGTCCCCATCGACGTCGGCGTCGTCGGCGCGGCCTGAGCAGTCGTCGTCGATGCCGTTGCAGACCTCCTCTGCGTCCGGGTGGACGGAGGGGTCCATGTCGTTGCAGTCGGAGCCGTCGGCGACGAAGCGGTCGGAGGGCGGGGAGCAAGCCTGGAATCCATCGCCCATTTCTCCGAAGCCATCGCGGTCGGCGTCGTAGTGGTAGGTGGATGAGACGCCCTCGTCCACGGAGCCGTCGCAGTCGTTGTCGGCCTGGTCGCAAGTTTCGTCGGCGCCGGGGTACGTTGTGGAGGAAGCGTCGTCGCAGTCGTCCGGCAGGCTGGAGTACCCCTGGGGTTGGGAGCAGGCCTGGGCGGTGATGTCTGGATTGCCGTGCCCGTCCTGGTCCGCGTCGAGGTAGAAGGAGGCGCGGACCCCTTCGTCGATGGTTCCGTCGCAGTCGTCGTCGGCTTCGTTGCAGGTCTCGCCGGCGTCCGGATGAATCGCGGGGTCGGTGTCGTTGCAGTCCTGCGCGTTGTCGACGTACCCGGCGGGGGCGATGCATGCCTGTGTCGAGACGGAGGGGTTTCCGTAGCCGTCGCCGTCGGCGTCGGGGTGGAACGTGAGGGAAGCCTCGTCGTCGAGGTTGCCGTCGCAGTTGTCGTCGATGCCGTTGCACACCTCTTCGGCGCCGGGATTTATGTGGGCGTCCAAGTCGTTGCAATCACCGCCGATGGGGACGAACCCGCTCGAAGGGGGGGTGCACGCCTCCACGGCGCCGGATTCGCGGCCGTAGCCGTCGCCGTCGGCGTCCAGGTAGAAGGTGGTGGTGGCGTTCTCGTCCACCTCGAGGTCGCAGTCGTCATCTCTGGCATTGCAGGTTTCATCGGCCCCTGGGTAGACGGATGGGTCGATGTCGTTGCAATCGCCGGCCAGGGAAGCATAACCATCCGGCGGCGAGCAGGCCTGGGCGACAACACCGGTCACGCCGAAGCCGTCTCCGTCCTGGTCCTCGTAGAAGGCGGAAGTCACCCCCTCGTCCACCCCTCCAGCCGGGGAGCCGGCATCGCAATCGTTGTCCTTGCCGTCACACACCTCGGGGGCGCCCGGGTATGTGTCTGGGTCGTTGTCGTCGCAGTCATCCCCGAGGGGAGCGAGGCCGGTGGGGTCGCAGGAAGGGATGGGCGCGTCGGGGTTGCCGTATCCGTCGCCGTCCCTGTCCTGATAGTAGGTGGTGGCCCCGTCTTCGTCGACCTCGCCGTCGCAATCGGAATCCTTGCCGTCGCAGACCTCGAGCGCGCCGGGGTAGGCGGTGGGGTCGTTGTCGTCGCAATCGGTTGCAGAGGCGGCCACGCCGGGGATCTCTCCGCACGCCTCCACAGTTTCTTCGGCGCCGAACCCGTCCTGGTCTGCGTCGACGTGGTAGGGAGCGGTCTCGAGGCCGTCGTCGGCGAGTCCGTTGCAGTCGTCGTCCATGCCGTTGCAGCGTTCTGTCGCGCCGGGGTTGACGGTGGGGTCGTCGTCGTTGCAGTCACCGTTCCAGTAGGCGAAGCCTGCGACGGGGTCGCACGAGGAGATGGTGAGGTCATCTTGTCCGAAGCCGTCGCTGTCGGCGTCGTGGTACCAGGTGGGCGCGGAATCTCGGATGGCGCCGTCGCAATCGTTGTCCTTGCCGGAGCAGAGTTCCATGGCGCCGGGATAGGTTTCGGGGTCGTCGTCGTCGCAATCGCCGTCGATTTCGGAGAACCCATCGCCGTCCTGGTCGTCCTCGGGGTCGTCATTGCTGACGCCGGTCAACCGCACGTCCAGGAGGGTGGGAGGCTGACTGGAGCCTACCTGAAGGAGGCCGTTGGCGGTTCCGGATGTCCTGGGTTGGAAGGAGACCGAGATCTCGTAGGACTGGCCCGGTGCAAGCCCGACCGTGGCCGTCCCTTCGAACCAGAAGGCGCCCCCTCCGCTGTCGGCGAGCGTGACGGTGGCGGTGACGGCCGCGTCGCTCGAGTTGGTCACCACGAGTGGCAACCGGGCGGAACTGCCTGCGGCGACGGTGCCGAAATTGAGGAGCGAGGAGGAGACCAGGAGGGCGGAGTCTCCAGCGGTGGGTGTCGCAGGGGGTGTCGATGTGGCCGGGGGGGATGTGGCGCCGACGTCGTCGTCACCGGATTCCTGGCAGCCGGCGGCGAGGAGGAGCGCCACGGCCCAGGGGAGGAGGGGGAGGACCAGGAGCCTGGTTCGATAGTGGGGGTGCCTGTGTGTCTGCATCGACCGCCTCCGCGTTCAGAAAGTGCCGGGTGGACCCGTGTGCACGCCAGGGTTGGGATGAATCAATCGTCCCGGATGACCGTGGCCGCGCGGACCTGCATGCTCTGTACGCCGTACCCACCGGCGTAGAACCCGTTGTTACTGGAGTAGCACTGGAGAGAGAAGACGTGGTAGCCGAGGGGGATGTCGGTATAGATGCGCCGGCGGTGGAACATGCCGTGCCATCCGGTGCTTTCGAAGACCTCGCGCACCGAGCCTTCTTCTTCCGGGGAGGAGAACTCGAGCCCGGCGTAAGCGCCGGCCCAGAGTCCATCGATCAGGGGGCGGCAGGTGAAATAGCCGCCCCAGGCCACGTTGTGGAAGTCCATTTCGATGTCGATCTCCACATCGCCTGTGGTCACCTCCACGGTGGGTGCGTAGTGGACCATGTTGTACCAGACCTGGCCGGTTCCGTTGTCCACCTCCCATCCGTTTTGGCTGGCGTCCAGGGCGATGGTGGCAGGATAGTAGGTTTCGTCCAGTTCCTTGACGGTCAAGATACTGGCCATGTCTTCTGCACCCATCTGGAGCGACCCGCTGTCGTTGTTGCAGCGAATGGAGAAGACGTGGGTCCCCGGTGAGAGGTCGGTATAGGTGCGGGTGTGGTACCACATGATCCATCCGCGGAACGTGGCCTCGAGGCCGGCGAACCAGAAGGTATTGGAGTAAGCGGGGTCGGAGGGGGGCAAGCTGTCGTCGATCCATTCGAGGCAAGATGCGTGGCCGCCGTACCCGATGGGGAGGCTGATGGTGACTTCCACCGGCCCGCCGGAGAGGTCGACCTGGAGGTCGGATCCCTGCATTTTGACGAACGAGGAGGTGTACCCAATCGATGTTCCGCTGGTGATGACCTGTTGCCAGACGCGGTTGGGGTCGAGGAACTCCCGAGTGATCACGAGGGCGGTGGTGCCGGGCCGTCCTGCGGTGGCGGTGCCGGAGTCGGTGCGGCACTGGACATCGACGGTGTGTGTTCCAGCCGGAATGTCGCGGTAGACGCGGGCTCGTTTCCACATGCGTTTGTGTGCGTCGCCCTGGTATCCGGTGTAGTCGAGGCCTTCGTGCCAGATGTAGTTGTCGGGCCACCCTTCGAACGTACCGGCCCATGCGCCGTCGACTCGAGGCCGACATGTGGAGAAGTTTCCGCCGATGAGAGGGATGCTGAGTTCGATTTCGAGGGGACCTCCCTTGGTGGTGACCTGGAACGAAGAATTGTCGAGGGTGACCCACTGGGCGTCTGCGGGGATGGATGTCAAATCCTGCCACCGGTGCTGATAGGTGCGAAGGGAGCCGCAGTGGCCTCCGGTGCAGAGGGGGCCTTCTTCTCCGACGCCGCAGACGATGTCGCAGCCGCCGCAATTGTCGGGGTCCGTGGCGAAGTCATACCGGGGGTCGCGTTCGTCGATCCGGCCGTTGCAATCGTTGTCGGCGCCGTCGCACATCTCGACGCCCTGGGGATTGATATCCGGAGCGTTGTCGTCGCAGTCGCTTCCCCCGCATGAAGAGGCGATGTATCCGTCCCCGTCCTGGTCGGCGTCGTCGACCCAGCCGTTGCAATCCTCGTCCCGGTTGTTTCCGCAAATCTCGTCTGCACCCGGGTAGGTGGTCGCGCGGGTGTCGTCGCAGTCGCCGGGGTCGGAGACGAACCGACTGGAGGGTGGGGAGCACGATTCGACGGCCGATGCGGTGTCTCCGAACCCGTCCTGGTCGGCGTCGTAGTAGAACGTTGTGGTGACGCCCTCATCGACCTCGCCATCGCAGTCGTTGTCCGCCTGGTCGCAGATCTCCTCTGCGCCTGGATGGATGTCGTTGCGGCTGTCGTTGCAGTCGTCGCCGACGTTGGAGTAACCCTGAGGCGGGTTGCAAGCGGTGGTGGAGACGGAGGGAAGGCCGTGTCCATCGCCGTCCATGTCCAGGTAGTAGGTGGAGATAGCGTCTTCGTCGACCTCGCCGTCGCAGTCGTTGTCGATGTTGTCGCACCGGTCCTCGGCGCCCGGGTGAACGTCAGGAGCGGTATCATCGCAGTCGGAAGCGTCGTCCACGAACCCGCTCCCGGGGGTGCAGCCCTGGGAGGAGACGGCAGGGTCGCCGTACCCGTCTCCGTCTGCGTCGGCATGGAAAGTGCCGCTGGCGGTCTCGTCGACTTCGCCGTCGCAATCGTTGTCGGCCTCGTCGCAGATTTCGGTGGCCCCGGGATAGGTCGAGGAGGACAGGTCGTCGCAATCGCCCGCCTCGGTGGTGTAGTCTGGAGAGGGCAAGGCACACGCCTCGAGGACCTCGGTCTCGTTTCCGAATCCATCGTGGTCGGCGTCCACGTAGAATGTGACCATGGCCCCTTCGTCCACGTCTCCGTCGCAATCGTTGTCGGTACCGTCACATACCTCGTCGGCCCCGGGATGGGTCGACGCCGCATGGTCGTCACAATCGGTGCCGTCCAGCACGACCCCTTCGGCGCCTGGACAGGCGAGCATGGGAAGGCCCGGGTTGCCGAAGCCGTCTCCGTCCTCGTCGGCATGGCCTCGCACGCGCAGGTCCTCGTCGACCTCGCCGTCGCAATCGTTGTCCACTCCGTCGCAAACCTCTTCCGCGCCGGGATGGGTGCCGGATTCCTGGTCATCACAGTCCTGGTCGTTGTCCGACTTCCCGGTCGCGTCGCAGGACTCCATTCCCGTACCCGGCGCGCCAAAACCGTCTCCGTCCTCGTCCTGGTAATAGAGGGTTTGACCTTCCTCGTCGACGAGGCCGTCGCAATCATTGTCGAGACCATCGCACGTTTCGTCCGCCCCGGGGTGGATGCTCGAGTCTGTGTCGTCGCAATCGCCGGTGAGAGACACGACCCCGTCGGTTTCTCCGCAGCGACTGATGAGGTCGTTCGAGCCGTAGCCGTCCCTGTCCAGGTCGATGTAATAGGTCTGGGTCGGCAGGCCCTCATCGATGCGGCGGTCACAATCGTCGTCCCGCCCGTTGCAGGTTTCCTCTGCGCCAGGATGGACGGTCGGGTCGGCGTCGTCGCAATCGTCGGCCTGTTCCACACATCCTTCCGGGGCCGTGCAACCGGTCTGGACGGTGTCTGCTGCGCCGTATCCATCCCCGTCGGCGTCCCCGTACCAGGTGGGCTCGTCGGTCACGTCCCCGTCGCAGTCGCGGTCCACCCCATCGCAGGCCTCATGGGCGCCCGGGTAGACAGCCGGGTTGGTGTCGTCGCAGTCCCCGTCCGCCTCGGCGTACCCGTCTCCGTCCTGGTCGTCGGTGAGGTCGGCCTGGCCCAGGCCCGTGAGAATCACGGTCACCGTGCCCGCCACCCCCTCCCCTCCCACCTCGAGCACTCCCTGGGCGGTTCCAGCAGTGGTTGGAGCAAACAGGAGCGTGGCGAGGGCGACCTGACCGGGTGCGAGATCGAAACTGGCGTCGCCCACGACCAGGAACGTGCCTCCGCCGCTGTCGGAGATGGTGACCGTGGCGGTAACCCGGTCCTCGCCCGCGTTTTCGATCTCCAGCGATTCCTGGGCACTGTGGCCCGGCGCCACGGTCCCGAAGTTGATGAGGTCGGTGGAGACTTCGAGACGATTGGCGCTCGAGACATCACCGGGGGTCGGCGTGGCCGGAGGCGGGGATCCTGGAGGATTGGAATCATCGTCGCCGGAGCAGCCGGCCAGGGTGAAGACAAGAAGAGAAACGGTCCACCAGGCCGTACCGACAGGTGGTGAACCAGTGCCGCCATCCGCCATTCGCCTCATCAGTCGCCTCCGCGAAGGAACCGCAGCCAGTCCCGGGTGCCGTGTGCACTGTCAGCGGAAGGCAACATAACATCGCTCGTTGCGGTGCACCATCAAAACCGGCTCAGTCTGGTCGGCCTTGCGAGGAACCGAGCCTGACAGAAACCCAGACTGTACAATTTTCAGGAAGAGCGGTCGGGACGGGGGTCGGGAGGGAGGTGGGCGAGGAGCATTTGTTCCTGGCCATGCCGGTGTCGACGCCTTGATTCCCGGGGGTGTATCGGCTAGAGTATCGTCTCGCATTCCCTGGAAGGGGCCTTGCCTCGAGGTGCTCATGCTGCCGCGAACCTGGCTGTTCTGGCTTGAAGCCGCCATTGTAGGCGCCTGGGTGGCGCTGATGGTTCACTCCCAGGTACGCATGACCGATCGAAGTCCCGTGGATCACGATGCGCTGGCCATGCTGGAGACCGTCACCGATGGGCCTGGCACGGAATGGATGTCGGTGTACCTGGAGGGGAAGAAGATCGGGTGTGGATTTTCGGACAAGATGAAGCAACTCGACGGGTATCGATTTCAGGAGCGGATGTACTTGCGGCTACGGGCATTCCAGCAGACGCGGGAGATCACGACGACGCTGGTGGCGGAGACGGACAGGAAGCGTCGGCTGAAGCATTTTGATTTCATGCTTTCGGCGACGCCGAGTGTGATCCATGTCGCCGGGACGGTTCGAGGGAAGATCCTGGATCTTGAGATAGAGACGGGGGGTGAAGTTCGGACGCAGCAGGTGCGATTGGAGGAGCCGCCGGAGCTATCGGTGACGTTCAAGGATCGGCTGGTTTCCCTGTCTCCTTCGGTGGGGGACGTTCTGGAGCTTCCGTACTTTGATCCAGCGACCCTGTCGAGGCAGACGCTGGAGGTGAAGGTTGTGGGAGAGGGGACGGCGGTTGTGAATGGGGAGCGGGTTCGGACATTGAAACTGGAGGCTTCCTACCAGGGATTGAAGACGACCGCGGTGGTGACGGAAGATGGGTTGACCCTGGAGGAGACCAACGCGCTGGGCATGACGCTTCGGCGGGAGCCGCGGGAAGAGGCGATCAACGGGGGTTGGGGGGAAGGCGAGGCGCCTGTGGACATCGTGGCCTTGTCGGCGGTGCCACTGGATCGTCCGCTTCGGCAGGCGCGGAGTATTCGTTACCTTCATGCGCGGTTGTCGGGCGCCGGGGTCAAGGTGCTGCTTGGGAAGCTTTACCCGGGCGACCAACCCGGGGAGGTGGAGGTCCGAGTGGTGGACCGTTCCCGTTGGCGCACCTACCAGATTCCGATGGTGGATCCCCGGTTTTCCGGGGCGCTTTCGGATACGCCGTTGGTCCAGAAGAACGATCCGAAGATTGTGCGGGTTGCCCAGTCGATCATTGGCGATGTGACGGATGCCGAGGAGGCGGCTGCGCTGCTGAACGGCTGGGTACACGAGAAGCTTCGGAAGGAACCGGTGATGGGGGTTCCGTCTGCGCTGGAGATCCTCGAGTCGCTCAAGGGTGATTGCAACGAGCACACGACGTTGTTCACGGCGTTGGCGCGGGCGGTGGGCATTCCGACGAGGATGGCAGCGGGGGTGGTCTACTCGGACGAGGCGGGCGGTGGGGTACCCGGATTCTACTACCATGCGTGGCCTGAGGTCTACCTGGGGACGTGGGTGGCCATCGACCCGACGTTTGGGCAATTTCCTGCCGACGCGACCCACATCAAGCTGGTGGAGGGCGAACTGGAGGAGCAACTGGCCCTGGTGCGCGTGGTGGGCAACCTGCGTATCCAGGTGCTGGAGTACCACTGATTCCGAACAGAGGAACGACACGTGAACACGGACGTGATGATCTCGCTGCAAGGGGTGAGCAAGCGCTACGGAAGTTTTCAGGCGCTTCATCCCCTGGACCTCACGGTGATGCGCGGCGAGGTGTTCGGGTTTCTGGGTCCGAACGGGGCGGGGAAGACGACCACGATCAAGATGCTGGGCGGCATCATGCGGCCCACGTCCGGCCGGGTGTTCGTGGCGGGTATCGACTTGCTGAAGGATCCGGTGGCTGCCAAGCGGCGGATCGGCTACATCCCGGACCGGCCTTACCTGTACGAGAAGCTTACGGCATACGAGTTTCTTCGGTTCATTGCCGGAGTATTCGAGGTGCCAGAGGACACTTTTGAGTCGCGGGCGCGCACCCTGCTGGAACGATTCGGGTTGACGCGGTGGACGGACGGTTTGATCGAGGGATTCAGTCACGGGATGAAGCAACGTCTGGTCCTCACGGCGGCGCTCATTCACGAGCCGGAACTGATTGTGGTGGACGAACCCATGGTGGGTCTGGATCCCAAGGGGGCGCGACTGGTGAAGGATCTGTTCCGGACCCAGGCGGCCGACGGTGGGACGGTTTTTCTTTCGACCCATTCTCTGGAGGTTGCCGAGGAGGTGTGTGATCGGATTGCGATCATCCAGGATGGACGGCTGCGGGCTCTGGGCACGATGGAGGAATTGCGGCAGCAAGCCGGGGCGGAGGCGGATCTGGAGACTGTGTTCCTGTCCCTGACCGGGGACGAGGCTCACGAGGCTGCGATACGAGGGCTCAGGGAGCGGGTGGAGCCATGAGGCTCGAAAGGCACACGATGCTGAGACTTCTGGCGCCGGAGATCCAGTCGTTCCGCAACCGGCTGCGTCATGCGGACCGAGGGGAGCGGTTCAAGTACGCGCTGTTTCTGTGTGGGATCCTGGGATTCTGGGTGACGCTTTTCCTGGTTTTCTGGTACGTGCTGGGCATGTTCATCGAGGTGGAGATCTTCGGCGTCTACCTGGTCAAGAAACTGCTCTCCATCCTGCTGCTGGCCCTTTTTTCCATGCTCTGTTTTTCCAACCTGATCAGCGCGCTTTCCTCCTACTATCTGTCCGAAGACCTCCCCCTCGTGCACAGTCTGCCGGTGAGCATGCGGGAGATCCACCTGACCCGGTTCATCTTGACCTTTCTCAACGCCTCGTGGATGATGATCATCTTTGGTCTGCCGGTGTTCCTGGCCTATGGGGTGGTGCACCAGGCGGGCCTGACCTACTACCTGGCGGTGGGAGCCTTTCTGCCTCCTTTCCTGGCCGTTCCCACGGGGATCGGCGTCACCCTGGCCACAATCCTGGTCAACCTGTTTCCCGCACGACGAACCAAGGAACTCATGCTGGCCGTGTCGGCGATGTTCCTCGTGGCCCTGTTCGCCATGCTGCGTGTGGTGCAACCCGAACGGCTGGTGAATGCGGAGTCATTTTCCGACATCATGGTGTTCCTGGGGCAACTCAAGACGCCCGCGGCGACCTTTCTGCCCAGTCACTGGGGTACCGAGATCCTCATGCCGCTGCTGACGCACGAGGTCGGGGAACCCTGGTACTACCTGGGGCTGCTCTCACTGACCGGCGCCGCTGCAGTGGTTCTTTCCGGATGGACCAACCTGGTGCTCTACCCAGGGGGATGGACGCGCACGCTCCAGGCGACCTCCACGCGGCAACGACACCTGGGCCTGCTGGACCGTTTGCTGCGGGCGGCCACCGCCCGGACCCCTCGTATCGTCCAGGAGATGGTGACCAAGGACATCAAGACGTTCCTCCGGGACGCGGGAGAATGGCCGCAACTCCTGTTGATCCTGGCGCTCATTGCCATTTACCTCTACTCGGTCAAGGTTCTGCCGCTGGAAGGACCGTTCATCACCATGCGGATCCACAACCTGGTGTCGTTCATGAACCTGGCCATGGTGGGGTTCGTGGTCTCCTCGGTGGCGGTACGGTTCCTGTTCACCTCGGTGAGCCGGGAAGGACGGGCGTTCTGGCTCCTCCGGTCGGCCCCGGTGGACCCGATGACGTTCCTGCGGGCCAAGTTCCTCGTCGGCCTACCTCTGCTCCTGACCCTGGGGCTCGTGCTCGTGGTCTCCTCCAATCTGCTCCTCCACGTACACGGCCCCCTCATGATGCTCGGCATCTTCACCATGGTGACCCTCTCGATCTCCATGGCGGGCCTCAGCGTGGGGATCGGGGCCATGTATCCCAACTTCAAGGCCGAAAACGTCGCCAAGATCGCAGCCGGACCAGGGGGTATCCTGTTCATGATCGTGGCCCAGATCTTTGTCGCCGGAATCCTGGTGCTCGAGGCCGTCCCCGTCTACTTGATCGTCCGCGCCGACTACCGACAGCGGCCCTTGTTCACGTGGGAATGGGCCACCATCGGCGTCATGGCGATCCTGGTCCTGGCAGCCAACCTGGCGGCGACGATCATTCCCATGCGCAAGGGAGCAGCCGCCATTCGCGACCTGAACTGAGGGGGACAGAAAAAGCAGACATCCGACCGTTCCGGGCCGAACGACGAGGAAAAACGGGAAAAGCGGGGGGATTGGCGACGGACAGGCGCCAAGCGGTCAGGCGGCCCGGGCCTTCTCGGGCCTGGCAAACCCGTAGCGCTCGAACACGAACCGAAGGTCCTGAAACACTTGCTCCCGCGTCAGACCAAAACTCTCGAGAGGCGCCACTTCGTGCTGCCGCACATAGTTCCGTTGCTGCCGCGACCGCTCGATCAGACATCGACGCAGCCGTTCGTCCGCCTCCATGCCGGTGAACTCGATCACACGCTCACACGCTTCCATGGGGTCGGAAGCAAGGTCGTCGTACCGCAGGACCATGACCCGATCCTCGGGCAACTCACCTCGAGTCAACAACTGATCGAAGTACCGGTACAGCTCGACATTGTACCGGTAACGACGCTCCACAAACCGCTCCAGCTTCTCGGCCGGAATCCGCTCACAACCCCACTGATGATCCAGCGAGTTCCAGACCAGAGACAGGTGCGACGGGATGGCATCCAACGGGGAACGAACCAGGTAGATGAACCGGGCATCCGGGAAAACCTCCATCAACGTCTTGATACGCTGAGTGGAGAAATGCATCTGGGCCACCACCTGCGTCTTCCCGGTCAGATAGATCTGACGCTGCAACAGGCTCTTGAAAAAGCGCACCGAGGCCAGCCGGTGCGCCTCCGGCTGCTCGTCGTAACGCCTCAACTCCGGGTGCTCCTGGTCGTCGAATGCCAGGGGCGTCCGCGTGAGCAAAAACTGTGTGTCCATCGTGTGGACAAACAGGAACTCCTCTTCCTCCACCTTGTCCAGTGAAATCTCGTGCCCCAACTGCTTGGGCGCCAGGACCGACCGACGACGACGCATCTGCAACCAGTAGAGAGGCCGCAGCAGGTATCGCAGGGTGATCGCAGGGGCAAACAGGTGCCACGCCTTGAAGGTCACGGCATTGTCCGAGTTCGTCAACAGGTGGTGAAGAAATGTGGTGCCGCTCCGGGGGTGCCCGATGATGAACACGGGCTTTCGTATCTCCACTTTTCTGTATCCAGGGAACAACAAATTGTCCAACCACAGACACACCCGCGTCGCAAGAAAAACCAACGGGGGAATGAACGCCCATCGACGAAACGTCTTGCCCCTTCCGAAGGTCTGCCTGGCTACCGCAAGGATACGGAGATACATGCGTAAGTAGTGACGAAACATATCGGTATCCACGACTCCTTTCTTCGCTGACCGGCGCATCTCGGTTCGTCAGTCCGGCGACATCCCGCCGAACCGCCCGCCCCCCCGCCGTCACCGCTCGCGAACCAGCCAACCGGCACCCCACGGCGCCTCCCGGCAGGCGGACAGACGCTTTTGTCTGTGCAGTGTGGCAAGATCCGTTCCAGCTCGGCTCGGTCTCAGGTGCGCCTGGATTCCAGCAAGTCCTGACGACGCCGCCTGCAGAACGTTACGGAAGGTCCTGCCTGTTTTTTCAGCGGGATGCACCATGCACAGAATTGCCGAAAATGTCAACCTCCCTGCCATACGAAATTGGGTCGTTGGCCCATGGTGTGTTCATGCGTACACGGATGTATCAAATTGTAATACATTTCGTGTCCGAAACGTACAATATTTTTATACACCCACATGAACTACTCGGGCAGGGGGTGGTTTTCGAAGAAGTCCCAGAAGACGTCGGTGGCGTTCAGCCAATCCACGGGGCTATCGTCTCCGGGCCAGGTGTGTCCCATGCCCCTGACCTCGCAGAACTCGACGGTGGCGTTTTCTGAGCAGCCGTTGTATGCGTAGCATGTGGCGCCGCCTTTGTGGTAGACGGGGCTGGAGGAGAGGCACTGATTATTCTGGGCCCAAAACTCGTTGCTTGCCTTTGCGGTCCAGTACGGGACGATCGGGTCGGCGGTTCCCTGGGACTGGATGACGGGGACGGGGCGTTCAGGGGAGCAATCGTCGACGGCGATGTATGCGGATGCTGGGGCGATGGCGGCGAAGAGGTCGTTGGCCTCGCACCCGAGGCGGTGTGAGAGCATGCCGCCGTTGGAGCTTCCGGTTGCGTAGATCCGGTCCGGGTCGATGCAGTAGGCGCTGGAGACGGCGGCGACGATGTCCCGGGCGAACTGGACGTCATCGATTTCGAGGGCGGAGGCGGGGGGGCAGCAGAAACCGGCGTTCCACGAGGATTCGATGCCGTCCGGGTAGACGACGATGAAGCCTTCCAGGTCGGCCTTGTCGCTCATGCCGGTGTAGTCCTGTTGGTAGGCGCCGGATTTTCCGAGGCCATGGAAGTTGATCACGAGAGGGGTTGGAACGGCGGGGTCATAGGAATCGGGCACGTGAATCAAGTAGGTTCTGGCCCATCCTCCGGAGGCCAAGGATTCTTCGAAGGTTCCGGGGGTTCCGATTTTTCCGATGCAGCGGTCAGGGGTTGCGGCGAGCATGAGTCCGGGGCTGCAAAGCGACAGGCAAGCGAGCCATGTCCAGAGAGTTTTCATGGTGGTACCTCCCAAGGGGTCCCTCGCTCCGGGCGAGGGTGAGTGTTCATCGAGTCAGGCCATCGGCGAAGTGCGTGAGCGCGTGGGCGTCGCCGATGCTCTGAACCCGCCAACAGGGGTTTTGTTCCGCGCGATCCGGGTGAGGCCCGACGTTTTCGACGTGGGCTCGTGTTCCGGAGTCGTGGGATGGAGGGAAGAGGGAGCAAGCTTTGTGCCAGGGAGGGAATCCAAGATTGGGGGGCCCCGTGGAGATATCGAGGTCTAGGGTTGTCGAAGCCACTCGACGATGGCGTCGAGTCCGCCCTGAACCCGGACGGGCTGGTTGCCGTAAGTGGAGGACAGGTGTTCGAACTGGCCGCGATGATATCGCAGGACGGCGTCCGGGTCCTTGAGGAGGTGTCCTGTGAGGATACCGCACACGCGGTCCTCTGGATGGATGACGCCTCGAGCGCTGAGTTTTTTCACCCCGGCCACGGTGGCGCAGGAAGCGGGTTCGGCCCCGATACCTGCGCGGTCGACCTGGGCCTTGGCGTCCAGGATTTCCTGGTCCGACACCTGTTCGACCACGCCGTTGGTGGCCTCGATCCCGCGGAGGCTTTTGCGCCAGGACACGGGTGCGCCGATTTTGATGGCGGTGGCCACGGTGTCGGGATTCTGGACCGGTTCGAGGGGGCGATGGTTGACGAAGGCGGTGTAGAGGGGGTTGGCTCCCTCCGCCTGGATCACGGCGATTCGGGGCAGGCTGTCGATGATCCCGAGGGAATGGAGTTCGGCGAGCCCCTTGTAGAGGGCCGAATTGTTCCCGAGATTGCCGCCTGGGAGCACGATCCAATCGGGGACCTCCCAGTCGAGATCCTGGAGGAGTTCGAACACGATGGCCTTTTGACCCTCGATGCGAAACGGGTTGACGGAGTTGAGGAGGTAGATACCTTCGCGGCGGCACACCTCCTGGACCATGGCCATGGCGGTGTCGAAATCTCCCGGGATTTCCAGGGTGCGGGCGCCATAAGCCAGGGCCTGGGCGAGTTTTCCATAGGCGATCTTCCCTTCGGGAATGAACACGATGGCTTCCATGCCGGCCAGTGCGGCATAGGATGCCATGGACGCCGAGGTGTTCCCTGTGGACGCGCAGGCGACTCGAGTCATGCCCAGTTGTGCGGCGATGGTGATACCCACGGCCATGCCGCGGTCCTTGAAGGAACCGGTTGGGTTCTCGCCCTCGTGCTTGAGGGTCAGCCGCTGCACGCCGGCATAGCGGGCGACGCGGCTGGAGTCATAGGTGCGGGTATTGCCCTCCACCCGGGTGATGAGCCGTCCTTCGGGCAGGGGCAGGATGAGTTCGCGGTACCGCCAGACGCCGGACCGGTCCACCGGGCGCCGGGACGCGACTCGAGTTTCGAACAGGGCACGAAGCTTTTTTCCGTCGATACCGGAGAAATCGTGGACCACATCGAGGGTTTCGCCGCAGTCGCAGCGGTATCGAACGTCCAGACCCGGGTATTCGGCACCACAGTCCACGCAACGAAGTTTCCAGGGCACGGTTGTCATAGTCTCCTCGCTCCCGGGCAACTGGCCGGTGATTCCACCATGGTGGCGTTCAGTCCGGCCTCCCTGAACGCCTGGATCATCGCCGCCCCCACGGCTGCGGCGCACCGGGTGGAATGACAGATGGCAAAGATGGACGGACCGGAGCCGCTGATGGAGCTTGCCAGTGCACCCGCCCCCAGGGCTGCGTGCATGGCGTCCTCGCTCCCTGGGACGAGGCGGGCACGGACCGGCGCCACGACCTGGTCCACCATGCAGCGCGCCCACAACCCGAGGTCTCCTGCATAGCACGCACTCACGAAAGCTCCCAGGTTGGCTGCGGTCTCCACCATCTCGGACAGGCGCACGCGGTCCGGCAGTACTTCCCGGGCCTTGCGTGTGGAGACCTGGTATTCCGGGGTCACCACCACCACGCGGATGCCTTCCGGGACCGGCAGGCGCAACACGTCCACCGGCTCGATGGCGCGGACGAGAATCAACCCGCCCATCAGGGCCGGTGCCACGTTGTCCGCATGACGGCCCGACACCGCAGCCTCGGCCTCCAGGCACGGTCCGACCAGTTCCAGCTTGCGCAACGGCGTGCCCAGAAGCAGATTGACCGCTGTGGCCGCCGCGGCCGCGCTGGCGGCCGAACTGCCCATTCCGGATCCTATGGGCATTCCTTTCGAGAGTTCGAGTTCGATGCCCACCTCGCGAATGCCCGCCTTTTCCAACGTGGCTCGAGCAGCGATGGCTGCGGTATTTCTGTGCGCCTCCCGGGGCAACAGGCCGCCATCCCCGGTCACCCGGACCAGATGAACTCCGGGCTCTGTTACCAGTCGAGCGGTCACCACGTCTCCCGGCTCGTCCAGTGCCAGGCCCAGGATGTCGAATCCCGGTCCCAGGTTGGAAACGGTCGCCGGCGCAAAAACGCGCACTTCCTTCGGCATGGCCCCTATCATGTCAGTTTCCTTTCCGCTGCGATTCGCAGGATGTCCCCGAGGACGCCCATGGCGGTCACATCGATACCGGCTCCAGGGCCGATGACCACGAGTGGTCTGGGGCGGTATCTATCCGACTCGAACACGATCAGATTATCCGCTCCTTTCAAGCTGCCGATGGAACTTCCTGCCGGCACGGCCTGGACGCCCACCTCCATGGTATCCCGGGCGACTCGAGCCACGTATCGGAGGACCTGACCTTGAACTTGAGCTTTCTGGACCCGTTGAGCAAAGGGCTCGTCGTATTCTTTCAGCCGTTGGAGGAGTGCGTCCTGGGTCATGCCTGCGAGTTTCGGGTCGACGAGGCCTTCCAGTGCGACGGGTGTGTCGTCCTGTATGAGGCCGGATAGTCGACCGAGGATCATGGCCTTCCTTGCCACGTCGGCGCCGGAGAGGTCGGCGACGGGATCGGGTTCGGTAAAGCCGGCTTCCACCGCCTCGGCGACGGCCCTGGAGAAGGGGATTCCGTCTTCCAGGCGTCCCATGATGAATCCCAGTGTGCCGGAGAGGCAGCCCTGTGCGCCGGTCAGGCGGTCGCCGGTTGCGATGAGCATCTCGAGGGTGTCGACCACGGGGAGGCCTGCGCCCACGGTGGCCTCGGCGCGCAGGAGGCGGCCGGCGGCTGCGGCCTCGCGCATGAGGTCCTGGAACTCGTGGTAGGGTCCGGTCAGGGGTTTCTTGTTGGCCGTGACCACGTCGCAGTCGTTGCGAAAGGCTTCCTTGAACAGGGCAGCAGAGGTTGCGCAATCGGACACATCCACCAGGACGGGTCGGACGAGGCGGTATGTGACGGCCTTGCGGAGCAAGGCGGCCGGGTCGAGGGCCGACACGCCCCCCTGGAGTTGTGCCAGGGAGCCGCCGTCCGTCTTGGTTTGGAGGATTTCCTCGAGTCGTGCGTCCGAGAGCCCGGTGGGGTCGAGGAGGAAACCGCTGCGGTCGGAGACCCCGACGACCCGGACTTCCAGGCCGAACCGCTGCCGGATGTGTTCCCTCCGGTCCCGAAGCAGTTGAATGAGTCGCCGTCCGATCTGGCCGCAACCGAGCAGGAGGAGGTCGAAACCGGCGGGGCTGTCCACCCCGGTGTCGGTGCGATGGAGGCCGAACTCGGCATGGATCGCCTGAATGGCTTCCGGGACGTGGGACTCGTCCACCGCCACGGAGATGCTCAATTCCGAGGATCCCTGGGCAATGGCCATCACATTGATGCCTCGAGCCCCCAGGCAGGCGAAGACGCGGGCGGCCACACCCGGGGTCTGGGCCATTCCGAGTCCAACGGCCGCGACCAGGCCCACCCGTTGCCGAACCACGACCTCCTCGATGTTTCCATAAGAAATATCGAGGCGGAACTGCTGCTTGAGCGCCATTTCGGCGGCCAGGGCGGCTTCCTCGGGGACCGCCAGGCAGATGGAGGACTCGGAACTGGACTGGCTGATCATGGTGACGCTGATCCCACGGTCCGCCAGGGTCTGAAACAGGCGGGCGGCCACACCGGGGACTCCTGCCATCCCCTTGCCTTCCACGGATACCAGCGCCTGCCCGTGAATGGCACTGATGGCCTTGACCGGGTGCGAACCGGGCGTGAACCGCCGGTCCACCACCGTGCCCTCGGCGCCTGGACGAAGAGAGTTCCTGACCAGCACCGGAATCCCCGGCCGGGCCACCGGGATGATCGTGCGCTGGTGCAACACCTTGGCGCCGTAGTAAGACATCTCGGCGGCTTCCTGGTAGTTGAGCTGACGGATGAGCCGGGCTTCCGGGACCACCCGTGGGTCTGCGCTGTACGCGCCGTCCACGTCCGTCCAGATGGTCACCGAATCGGCTCCGAGTGCTGCAGCAATCAGCGTGGCGGACAGGTCCGAGCCCCCCCGTCCCAGGGTGGTCGTGGCCCCATCCGGGGCACGCCCGCAGTAGCCTGTGACCACGGGAACGACCCCGTGCGCCAACAACGGCTCGAGCGTGGCGGCAATGGTGCGGTCCACCACGCCGGCAACGGGCGTGGCTTCGCCGTGACAGCCGTCGGTCTCCAGGAAGGTATCCGCGTCCAGAGCCTTCGCGGTTCGGCCCCGGGCCTCGAGCACGGTGGCCAGGATTCGGGCCGAGAGCTTTTCACCGGTGGCCAGGATCGCGTCCCGGGCTCGAGGAGACAGTTCTTCCAGGGCGACCACCGCCCGGAACCGGTCCCGCAGGCCCGCCCAGATCCGTTCGATGTCCGCTGCCAGCGCTTTTGCACGGTCGGGTACCCGGTGGAGGACCGCGGACCCGAGTGCCTCCACGGTTTCCAGGTGCTTTTCGAGCAATTCGGCCAGCACGCGCTCCCCTTCGTCCCGCCGATGCCCGGCCCCCGCCTCGGCCAGGGCCACCAGTTGATCGGTCACCCCGGCCATCGCCGAGACCACGACGACCACGTGCGCCTCTGCGCTCGCCCGTTCAACCAGGTCGGCAACGGAGAGGAATCGCTCCGCACTGCCCACGCTGGTGCCCCCGAATTTGTGAATCTCCAGTCTGGCCATGGTGGTTTCCACACCCTCCTTGATGATCAGTCTACCCAGGCATCTATTAGACGTGTGTGCACGGAGAATGCAAGAGGGAAAGTGCCGGAAGCGGTCTCTACAGGAAAAGAAGCAGCCGGGGAGCGGGAAGAGGCTTCACAGGGAATCTCGAGGCCGGCTGGTCAACAGGAGGAGGGGAGTCGGGTCGGGTTGTGGGAACCGTCGCGGCGGCGGAGCGTGGGGATGGGCTCAGAGGATCTTGGTGGCGCGGAAAGCTGCTTCTGTCTGCACGCACTCGTTGGAGCCGCGGCCGTAGAGTTCCTCGCAAGCCCGGATGGCGGCGTTGGCGAAGTCGACGAACTTGGCGTTGGAAGTGAGCTTGGTCACCTCGGTCCTGTACCAGATTTTCTCGACCACGCTCCGGCCCTGGGCACGCACCGAGACGCCCTGGTTGGAGCCGCCGGCGGCGAGGAGGTAAGCAGCATAGTTGGGGATACCAGAGTTGATGTGGACGCCGCCGTTGTCGTAGAAGAAGAAGCGGCGATACTCGGTCATGTCCTTGGGCTGATTGTAGGCGTTCGGGTCGGCCATCGACCGCACGGCGCCGATGGGCAGGTCCTCACCGATGAGCCAGTCGTTGGAATCGATCATGGTGCCCCACACGTCCGAGAGGGACTCGTTGAGGGCGCCGGGCTGATACTTGTAGGTGAGGTTCGCGGTGGACTGGCACACGCCATGGCCCAACTCGTGGCCGGTGACGTCCAGGGCGACCATTCCGTCGCCGAACACCATCTGGGAGCCGCTCCAGTAGGCGTTCATGAAGTTGGTTCCGTAGTGGACCGTGCCGATGATCTTGGCGCCCCGCCCATCCCAGGAATCCCGGCCATGCGTGTTCCGCCAGTAGCTGTAGATGGTCTCGAACTCGCTCCATACCTCACGGGCGTCTGCATCGTTG
Organism: uncultured Gammaproteobacteria bacterium; assembly: GCA_964418585.1. GTDB lineage: Bacteria > Myxococcota_A > UBA796 > JAJRTE01 > JAJRTE01 > JAJRTE01. The sequence goes on along the minus strand of CAYQMG010000007.1, from coordinate 46,373 downwards.
GGCGTGCAGTTCTGTCCTTCGCGGCAAAGGAGCTGCCCGGGCAGATTGCTTCCGTGATTGGCATCGTAGAGTTCCCGATACATCGCCGTGTGGATGGTATCGTAGGATTCCAGGATCCGACCGGCCCGCGCGCCCACAAAGACCACGTACCCGTTCACGGTCACCTTCCAGGCCAGGTGCGTGGGGGTTCGCTCTCCCGAGATCAGGCCGCGGTTGAAGAAACCAAGCTCCGGATCCGTGTCCAGATCCAGGTACTGGTCACGGGCAGCCACGGTCCCGTCGATCTTGCCCTCGTCGATCAGGTCCCACACGTACTCCACTGCGATGTCCGCGGCCACGTCCCCTTCCACCCGCACATCCAGCCGGGGATGGAACGAACGGAGATAGACACCGTTCATGGAACTCACCACATGGTCCTCTTCCACGTGCACGATGAGTTCGGAACCGAATACCGGCAGACCGGCCACGCGGTGCGCGAACTTCACATGGGTCATCCCCAGTTCATCCGGCCCAATGATGTCCACCGCTTCCAGTTCCGTGTCCGGATCCTCGATCCCCACCAGATCCCGGTGCTCACGCAGAAACGCCTGCGCCACATCCAGGGCATCCCGGGTCCGCTCCCGCACATGAAACTCTCCCACGACCAGACTCGGCGTCCCGTAGATGTCCGACTGAATCACTTCATCGATCCGGTCCAACACCGGGTGGTTCACCGCAGGCCTCGCCTCCGCTGTCCCGGACAAAAGCCCCACCATACCCGCCAAGGCGAGAAATCGTATCGTTGCTCGAATCGTCGATCGCATCGTTGCCTCCCAGATTCTTTCGCGCACGTTGTGCATGTTGTGTTCGACGGCTTGGCTATCTTCGCAATCGCCCACAACCATGGGCAAGTTGCGTGCCGCACGCATTCTCGATACCCGGCTCCACCCCGCTTTTCTTCGCCCCCCCGGAATCCAGTCTCGGGGGTACATGCAGATTCTCACAAAAATGACGCCAGGTTACATCCTGATTCCACTCTTGCTGTCACAGGCTGACATTCTCTGGAAGCGGCAGATCACCGTGGAGGCTTCTCTGGTGGTTCCGGGTGCAGGACGCTCACCGTACGAATTGTTGGTACAAAATCGTCCCAGTATCTTGTACATGCAGTTCAAATTTCTGCAACCTTCTACCAAATCGCCAGTTGATGGTGGAAAACGGCCCGGCGAGGCGCTGAAAGAAGGGGGAAACGGGGGGGATTTGTACAAGAAGTCGCAACAGGTGCGGAGGGGTGCGTGGCGTGGTCAGAGCTTGTAGCCGATGGTTCGGAGGAAGTCGTGCCGGGTTTTTGCCTGGTCAGGGCCCTCCACATCCAGGGGAGAGAGGCCGTCGACGACGCCGAGGACGCCGCGCCCCTGGTCGGTCTGGGCGACGAGGATCTGAAGGGGGTTTGCGGTGGCGCAGAAGATGCGGGTGACTTCCGGGCACTGTTTGATGGCGTTGAGGAAGTTGATGGGGAAGCCGTTTTTGAGGACGATGACGAAGAGGTGACCTGAACCGATGGCCTGGGCGTTGGAGACGGCGACGGATACGAGGTCGGTGTCGTTGCCGGATTTGCGGATCAGGCGTTCCTGGGAAGCCTCGCAGAAGGCGATTCCGAACTTGACGTGCGGCGAGGTACCCACCATGATTTCGTGCAGGTCCTCGACGGTTTTGATGAAGTGTGCGTGGCCGAGGATGATGTTGCAGTCCTCGGGGAACTCGACGCGGACGACCTCGATCTTCATGGGTTCCTCCTGGATTCCGGTTCGGATCGACACGAAGGTTGATCTGGGGGGGAGGGTAGCAACAGGGGGCGGCATGTGTCAAGAACCGGGAACGCGACCGGGGTGGAGGGTCCTGACGGGCCGTGTGGAACTGGGCCCTGGGGAAGTCCACGTTTGGCGTATCCCGCTGGATCCGGACGGTGCGACGTTGGTTGCGCTGGAGGGGCTTCTTTCTGCGGACGAGCGGGATCGTGCGTCCCGGTTCAAGTTTGCGCGTCATCGTCGGCGATTTGTGGCGGGGCGAGGTCGGGTTCGTGAGCTGCTCGGCCGCTATGCGGGGTGTGCGCCGGGTGTGCTGACATTCGAGTATGGGCGATTTGGCAAGCCTCGCCTTTCCGGCTCGAGTTTCGGTCGGGACATTCGGTTCAATTTCAGCAACTCGCATGAGCTGGGCCTTCTTGCGGTGGCGGTGGGTCTCGAGGTTGGAGTGGATCTGGAGCGAATCAAGCCGATGGCGGACCACCTGAGGCTGGCGGAGCGTTTTTTCACGCAGCGGGAATCGGCGGCCCTGGCGGCACTCCCGGAGGCGGAGCGGTTGGCGGCCTTTTTTCGGTGTTGGACGCGGAAGGAGGCGTTTTTGAAGGCGATTGGGGATGGGCTGCACTTTGACCTCGACCGCGTGGAGGTTGCCGTGGCCCCCGGGGAACGACCAGAGCTTCGGTCGGTGGATGGTGATTCGAGTGCCCGGGAACGGTGGACACTGCGAGACATCGATCCCGGGGAGGGCTACACGGGCGCCCTGGTGACCGATGGGCCGATTGATCGGGTGGAGTTCCTTTCGTATCCTTCCTGAATCATGGTCCGTCTGGTCATGCCGGTGTGGTCCAGGCGTGGTTCCATGATTCCGATGTCTCGGCATGGGACGGCCGGAGACAGCCCTTGCGGAGCGAGGGCAAAGATTCTATCGTATTCGTTGCTCGGGAGCTGCCAGGGACGTGCGGCCACGCGGGGCGTGCGGGGGGTCATCCAGCGGGGACGTGGGAGCGGGGCGGCGTGAGGTGTTGGAGAACGGGATGCTGGACACGGCCGTTCGTCTCTACAGGGCGCTGGTATTGGGCCGGGTGCCCAATTATGTCATCGCCTTTGTGACCGGGCGGTGCAACATGAACTGCACGTTCTGCTGTTCTGCGGCCCGGACGCTCCGAGGTGTGGACGAACTTTCTCCGAGCCAGTGGGGGACGGCACTGGCGGGCAGCGACGCGCTGGTGCACCTCACCATCACCGGCGGGGAACCTTTCCTGCGTGATGATCTGCTGGACGTGATCTCGTGCATGGTGCGTTCCAGCGGTGTTCCTCGTCTGAGTATCAACAGCAACGGATACTTCCCCGGGCGTACCGCCGAGGTGCTCGAGGAAATACTGACACGTTTTCCGCACCTGGAAACATGCCTCACCATTTCACTGGACGGCCCTCGAGCGGTTCACGATCGACTCCGGGGGGTTCCGGACGGCTTCGATCGGGCGCGGGCCACGGTGGATGCGGTCGCCCCCTTGCGGCGCCGGCATGAGGGGTTCACCGTACGGCTGACATCGGTGCTTCAGCCGGGGAACGCGGAGGTGCTGGGAGGCTTTCAGGAAGAGACGGCGGCGTGGCCCATCGACTTTCACGAACTGGCGCTGGTACGAGATGTGGCCCCGGAGGTGCAGCGCAGCCTCGCCGGGGTCTATGCAGAGTTGACGGCCCGGCAACTTCGTCGTGCGTCCCGGCGTTACGTTCAGACCATGGACTGGCGACTGGCGACCCGACTCCGCCACCAGGTTCTGGAACGGCTGGAGCCGACGGCGGAACCGTTTGGTTGCATGGCCGGCTGGCGCATGGTGGAGGTAATGGCAGACGGTACGGTTCGAGGATGTGAACTGGCGCAGGTGCGGTCCCACAGTGTGCTGGGTCGTGCCGGTGTGGGGGGCGTCCGGGTGGTGGAGGTGCTCGAGGATGGGCCGGCCCGGCGATTTCGCGCCGTTGCGTCTGACTGTACCTGCACGTTCGAGTGCGCGCTGACGTGCTCGACGGTCTTCTCACCTCGAGCCTGGCCTGGGCTCTGGTTTCCCCGTCGACGGAGGAGGGACCGCGTATGAGGGAGGAGGGAGCGAGCGTGATCGTGCCTGCCCACAACGAGGCCGAGCGATTGGCGCGCTGTCTTTCGCCGGTTCTGGAGGTGAGCCGTGACCGGGGTTGGGAGGTGGTTGTGGTGGACGACGGGAGCACGGACGGGACCGGGGAGGTGGCGCGGCGCATGGGGGTGGTGGAGGTGGTCCGTCACGAGGTACCTCGCGGGGTGGCGGCGGCCCGGAACGCGGGAGCGGCGCGGGCGAGGGGTGCGGTTCTGGTTTTCGTGGACGCGGACGTGGTCGTTCCGGTGGAGACCCTTGAGAAGCTGGTGGGCCGTCTGGTTGAGGATTCCGGGGTTGATGCCGTGGGGGCTTGGCCGGAGGTTTCTGAGCTGTCGCCATCGTGGGGGGCGCGGTTCGTGGGGTTGCGGGCCACCATGCCGTTCAAGTTGGGACCTCGAGGAGACATCGAGGGGTTTTCAGCGTTCCAGTCCGAGTGTGGAGCGATTCGCCGGGAAGTGTTCGAGGCAGTGGGAGGTTTTCCAGCCCACCGTGGTGGAGTGGGCATGGAGGAGTTCGAGATGGGCCATGCTCTGGAGCGGGCGGGGTATCGGAACGTGATCCTGGCCGATGCCTGGTACTACCACCACTTCAAGCCGCTGGGGCCGAGGTGCCGGGAGCTGTACCGCCGGACCCGCCGCTGGGTTCCCCTGTTGCTGCGACGAAGACGACTCGAGTCGCGGGGGGCGGTGGGCACCGGATTCGAGACCACATCGTGCGCCCTGAGCCTGGTCATGATGTCGGGGTTGCTGTTGGCCCCGGTGCGGCCGTGGGGTCTGGTGGTTTCGGCGAGTGCCGCCGTGGGGCAACTTGTGCTGGAGCGGCGGTTTTTGGGGCTTGCATTGCAGACGCACGGCCCGATGATGGTGCTGGTTGCCTGGCCGGCCCTGCAGTGTATCCACCTGTCCATCGGGGCCGGATTCCTGGCCGGGGTACTGGACCGACTTCCCGGTCTCGGTCGAAGGGACGGAGAACGGCCCGAGGAGGGTTCTCAGGGCGTGCGGGAGGGGTGGATTTCGAACGAACGCCCTTGAAATCCAGCGCCTCGGCTGGTAGCCTGTTGAGCCAGGCGATGGAGGATGGAAGGCGCCGAGCCAGTCGCGCAACGCTGCACAACCGGATGCCCGAGAGCTGACTTGGACACGAAACTGATTCGGAAGCTGGACCGCTATGCCGGCAAGCCCCTGTGCCTGTCGTTGACCCTGTTCGAACGGGTGCGTCGCCGGGTGCTGCCTCCTGGTGAGGGACCGCCCCGAAAGGTCCTGTTCGTCAAGCTCATCGAGATGGGTTCGACGGTACTGGCGTGCCCGGGATTTGCCGAGGCCGAGCGTCTGGTTGGCCGCGACAATCTCTACATCCTCGTGTTTGCCTCCAACCGAGCCATTGTGGATCTGTTGCCCTACTTCAAGCCGGAAAACGTGCTGACCATCGACGACCGGAGTCTGGGGCGATTCGTGCTCGGCCTGGCGCGGGTGCTGGCCCGGACGCGCCGGGAGGGGATCGACACGGCCATCGACATGGAAGGGTTGACTCGAGCGTCGGCGGTCATCACGTACTTGACGGGAGCGTCCCGGCGGGTGGGATTCCACAATTTCAGCTCGGAAGGTCCCTACCGGGGACGTTTGTTCACCACCGAGTTGGGGTACACCTTCCAGCACCACACGGCGGAGATGTTCCTTTCGCTGGTGCGTGCTCTGGGTGCTCCGCGGGGGCAGGTGCCCAAGCTGAAAGAGGTGGTGGAGGTGGACTCCGAGGTCATGCCGCGGTTCGAGCCGACCCGGGAGGACCTGGAGGGCATGGAGGCACTGCTCCAGGCCCGGGCCGATGAAGGGGAGCGCTCGGCCCGCCTGACCATGGTCACGGATGCGACCCGGAGACGCGGCCCACGGGTCATCCTCAACCCCAATTGCAATGATCAGTTGCCCCTACGTAAGTGGCCGGAACCCCATTTCGTCGAACTCGGACGCCGCCTGCTGGCGGCCCGGGAGGACCTGACCGTGATCATCACCGGGAACCGGTCCGAGCGGGAGCCGTCCGCGCGGATGGCACGTGCGATCGGACCGGCGCATCGCGTCGTGTCAGTGGCGGGAGACACGAATCTTCGACAACTCCTGACCCTGTACCATCTTGCGGACGTGCTGGTTTCGAGCGACAGCGGTCCCTGCCATTTCGCCGCGCTCACCCCCATTCACATCGTGGCCTTGTTCGGGCCGGAGACTTCCTTGCTCTACAGCCCGGTGAGCGAGCGGGCCACCACGATCTCTGCGGGCATGGCTTGCAGTCCGTGCCTCAACATGCTCAACCACCGCCTCTCGTACTGCACGGACAACGTGTGTATGCGCGCCATTCCGGTGGCGCAGGTCCTGGACGCGACCCTGTCTGCGCTGGAGGAACGCGGGTCCCTGGACGAGGCGGCCCAGGTGAACGTCCCGGCAGGTCGAACATGAGTCCCAGGTCTTCTCATCCGCCACCACACGACCCGGATCGATGGCGACAGCACGCTGCAGCAGCCCGCGTACTGGCAGGCAACGCCCGTGTGCTCGCCGACGTGTGGGCGGCCCGGCACCTGGATCGACGGCCACACTTCCTCCCAATCGTTCTCGCTTTCGTGACCCTCCGGTGCAACCTTCACTGCCGTGCGTGCGGGGTGGAACAGCACCCCGGCCGGGTTCAGGCGGAACTGTCCACCGCCCGGTGGCTGGCTGCGATCGAATCCATGGCCGGACTCCGGACTTCGATCATCTCCATCTCGGGCGGCGAGGCCCTGCTGCGGCCCGACCTGTTCGACATCATCGCCCATGCGCGGCAACATGGTATCTCGGTCCACCTGTGCAGCAATGCGACCTTGATCGACGCCCGGGTGGCGCGCATGCTGGCCGAGGCCGGAACTCACACGCTCTCGATCTCCCTGGATGGGGCCAGCGCCGATGTCCACGATGCCATTCGTGGACCCGGCGCGTTCGAGGCCACCATGGCTGGAATCCAGGCGTTGCGAACGCATGCACCAGGTATCCGGATCGGCATCAACTACCTCGTGACCACGCGCAACGTGGACCAGATGCTTGCCACGCTGGCCCTGGCGGAATCCCTGGGGGCGTTCCAGATCAAGTTCGCTCCGGTCCACACCAACCTGCTCCACCGGGACCGACCCTTGGGGGACTACGCCGACTTGATGTTCCGAACCGATGCCCAGGTGCGCCACCTGGCACGCCAGGTGGAGCGTCTCATGGTTGCAGCCCGCCACGCCGGCATCCAGGTGAATCCCAGGAGCTACCTTGCGGGCATACCCGATCTCTACCGGACCCCGAGACGGTTCCGGTGCTATGCCGGCTACGCGGTGTGCGCCATCGGTCCAGGAGGGGAAGTCACTCCGTGTTGCGACATCAGCGGAGGACCGAGTCTCCGGGATGAATCCCTGGACCGTATCTGGAGAGGGGAGGCGTTCCAGACCTTACGGCAAGAGGTTCGGACATGCCGCGCTCGTTGCTGGGACACCACCAACACAGAACTGAGTCTGCGCCTGTCCCTGCGGAATCTCCCGTCGGAGTTGCAGGATACGTGGCGTGCACTCCGATTCTACTTTGGAAAGGGCCTACCATGATCCCCAGACGCCGAGCCCAGGTCGATCCGGACGAATTTGCATTCATCGCCGGAATCCTCGAGGCAGGCTCACCCCCGGTTCGGGCCGTGGAGCGATTCGAGCAGGCCGTGGCCTCCCGGGTCTGCCGCAAGGAAGCGGTGGCGCTGAGTTCGGGGCGACGGGCCATGACCGCCATTCTGCGGCACATCGGAATTGCGCCGGGCGACGAGGTGATCATTCCTGCCTACACCCTGGGCGACCTGATTCCGCTCATCGAATCCCTGGGCGCGACGGTGGTTCCGGCCGACATCGACCCTACCACGTTCAACCTGACGACGGCCTCGGTGGGGGCACGGATCACTTCGAGGACTCGAGCCATTCTTGCCTTGCACCTGTTCGGGGCGCCGTGTCCCATCGAGGAGATTGTGGCCCTGGGTGCGCGACATGGGATCCCGGTGGTGGAGGACTGTGCCCACGCCCTGGGTGCGTCCTGCCGGGGCCGGCCTGCGGGGTCCTTTGGATATGCCGCGTTTTTCAGCTTCGAGACGACCAAGCCGGTAAACACCTATGGCGGCGGCATGGTGGTCACCGACGATACCGACCTCGCCTCGGCGCTCCGGGCTGTCCGCACCGGGGACCGGCCCATGCTGAGCCAGTTTCGACGCAAGTATACGGCGGTCCTGGCCGAGGACATCCTTTTCAGGACCGGCCTGGCCGCTCCTTTTCTCCTTCTCCTGGCGACACCGCAGTTTCAGGAGTGGATGAGTCGGTTCTATCGTCGGTTCCAGCATGCGCCCCCTGCCGACCTCGAGTACCTCCCCATCCAGGCGGAACTGGGCCTTCGGAAGCTGAGGACCCTGGACGCCCGGACCGCGGAACGGGAGGAGATTGCACTCCGGTACCGGGCACACCTGGCGCCCGAAATCGACCTCCAGGAAGTGGGTGCCGGTGACCGGTCCTCCTGGTACTTCCTGGTGGCCCGCCTCCCCTGCGAAGCAGCGCCCATCCGCCGCGCGTTGCTTCGGCATGGGATCGACGCGGGGGTCGGAGACGAGATTGCGGACGATTGCGCCGCACGCCTCGGCCGGGACGACTGTCCGGTGGTGGCCGATGTCCATCGTCGAGCCCTGGCGCTTCCCATGTTCGAGGGTCTGGCGGAACAGGATCTCCGCCGAGTGGCCCACACAGTGAACCGACTGGTGGCCCGGACCGGAACGCACCGGAACAGGGCTTGAACACGGAACGACCGCCTGGCACGGGCTTGCCTCGAGACCCCACGCTGAGCTTCTCTTCCCGGGGTCCCCCCTCCGCGCTCTCGACCCGGCCCCCCGGAAATCATGAGAAAGCGAGCATGGACCGCGCCCCGCGCAGGTGCACCCGCCACTCGGTCAGGGTGCGCATCGACAGGGCCCGGCGGAGAATGTAGCGCGGACGCAGGTAGAAGGTGCGATAGGAACGGTCGAGGAACGCCTGGTATTCTTCGGGGGTGAGGGCCGGGGGGACGAACACGAGGGCGTTGTGGTCCAGGGTGGAACTCTGGTCGAAATCGAAGGTGTAGCCCTGGGCGACGAGGTCGTGATGAAAGGTGGTGCCCGGGAAGGGCACGAACTTGTTGAAGTGAGCGAAATCCAGGTCCAACTCGCAGGCGAAAGCGAGGGTTCGTTCCAGGCTTTCCAGGGTTTCCGGGGGAGAGCCGACCAGGAAGTCCGCCCGCACGCGCAACCCCGCTTCCCGGGCCCACCGAACCGCCTGCCGATTCTGTTCGACGGTGTTCCCCTTGTTCAGGGCGGCCAGGATCCGGTCATCACCAGACTCGAGACCGAACAGGACCTGCCAGCACCCGGCGTCCTTCATCAACTTGAGCAGGTCCGGGTCGACCGAGTCCACTCGAGTGAGGCAGGTCCACGGGAGTCGGGGCCGGAATCGCCTGAGTTCCCGGCACAGGGCCTCGACCCGTCGACGATTGAGGGTGAACGTGTCGTCGAAGAAGCGGATTTCGCGCGCGCCATGACGGGAGACGAGTTCTTCAACCTCTCCCATCACGTTTTCCACGGACCGCTCACGGTACCGCTCGCCGAACACGGCCCGGTCGCAGAAGTTGCACCGGGAAGGGCACCCTCGAGAGGTCATGACGTGGGCCAGTGGCAACTGTCGGAGCGAGGCGGGACAGGGCTCGTAGGCCTCGAGCGGGGGGAGGAGGTGCCTGGCGGGATAGGGAAGGGCATCCAGGTCCTGAATGTAGGGAGCCGGCCCGGTCCAGTGGACCTGCTCCCCCGAGCGGAATACCAGCCCTGGAATCTGCTCGAGCGGGACACCACCGCCCTGGAGATGCTCGAGCAAGGCGAGGAAGGTCTGCTCCCCTTCGCCCACCACGAGGAAATCGAACACACCGGCGAGGATGGTTTCCTCCGGCACCGCAGTGGGATGGGCGCCTCCGGCCACGAACACGGCGTCTGCCACCACCTCACGGAGGATCTCCACCGTGCGCACCGCGTTCCGGAACGACGGCGTGGTGACGGTCACCCCCACCACCTCGGGACGAAAACTGCGCCCCTCCACGGCAACGGCCTCCCAGGGAAGGCCTCGAGCACAGTCCAAAATATGGACCTCGTGCCCCGCCTGCTCCGCCACCGCGGCGAGATAGGCCAGCCCCAACGACGGGATGACGTTCTCCACTCCAGAGAAGAGCTGCCGCTCACCCCCGATGTCGGTGGCACCGAACGGGACGTCCACCAGCAGCACCTTCATGACTCGCCCCTGCTCCGCCGTCTCCACGCTGCCTTCGAGAAAGCCCGCCCCCCCAGCCCGGGCGACTCGAGCCCACTACAGAATGCGACCGCCCACTGCGTCCATCAGGCCCTCATGAGGCGCGGGTATGATTTCGATGTTGGTCACCATGCCCGGTTCCCCTGCAGCCTCCAGGTGTCGCGCCGCCTCCTCCACCTCGTAGAGAGGACCGGTGATCAGGAAAAACGCCTTGCCTCCCAGCCCCTGTGCGAGGCGCAGATCGAGCAAGCGGACCGCGTTGTGCTTGAGTGCCATGTCTGCGAGCACGATGGCGGCGGAGACGGAGAAGGTTTCCACGATGACCACCGAATCGATGGCCAGGTCCTGGTTGCCGCCGACCATGGCGGGAAACACATCTTCGCTGATGTGCGGAATGAACAGACTGTCCACTACCGCCTCACCGCCGTAGTGCAGCCCCTCCTCCAGCGCCTCCTGGACCTCCCGCTCACCTCCGGCGATCAGGACCATGTACTTGCCCGGACAGATACTGTGCGACTCGAGCACCGAGATCCGGGCTTTTTTCAACATGACATCGTGAACCAGGATGCCTCGAGCAACACTGTTTGTCTCCACGAGGCCCAGAGCGGGATACTTCATCGTCCACCCCTGATGACAATGCGGTCACGCGTGACGTCCAGCACCTGGCCGGAAATCGATGCATGGTGATTTGCGCCCAGTTGGCCGGAGGGGATCCGTGCGATCAACTGGCCCCTGGTCACGGTTTCTCCCTTCCGGACGACCGGCTCGGAGGGGGCCCCGGTCTGCTGCACGAGGGAAATGGAGACCTGCGGAGGGTCGTCCATTCGCAACAGCGGGAGGTCGGGGTGCTCGTAATGCTTGAGCTGATACCGACGCGTGATCCTGTCCTTGCCGATCTTCCGGTATCGATTGAACTCGTGCAGTTGTTTCGGTGCATGGTGGTGCGGGTTCTTCACCCCGGCGGCGCGCAGTCGAGACAGGATTTCGGCGAAGGCGCGCCTGGGACTGAGGTTCATGGGACAGGCGAACTCGCACAGTCCGCACTGAGAGCAAAGGAACGCCGCGGTCATGGCCGAGGTGGGTTCACTCAGCTTGTAAGCCAGGGTGCGCATCACCAGGTGGGGCTCGATGTGGTGCCCCTGCATGTACCGGGAGCAGGCGTCGGTGCAATAGCGGCACTGACAGCAGGCTGCCACGCTCCGCCGCACCATCGCCTCCATGGGCAACTGCTTGTACTGCACCAGGGGGTGGTCCTTGGGCAGGAAGATATATCCACTGGTGGTCTTGTTCACGGACGCGGTGGTATCCACAATCCGTCCCATCATGGGTCCACCATCGATGATGACCAGATCCTCCAGGGGAATTCGAGGCCCGGCACGCAAGAGCAAGTCCAGGACCGGGGTCCCGATGGGTGCGATCACCACCTGCGGTTCGGACACCTCTCCCACCAGGGTCACGACCCGTTCGGTCACCACCCGGCCTCGAGCCGCCCGGGCGATCTGGACCATGGTGAGAACGTTGCTCACCACCGCGCCGACGTTCAGGGGGATGCCCCCCTCCGGGACGATCCGGCCGGTCAGATCCGCCAGCAGGATGTGCTCGTCACCGGCCGGGTAGTAGTTGCCCATCAGCCCGAGTTCGACGTTGCCGCGCCCGTCCACCTGGTCCCTGAGGGCAGCAACCGCACGGTGGTAGTGCTCCTTCACGCCGATCATGCCGTGAGGAGCGCCGACATGAGACATGACCAGGAGCACCCCCTCCAGAACCTCGTCTGCATAGTGCTCCATCACCCGCTGGTCCGACGCCAACAAGGGTTCACATTCGGCGCCGTTGGCCAGGACGAGGTCCACCTGGGCATCGATCTTCACATGCGTCGGGAATCCTGCACCGCCGCACCCGATGATGCCGGCATCACGAACGATATCGACAAGAGACATGAACTCGTGCTCCGTGTGTAGCTGTGGATTTCTTTTACAGAATAGCGGCCCGAGGTGCAACCCCAAAAGTCCATGCACGCTTCCTGGAAAGTGTGTGGGAGCCCCTCGCGGTTTTTTCCTGGCCGCCGCACCGGGGAGAAGTTCGCCTACTCCGGAGGACGTTCGACCTCGATCCGGGCGGCCGGAGAGCGGCCCCAAACGGCGGTATGGTACATCATCTCGGCCGTGGCCGAGGGTTGCACGAACCGCCCCGGCACCACGGCTCGAGTTCGGAACCGGAGGTCGTACACGCCCTTTGGGAGCGTCTCGTAGTAGAATCCCACCTGGTCGTCCTCCATGGCCAGGTAGGTCGGTTCCAGCGTTGGCGGTCGGCTGGGCTTTGCCTCGGGGGGGGCGGTGGCGAGGGCCGGGTTGAGCGGCTCGAGACCGGCTGCCAGGGGGACGATGATGGCCACGTGGTGCCGGTCGGCGGGGTTCACGACCTGGACATGGTCCTCCACCACGTCCCCGGAGTCGAACCGGACGGTGAGTCCTGGTCCGGTCAGAGGGTGTTGCACCGGTGGTGCGCCTCCGGGCACCACGGTCAGCAGTTCCCGGGTGACCACGAAGCCACGGGAGTCGGCGTCCACCCAGGCCCCATCGCCGCCGGGCACATACCGGTCGGTCACCCGTGCCACGATCCGATCTTCCGGTTTCTGGGTTTGGAGACGGACCTGGAGTGCCCCGGGCTCGGTCAAGATGGTGGCCGCCGATGGTGTTTCTGGTGAGACCTCGAGGGATTGGGAGAGGTCCCCGACCTGGACGGTGATCCGGGCCTGCGTCTGACCGGCCAACGGGGGGTGAAGCAAATCGGCCAGGGCTTCCATGGCAGCGGCGTTGGCGTTGGTGGAGCCCCAGCCGCCGTTTTCTCCGAGCTTCACAAGTGCGTTGACCAGGAGTGAAAGGCGAGGATTCTCGGGCTGGTAGCGAGCGATGGCTCGAGTGGTCAGGGCGAGGGTTCGGGCCTCGGAAGGGAGAATCATGTCCGCGTAGGTATCGATCCCGGTCTGAAGGCCCTGATAGACCTCCTGTCCCTGGTGGAGTGTGATGACGAGGCCGTCCCAGAGTTGCGCGGCGAGCGACCGTGCCACGGATTCATGGCCTCGACCTCCGAGCGCGAAGGCGAGGGCGACCCGTGCCCTGGACTCCTGGTCGAGGTAGGTGGCCCGGCGCGCCAGCTCTGCGGCATACCCGGGGTCCAGGTCCCCGCTCCGGGCCAAAGCCAGCAGGGCCATGGTGCGTTCTCCCGCGGCGGCGCCGTCGATCAGGCCGGTGAAGTCGGAACGCAGGGCCCGGCGCAGCGCGCGCTTCAACGTGTGGCGCAGGTCCGGGTCCACCGAATATCCATCCGCCTCCGCGGCCAGCAGGAAATCGAACGCCCATGCGGTGAGAGACACGTAGCCCTCGCCCCCCTGCCAGTAGGCGACCAGGCCGCGCTCGTCCACCGCGTTGCCGATCGCGTCGATGGTGGCAGTCACCGCGTCGTCGAGTTCGGATTCGGGCGCGTCCAGGAAAAGCGCAGTGCGGAACGCGCGGGTGGCCAGGATGGCTCGAGCCCGGCTGATCTTCTGTTCGGTGCACCCGTAGGGATAGGTGAGGAGGAAATCCAGGCCGTCCGCCAGGGCCACAAGGACCGGACGGTTCGAGACGAAAACCTGCCGCCGAACACTCCCCGTCCGGATATTGTCCGGGAGGGCGTCCACCTCGAGCGTGCGGCCCTGAGTCAGGTTCGCGATGGATCGACGCACCACCGGCTTCCGGTCGTCCCGGAGGGGCAGCCGGACCTCGAAGCCGTCTCCGGCCCCGTCTGCGGTTCGCTGAACGGTGAGTCGGAACTGGACTTCCCGGGGACCAGCCTCCACTTCGCGTTCTGAGACGGCGACCGGCACCTTCACCGGGTAGGCCACCCGGACCGGAGCGTCTCGGTCCAGGGTGAGCGTTCGGGCCGCTCGGTCCTCGAGGGCGACGCCTTCCACGTCCAACCGTGCTCGAGCCTCGCCGGCCGGGCCTTCCACCACGCGCACCAGGGCCTCGGCGGAGAAGGTATCACCCGGGCGAACGAAGCGGGGCAAGGAGGGCTGGACCAGCACGGGGAGGCGAACCGAGACCATTCCGGTGGCGACACCGAAGCGCTCGTCGCCGCTGACGGCCTTGGCGCGGATCTTGAAATTGGTGAGGTCATCGGTGAGTTTGACCCGGACCGTGGCGATCCCGTCGGGGCCGACCCGGATTTCGGGTTGATAGTAGGGAATGGGACAGAAGTTGCGGCGCACGGTGACCTTGTCCAGGCCGGCAAGCAACTCCTGCTCCCCCTCGCCGCCTCCGGGGGCCTCGGCCACCGGGAGGAATCCGAAGGGGAACTCCCGTGTATCCCGGTAGATCAGTCGCGAGGGGGCAGGAATCACGAAATCCGGAATCGGATCGAGCCTGTGTTCCTTGCCCAACGCGAGCACCGCCTGGTCCACCAGCCACAGGGTGACCTCGCCTGGGAGCGGGTGTCCATCCGGATCGGCGAGTCGAATGGTGATGGGCAGGATCTCCCCAGGTTGCGCGCGCTCGGGATACTCGAGCTGCACGTCCAGCATGTTGTCACGAGGTGCGATTTCGAGCCAGGTGGTGGCCGCCACGGTGGCGGGCTTCCCCAGGTCGGTCAACCCTTGCAGGGAAGGCGGAGGCGCAGGGACCCGGCCCCGCATGGCCACCACGTGCACGGGAATTCTCGGCGCGAACCGTCCCTCGATGGGCACGTCCACCGTGGCGGCGCCGCCCTTGATGGGCACCTCGAGGTACATGTTGTGCTCCGGGGCCTCCACCACCACGACCGCCCGGGCTTCCTGGAACGGGCTCTGGAGGACCAGGTGGGCGGTGTCTCCCGGGTCATACCGTTCCTTGTCGGGCGACACCGTGAACACGCGCTGCTCCGGCTTCTCCCATGCGACCGGTTCTCCCCCTCCCGCGTAGAAATCCACGGCCACCACCTGGGCGCGGCCCAGGGCGTCCCGGGCCTCCACCTCGACCAGATAGACCCCGGAACGGGGAATGTCGATTGCCACCGGGACCGGTTCGCGCCCGGTGATGACCAGGGTTTCCGACACCTGGGTATCCACCACGTCGGTGATGTACCGGGCGATCCCGTCGGTGAAGTCCCCGGTTTGCAGGTGGGAATGCCATTGCCGGCTGATGAGCCGGACGACGACCTGCCGGTCTGGGATGATGCGGCCATCGTATCCCATCATGATGATCTCGGGGGTTACGCGGTTGCCATCCGGAACGAACCTTGGCGCCCGGACTCCGAGGACGAAGGGGGGGAGCGCCACCACCTGGCGCGTGGCCGTGACCGTCTGATCGTCCTCGCCGGTCACCGTGGCCTCCACCACGTAGGTACGGGGCTGGGCCGTGGGCTCGATGGTGGGGTCGAGGTGTATCCGTGCTGCGCCTTGTGCGTCGGTGGCGTCTTCCCGCACGAGCTGGGGTGTGGATTCGAATCGGCGTATCGAGGAGAACCTCCCGTCCGAAGAGTAGCGGAATCCTGGAAGTTTCGGGGGTTCGAACGTGTAGGGGTACTGGGTGACGCGCCACCGGATTGGACGACCGGCCACCGGGCCACCGGCATAATAGGTGCTCGTCAACGACACCTGGAAGGGGCGGTCGAGTGGGACCTGGTCCGGGCCGTGCAACCGGACCTCGAAGCGGGGAATGCGGTAGTCTTCCTTTTGGAACGAAAACCGGCCGCATGTTCGGGGCGGACCGGAGGGATCTTCCACCTGGACGAAGCCCACGTAGGCTCCCGGGGGGAGTTCCGCTTCGTCGAACAGGAAATAGAAGCTGCCAGCCTCGGTCACGTAGAGTCCATACTCCCACTCGGAGTTCCCGGGTCCTTCGATCTGGAGGGACGCATCGGGCCGCACGATGGAGAGCCGCCCTCCGGCGCGCTTCCGCACGTACCCCTTGATGTGCACCGGTTCATCCGGCCGATACACCGGGCGCTCACTGAACACGTGGCACAGAACTCGAGGTGTTTCCGCGCGCCGGTCCAGGTCCATGAACGCCCACTGGAGCCAGGGGGATTCGCTTTCGAACCAGTGGCCATCGCGGTATCCATCCGGAGCGCGGGCCGGATCCAGCACCAGGATGTCGTCCCCCTTTCGCACGACGATACGCGCGATCCGGGCACCCCGTTCCGGTCCGGGGGCCTGGAACGCACTGCGCCCGTGCCGGTCGGTGACCATCCGGCCCAGGATCGCCCATTCCGGCTCTCCCGCCGCGTTGGTGCGTGCGCCCTCGAGGGTGATCTCGGCCGAACGCACCGGGTCTCCAGTGGACAACGAGGTGACCAGGAACTGGATCGAGGTGGTTTCTTCCCAGGTAGAGAGTGCCAGGTCGGTGACCTGGATGCGGATCCAGGCCCGCTCGGTCCCGGCGTCCAGCCGCCTCAGCCCGACAAGATAGGTCCCGGGAGCGTTTTTGCCGTCGACTTTTTCCAGGTAGGGCGCGAGATCCAGCCCGAACCGGGGGTGCTCACCCCGGCCAAGTGGATGAAGGTCCACCAACTCCGAGACGGGCGGGGCTCCCAAGGAGGCGATGAACCCGGCAAGGGCTTCCGGGGAAACACGTGCTCGAGGATCGGTGAAGGGGGGTGGTTCCTCACCCGGCCCGGGCGGCCTCAAGGACTCGTCCACCACCACCGGGGTGTCTGGAAACGGCCAGAACGAGCGGTCCAGTGGGGGAATCGGGTAGATTCGCAGGTCGGCCCGCGCGTGGCCCACGCCCTCCAGTGGAACCATTTTGGGTCCGAACCGTTCCACCACGCCCTGGGCCGCTCCCCATTTCAAGAACGGACTGGTCCCCGGAAAGGCCAGGTAGGCCTCCACCTCGCCGCCCACATGCAGTGCACGACCACGCGCGTCCACGATGTCCGCCTGGACGAGCCGCACCCGATACAGGCGGTCCGGGAGGAAGTCCCCGTGCACGAGCAACTCGGCATCTCGGGTCTGGACAGACAGGTTGTCCACCGGCGGATCGATCCGGACGAACCGGCGGGCCACCAGTGGGTCCACCGTGGAAACCGGGGCGGAGAAGAGGATGCGGATTGCAGCCCCGTTGGATGAGCATTGCAGCGCCTGGGATGGAGCGAAGCGGGCGCCGCCGATTCCCACGGGGAGGCGCTCGGCGCCGCAGGCCAGTCCCTGGACATGGAACCGGGCCGCCGTGCTGAAGGTGAACTGCGAAAACGCGCCACCCGAGTCCTTGCGGGCCAACCGGAACGACACCAGGACTCGAGTCGCCTCCGGTACCGGAGTGTTCAAGGACACGAGGTAGGAGGCGGGGGCCGTGGGGTCGGCCCGCTCCAGGGCCTTTACCCGGAAATCCTCCCGGGTCAGGCGGCGCGTGTCGCGGGCGTCCACGCCAGGCAGGGGACGCAGCTCGATATCGATCATGCGCGCCAGGGCTTCCGGGTCGATCGGGTCTTCGAACGTGAGGGTGAGCGAGTCCACGCCGACCAGGTCGGTCTCGTTGTTCGCCGGTATCGTCTCGACCGGCGCCTCCATCAGTGTATCGAGGCGGAAGGATTCGTCCTCGACCTCGAGCCGGTAGGTGACGAGAGGGGGCCAGGGGTCCGCCGGCCGGAACTGGAGGGTACGGTCGTCCAACCAGGTCCAGGCGCCGGGATGAGGCGGGGTCATGCGGACGAACGCCTCGGGATGGTCCTCGGGGATGTCGTGCCCGTCCGGCCCGGTGGACCGTGGGAAAAACACGGTGAGGGCGTCCCATCTTCGAAGGAAGGTGTCTGGCACCACCACGGTGCCTCGAGCCCCTTGTGGACGCTTGACCGCATACTCCGCCAGTCCACCCGGGCGGGACTCGGAATGGCCGAGCAAGGGAGTGAGTAGCAGGATGGCTGCCATTGCCGCCCGGTACCGCCATCGTCTGTGGATTTCCCTTCCGCGCGTCCGAGGTCTCATGATGTCATCCCCGTATCAGTTGAACTCGCCCTGCAGCCACTGTTCTGCCCATCGGAACGAGGGTGTTTCCCGTTCTGTGGCCACCGGTGCGTCCGAGGAAAGGTGCAGGAACCGCGCCACGATTTCTCGAGGCGGCCCCGGCGT
The DNA here is from genome assembly GCA_964418585.1 of uncultured Gammaproteobacteria bacterium. Lineage (GTDB taxonomy): Bacteria > Myxococcota_A > UBA796 > JAJRTE01 > JAJRTE01 > JAJRTE01. The sequence goes on along the minus strand of CAYQMG010000007.1, from coordinate 28,034 downwards.
CGGTCGAGCCACGCCCACCACGGCCGGGCGTGCGCGCACCGGCGCCATGTCCTCGGGCAGGTGAAGCGCCAGGAGATAGGTATCGGGCGCAAGGTCATGTTGCTGCACCACGCCCTCCCCGATCACGTTCCCGTGCCGGTCCAGCAGGCGGCAGGAGACCACGTCCTGATCTGCGCGGACGCCGACCCCGACCGTGGCAGGCTCGGCCACGCGAAACGAGAAATACCGGGTGGCACCGGCCGAGAGGAGCACGCTCGGCCCCAGGCCTTCCCCGATTGGGGTCACCGGCGTGGAGACCAGTTGTACCTCACCCCACAGGTCCGAGTCGCCGATGGCGCGCAGGACCAGGGTGACGGGTGCGCCGGCGAGGTAGATGTCACGTGTTCCACCTTCCAGCAGCGGCACCACCCGTTCCGGGCCGCCATCGAACGCCTCGAGGAGGAGTGCTGGAGCACTGGTACGCAGGTGAAGCACCATGGCCTGGTCCGGGGCGACGCGCAGCTTCTGGATCTCCCCCTGGACAGTCAAGGTCACCGGCAAGGCCAGGGTGGTCGGAGGGGCTGCAGCCGCAGCCTCCCGGGCTTCGGTTCCCCACAGGCCCTCCACCTCGAACCCGGGAGCGTCGATCCACGCATGCACCAGACCGGGTCCGTGCGCGATCTCGACGACGCCCCCGGATTCAGGTACCGGGATGTCCCGGCCTCGAGCCACCGTTCCGTTGCGCCCGATCAGGGTCGCCATGCGGGCGGAACCCCGCACATGGAGTGTCCAGGGGGCGCCCTGTCCTGCTTCCACGGGGGCGACAGGGAGTCGCACGAAGCCCTCCAGCGCTTCATATCGCTCGCACGGCGCCCCGAGGAGGAGTGGTGCACTCATGGCCCGCAAGGCGAGCGGGAACAAATCGGCGGTGAAGACGCCGGGCTCCGATCCGAGGTTCAGGACGACCAACTCCGTGGCGCTCGTTTCCACCTCCTCGCGGAAGGGCGCCCCGTCCTGCCAGTGCACGCTTGATACCTCATCGGCCACTGCGAGCACCGCGGCCAGGTCAGGCCCCAACGCCAGTTCCATTCGCTTGGAGCCCTCCGGAAGGTGGTAGACTCGAGCGCCCCCGCCGGGGATCCGGCCCTCCACGGCCCCCCAACCCGCAGTTTCGGAACCGGCGGGATCGAACAGGGTACGCTTCAGCCGAACCTCGGTGCTCGAGGCCCCGGAGGCGGCCGCCCATGCGAGGAGTGAAACGGTGTCGGAACGGCTGTATGCCGCCGCCAGGGTGGTCCGGGCCCCCACCCCCATCGCCGTCAACTCCGATCGTGACCCGGCAGCGTCCCCCTGAAGCGACAACCCCGCCACTCCCTGGCTCGGCTCTCCCACCACGGCGACCCATTGCCCGGCACGGGCAACCACCTCGCACGCCACGGGTGAGAGCGCAATGTCCACCTGCACGACCTGGCTCCCGGAAGCACCGAGACGTACCCGGGAAGCCTGAACCGGCTCCCCTCCTCCCCCTGGTTTCAGGTCCCGGACCAGCCACAAGGCGCCTTCGCGACTCGAAACGAGGCCATGGGTCGATTCCGTGCACACCATGTCCGGCCCCGGACACCAGCGCACGCCAGGGGCACCGTTCAGCCGAAACAGTCCCGGTGTGGAGGTGCTCACGCGCAGCACGTCCAGGCCGGGGAGCACCTCTGACACGGGGTGGATACCGGTCTCCAGCGCCTTCTCGGGCCGCGTCGCGGGCAGGACCGACTCCGCCCGAACCACCACCGTTCCGCCCCCGTCCAGGGACCACAGCAACACGCGACAGGGCTCCGCTCCATGCGCCGGGTCAAGTCGGAATTCCAGCCGGGGCGACCGACCCATCTTCTGTCCGACCTGTTTCCAGGTACCTTGCCGGAAGACTTCCACTGCACACCCGATCGTCTGATCCGATCGCGTGGTCACGACCAGCACCCCGTCGGTCCCGGACACCTCCAGCGGCACGATCACGGCCTCGCCCCCCAACGCCTCCTCACGTTCCTCCCCCATCCCCAGCGGCGGAGCCTCCCGTACCGCAAGGGTTTCCAACGACACCCGTGTCCGGGCCGATTCGACTCCGACCGGCTCGAGTTTCAGGGTGTATCGACCGGGCTGGGCAGGTTCCAGCATGTAGACGTTCCAGCCATCCGGGCGGTCGTCGCCGGCACTCACGAGGAGGCCGGTTTCATCCAGGAGGCGGGCACGCACGTCGTCTGCGCCGAACGTGCGTACCACCAGCACGCCGTTGCCGCCGAACGATATCGGCAATGCGGCCGGCACATCGGTCCACCGTGCCAGGCCGGGAATCAGGCATCGAGGCCACACGGCGACGGTGTAGGGTACCCGGTTGTCCCGTCTTCGGTTGACCGCCTCGAGCTGGTAGGCACCCGCCTCCAGGCGTCCGTGCCATCGACCCGGGGGATGGATCCGGGCCACCTCTGTCCTGGAGTCTCCCTGGGCGACTTTCCACAGGGTTCCCGTCATCTCCCCGGTCAATTCCACTTCGGCCTCGGTTTCTGCGGCGATCTGGAATCGCCACACATCCGGGGGGCGAGGCTCCTTGCCCAGGGGTTCGGTCCACAGGTGATGGATCCGCTGAGCCAGGGGTAATTCATGCGGCCCATGTCCTTGACGGTCGGGAGGGGTGGGGACCGGTTCGATCAAGGTGAGCCGTCGGCTGTCCACGGGGGACGGAAGGAGGACGAGGCGGTATTTGCCGGGCTGGACCTGGATTTCGGTGCCCGAAGTCAGGGCGCCGGCATGGATGGGCCACCCATCGGCGTCCTCGATCCGGACCGGAAACGAGGAGGACCTGCCGAAGGAGTGCACGCGGAGCACGGCTGCTTCTTCGATCTCAAGCTGATACACGACTGCGGCGCCCGCGGGCACGGAGGAACGGACGGGCACGCCCGGAACGATGGAACCACCATCCGCCGGCGATTGCCTGGTCATGCGCACCCCCAGGTGTCCCGCGCTCCTGCCCAGAGTTTTCACCGAGAGCAGGTAGTCCCCAGGCGGCAGGTAGCGTTGCAAGAGGAAGTTGCGTCCGACGCCGTTCGCCTCGGCCGTGGCCAGCCTTGGATTGGTCCGGGTGCGAATGGCTCCGGCGGTCGCCAGCAAGCCCGTGCTCTCTACCTGATAGAGTCCCGGGGTATGGATCTGAAGCCGGACTCGGGCCGACGCCCCTGCTTCGAGGTCGAAGAATACCGGCGCCCCCTCCTCGAGCTGGAGGGACGAATCCCCCTCTCCCTGCGCTCCCGGTTCCTGTTCCCGGCCGGATGGCAAGGGTGAAAGGGAGAGCTGGCACACAGCAGGCGCCACCCCAGCCGACCGAACCCGCACGGTGAATTCCCCGGGGGCCACCTGCACAGGCGCCTCCTGCGCCCGCCCTTCGACCTCCACCTCGAGCAACCGTCCGTCCTCGGTTTCCGCCCGAAGCGTTCCGGGGCGAGTGACTGCGACCGGAAGTACCAGGTCGGCTCCGGGGATGGCGGGAAAAACCAGAGGCCGTTCCAGTCGAGCCGGCAATTCGCGCACGTCCACCCCCACGGCGGTCCCGGGCCGTTCGTTGAGAATCAGGGCGTAGGTGTGCTCGAGGTCGATGGTCAGGTTGGAGAAGAGCACGCCACCGGCCACGGGGGAGTCGGCGCCGCCGGGGTCGAACCGCTCTTCAGCCTCGGCTCCCGGTCCGGTCACGATCAGATGTACGATGCCCTGATTCACCGGCACCATGGTGAGAAGGTGGGGACCGGGATTCAGATCCCAGGTGGTGGTGCCCCGCCTGAACGCTGGAGCGTTGTACCCTGGAGGGGTTGTCAAGAACACCGGCTCCACCCGATGGTCCACCTCCCCCTCCTCCCACTGGAACCGGTAGACCCCACCCTCGCGAACGTCCAGATACAGGGACGTGCGTCTGCTCAGATTGAACCGCCTCGAGTACCATGACGCCTGTTCCAGGACGACCCCCTGGATGGCCATCAACGTGGGGCTGCCACCTTTCCTGGGCATCCGGATCACAACGCCCGTGGGGTCTACCTCGTCCCCGGCCGTACCGCTCGCCACGGCGGCCAGCACCCGGGCGCCGCTCCCTTCGAACTGGAACAGGCGGCCGGGCATGGGAAAGTGCGCGAGCCGGAATGGTTGCCCCGCTTCTCCTTCCACCACCACCAGACGTTGCCCATCCGGAAGGCCGGGGACTGAAATGCTCGCTCGAGGCACCCGCGACCTGGTGCTCAGCCCCGTGCGGATCCCCTCCTCATCGAACGCCTCGAGGAACGTGTCGAGGGTGCAGGGCACCACGCGCATGGCCACGTTCGCGGGTTCAGGAATGTCGAGTTCGAAGTAGGTGGCGTCGCCCGAGACGAGAAAGTACTCGGCGCCGAACGGTCCGATCCTGTGCTGGTGACGATACAGTGGTCCATGGGCGGGAACCCCTCTACGCAGGTACAACGGCGCCGCGGCGGGGTCCCCATCGGGCCACGGAAGCAACGGCCCGCCGTACGCGGTCACGGTGTACTTTCCAGGCGCCAGGCGGGTGGTCACCAGGCAGGAACGCAGGGGACGACCGAGTTCCGGTTCCACGATGCGGCACCTGGGAGGAGCGTCCACACGCCAACCATCGGACTCCCACAGGGCCAGGTCCGCCAGGCCACGGCCCGCCCCTTCGAGCACCACTTCTCGCGGGGCGGTCAACACCAGTTGGTAGGAGCGCTGCTCGAGGTCTCCCAACGAGGAGGACAGCCGCGCACCGTGCTCCAACACCGGTTGTTCAGAAACGGCGGCTTCCCGGAAGGGAAGGACCTCGAGTCGGGCCTGACCTGTGCCCGACGGATCCCCGACGGTCCGGATCTTGTACGTGCCCCGGTCCAGGAAAAGGTCCACCCGCCCGTCTTTCTCCCCGGGGACGCCCTGTCGAGGTCCCGGGCCGGCCACAGGGTCCACGACCTCCAGGGCCACCCCTTGGTCGCTCCTCACCTGCACCGCATACCTGCCGAACCGGCTGACCGTGAACATGGCTTCGTGCCGTCCGGCAGCGGGGACCGAATCCGGGTCCAACCGCACGGTGACAGGGCCGGAAGCGTTCTCATCGATCCCCGCGTCCCGGGCCCACCCATGAGACGGAATCACCAGCGCCATCCAGCCGAACAGCAACACCCAACGACGGGCGCCCCCACGGCCGGGGAGCTGCGCCCGAACGTTCTCGAGCGTGGTCAGGCTTTTCCCGGCGCCGGCCGTGCGCGGTCCGGGAGTGACACGACTCGAGCCACAGCAGCGCGTCATCGGAACACCTCCGAGAACTGGAATGGAATATGAGCAGTTATACCACCTTGGGCGGAGGCGTGGAAGGTGGTCGTATGCGATTTCGAGGAAGGCGGGTGCTACCGCCGTGCCTTGTACAGCAGCAACAGGTCGTCGAGGCTCTCACGGGTGCGGATGGCGCGCAACCCGCCCTCGAGGAGAACACGTGCGAGCCATCGCTCCGGGGGTTCCTCGGGGAAGGTGACGCAAAACTGTTCGAGAGTTTCCACGAGCCGTTCCGGGATCTCGTGGGTGGCGCGGAAGGCGTTCAAGGCTTCCCGATCGAGCTTGCGGGATGGAATGATACCCCCGACCACGCCGCCAGGCGCGAGCACTCGAGCCATTTCCTTTGCCATGGCCACCGGGTCGGGCAGCCGCGTCAGGCTGGCGGAGAGGGAGATCAGGTCGAAGTGGGCGTCTGGGAAGGGCAACGATCCAGGGACCGCGGTGATCACATGGGCGTCCGGAGGCAGTTCGGTCGGAGAGGGCCGGACGGGGTCGAGGTTTGCAGACGTATCCAACAGGATATCCACCACCACCAGCTCGGAATGCTTTCCGAGCCTCACCGGCGGAGGGCCTTCCCGGCACATGATGGTCAAGATGGCATCCGCCCGTGGGACATCCAGGAATTCGATGTAGTCGGAGAAGACAGCCCGCCAGTGCTCCGGAACCTCTCCCGGCTCGACGATGGGGGCTCGTGCGTCCCTCATGCTCGTCTCCCCAAACAAGCAGGACCTCGGTTGACTCATCCTTGGTGGTTCTTAACACGCAACCCCATCAACTGTCAATCGGGCTTGTGGCACAATCCATCTCCAATGCTCCTATCAAGCCGGTCAGACTGTGCGACCGCGCCAGTCAACATCCGACGCGGGTTTCTCACGAGGGAGACAGTGGTGGGACGTCCGCATTGTGCCCCTGTGTCATCAAAATCTCCTGGCTGTCGATTGCAGGCTCACCAGGCCGAGGCCTTAGTCGCACGTAGGTGCCGTCCGGTTGCAAGACGCGGGCTCTGGCATTGTCGGCCAGGTAGACGGCGAGGATCTTGTCCCGAATGATGTGCTTGAGTACCGGGTCCTCGATGGGAAACACGGTTTCGACCCGTCGGTCCAGGTTCCTGGACATCCAGTCCGCACTGCCCAGATAGATTTTCTCGTCGCCGCCATGACGGAAGTAAAAGATACGGGAGTGTTCCAGAAACCGGCCCACGATGCTAATCACGCGGATGTTCTCGGACAGGCCTGGTACGCCCGGGCGCAGGCAGCAGGTGCCACGAATGAGCAGGTCCACACGGACCCCTGCCTGGCTCGCGCGATAGAGGCCCTCCATGAGGTCGATATCGGTGATGGCATTGGCCTTCACCACGATATGGCCCGGATTTTCCGGTGCGTGCAGCGCGATCTCTTCCTCGATGAGCCGGAGCCAGTTCTGGCGGAGATTGTGGGGGGCCACCAGGAGCTTGCGATAGGGTCCCTGGCGACAGAAGCCGGTGAGGAAGTTGAACAGGTCAGATGCGTCGGCGCCAAACTCGGGAGCACAAGTCAACAGGCCCAGGTCCGTGTAGACCCGCGCCGTGATGGGGTTGTAGTTGCCGGTGCTGAGGTGCACGTAGCGCCGAAGCCTGCCTTGCTCCCTGCGAACCACCAGTGCGATCTTGCAGTGGGTCTTGAGCCTCAGCACGCCATAGACCACGTGTACTCCGACCCGCTCGAGCTTGCGTGCCCACTGGATGTTGCTCTCCTCGTCGAACCGGGCCTTGAGTTCGAGCAGCACTGCGACCTGCTTCCCGTTCTCCGATGCCTTGATGAGCGCGTCGATGATCGGGGAATCACCACTGGTCCGATACAGCGTCTGCTTGATGGCCAGTACGTCCGGATCGTTCGCGGCCTGCTCGATGAATCGCACCACCGGTTCGAACGATCCGAACGGGTGATGAAGCAGGATGTCCCCCTGGCGAATCGCCCGGAACAGGTCTCCCTCGCGGTTCAGGTGCGGCGACAAGACCGGCTTGAACGGCTTGAATTTGAGGTCCGGTCGATCGATCTGGGTCAGTTGCTCGAAGTCCGAGATCCCCAGCGGCCCGTCCGCCGGGTATCGATCCTGCTCCTCGAGCCGGAGCACCTTCAACAGCATCTGCTGCTGGTGCTGCGGCATCCCGGAGTCCACCTGGAGACGGACGGCCAACCCGAACCGGCGTCGCCGCAACTCCTCCTGCACCAACTTGAGCAGGTCCTCGGCCTCGTCCTCCTCAATCTCGATGTCCGCATCGCGTGTGATCCGAAACGGATGGCAACTCAAGATCTCCATCCCGGGAAACAGGCGCCCGATGTTGGCCGATATCACCTCCTCCAGAAGCACGAACGTGTGCGTCCGGTTCGGCAAGGGCACCAGCCGTGGCAACACGATGGGAACCTTGACTCGAGCGAACCGCTTCTCCCCCGGGTCGTTCAGGTGTGCGACCTCTACTCCGAGATTCAACGACAGGTTGGAGATGTGCGGAAACGGGTGTCCTGGATCGACCACCAAAGGCGTCAAAACCGGGAATACCACTCGCTCGAAATAGTCCGCCATCTCCCGCTTCTGCGTCTCACTCAGATCCGCGTAGTCGAGCACCCGAATCCCTTCGTCGAACAACTTCGGACGAAGCTCGTTCCAACACTGTTGATGCTTGTCCAACAACGGCCGAAGCTTCCTCGAAATCGCCTCCAACTGCTGCGCCGGTGTCCGCCCGTCCGCAGCATGCGTCTTCAAACCAGCCGCATGCTGCTGCTTCAGACCCGACACCCGGACCATGAAAAACTCATCCAGGTTCCGCGCGAAAATGCAGAGGAATCGCAATCGCTCCAGCAGGGGCACCGAGGGGTCCAACGCCTCCTCGAGCACTCGACTATTGAACTCAATCCAGGAAAGCTCCCGGTTGAAATAGGAGAAACGCTTGCGCTGAAGCGTTGCCGCGCGAGGAAACTGCAAGATGGCATGCACATCTTCTTGCATATCAAGCGCTCCCGTGGTCCCGAATCATTCAGCGGTACCCTTCAACAAACGTAGCAGCGAACGAGGGCCTGCGGCAAGTGTTTCGACGGCCGGACCCATGTTCGCTTGCGGTCCGGACGGCTGTGTGTATGATGTGCCCAAGCACATTTCAGAGGAGGCGATACGGTGGACACGGTGTACTTCACAACACCCATTTTCTATGTCAATGCGGACCCGCACCTGGGCCACGCTTACACGGCGATTCTGGGGGACGTGCTGTCCCGCTACTACCGCCAACGTGGCTTTTCCACCCGGTACCTGACCGGAACCGACGAGCATGGAGAGAAAGTGGCTCAATCGGCGGCCCGGCAGGGGATCACGCCCCAGCAATTCGCGGATGCGGTCAGCCGGAAGTTTCGAGACACCTGGCCGACCCTGATGGTGGAACCCGATGACTTCATCCGCACGACGGAGGCCCGGCACAAGGCTGTGGTTCGGCGGGTGGTGCAGGATTTGTTCGATCGGGGTGAGATTTACAAGGGGGAGTACCGGGGTCTTTACTGTGTGGGGTGCGAGCGGTACCTGACGCAGAAGGAACTGAAAGAGGGGAAGTGTCCGGATCACGGAGTGGAGCCCAAAGAAGTTGTGGAGGAGAACTACCTGTTTCGGATGGAGAAGCACCGGGAATGGCTGCGAGACCACATCCTGGCGCACCCGGATTTCATTCAACCCGATCGCTACCGCAACGAAGTGCTTGCCATGCTGCGCGAGCCGATTGGGGACCTGTCGATCAGCCGGCCACGTTCCCGGGTTTCGTGGGGAATCCCGCTTCCGTTTGACGAGGAGCATGTGCTCTACGTCTGGTTTGATGCCCTGCTCAACTATGTTTCGGCGCTTGGGGGACCGGGGACGGATTTGTTCGAGACCTACTGGTCATCGGCGACCCACCTGATCGCCAAGGACATTCTCAAGCCGCACGCCATTTTCTGGCCTATCATGCTCCGGGCGGCGGGTCTGCCGCTGTATCGGCGCCTGCGGGTACATGGATACTGGCTGGTGGATGCGTCGAAGATGTCCAAGTCCATTGGAAACGTGGTCCGGCCTCACCGGATGGCCGAGCGCTACGGGGCGGATGCGTTCCGGTATTTCCTGCTTCGGGACATGGTATTCGGTCAGGATGCGGATTTCAGCGAGGTGGCGTTGGCGAAGCGACGGAACGCTGATCTGGCGAACGATCTGGGCAATCTTCTGAGTCGTGTTCTGACCATGATTGGGCGTTACTGTGGGGGTCGACTTCCTTCTCCTGGGTTGCCAGGGCAACTGGAAACCGGGTTGCTGGAGATGGTGGAGGGTCTTCCGCGCCGGATGGATCGACTCATGGAGGCCTACCAGCCTCATGCGGCCATCGAGGAGGTATTGCAGGCGGTGAGGCGGACGAACCAGTATCTGCAGGAAGCGGCGCCCTGGAAGGTGGCGAAGGATCCGGAGCGCGTCGAGGAAGTGGGGACGATCCTGTACCATGCTGCGGAAGTGCTGCGCCTTGCGGCCGTGCTTCTCTACCCTGTGATTCCGGCGAAGTCGAAGGAACTGATGGCGCAACTGGGGTGTGACATCGCCGGAGCACCTACCGGGCCTGGGTGGGAGCGGGCGTGGGGTGGTCTGACGCCCGGAGTTGCGGTGGATGGCGGCGCGCCCCTGTTTCCGCGGATCGATCTCAAGGCGCTTCAGGCCGAGATCTCGGGCGCCTCTCCTGCCCCGAAGCAGGCGAAGCAAGCGAAAGGCCGGTCGAAAGGGGGGAAGAAGCCGGTAGCGGGCCTGGCCGGGGCGGATCAAGCGGGGGCGGGGCTTCTCACTTTCGAGCAGTTCCAGTCCGTGCGCTTGCGTGTTGGGGAGGTTTTGAGTGCGGAGCCGGTGCCGAAGACGCGCAACCTGCTCAAGCTCCGGGTGGGGCTTGGGGAGGAGACGCGGACGGTGGTGGCGGGTATCGCGCAGCACTATCCGCCGGAAAGTCTGCCTGGCAAGAAGGTGATCCTGGTGGCCAATCTTCAACCGGCCCGGATTCGCGGGGTGGAATCCCAGGGAATGATCCTGGCCGCCGAGGATCGGGAGGGCCATCTGTCCATCGTCACGCTGGACCGGGATCTGCCTGCGGGGTCCACGGTTCGGTAGTTGGAGTGCGGCACGAGGGGGCGGGCGCAAAAGCGCGGAATCAGATCTCGAGTTGAGGGTTTACCTGGGCAGAGCCGGACACGGCGAGCATGTCGAACTGGATGTCGGGAGTGTGTGACCGTGCGACGTAGATTTGGCCTGACGAGACGCGGGCGGACATTCCGGGAACGTCGCCTGGGACGCTCGTACCAGGACATCGAAGACCCGCGGACCATCGCCGAAGAGTGGAGCGAGGTCGACGACGCGGTGCTGTGCAGTGCTGCGAACGAGGGAATCGCCGCGGCGTTCGAGGCCCTGTACCAGCGGCACCGAACCTGGGTGCTCCGCCTCGCCTTACCCCTGGTTCGAGATGATGAAGAGGCCCTGGCCATTTTCCAGGAGACCTTTCTGCTCTGGTTCTCTCGATTCCCCGGATTCGAGCCTCGCTCGTCCGTCCGCGCGCACCTCTATTCGCTCCTCCGTGCACGGGCGGCCAGCCTACGGCACCGGCGCCGACAGGTGATCTCCCTCGAGGACTTCAGGAGACGCAAGGGAAGGGAACGAACCTCATCCGGGCGAGAAGCCTCACTGCGCCCCCTCTTCGAGCACGCATCCCGGGCCGCCACCGGGCCGGGAGTCGACGAGCCGTTCGTGAAATCGCTCCCTGAAGAACTGCGCGAGATCGCCCGTCTCCGTTTCACAGCGGGGCTGACTGCGTCTGAAATCGTGGACGCCCTCAACTTGCCCCTGGACACTGTGCGGACCCGTATCGCGGCGCTCCTCGACCGCCTGGCGCCCGCCGACTCGAGGGAGTCCAGGGGCATATCCGAAACGGGACACCGGGAGAGTCCTCATCCGACCTTGCTGGAGATCGAGGCGGTACGCAGCGGGGACCCCGACCTCACCGCCGACGCCCGGAAGGACGACCGGAACCTGGACAGGGTTCGCACCCACCTGGATCGGTGTGCCGGTTGCGCCCACCTGGTCCGCGTGTTCGAGGAGGAAGCAGTCCGAAATCGGTTGGTGCGCCCCCTGGAGGTTCCCGACGACGTGGAACGGGCGATTCTCCTCGAGGCCGACGTGCGTGCAGCGGCGATCGTTCGCCGCGCAGCCGGGTCCGATCTCGAGGAACCCATGTCTTTCGCCGGGGCGCTTGGTGAGGCGGATCCGGGGCCATCCGCCCACCATGCAGGGGGAAGGGACCCGATTTTTTCGAGCCGCCTGGGAACCGTTGCCACCGCCGGCGGAGTCACCGCGGCGGAAGGTACGGTGGAGCGGACACGACCGGGGCGGGCCGGCATTTCCGGTACGGTGATGGTGGTCCTGGCCGCTGCCTGCCTGGTTGCAGCGGCCCTGTTCGTGGGGGGACTTCATGATGGGGAAACCCCGGACCCTCCTCCTGCGGCGCACCCGCAGGATCTGACGCCTCCCTGGCTCCTGGACGAGTGACCCGCCGGGGGCACCTTGGGCCCTTCGTCCGTTCTCGCATGCGTCTCCTCCTCTTGACGGTCCTCAAGGCCGCCGGTACACTTGCGGGCACCATGGACCGGCCCGACAGAAAGACCGACGATCATCCGCTCCCTCTGGTGCTTGCGTCTGCGTCTCCCCGGCGACGCGAGTTGCTCGAACGGACGGGTGTGCCTTTCACGGTGGTTCCGAGCGAGGCGGAGGAGGCGCCGCATGAGCCTGGAGCAACGCCGGAGAGCACCTGTCTGCTCAACGCCGGCCGCAAGGTGGAGGCGGTGGCGGCCGGGTTGTCCTATCGTGCCATTGTGCTGGGTGCGGACACCATCGTGGTGGTGGGCGGTCTGGTGCTGGGCAAGCCGGTGGACGGGATTGATGCGTGCCGGATGCTGAGCCTGTTGTCCGGTCGGTCGCATCGGGTCATGACCGGCTGTGTACTGATGGACACAGGAACGGGGGAGAAGGTATCCTTCGTGACGACCACGGAGGTGGTATTCAAGACTCTGGAGGTGGACGAGGTGGTCGGATACGTGGCGACCGGCGAGCCGCTTGACAAGGCGGGAGGTTATGGAATCCAGGCTCGAGGCGCTTTCCTGGTCTCGCGGGTCAATGGGTCCTACACCAACGTGGTGGGGCTGCCCCTTGCCGAAGTGCTGGATGCGCTGGCGGAGTTGGGTGGACCGAGGCCGTTCGGGACGGAAGATTTTCTTGCCGAACCGTGACTCGAGGCCGCGACCCGGCCTGGACTGACGGGTGGGTGCGTGCGTGGGAGGACAGGAATGACACAGAGGACGAAGTATCGAGAGGTACTGGCGCGGGTCGAGGAGGCGGCCAGTCGGTGCGGCAGGGCGGGGCAGGTCCGACTGGTGGCGGTGAGCAAGGCTCAACCGGTGGAGCGGCTGCTGGCCGCGCGTGAGGATGGGTGCGACCTTTTTGGGGAGAACTATGCGCAGGAACTGGTGAAAAAGGCCGAGGTGGTGGCGGGGGTCACCTGGCACTTCATCGGCCACCTGCAGTCGAACAAGGTCAAGGCCATACTTCCGCATGTGTCCCTGATTCATTCAGTGGACCGCTCGAGCCTCTTGCGAGAGATCGACCGGCGGGCCGCTGCGTTGGGCAAGCGTCAGCCCATCCTGATCGAAGTCAATGTAGGCCGAGAAACCAGCAAGAGCGGTGTGACCGAGGAGGATTTGCCGGGTCTGGTTCACCAGGCGCTGGAAAAGAACGCGGTGGAACTCCGTGGCCTGATGGCCATTCCGCCCTTCGCGTGGTCGCCGGAGGAGACGCGCCAGGCGTTTCGACGCCTCCGTGAACTGCGGGACGGGCTCGAGCAACGATTCGGGGAGTCGTTTCCAGAACTCTCCATGGGCATGAGCGGCGATTTCGAGGCGGCGATCGAGGAGGGGGCGACCCTGGTTCGCGTGGGCACGGCCATCTTCGGGCCGCGTCCTCTCAAGCGTTGATCTGCTCACGATCCGACCACCTTGCACGGTGACCATCCAGGCCGGGGACCGCAGAATGGGCGTGGCCAGAAAGTTCGACCTCGACAGCCCGGTGTGGGTCGTCTTGAGTGTCCTCGTCGCGCAACTCGTGGCGTTCGGAACAACCATCCCGGACTATCATCCCCAGGGTGACGACATCGCACTCATCGTGCACGCCACGCCACACGTGGCCCCCCCGGACCCGCTCGAGTGGATCACCCGTGGTTTTTCCGGCTATTTCACCGTCTACCCCGAATGGACCTCCCCCTTTTCCCACTTCGTCCGCCCTGTGGTCCAGACCGTCTACTACCTCGATCACCTCCTGTTTCAGGACTACTGGGGCCTCTACCTGCTCCTCACATACCTCGTCCACGCCGCCGCCGCAGGGATCGTGTTCGTCATCGCCAGGCTGTTCCTTCACAGTTCCAGGATCATGTCCTGGCTCTCGGCCCTCGTCTTCTCCCTCACCGTCATTCCAGGCAAGGCGGCATTCCAACCCGCGTTCGCATTCGATCCGCTCGCCGCCGTACTTGCCGGAAGTGCATTCCTGGCCATGGCACAATCCCGGTTCGTCGCCGCGGCCCTGCTCATCACCATTGCCCTGTTCACCAAGGAGACGGTCATCCTCGCTCCCCTGTCCCTGTCTGCCAGCTTTCTTGTCCTGGTCTGGACCCACCCGGACGCAAGGACCACTGCAGGCCGACCCGTCCGGGCCGCTGCGGCCATGTTCCTGCTCCCACTTTCCGCCTGGTTCTTTACCCGCCAGGTGTTTCTCGACGGCCTGGGCGGTACCTACATCTCCCGTAACCTGGACTCCTGGGGAGAATGGGTGCGCAAGCTCCTCCTCGGCCTCAGCGTGTGGCCTCTGGGACATGACCTGGCCCCGATCGCTGCGAGCCTGCGACGACTGGTCACCGCGGGACCCGGCGGCCTCCTCCCCGGCGACGCAGCCAACGTGTGGTTCGTCCTCGCAAACCTCGCCTTCGGCGCCTGGTTCGGATTCATGCTGATCCAGGCCGCCACCCGAATTCGTATCGCGCGAACCCATCCTCGAGAAAGCGCCCTCCTCTGCTGGATCCTCCCCACCGCCCTCCTCCTCGTGCTCCTCGGCCTGGAAAAGCGCTTCGGCTACCTCCTCTACATGTTCGCCATCCCCTTGATCGCCCATTTCGTCGAGGCCAGCCCTCGCCGGGCACTCCGAATACCCAGCACCGCCTACCTCCTGCTCCAGAGCATCCTGGGAACCACGGCGCTCCTGAGCATGCTGGGCCCGTCCGCCCGGACCGCACGCCACCAGGGCTACCAACGGGCTCGCGACTTGGTGGAAATCCTCAACACCGTGACGGCCATGGAGGACAGGAACCGGACGGTCTACCTCGTCAATGACCTGGTGGGCGATCATGCCGGGCCCCTGCTGCGTCGCTTCGCAACTCGAGACCCCGGAGCAGACCTGGTGGTGCTCACTTCCAGAACCGACACCACCCCGCACTTTGTCAAGACTCCGAAAGGCGTGACCATCATCCTCACTCTTGGGGAGAGAGCGCTCGAGTTCCCTGGTGTGGACGCACGCCTGATGGCGCCCCTGGCGGAGAGCACCGAGGAGGGCCTGCGTGTCCATCGTACAGAAAGTATCACCTACCTGTTTCCGAAAGGTCGAATGCGGGAATCTCTCATTGGGCACCTCCCCCGGATCGAGTTTGGCTCCACGGTTCACGTCACGGTGGCGGACCCTCGAGGAATCTTTGTCTACTACGATGCAGAGGTCGGGGAGCACCGAATCGAACTCCCGTGGACCCACTGAGCTTTCGGTGATGGAGGAGAGATTCAGGCGTCAGGGGGCAAGGTCCGGGCAATATGTGGTGTTGGAGAAAATCGCACACCCGTCGATGTGCTCCGAGCGGTAGATCGAGTCGTCCGGATTGGGGAACTCTGCCCGCCAGATCACGTTGCCGGTCTCGTCGAGTTCCATCAAGGTGGAGTTGAACGAGCCGGTGTCTGCCATCCAGAAGTGGCCGGAAGCCACGGCGTAGTGGCCGTTCTCGAGCCAATCGAACCCGCCCCAGATGGGTTCGTACCAGTTGGGTTCGGTATGTTCGAACACGATGCGTGCGGTCATGCTGGTGGTGTTCATCTCGAGGCGCAGGACGCGGGTATAGTCCTGTCCGCCATGTTCGGAGCGGGTGGCGCCGTTGTCGTAGATGGTGAGATAGTCCCCGATGAGCTTGACATCGTGCGGGTGATAGAACCATCGGTCCGGCGAAGCGGGGGAGCCGTCCTCCTCGAGCAAGGTGAAGTCTCCGCCCGGGCCGATGATCCAGATGAAGTTCTTGGTTGCGTAGTCGATTTTGATGACGTGGCTCATGTTGCGCAAAAGGACATAGACGTAGAGCCGGCCGTCCTCCCAGCGATCGAACACGGTATTTGCGTGGTAGGGGTCGTCATCCTCCTTGGAGCCAGGGGGGAGGACGCCCATCTCCACCCCGTCGACCACCGCGTCCCAGGACCATCGGATGTTGTTGGCAAAGTCGATTTCCTTGATGGTGAATGCGCGCCAGGTCCGGTCGATGAGGCAGTTCACCATGGTGAAGACCGAATCCCCTGTGGAAGACAGGCCTGCGTCGTGATGGTAGGTGCCTCGAGTCTCGTAAGGACTGGCTTTCCTGCGGGTGGCGGTGAAGATGACGTTTTTGTCCAGAGTGACGATGCTGGGCGGGATGTAGTGTGGAGGCGGGCCGAAGTTGGGGCCGTGGCCGCCGTAGAGGATCTGGTCGTTCCCGATGTAGCTTGCGTCGATGTCCCCGCCGCCGACGCCGGCGAAGTACCAACGAACATTACCCTCGGCGTCCAGGATGACGAGGTAGTTGGAATGGTACCCTGCGGTTCGTGTCAGCACGCCGTAGTTGTAGAGAATGTACCCGGTTTCCGCCGGATCCGGGGACGGTATGGTCACGGTGGGGACCGTCAAGTCCGCTGGAAGCGACTCGGTCCGGAACGATACGGGCCTGGACACCAGCCCGGACCTGTCGGTCAACGCCGCCTGGCACCGGTATTCCGTGTCCGCCTTGAGCCCTCGTACGACCAGATCGAGCCGGGTTGCGCCCCCCCCTCTCACCACGTGCCGCTCATGCGTCCCCCCCACTTCTTCGCAGGTCAACATCACCGGGGCGCTCCGCTCTTGAGTGATGGAGAATCTCCACGACAGAGGGTCCGAGGGGTGGACGTTGCCGGTCAGTCCGACGACGGGTCCAGCACTGGCGACACTTGCCACCAGCAGCAAGGGCAACAACAGATATCTCATGGTCGACTCCCGGTTGACGTGTTGGTCGAAGGCGTGTATGGCCTAAGTATGTCACAGGATTTTCCTTTGCCTAGCCCTTTCCTGTGCCAGGTCGGCCCGCCTGGGACCCGGCTTGTGGAGAATGAACGATGATTGAAACAATCCAGGTGCCACTCCCGTATATACTTTCGGAACCTCATGACATCGAGTATACTGCAGAATTCGGTATTTGTGCGTCAGGACGGGAAAAACCACGAGGACGAATCCATGGGAAACGACTGGCGTTTCTTTCCGGGCTGGGGAGAGCGTGCCGCAGAAGTGGGGAAGCACCTGCTGGACTGGTTCGACACGGAGCAATACGAGTGTCAACTGTTGGAGATGAAGGAACCATCGGCTGGCTATGTGCTCCAGGTGCGGGAATCTCATGACAAGAAATGGCAGGAGAACGTGGCGGCCTTGACCGGTCTGGACGTGGCGGCGACGGTGGAGTTGATAGGAGACGGGAACCTTCTGAAGGTCCGGCTTGGCACGAGCAAGTGGATGGAGAAGGCCGTGGTTGCGGGAGCGGGATACTTCGTCTTTCCGGTGCTGCTGGTCACGGCTGGTATTGGTTTTTACCGCCAGAAACGCTTGCTGGATGAGATCGACCGTGTCCTGACGCGCTACGTGGCGACCCAGGAAGCACGCTAGCGCCGGTTCTTGTGCCTCTATCTCTCCTGGGCTACACTCGAGTGGCGTGTCTCGCCCCTGGAGCGGGGGAATGTCCGGCCATGCGCCGTCCATCCAGGCCCTGATGGGCACGACAGTCTCGAGCCTGCGAGGGAGAGGGATGAAGCGAACCGTGAATTCCTGTCGGAAGGCAGAAGGTCCCCTCGCTGCACCCAACCGGTGGTTCTTCCTGGTAGTGCTTTGCCTGGTGTGGCCTACGGCGAGTCAAGCCGGAGGCTGGGCGGAGGCGGAAGCGGGGAAAGGGGCCCTCCCGGTCATGGACCTCACGGGGCTCAGCGATGAGTCCAGGCAAGAAACCGCACGCTTGCTGGGACGCCTGATCGGTCGCCCTGTGGTCCTCGAGCCCCCAGCGTCGCTGCTGGCCGACTCGCTCCGATGGGCCATGCCGGATCCGGCGCGGAGCACCTGCCCGGAAACCTGCACCTACCTTACCGATTACATTGCAGGAATGGATTTGGTGCGTCCGCCAAAGACCCACGGGGACGTGTTTCCGGCCCTGCTCCAGCTCGCAGAAAAGCTGCTGCTCATGGACAAGGCCACGGCCGCCCTGGACACCCTTGAGCAAGCGCTGGGTATCGTCCCCTGCGTCTACTCGGTGATTCCTCCTACCCAGGTCCGGCGCGTGTTCATGCTCGAGGCCCGGGCGTGGCTCCTGGTCGACGCCACCCGGGCGCGGGAACCCATGGCCAGTCTCATTGCTGTATACCCGGCCTACCGGCCCGCCGAGACCGATCCGGGGACCTGGCGGGCCTTGTTCGAGGAAGTGGCTGCCACAAAACTCGAGTCTCCCCGACCGGGCCTGGACACCTCCCGCCTGGAGGACGAAGGATTCCTCGACGGAGAACCGGTCCAGCACCTCAATCAGGTCTTCCCGGGAACGCACATCTACCAGGTGGTGAGTCCGTTCGGCGAGGTGCGGTCCACCGTGGTGAGTCTCTCGAGCATGCCTCACGACCGGGGCGCGCAGGAAACCGTGGACGTGACCGCTCTCTCCGACTTCGGTCTTCCCACCCGCCATCAGGTCCTCGAGATGCTCCGCCACAACCTGTTGGCGGGCCGCATCAATTCCTTGCAAGTCATTGGAATCGAGCGCTACCTCTCGAGAACCGGCGCCGACGTCGTGACTTTCCTGGTAGAGCCCCCTCGAGATGCCTATCCCGGCCTCCGCGCCTATCGCCTGGACGCCGGTGTGTCCGACATGCCGCCCGACCTCGAGCCATTGCCCGCCCCGCAGCCACGCCGTCTCGAGATCGACATGGGGACAGGTATCCTTGGCCTCCCCTGGATGGACGACACCATCCGGTCTACCCGGGTCATGAGCGAATTTCACGCAAGGCTCGGCCTCCTTCCTGCGCACGGCCACTGGACCTTGTGGTTCCGGGCCGCCCTGGCCCCCACCACGAGTGCCTTGCCGGCGCCTTCGATCCCGACCGATTGCCCAACAGCGAGCGCGACCGTGGAGCCGTGTGCGACCCTGGGTAGAGTGGACGTGGCAGGCGTTGGCGCAGGACGCCGTGTGGTGCTTCCCCAATCGATCGAGGTGACGCCCTTTGTCTTCTGGGGTGCTGCGCGACTCACATTCAGCGACGAAGGGGTGGGAGCAACCGGCTCGATTGTCGATCCGGTGCGCCGGTGGGGAACAGACCTCGGCGCAGGAACTCGAGCATGGTTCCCGGTGTATGCACGGACCCGGTGGGAAACCGGGATCGTGCTGGGTGCGCAACTCTCCCTCCTGGCATGGAAGGATGACGGTTTCGGTCTGCACCTGGCCGCTGCAGCGGGCACGGTGGGCGCTGCCGCCCGTTTTTGAGTGGCGCGTGGCGCCGTCCCAAGATCAGGGCTCGGTCAATTCCTCGAGGAGGAGGGTGTAGGCCCCGTAGGTCTGACGGTTGTATGCAGTCACCCGGAGGTAGTAGAAGCCATCGACAGGAGCGACAAACGTGTCCAGGTCCCCGCCCCCGTCGCCTCCGCCATCGATCTCGGTCAACAGGGTTCCAGCCGCGTCCATCACCTCGAGGATGGTGTCCGTCGCCGCCCCGTCCGGGATGGTGGTCTGGATACGATATCCGCGTTCTGCCGTGGCCTCGAACCGGATGTAGTCCACATCCACGCCCTCGGGTCCCAGGTGCAAAGTGCGGTCCTGGGGCACGCCGAACTTGGAAGCGGAAGCGGTTTCGAGGGAGTTGTCAGGTTCGAAGAGATCCGGGGTCACCACGTCGATGCCTTCCACGATGTCGGTGATCGTATCCACCACGTTTGCTATCAAGTCGGAATGGTCTTCGAATCCGAGGGTGTAGCGACCGGGGTAGCGGCTCCCGGCCACGATGTAGTAGGTGCCGGGCTCGAGGGAGAAGAAGTACAGCCGGGAAGCGGGTGAGTAGGCGCTTTCGTTGTCGTTGAATGCCAGTTGTCTCCCGCCGGCGTCCACGATGGAAAGGTAGGTGTCGGTCGCCTCGCCGTCCGGGATTGTGGTCCAGACTTCGTACAAACCATTTGCGACCGCGTCGAAGCGAATAGTGTCCACGTCTTCCACGTCGTGGAACGAGCGCTCCTGGGTTTCACCATCTGTGATCTCCGAGGCCGTTTCCATCGAGTCGTCGGGTTCGAATGCGTCGAAGAGGTCGTTGATCTCCAGGGTGAGGTAGTAGGTGCCCAGGTCACTGTCCGGCCAGGTTTCGACCACGACATAGACGGTTTGATTCGTTTCCGCGGTCCAGTAGATACGGGACTCGAGCCCGTAGTAGTCCTGTGTTTCGTAGTCGTCGTTTTCAGCGAGCATGTTGCCGTTGGAGTCGAGGAGTGTGAGGATGGTGTCCATGTCGGGGGAGCCCAATTCGGTATAGATGACGTAGGCCACATGCTCCTTGGCGGCGAACCAGACGTAGTCCACGTCACCGGCGGAGTGGAAGGTTCGCACCTGGGACTCTCCGACGCCGATTTCCGAGGCCTCTTCCAGGGAGTCGTCCGGTTCGTACCCGTCCCCATCCGGACCGCACCCGATCATCAGCATCCCACCCGCCACAGGCAACCACCATGAGAACCGCACGCTGACCTCCTCCGAAAGATCCGGACCGGCGTCGGAGTTGCCCCGGTCCCGTTCCTGCTCGACCGAAGAGAACTCTACCACAGGATGGTTCGAGCGTCACCTGCCCGTGGCGGCTGCCGGGAGCGAAATCGCTTCCTCGCGTCTCAACGCCGCGTCATAATAGCGAGATCGGAAGGCACGTCGAGACGGACCGGGCTCGAGTCGGGGCGCGGGACGGTATCAACGGGAGCAGGCGATGCGGTCGAAAGACAGGGCGGCGATGGCGCGCTGGTTGCAAGCGCGCGTCCGGGAACACCTGGAGGACACCCATTCTGAGGTGAAACCCGCCGTGCTGCGGCGGGCTGTCAAGCGGGTGGGGCTCCACATCCTGGGCAACTGGTGCACGGCGTGGGATCCTGTCCACATCGGCAGCTTTCGTGCGGCCATGGCGGTGGAAGCGTCGGTGCGCGATCATCTGGGTCCGCTGGTGGACCTGGCGGTGGAGCAACTTTTTCACGGCCACACCATCCCGGTGCAACGGGTTCTGGTCTTGATCGACGAATCCACCAGCGCCGCTCTGGGCAAGTGCGTGTGCCGGGCGTCAGGGGTCACATCCGATCTGGAGCAGGACGGGGAGACCTACATGATTGCGGACGACGCCACAATCGAAGCTCATCTGCAGCAGATCCTCGAGACCTACGAGCGACTTCGCCCCATCCTACGAAACGGAGGAACCGGCGGCGAGACCACTGCACCGCTCTTTCTCGATGCACTCGACGCAGCCCGGGAGGCTCCGGGAACCCCGCGTTTCCGGCTGGGTCTCATCTTCGAGCGAACCTATCCTTACTGGGAATTGCTTCTGGAGCACCGGGAGTTCACGCCCCGGTGGCGTCGCAACATGGCGGCCCACCACAAGGCCCTGCCGATTCACCGAGAGCTGCTCAAGCCGCTTGTGCTGGCGCACTACCACGTGCGCGGGGCCATTTTTACGGGGATGGAGGTGGTGAATGAGCCCTACTGCGTGTGCACCTGCCCCGGGCCGGAGAACGACCAGGGCTGCAGTCTCGTGAACTGGCACTACTTCTCGAGGCTGGACCACGCCCTTTATCCGAACGAACGGGACTTTTTCGGTCAGCGACGGGATGCGGATGGGAACGCTCTGCCGTGCAACCGGTTCGATGCGAGGGCGTCCCGGCCGTGCCTGGGATGTGGGTGCGAGCACGAGAAGCGGTGAAGGGTGGGGCACCGGTGATTCAGGTGTTGCCTTTTCACTCCTCGTCGGCGAGCTTGCCCACAGGAGACCCGATGTGGATCTCGTAGTTGGCGAGGATGGCGCTCCGCAGCGCATCGTACACCTCGGGGTGCTCTTCCACGAACCGTTTTGCGTTTTCGCGGCCTTGTCCGATGCGCTCGTCCTGATAGGAGTACCAGGACCCGGATTTCTGGATGAGGCCCAGTTCGGCGCCCATGTCCACGATTTCTCCAGCCTGACTCGTACCCTGGCCATACAGGATATCAAACTCTGCTTCACGGAACGGGGGCGCGAGCTTGTTCTTCACCACCTTGACTCGAGTCCGGTTTCCGATGATCTCGCTCCCAGACTTGATCGCCCCGATCCGTCGGATGTCGAGGCGTACCGAGGAGTAGAATTTGAGGGCGTTGCCGCCTGTGGTGGTTTCTGGATTCCCGAACATGACGCCGATTTTCATCCGGATCTGGTTGATGAAGATGACGAGGCAATTCGACTTGTGAATCGTCGCCGCCAGTTTTCTCAGGGCCTGGCTCATGAGTCGCGCCTGAAGGCCCATGTGGCTGTCCCCCATCTCGCCCTCGAGTTCGGCCTTGGGCACGAGGGCTGCGACGGAATCCACCACGATGACCGTGACCGCGCCGGACCGGACGAGCATGTCGCAGATTTCGAGCGCCTGCTCTCCGTAGTCCGGTTGGGACACCAGCAGGTCGTCCACATCGACCTTGAGCGCCTTTGCGTACTGAGGGTCCAGGGCGTGCTCGGCGTCTATGAAGGCAGCCACGCCTCCAGCCTTCTGGGCCTGAGCGACGGTCTGGAGCGCCAGGGTGGTTTTTCCGGAGGACTCGGGTCCATAGATCTCCACGATTCGACCCAGGGGCAGACCTCCGGTTCCCAGGGCGATGTCCAGTCCGAGGGAACCGGTGGAAACGGTCTTCACCTCGACGGTTTTTCCCTGCTTGCCGAGTCGCATGATGGCGCCCTTGCCAAACTGACGCTCGATCATGCCCACGGCCATGTCCACGGCCTTGTTTCGTTCGTTCTCGGACCCGGCCGTCTTGCCATTGCGCTTGTTTTTTTGTTGTTCTTTCAAGGTAATCTTCCTGTTCCTGTGAGGTAAACGCCGGTGCAGCCGAGGGTCGGCAGCGGGCAGAGGGCACCGGTGACGACCGCGGCAGCAAGATTGGTGTCATGATACCCGTTCCGGAGAGATGTGCAACATCCTGCGACGGAGCAGGTCGAGGGCCTCCCAGGCGGCGAAGCGCCGTACGCGGTGCCGGTCACCAGGGAAGCAAGCGCGTCGAACCGTGGTTTCGTGGGGACCGTCCACGGCGAGGAATACGGTCCCCACGGGTTTCTGCTCGGTGCCCCCTGTGGGCCCGGCGATACCCGTGATGGAAACGGCCCAGGTGGTGTCGAACCGGGCACGAGCGCCTCGAGCCATCGCTTCGGCCACGGGAGCACTGACGGCGCCGTGTGTTTCTATCAGGTCCGGGTCGACACCGAGGAGGGTGACCTTGGCCTCATTGGCGTAGGCCACGACCCCGCCTGCATAGCCCCTGGAAGCCCCTGGGACCTCGGTGAGGATCTCGGAAACGAGTCCCCCGGTACACGATTCGGCCGTGGCCAGATCCTGGGCACGTTCCTGGAGCAACGCCAGGACCACCTCGGGCAGCGTGCGCGCCCCCCGGTCGAATACCACCGCCCCAAGCCGCTCGAGAGCCTCGTGCTCGATGCGTTCCATCTCCTGGTCTCCGGCCGGGTCTGCGATATCGAACCCGGAGAGACAGAGCCTGACGTGCACCTCGGGGAAGGTGACACGATACTGAACCAGGAGGCGCCCAGGAGCCTCGGCTTCGAGCCCTTCCAGCAGGTTCCCCACCCGGGACTCACCCATGCCGAAGGTGGCGAGCATGCGCACCCGGCGGGGTCGAGGCCGGAGCGTACGGACCAGGTCAGGCAGCACTTTCTGCTCGAACATGGCCCGGAGCTCCTGCGGTACGCCTGGGAGAAAGTAGAAACGTGCGTCGCCCTCCTTCAACGAGAACCCGGGCGCGGTGCCACAGGCGTTTTCGATCACCCGGGCCCCGGATGGGAGCCGTGCTTGCTGCAAGTTGTTGTCAGTCATCTCGCGCCCCATCGCCGCGAAGAAGGCCTCTATCTGAGCACGCGCTTCCGGTTCCAGCTTGCGAGGACGCCCAAAGGCTTTCGAGGCTGCTTCTGCCGTTCGATCGTCCGTGGTCGGACCGAGACCGCCGGTGACCAGGACCACGCTGCTCCGGGCAGCAGCGTCTCTCAGGGCTTCCACCAGAAAATCGAGGTCGTCTCCGACCGAGAGGTGGCGGGCAACCGGGAGACCCACCCGGTCAAGTTGGGCGGAGAGGTAAGCCGAGTGGGTGTCGATGACCCGCCCCTCGATCAACTCGTCCCCAACGGTGATGATGTCGATACGGTCCGAGTGCATGGCACTTCTCCCGGGCTCGAGGTCTTTCCGAGGCGACGCTGTGGACACGGTCGCCCGGACAGGTGCGGCAGGAGACTGTGGACCGAAAGTATACCGCAGGCGGCGATGGGATCAATCGTGCAGAGGAGGGGGGGAATCCGTCACGCCGGAGGAGGGGGGAGTCCCTGGTGGCGGGGAAGAAGCGGGGGGCGACGCCCGCGCCGCGCACGGGTGCGGGGGGAGTCCCTGGTGGCGGGGAAGAAGCGGGCAGGTCGGTGTGCGGGTCAAGGCGACAGGATCCAGGTCACCTCGATGGTGGACTCCGAACCAGCCGCACCGAATTGCCACCGCTGTACACGGCTCGTCCAGCATGCGATGAGCATGTCGTTGTCCAGTGTCTGGTCCTTTCGGCGAACGGAAACCGAGACCACCTTCCCGGTTCGGTCGACCGAGATCTCCAGGACCAGGCGACCATGGGATTCGGGGTCATTGCTCAGCACGTTCTGGTAGCATGCCCGCAACATGGCCACGTGAGCCTCCAGGAACTTCCGCACGGAAGCCTCGTCCAGGCCACCCGAGACGTGAACCTGATCCACGCGAACCACGACGGAGGTGCCCGTGTCATCGGTCTCAGCCTTTTTGTCGCTGCTGGTTTGGGGGCCCACAGACTGACTGGTTGCCTGGGCCTCGGACCGCGCCTTGGATTCCTCCAGTTCTCCGGGGACCGTACCGACCGCGTCCAGGGAACCCACGGGTGCCGGGCCTCCCTCGGCGGCGACCGAAGCCTCGGGTACCGGAGCCTGTACGCTCCGACGGACTCCGGACAGGGCCATTCCCTTGGTCTTTCTGCGCACAGCAGCGCCGCCCGATCCATACCCCATGGTCCTTCCCGAAACGCCGAGGGCGGAATTGGACACTCCGTCCGGCAATGGGAGTGGCTGGACGACCGTTTTCGCGCTCCCGGGTTGAGCCCGCACCTCGCTGTCGATGGCGACGAATGACGTGTAGGCGGTGAGCAGGTTGTATTGCAGTCCGAGGTTCGTGATCTCCTTGACCCGCTCGTCGGACGGAGCCAGGAGCTGATAATCGCCGAGCAAGGCGATCCGGTGTCTCGCCCAGAGATACCGAAGTGCGGAATTGGAGTCCGCGGGCGGGAACTCGGCCACGTCGAACGTCTGCTCATAGGGCTCGCCGCCGGCCAGGCCGCGAACGGTCACGGTACCTCGAGGCTTTCCGCGCCACTTGCCGAAAACGACCACAGGGCGTTGTGCAAACACATCAGGGATGGAGATGGGCTCCACGTCGTAGGTGTCGAACTTGACGAACTCCACCTCCACATCGGTGAGGACCGGGCTTTGGATGTACTCCCGAAACTTTTCGGCCTTGGCTGGGGCGACCCCGGGGTCCGTGAGCACGAACGGCTCCCCCTGACCGACCCGAGCCATCCCTTCGATCAAGTGACGATTGACACTGGAGCCGATACCGAAAGCAAAAAGGTTGGCGTCCCCCAGGCGCTTTCGGATCAAATCAAATGCCTTCGGTTCCACGCTGACATATCCGTCGGTGACCACGATGATGGTACGGGCGTAGCCATCGAACCGGGGCAGTCCGAACGCCCGCTTCAGGGCAGGAAGCAACTCGGTCCCCCCCCCGCCGCGCTGCTCATCGATGACCCGGATCGCTTTCTGGATGTTGGCCGGAGTGGCCTCGAGCGATCGGGACGCCATCATGGCGCTGGTGCCGGCAAAAAGGATGACGTTGAACCGCTCTTCGGGGTTGAGGTTCCCGATGAGATTCTTGAGAAGCGTCTTCGAGATGTTCAGCGGGTATCCACTCATGGAACCGGATACGTCCACCACGAACACGTATTCTCGAGGCACGATCATGTCGGACTCCACTCGTGCCGGAGGCTGATTCATGAGCAGGAAAAAGTTCTCCTTTTCGCCCTGGTACAGAAGCAGGCCGGACTGGACCCGGCTGCCGGCGAGGCGATACCGCAAGATGAAGTCACGGTTGCCTCCACTCGCCTCGGAACCATCCAGGGAAAGTGCGGCCCGGGAAGCACTTTCATACTGAATGTGCACCTGGTGGGTCGGCACGGCCATCTCCTGAATGGGCATGCCCGCGTCAAGGGTCGCGGTCAGATCAAACGTGTACGTGGGCGCCTGTCCCTCGCCGAGGTAGGGATTGGCCACCCAACGCTCGGTATCCGGTGCACCTTCGGCGGGTGTGTTGGAATACCGAGGACCGACCACGGTGGGATAGACCAGTTCATAGATCCCATCCGTGGGGACGAGCAACTCGGTATACCGGAGTTCCACGCGAATCTCGTCCCCTGGCATGATGTTGGCCACGTTCATCTGGAAAACATTCGGTCGCTGCTGCTCCAGGAGTGAAGCGCTCTTGCCCTCGGCCCGCGCCGTCTCGTACGCTTCCCTCGCCGCCTTCCGCTCCTGAATCTCGGCCTTGATCGTGCGCTCCCCGATGGTCATCTGCATCCCGTACACAGCGGCTCGAGTCGACCCAGGAAACACATAGATGGCCTCAATCGGATGCTCACCTTCGTTCGTGTACACCTGGGTCACGGTCACGTCGGCAATCACTCCGGCGATGGCGATGTCCGCGCTGGTGGACTTGAGAGGCAGTCGATCGGTGCTCGAGTCGCCTCCCGGAATGAAAAAATAGGGTGAGAGGGTACGGTCTTCCTTGCCCGCCAGGGGTTCGGTGGCCACCATCGGCCCCCCCGTGTCCTCCATGACGAGTCGATGACCCGGAGACCAGGTCTTGCCTGGCGGCAGGGTGATGGTTTCCGCTCCAGAAGCCGAATGTCCTCCGCTCGCACGTACCGGGGAGGGAGAAAACGGTCCCAGGACCGACATGCTCGCAAGCGCCACGAGGGCCATGAGTGCTGGGTGGAATCGCCCGGAACAGGGTGTGACCAGGTTCATGATGTCACCTCATCTCAAAACGGTGCCTGTTGACTGAATACCGGGAACACTGTCTCCGCGGAGTTCATCACGGACCGACAACGGACGGAAGGTTTTTGTTCCGCTCGAGAGCAAAAAAACTGCTGAAACGTGGAAAACAGCCCGAGTCGGCCAACATGTCCAACCAATGGACATCACCCCACTCCGCGCGCCATCCCCAGAATGCCTGATCAATGGGACGGGGCGCTCGCGGCAGTCACGGTCACGCCTGAACTCGCCCCGGGACTCCCGGGCGGCTCGGTGGGAGAGATGGTTCAGACCGGAAACCGGCCTCGAGGTCTCTTCCGGGGGTCACACCCCGTTGCCCTCCACGTTCCGCACCACACGGAACCCGACATCGTCGCGACTCTCCGTGCGCTCCAGGCTCTCCCTGTTCGCCGACCGGCAGTCCTGCGAGTAACTCGAAAAGCTACCGCCACGGATCACACGGGAGTCCACCGTGGCGTGGACCCTCCCCGTCTCCGGGTCCACATCGTCCGGCCCCACAGGGTCGGTCACCGGACCGGCCGGATAGGCTCCGTAGCCGTCCCAGACCCATTCCCATGCGTTCCCGCTCATGTCATACAGGTCAAAGATGTTGGGGTCCCGGTAGTTCGTATCGTAGCTCGATGTGTGAAGATATGGTTCCAGCCCGCTGTTTGCGCAGTAGTAGGCTATCTTCTTCAAGGCAGGGTCCGCATACCTAGCGTCGCAATTGTTCATTCCAGCCGGGTCGATGTCTCCGTTGTAGAATGCGGTGTCGGTTCCGGCCCGGATCAGGTATTCCCATTCCGCCTCGGTGGGCAGGCGGACCCCCTCGCTCGTCGGGTCCCACGTGTCCAGCCGACCGTCCCCGTCGCTGTCCGAATACGCCGGTGAAAGCTCGGTAAGCTCCGATAGACGGTTGCAGAATTCCAGGGCGTCCTCCCAGGTTATCCCCACTTGTGGAAGGAAGTCGTCCGTAGGTGG
>CAYQMG010000006.1:0-96287 GCA_964418585.1 uncultured Gammaproteobacteria bacterium | reverse complement strand
CCTCCTCGCCCTCGAAGATCCCCGATGAGAGTGCCTCGAAGTTTTCGTTGGGAGTGGAGCCCAACCCGTAGTTGACGACTCGAGCGTCTATGCCACGAACCACCAACTGGCTCCGAAGATCCTCCATGATCCTCGGGAGTTCCTCCCACTCCGAACTCATGCTCCCCGAAGTATCAATGACCGACACCAGGTCCACCTTGGGGGTCGTGGTGTAGTCCCCTCCCTTGAACGTGACCCGGGTCACGGTTTGAGCCACCCCGTCCTCGGCCAATGCGAAATGGCTCTCGTTCAAATCTGTCACAGCCTGTCCAGTGGTGTCGTCCACCCCCACGTAGAGCGTGATGTCCGGGAACTCGCTCGCGTCCACCTCCCGGACCGTAACATCCAGGGTCGGCACTGCGTCCACGTGAAGGCTGCTCGACGCCACGTTGTTGTCTTCGTAGAATTCGACCAGGACCTCGTTGGGATCGACCACGGCATAGATCATGTGGTCGCCCGCCTGCCCTTCCAGGTCCCATGCCACGTCCGCCACCCCCAACTCGCCCGGCTCGAGCGCCGACACGACGCCGGTACCCACCAGCACGCCGCCGTCGAGAGGATCGCCGTCGTAGAAGGCCACGTCCATCGCCTCGGTCGATTCGTCTCCATCGTTGGTCACGACCAGGTTCAACGTTACCACGTCGAACTCGCTCGGTCGCTGGGGCAGGAAGAACAGGTCGTGGTCATCCACGGCGAGGTCGACCCCGTTGACGATCACGGAGGCTTCAGTGGAGCGTGGACCTTCCCTGCCGAACAGGTCCCGGGCGGCCACCTGATACACGTGGGTTCCGTGGCTGACCATGAGGTCGACGAACTCCACCGCGTCTTCGGGCAGGGTAGAAGCGATCACCTCGCCGTCACGATAGACCACCACAGCGTTTCGGAACGGCTCCCCATCGGCCAGCGTCCAGGCCAGGTTCACATCTGGACCGCTGACCTGGGCGGTGAAGTTTCCAGGGGCCGCCGGAGCAGGGGGCGCATAGTTGAATGACGTTCGCTCCGATTCGTTCCCGTTTCGGTCCAGCACGGACAGTTCATAGTAGTACTCGGTCTTGTCGCTCTCGATCACGTTGGAGTGGGTGTACTCGGTTTCCTCGACCGACGCGAGGGGTTCGGTCCCGCCTTCGAAGTAGAGGAGGTAGCGGAACACGTCCGGCTCTGGATTTTGGTTCCAGCTCAGGGAAATGCTCGAGCTGGTCACCACGGAAGTGGTGAGGCCGGTGGGTGTCGACGGCGGGGTGTGTTCGGCCACGGTGACAGTGGCCCGGTTGGAGGGTGCGGAGGTGAAGGAATCGGCGACCGCGACCACGGTATAGGTATAGGTACCGTTGTCAATCACGGTGTCGGTGAAAGAAGTCGTTGTCGCCAGTTCGGGTTCGATGGCGTCGATCTCCCGAATTCCCGCGTACTGGCTGACGGTTGAGTGGATGTTCAACCGGATCTGGTTGGTGGCGGCCATCCTGGGCAAAGCGTATTCCACCTGGTTCCGGTTGTTGCCTTCCACCCGATACTCGATGACCCATCGGGACCCGTTCCAGCTCTCGATGTCGTAGTCCACCCCCCGATAGGAGGAGTACCAGACGATACCGATCCGGTCCACTTTCTTCACGTCGGGCCATGCCAACACGAAGGTCCAACTGGTCCCCCGGTCAGAAAACCAGTAGGTATCCTCATCGCCGTCGATGGCATCGTTCGGCGAATACCGGGAGCTGTAGGTGGTCGAGGCACTGGGAGTGGCAAGCGGCGCCGCATCGCTGTCGGGGTTCACCCGGTGGTCATCACGGTAGACGGCATAGCCCAGGAGCCCTGCGGTGGAACTGGGATCCCAGGTGAGAGAGACATCCCCACCGGACACGCTGGCCTGGAGGTTCGATGGCGGTTCCACGTCCCCGACGCTGGCCCACGCCTCGGCCCGTTCGCTCTCCCCCCCGTAGGCATCGACCGCAGCCACACCGTAGAGATGGGACCCTGCCGCCACATTGTAGTCGGTCCAGGAAGTCTGCACCATCAAGGCAGGCGTGAGTGCCCGGAACTCGGCCAAATAGGGAACAGACCCTGCACACTTCTGAATCACCAGCCGAAGCCCGGTGGTGGTCACGGCAGCGCCAAACGCATGACTGCTCGGCACGTCGACGTTGCCCGTCTCGGTCACCAGGGTCACCCAGGCGCCATCGAGGTACGCCTGGACCTGGTAGTCCTCTCCGTAGTAGCTGCTATGCCACTGGAATTCCACGCCGGCGACCGTCACCGGCTCGTCCCAGGTGATCTCATACGACCAGCGCGGCTGCTCCGCAGCGCCAATCCAGTACGACGAGTTCGACCCATCCACTGCGTTCTCGGCAGGGTAGCTGGTGCTCCAGTTGGAGGAAGCCGTGGCCGAAGTGCCCAGGGCCACGTTGTTCTCACCGGGCGGATTCAACAAATCGCCGTCCCGATACAGGTAGTAACCGGCAAGATTTCCCGAGGCGGACGCAGACCAACTCAAGTCCACGTTGTCCCCATCCACAGTGGCCGACAACGTGGTGGGAGGAGGCAGGATCACGTCCCCGTTGCTCATGCGGGGCACACTCTCCTCACCCACGAGGTCCAGCACGGTCACCGCGTAGTCGTGGCTTCCGCCAGGTACCGGTTCGTCGTGAAAACTGTTGGCACTGAAGGGTGCGAAACCCTGGATCTGGACATCGTAAAGTCCCACGTAGGAGGAGTTGGCCGACTCGGTCACGTAGACCCGAATCCGCTTCCCGGCGAACGGTGTGTCGAAGGTGTGGGTCAGCGTGCTGGTCAAATTGTCATTCACCGTGGCGAGGGTGCGCCAGTATTTCCCGTCAAATGCCTGGATCTCGTAGTTCACAGCTCGATACGAACCGTGCCACGTCAAGGTCATTCCAGTGAAAACCTGGGTCGAATCGAACGTGGCTTCCCACCACCACGGTGGGGACGAACTGGCGCTGAGCCAATAAGAGGATGTGGAATCGTCCACGGCATTTTCCGCATCATACGACGAGGACGCCTCGGACACGGCAGACACCGTGGCGTCGGAGCGTATCTCGCTGCTGGAGAACAGCAGATCACCATCGCGATAGACCAGATACGAAGCCAGCGCCTGGTTGTCGACCTCGGGCCAATCGAGGTCGGCCACATTCTCGCCCAGGACCAGGTCGAGGGTTTCGGGGGGGGCTGGGGATGGGATGACCGGATTCACGGTGGCAATGGCGCCCACCTCACCCAGATAGTTCAGAACGCCCACGCCATAGGTGTAGGCTCCGGAGCGCATGTGGTCGTCGAGAAAACCTGGATCGGTCAGGGGTGCCATTTCAGACACCGAAACCTCGTAGATTTCCGTGTAGCTCGAATGGGAGGAATCGGTGACGTAGATCCGGATGGCGTCCGTTGGATACGGGCTGTCAAACCGATGGGTGATGTTGTATTCCTCGTTGCCCGACACGGAGACGATGGTAACCCACCGGTTCCCGTCCCACCCCTGAATCTCGTAGTCGATACCATGATAGGAGGGGTGCCAGGCGATGTCCACCTGCGTGACAACCCGCATGGAGTCGTAGGAAACCTGCCACCACCAGGGTCCCGGGCTGGACGAACTGCTCCACGAAGTGGACGAATCGCCATCCAGAGCCTTGGAGGCGTCATAATTTGAATTGTATTCACTGCTGGCCGACGCGGTCCCTCCCTGAACGTCGGAGTCGGTGGTCAACAGGACACCGTCGCGATAGACCAGATAGGAACGGAACTCCTGCTCCGAGGTCGGACTCCAGGTCAAGGCAACCTGGGTGTAGTCCGGAACCGCCTGGAGGTTCGCCACACCGACGGGGGCGTCTACCTGGGCCATGGCCGGGTCCGAGTCCGGGCTCTCGAATCCATCCTCGAGCGCGGAGGTGACCACGTAGGAATAGGTTCCGGACAACAGGCCCACGTCGCTGTAGGTCCGATCGGTCAGCGGATCGGCACCGTACAGGTCGATCTCGTAGATGGCCAGGTAGGAAGAATTGTTGCCCTCGGTAACGTGGATCCGCACCCGGTCCGTGGTCATCCGCCGGGTCAGGCGATGGGTGACCGTATTGCTCGTGTTGTCCTGCTGAGCGTAGAGCGTTTGCCAGTCGCTCCCGTCCCATCCCTGAATCTCGTAGTCGCGACCGCGATAGCTGGAATACCAGGCGATGTCCATGCGGGTCACCAGGAGAGGTTCAGGAAGCTCGAGTTCGAACGTCCAGGGAGGAGCGTGGCCGCTGGAGCGCCAGTACGTACTGGTACTGTTGTCGATGGCACGTTCCGGGGTGTAGGAACTGTAGGTGGAGTCGGCGGTTGCGGTGGCTGAATCTGTAACTTCCTCGTCTGCGTTGAGCAAGGTGCCGTCACGGTAGAGCCGGTATGCCTCGACCCCGGAAGTATCCACCGGCGGAGACCAGGCGAGTGTGACATCGTGATAGTCCACCGAAGCGGTCAAGTTGCGCGGGGTAAACTCGTCCCCGGCACGGCCGCGATAGGTGATCGAAGCCAGATTGTTGTCCTCGTTCGGCTCCAGGTAGACCTCCTCGGCGTCGGCGAACACGAAGAGTTCGGTGCTGGTGATCCGGGTGGTAGGGGTGGTCCAGGAAAATGAAACCGTGGTCTCACCCAGAGCAGCCACGTCCACGACGGCGTCGGATGCGATGACCGTGCCTCCGGCGGATGGGTCTCCCTGGAAAAGCCGCACGGTGATGTTCTCGGCAGGATAGTCCCGCAGGTTGTGGACTCGAGCCTGAATCAAGACCGACTCTCCGGGGGAGACGCCGTTTTCCGGAGTCATGGAGAGATCCCCGGTCGCGACGAACAGGTCCGGCCGGTAAGCCTCTGTGACCTGAAGAACCTTGACCGCTTCGTTGTTGCTTTCCTGAAGCTCAGACACCACGTCCTCGGGGTCGACCCGGACGTAGATCGGTCGATCGCCGGGGCGGTCAAGCGTATCAAAATTCACGGTCAGCGTGGTGGAACTGTCACCGTAGAGCCGGTCAATGGACTGATCCTCTCCGATTTGAACGCCCCCCCCCTCGGGATCTCCCTCAAAGAATTGAACCAAGAACGGGCCGTTGGCCCGGGTGGACGTCAGGTTGCGTACCACCGCGCTGATCGTGACCTCGTCCCCCTCCTCCGGGTTTTCAGGGTCGAAGGTGAGGTCCGCCTGAAGCACGGCGAGGTCGGCCCGCGGAACGATCGTCATGGTCTTGGAGGCGCTGTTGTCGGTCTCGTCCGACTCCTCGACCGTGTCGTCCGGATCAAGAACCACCTGAACCGTCCAGGTCCCGGCCTCGAGCCCGGTGGTGTCCCACACCAGGTTGGGCGTGGTGGCCGTGGTCTCCCCGGGCAACTCGGCGACCTGGTAGGTGCCGATCTCAACCGTCTCTCCTCCCGGCCCCGTGGCGGTCACCAGGATCACGAAGTCCCTCAACGTCCCGCCACCGGTGTTCCGGAGCTTGGTCTTGACCGGGATTCCATCCCCCTCGGTGGTCGACGAGGTCACCGACACGTCGCCGTCCGTCACGTTCAGGTTGCCCTGTGCAATGATGGAGATGGGTATGTCACCACGGTTGTTGTCCTCTCTCGTCTCCCGAATCTCCTCGTCCGGATCCGCCTCCACGATGAGGTAGTTCGACCCGGGGAACCCGGCCGTGCTCGCCGTGAACACCACCGTGGCCGACCCATTGCCAGGAAGCACCGGAATCACCTGGTCCGACGCCACCACCACGATCTCGTCCAACGTGTCCATGGTGTCTGCGTCGTACATGGAAAGCCGCACGCGAACATTTTCCGCGTCGTCCTCCCGTGCGTTGAACACGGTGGCAGAAACGGTCACGGTCCCGGGTTCCAGTATCTCTGTGGGATAGACCGAAAGTTGCTCCGGAGACACGAGCAAATCCACCCGCGGCACCATTTCGATGCGCATCGATGCACTGTTGTCCGATTCGATCCCTTCCTCGAGCGTGTTTTCCGGGTCCACGACCACCAGTATTTCATGTTCTCCAAGGGTGAGTGTCGTCTCGACCGTCACCTCCGCCTGCTCCCCGGCGGGAACGTCCACGGTGACCGACCCCAGCAACTCATCATCCCCCGCCGGGTCCCGGTAGAAGTCGACCTGCGCGCCCACGGCATCGGTTCCCCCATTGTTGTGAACGACCGCCGCCAACGTGACCGTCTCTTCTGTTCCCGGGTTTTCGGGCCGATAGGACAGGTCCGAATCGGCCACAGCAAGGTTCACCTTGGGCGTCACCGTCACGCCCACGGTGGCGTCATTGTTGGTCTCGTTGCGTTCCGCCACCTGGTCGTCCGGGTCCACGACGGCGGTCAGGTACCGGGCACCCATCACATTGGTGGTGTCCCACTCGAATGAGACGGTGGTGGTTTCCTGGACACCAAGCGCGGGGAGTGTTCCTTGAAACAACGACACCGTGCTTCCGTCCGTCGGATCGAGCAGGGTCACCGAGATGCCGACACCGGCGGCCAGTGACGCCACGCCCACGTTCCCCACCGAGACCTCGACCTGAACAGTGTCTCCCTCGAGCACGTCTCCACCCCCGGCGACCTCGATGCCGGTTACCGTCAGGTCGGGTCGCACAAAGCGAAGCGCGTCCAGTGCCCAGGCTGTGGTGTAGGGATCACACATCCAGGCGCCGAAACAACTGGAGCCATCCTCGAGATCCTGGGCCGCCTGAAGGAAATCGAGCCCTCGAGCCCACGCATCCTCGTCCACGTCCTCGCCGGCACTTACAGCCAGAACCATGGCCGTGTCGAGCAGTCGGTGGGAGGATGTTCCGATCCCGCCGTCCTCCTGCTGTGTGCTGAACAGGAATTCAAGCGCTTCTGAGATTGGGTCGGACAGATCGAACACCCCGGCATACGCCTGGTAGGCTGCCACCACCTCCACCGTCACACCCACGAGCGACACGTCGTCCCCGACCCCGTATCCACCATCGGTATCCACGTGCGCCATCAGAAATCCGAGGGCATCCGAAACGAGCTGAAGGTCGGGATACCGGCTCGCTTCCAGCGCCTGAACCACCAGTGCGGTCTCCAGCACACTGCTGGGATACCCGGCGGCAAAACCAAACCCGCCGTCATCACCCTGGAGCGCCGCCAGGTCGTAGGCTTCCGTGGAGACCAGATCCCCCAGTATTGCTCGAGCCTTCAGCACTCGAGCCATCGGGTCCAGTTCTTCGTGCTCCTCGAGGGAAAGGTATGCAGATTGAAGACCGACCGGATCAGTCTCCAGTCCGTAGGCCGACATCGTGGCCAGCACGCGGCCGGTGTCACGCCAGGCCACTTGTCCATAGCCCCCCCCAGGGTTGCCGCTTGCTGCGAGATAGTCCAACCCGGCCGAGGTGTCTGCGTGCAAATCCGGGAAAGGAGCGAACAGGAGAGGGAATGATAGGAGGAACAAGAGGCGAATAGCAACAAAATGTTTTGTGTTCGTTCTGAATACTCCGATGCCCTTCCCGGGTTCACGCATGATCCGCTCCTCGCCTGCATGGGCGAGGCTCCCCGGTCGAGCACCTCGCACCATTTCCGAGTCCACCCTGCCGTCGCGACCAGCAACCGCTCGCGTTGGTCTGAAATCAACTTCTGAATAATCAATATGGCGTTCCTCGAGTGGGTGTGTCAATCCATAATCCAACGTCGCGCCAGGGCGGTCAACCGGTCGTGAACCCACGTTCCGTTGGAGGGCGGGAGGGGCGGGGGTGTGAGTGGGAGGGGCGGGAAGGGAGCCGAGGCTGCCGGCGCTGAACATTCCCGGTGTCTCGGCTTACATATGTGTACGGTTGGCAGGAGGCCGTGCGAGTATCCTTCTCCTCCCCACCCGGGGAAACGGGGGGCCGAATGAGCACACGATCGCGCAAGTATCGTCTGGAGGACGGGGACCGGGTGGCGGTGGTCGGGGCAGGCCCTGCAGGGAGCTTTTTTGCGGGGTTCCTGCTTCACGGAGCGGCCCGCCGGGGTCTCCACCTCGAGGTCACGGTCTACGACGGGAAGGATTTCGAGGTAAAGGGGCCTCGAGGGTGCAACATGTGCGCCGGGGTCATCTCGAGCAGTCTGCTCGAGTCGCTTGGTTCGGCAGGGATTGAGATTCCGCACGCCCGGGTTCAAGCTGAGGTGGGGGGATACCGGTGTATTTTGCAGGATCGGGAGTACACCCTGGGTCCCCCTGACGCCCGGCGCCGGATACTGGCCGTATTTCGAGGTAACGGTCCGAAGTTTTCCAACCATACCGAAAATGTGAGTTTCGACGAGGTCATTCTGGAGCATGCCATTGCGGCGGGGGCCCGGTTTGTTCCGAACAAGGTGACGGATATCGAATTGGGGGCCACACCGGAACAGCCGCTGGTGGTGCACCACGGCTCCAAGGGGGAGGAACACCGAGACGAGGCGGACGTGGTGGTGGTCGCGGTGGGCGTGAACACCCGGCTGGTGAGTGCGCTGGAGCAGGCCGGGTTTGGATACCGGGCTCCGCGCACGGTGCGCACTTGCCAGGCGGAAATCCCACTGGGACGCGACGAGGTTCAACGTCGTCTGGGAGGCAACATCGTCATCCTGTTCCTGGGTATTCCAGGCGTTCGTTTCGGAGCATTGACCCCCAAGGGCGAATTCGTCACCCTTACCCTGGTCGGCGACCGGGACCTGGACCGCGACGACCTCACCCAATTCCTCGACCATCCCCGGGTGCAGGACGTGCTCGGCCGCCACGTCGACACAGACGGAATCTGCACCTGTTTCCCCCGGCTTCCCCACACGGCTTCCAGGCGCCCTTATACCGACCGACTGGTCGTCATCGGCGACGCCGCCGTTTCCCGCCATTACAAGAACGGCATCGCGTCCGCCTTCATGACCGCACGAACCGCGGCCGAGACCATCCTGGAGCACGGGTACTCTCGCCGCATGTTGCGCCGACACTACGGCGCGTTCGTGCGAACTGTGAGCCGCGACAACCTGGCGGGCCGCTTTTTTTACTGGCTCAACGACCGTATCATCGACACACCGATCATGGCGGAAACTCAACTTCGGGTCGTACTCGAGCACCCTGACCGAAGGGTGCGTATCCGCATGCACCGGGTCCTCTGGAGCCTGTTCACCGGAAACGAACCCTACACCCACACCCTGCGCCGCCTGGTCACGCCCGCGCTCCAATGGCGCCTTTTCCTCACGACCCAGGGCGTCCTCGCGGAGCGGGCCGCCTACCGATTTCGAACGCGAAGCTCCCGCCAACGCCGACGGAGCATTTCCGGAGCCTACGGCCCGCTTCAGAGCGGTCAGCGAGTCATCATTCTGGGAGGAGGGCCGGCCGGGGCGAGCTGTGCCATCGCCCTCAAGAAACAGGCAGCGTCCCTGGGTCGCGACATCGAAGTGGTGATGTATGAACCCAAGGATTTTGAATCACAAACGCACTACAACCAGTGTGCGGGCGTGTTGTCACCTCCGATCCAATCTTTGCTGGAAGAGGAACTCGAGGTGCCGTTTCCCCGCCACCTGGTGCAGAAGCAGATTGCGGGGTACATCCTTCACGGGCGGTCGGAGTCCATTGAGCTGGAAGGCGAGGGTGATGACACGGTGGCCTTGCGACGCATCAGTTTCGATCGCTACTTGTACCTGCAAGCCGTGGCTCGAGGCGTGCAGGTCGTGAAGAGTCGTGTTACAGGGGTGGAACTCTACCCGGACCGGGTGCTGGTTTACAGCGATTCGGACAACCGGTCAGCCGATGTGGTGGTAGGGGCGTTCGGCCTGGACGAGGGGATGTGCCGCGTGTTCGAGCGTGCCACACCCTACCGCCATCCTCCCTGTCTCGAGAGTATCGTGACCAAGCTGCACCCGGGAGAGGCGTTCATGGAAGCGTTCGGACGCTGGATCCACGCTTTCTTGCCTGCCCTGGAGGGGGTGGATTTCGGTGCGGTCACGCCCAAGGGCAACCACCTGACGATCAACATTGCGGGGAAGACGGTGAACGCCCACGACATGGATCGTTTCCTGGCGCTCCCCGAAGTGCGGGTATTGTTCCCGGGTGGTCAGCCGCCTCGAGGACTTCACTATTTCAAGGGCAAGTTTCCGAACGGGCCGGCGCGGAACCTGTATGGCAATCGTTACATCGTGATCGGGGACGCCGCCGGTCTGCTTCGCCCTTTCAAGGGCAAGGGGGTCACGGCGGCCTGCCAGAACGGGATCGTGGCGGCAGAGACGATCATGCATCGGGGAATTTCGCGCCACGCGCTCGCCGAATTCGTGCTCCGGATGCAAGATGTGACTCGAGACCTCACCTATGGCAAGGTGGTTCGCCTCGCCGCCCTCGCCACCGCCCGGCTCGGCCTCCTCGACCCACTTCTCTCCCTGGCCAACGCGGAAAAAGGACTGCGGGAAGCCCTTTTCTACTCTGTGTCAGGCCTGAAATCGTTCCGCGGTATCGTGTGGGAGCACTTCTCCCCCGGTCTCCTCGCCCGAATCGCCATGGCAATGGCTGCTTTCAAGCTTCGCGGCTCGAAATCCGATCGTTCGTCCTGAAATCGACAACTGATACCCAGACCCAGTTCATTCTCGAGCCTGAGGGATGACGTGCAGGCGTGCAACACGCGCACTGCAAAACGTTGCCCGCGGATACCGCTCGTTTGCTGACCAACTCCTCAGGGCCGCTGGCGCCACGGTCATCCTCATCGCTGAAGGCGCCAACCGGGTCTCCTCCGGCTCCAAACGACAGCGCCACTCCCTCCCGTAGGGAACCATCGGAGCCCTCGCCCCCTCCGCAGCCCGCTCAATCCGAGCCCCCACCGGGTGGGGGTCCCACACGCCTCTCGAAGAGGGGCTTCACACGCGGTTCAATGGCTCCAGAAGCTTCCAATCTCTCTGAAGTGAAAACACAAATCCAACGCCACCAAGGAAATGGGCGCATTCCCCGCCTCCTTCAATGCACGGCTCAATCGCCACGGTTCCCTCGACCTGTTCGAGATCGTCACTTTGGACGCCGGCTTCTGCTCCCTGGCAATCGCAACCCTGATTCTCCAGGCGAACCGGGGCCATGTCATCGCCCTCAGGAACAATCAGCCTGACCTCCTGGCCGAGGCCAGGCGGGTCCTGCCCCCCCTGACCCACCAGAACCCGGACGCCGTCACGGAGTGGGAGTAATCCGGGAACAGACAAGTCCGGCCACGACTCCGTCGCACCCGGGAAATGACTGGCTTCCTCGGATGGACTCAATCTGCGGCAGATCTGGGTCGTGATTCAGGAATCCCGGGACAAGAATGGAAACGTTCAACCGAGGGTGGAAAGGCCGTCGCCTCACCCTCTGCCATGAACCGATGCGTTTCCCGGGGGACCACGAGGCCACCACGCACCGTTTCGAACTTGAGAAGCAGTTGCAGCGACCGGTTCACCCCCTGGCATGCGTGTTGCATGCGGGCGCACTGTGCGCCTGGGCGCCCCCTTCCTGCTCGAAGATGAATAGAATCTGGCCCCAGGCGAACAGGACTTGACCGCCTTACAGGGATCGCGTATGTCTGAGGCTGCCTGTCGTGCCATGGGTGGATTCGTAGCAAAGGAGTATCGAAATGTTCGACAATGTGCTTCTCGAGTTCGAGGGTCGTATCGGCATCCTGACCATCAACCGTCCCAAGGCGCTGAACGCACTCAATCGTGCCACGCTCAAGGACATTGGTGCGGCACTGGATCACATCGAGTCGGAAAAGGCGGCGGATGTCCTGATCATCACCGGGGCGGGGCCGAAGAGCTTTGTGGCTGGCGCAGACATCGCCGAGATGAAGGACATGGATCAGGAGCAAGCTCGAGCGTTTGCCTGGGCTGGTCAGAACCTGTTCAAGCGCCTTCAGTCCACGTCCATGCCGGTGATTGCCGCGGTGAACGGATTCGCGTTGGGAGGTGGGTGCGAGCTGGCCATGGCATGTGACGTGATTCTGGCGTCCGAGAAGGCCCGTTTCGGACAACCGGAGGTCAACCTTGGGATCATTCCCGGGTTCGGAGGAACGCAGCGGATGGCCCGCCTGATTGGGCCGCAATGGGCCAAGTATCTGTGCATGAGCGGCGAGATGATTGGTGCTGAGGAAGCGCTGCGTATCGGGTTGGTGGCCCGAATCTATCCCCCGGACGAACTGATGGAAGCGGCGAAGAAGCTGGCGTCGACCATTGCCGGGAAGGGTCTCATCGCAGTGGGCCTGGTCAAGCAAGCGGTGAACGAGGGCCTTGACGTGCCCCTGGCCCAGGGCCTGGAGATCGAGGTCGACAAGTTCGTCGAGGGATTTGGGACCGAGGACCGCAAGGAAGGCATGACTGCGTTCCTGGAGAAGCGGGCGCCCAAGTTCCAGGGCCGATGAGGAACGGACCATGGCAGAACGGATGTGGCGCGTGCTCATCGCCAAGCCCGGACTGGACGGGCACGATCGTGGTGCCAAGGTGGTGGCTCGAGCCCTGATGGACGCAGGGTTCGAGGTCATTTACACCGGGCTTCACCAGACGCCGGAGATGATCGCCAACACGGCGATTCAGGAGGACGTGGATGCTGTGGGCCTCTCGAGCCTGTCAGGTGCACACCTGCGGCTGTTCCCGGAAGTCGTGCGCTTGCTCCGGGAAAAAGGTGCCGGTGACATCCTGGTGTTTGGAGGCGGCGTAATCCCTGACGACGATGTTCCCGCCCTCAAGGAGGCCGGGGTGGCTGCCGTGTTCGGTCCGGGCACGGACACCGCCGACATCGTGAGTTTCCTCCGATCTCAGACCCGCCCCCGAACCTGATTTCAAGCGTCCGGAAGCAAGACCACCTGGTTCATCCCCGCCCCCCGGTTGCCGGCTCGGTTTCACGACCGCGCAGACAGCCCGCTTCCATCGTCAGTGAACGAACTGTCAAACCTCCGTCGGGCCTGAAGGAGCTTGTCCCGGTGACGCAGGTCTTCCTCGTGCAACCTGGAAACCAGGTCTCCGATGTCGCTGCGGTCCACCATGCGAAAGCTGTGGGTCTGAGCCTCGGCGACCTGATTCTCGATATGATCGGCGAGGGCAAACGCTTCCGACACCGAAGGCTCCCACTCATCATCCTCGAGCCTGGCAATCTGTTCGTCCAGGTAGGAAAGCATCTGTTCCACGTCGGCCTTCCAGGCGTCGATACGCTCCCGGGTCGCCGCGCCCGGGTCGATCAAGTGCTTCTGCATTTGAATGATCAACGAATGGTATCGCTCTGCCTCGGCAAAGAGGGCCCAGAACCGGGAAAGGGCGGGTTCATCGTCGAAGACCCTTGCCAGCGCATCGTACACGCGTGCGACCTTGAGTTCCACCAGGCTCGAACGGTCCATCAATTCCGTGATTTCCGGATCCATTGTGTCTCCCCATCTGCCGACACAGGGCAGGTCACGACATGAACTCGATGACTTCGATCTCGTGAATCCCCAACGCGACATCGCTGCCATCGTCCGGTCGGGTCCCGCGAAACACGCGACGGCCGACGCCAATCTGGATACCCTTGTACAGCTCCTTGAACATGGAGATCTCGCCGTGCGACAACTCAGCCATGGTGCTGTACCGGGAGCCGTAGTAGAGAGCCGGTACCACCACTGCTCGAGACGCCCCGCCAGCCACATCCACCCGGGCTTCGGTGAACTCGCCGAACCTTCCGAACCGGACACGGGCCACGTCGACAAGGGGAAGGAAGCGGGTGCGCCCATCCTCGATGGTTTCCAGGTG
This sequence comes from uncultured Gammaproteobacteria bacterium, assembly GCA_964418585.1. Taxonomy (GTDB): domain Bacteria; phylum Myxococcota_A; class UBA796; order JAJRTE01; family JAJRTE01; genus JAJRTE01. The sequence goes on along the minus strand of CAYQMG010000006.1, from coordinate 82,541 downwards.
GCAACCGGTAAGGTCGTCGCTGTCCCGCAAGCCCAGGAGGTCCACGCTCGACCCGTCACGCCTGGTCACGCGGACCCGACGTTTCTTCCACGTCCTTTCTGCGGCGGCCTGGTGTTCCAGGAAAACACAGGCCCTGTCCAGGACCCCTCGAGCCTCGGCCAGTCGCCGGGCGAACACACGAGCCGCGCGTCCCTTCATCCTGCGCTGCATGGTCTCGAGACTGTCCAGAACGCAGGCATCCGGGTCGTCGGTATCGAACCTGCCGACTTCATACCACATTTGCGACGAAAGCGCCGCTCCAACCGCCTGGTGAAGGTCGGTGAGGCTCCACGCCTCGGGCTCCTCGGGCACGGCCGGTCGCGCAGCGAACAGAGCCCAACGAGGCGACGCAGGTTGCCAATGCTCCTCCCGACAGATCTGGAAAAAGCTCACCCGGCACTGATAGAAGTCCGGCTTCATCGCCAGGCACCGGGCAAAGTTCGCCTTCCCTTCTTCCAACTTGCCCCGCTTGGCCTGAATTCGCCCCAAGATGTAGTAGGCAGTGCTCGAGGGAGGTCCCCGGCGGGCCACCTGCTTGAATACCCATTCCGCCCACAGGAAATGACCCAGGCTCTCGAACTCGCGCCCCAAGGCGGCCAACCGTTGCGCGGCAGTGGTCGATATGGCTGTTCGCGTCGACATGGGAACGTTCTCGAGCACCGGTGTACAAAACGCTTGACGGATGGTATTCTAACCTGATTTGTATACGCCTGCTATCCCCTTTCCCCGGCCTGGTGCCAAACCGGGATGCTCGCTCGCTCCAGCCGCGGACAGGGAGCGGGTCCATCCGGGCATTGGGTCATTCTAAGGAAGAGGACGCCGGCCTGGGTGTCAGGAAGAATACAGATAAGATTCTTTTCGGCTATGTTGAAGCGTGGAGGTCTGTTCCATGGTGATTCCACGTGATCAGGAACGGACGTCACGGCGGGAGCGGGAACGAAGGCGCTCCGAGTGGCGCCCGGAGCCACTATACATTGATGCACCTGACACGGGCCGTCCCAGGCGCGAGTCCAATGGGTCTCGAGAACGCGGGGATTCCACGCCCCGGGGGCGCGTCATCATCATTGATGAGGGAGAGGAGGAGCAGGCGGACTGAAGTGGCCTCGAGGTCGGGTTCCCCACGCGGCCACCTGTCCGCCCTCAATGCCTGCCGGGCGCTGCTTGCCCGTCCCCCCCGGACCTGGGCGCCAGGATCGCATAGAGAGGAAGTCCCACCCCTTTGAAGCGAGCCACCACGTCCTGGGCCGGCGACGCGTTGATGTCCTCGGCCTGATACTTGACCTTCACATGGTCCTTGAGTGCTTCGAGCACTTTCGGGTCCCGCAGCGTGGTCTTGTCCATGGTGTAGCAGTTCTTGCACCAGGTCGCCCACACGTCCACCAGAACCTTCCGGTTCCCGGCCTTGGCCTCACGCAGACCTTGCTCCAACGACGTGTACCATCCCCCCTCCTTCACCGCTTCTTGAGCCACCTCTACGGAATCGCCATCTTCCTGCGTCCAGGTCTCGTAGGCCAGGTAGCCGTAGTAGGCCGAGAACCCCAAGATCAGAATACCAAACACCTGCTTCACCCGGTTCATCCACATCCCAGGTCTCGGAAGCGCCGAAAGACCTGCACCGGCAAACGGCCACGGCAACGCCATCCCAATCCCCAGGACAAACGGAAGCCCCAAGGCCAGACTGTGGCCTCGAGCATACAGGTCACTCGAAAGCACGATGACCTGGATCACCACCGGAGCCACGCAGGCACCGGCCAGCAACGCGGCCACCGCCCCCATCACGAAGGCGAGCAGATAGCTCCCCTTGGCCTTGCCGCCCAGATCCACCTTGGATTGAAACCGGGAAAAGTCGATCGTGATCACATCGAACATCGCCAGGGCGAGGACCACGAACAGGACCGCAATCGCGGCATTGAACCAGGGGGAGGCGTTCAGCGCGCCAAAAGTGCTCGAGGTCAGGATCACGACCAGTCCGAGCAGCCCGTAGGCCAGAGCCATGCCCAGCCCATAGGTGCCGCCGAGAGCAAACCCCTGGGCTCGATTGTTCGCCTCGGTCCCGGCCCCGATGATGGCGAGATTGATCGGGACCAGAGGCAATACACACGGCGTCAGATTCAACGCGAGCCCCCCAATCAGAATCAACACGAGGAGGGCGATGGGCCCTTTGTCCGCCAACCCCGACCCCGCTCCGCCCGATGCCCCGCCCTGTTCGGCCGACGCGATGAACTCGAGGAACTGCTCGGAATCCAGATTCCCCCCTGCGGTCGCCAGCACGTCGAATTGTTCCAGCAGCTCGAGCACATTGCTCGACTGATCCCCACGGGTCGAGCCCGCCCCCGCCCCGGCCCCCGGGCCTTCCTCACCCCCTCCGGCTGCCGGACGGTCCGAGAACGAAATACGCTGAAACAGATCCGCGTGCTGAAAAACCGGCGCGCCCCCGGGGGCGTCCACCCGGAACGAGATGGTCACCTCCTGGGTCGCAGGAAAAAAACAAACATGGTCATCGCAGGCCTGGTATCTGAGACGGGCGGGCATGGTCCGTTGCCCTGGTTCAGCGTCTGGAGCCACATCCAGTGCGACACCCACCAGGAAACGCCCGCCATAAACCGCGATCGGCGTGGGAGAGCCACCAGTCTTCACCATCTCGGGCTCGGGATAGACGATTTCCCGCACCGAGACACCTGCAGGAGCCTCCACGGTCAACGTGGTGGGGATGAGGTGCGATTCGAGCGGTTCATGGGCATTCACATGGAACTTTTTCGGGACTGTGACCTCGAGCGCGGCGTAGGCGGTGGTCCCGGCCGAAACCGGATCCCGATCCACGAACGGGCGTATGGTGAGGGCCACCTTCTTGGGTTGGGCCGAGACACTGAAAGCAATGGCTACCGCCAGCCCGAGCAGAGACCAACGGGCGACACGGAGGAAAGAGCGTTTCATGGCGAGGACACCTCACAGATCGAGTGAACCGTGGCTCACGCGCCGGAACGGCCGCATGCGATATGTACACAGTCTCTCGACCCACGTAAAGTGTTTCACCCGCCCCGAAAGCGCGTCCAGGTCTCTTCCTGGACTATCGGGTCCTCGCACCAGGTGAGCGGATATCCCGGCTCCAGGCTTCCTCGGCCGCGCTCGGCTGGGCCACCGACGCTGCGGTCACCAGTGCCTGCCGCACATGTTCTGTCGACGACATGTAGCTGACCCCACCGCCGAGTGACAGGGTGAAGAGCGTGCCCAGACTCATTGCGATGGCCATGACGCCCAGGATGGCAAGCTGTCGAGAAATCCTCACAAACGAGTTGTCCATGAACCACCTCGGATACCAGCTTCGGTTGAACTGCTGCACACTATGGAAACCGGTCCGCCATTCGACCGAGAATGTCCAGGGAAGCCAGCTCGTGGAGAATTCCCCGTGTTCTCTAGTACGGGAAGCGGGACGAAGTGGCTTAGCTTTCGCAGCCGTGGTGGGGTGGGAACATCCAGGGACAGGAGACAACGATGGGGGGACGGCCAAGAGGCACAACCTCGGCACCCGGTCAACGACCGTACAACTGTTCCTCGAGACGGATGTTGACATGCACGTCGCACCGCACCCCCTCGGGATCAATGACCACCACGTCCCGCAGCGACGTGCGCTCGATCGCTTCCATCAATTCTTTCTTGATGTGGGCGAGCACGGCATCTTCCGTTTCGAAACTCTGCTCGCCATCTTTCGTCACCATTCTCCACCGCGCCATGTCACCTCCAGGTCGAAACAGAAGTCAGTCCGGTCAACGGGATATGCCACCACCGAGCAGCGTGTAGCCGCGTGCTTCGAGCGCCTTTACGGTGCGAGCCACCCGTTCCAGCCCCCCGAATCGTACCGCCAGCTTCTCCACTCGAGGCACCTCGCCCTTGTCGAGGAAGACGCCGTGACACCCGGGACAGATGTCCACGAGCAGCGGCTCTCCAGGCACATAGTGGGTTTCCACGAGGTGCTGGTCGCACCGGGGACAGGGCAAGGTGGTCTTGCGGCCCGCGGCCAGTGCTGCGTCCATGTCGGGCACATCCTGCTCGGTTTCCACGTAAAAGGCCAGTTCGCCTGCGTCGAACCAGATCCCCTTGCACCGAGAGCAAAAATCGATCTCCACACCTTCCACCTGCCCGAACCCGTGCAACGAGTCCTCCTGACACTTGGGGCAGTTCATAGGACCTCCTTGGATTGTCTCCTCCGAATGCCGTGCAGCGCCGCCACGGACCGCGAACGGCAGGCTCCCCGCCCTTGCCCGGACCGCCGACTGCCATCCTGCCTATTGCACATCGAATCCTCTCCGAGATCAAGTGCGTTTCAAGCAATCGCGGGCGTGCACCCTCAACCCAACCGGGCCTGGTCAAGGCGGAGACACCGGCTTCCCCGGATGCGCCTGCTCCGTCCTGGTCGGCCGCGCCATCTGCCGCGTCACTCCTCAAGTCCGTCTCAGAACCGACCGTCAAGAAAGGTAGGACCTCTTTTTGCTCAAGGATGAAGCTTTACCTGGATCGCCAATGGGACCGCCGTAACTCCAGCCCGGCTCCTGGATGGCTCTCCGGAGACCCGCCGGCGAGGCTCGAGGGCAAGACTCGCAACACCTGGATCGGTGCGGGCTTCCTCCGGACACGGGCCACGGTTGGAAAGGTCAGGCACGATGTCCCGTGACCAATATCCAAGGAAAGGCGCGGGGTCGATGCCTGGGGTTTCGGTGACAGCCACGAACACGACAGATCGAACGCAACGCGCCAACAGCGGCCGCCTCATCCTCGCGGGGCTGGCCGTCCTGTTGCTCGTCCCGGACCATCCTTCCCCGGCCGCTTCCCGTGATTCATCCCACCCCCCCGAAGTCCCGGTGGTGAGGCTCGCTCCACGCGAGCCATACCAGCAGGTGGGCGACCGAATGGCCTTCCTGCTCGACCGCGACAGCCGCCTTTCCGTCGAGGATGCGATGGCGGCAGATCGGCAAGGCCGCTTCCGACCCGTTGTCGGGGGGTTCATACGGGACAGCACCCCCGGAGACGCTGTCTGGTTGCGGATCCGCGTCGATGCCTCCACCTGGGCCACGCACGCGGAGCGCGAACCCCTCCTCCTGCTCCTGGACTGGCCCAACCACGGGTCCGTCCAGTTCTTCACCACCCCGCCCAGGCCTCGAGGCTCCTTCTCCCCTCACTCTGCCGTAATCGCCGGAGACATCCCCCCCGGACAGGGGGACGACATCGCGCGCAAGCCGCTGCTCTTCCCTCTTCCCCCCAGTGCCCACGGCATCATCACCTGCTACCTCCGAATCCAGAGTCCCTGGACCGTCTTCGTGGCCGCTTCCATTGGAACCACCGCCGCGGTCCACGAACGCCTCACTGCACGCACGCTCCTCTTCGGTGCCTACTATGGCACCATGCTCATGCTCGCCCTCACCAGCCTGTGCGTCGGTCTGGTCGTGCGAGACCGCAGGTTCCTTTTCAACTTCGTCCACGTGACAGCACTCGTGCTCTACTTCGCCGGAATCAACGGAACGGTCACCCAGTTCTTCTTCCCGGGTTGCTCCGACGCCGCCGTCCGATTCACACTCTCCGCTCTGGGCGTCTCCATGGTCGCCCTCATCCTCTTCGTCCGCTCCTACCTCGCCACCGCGTGCAGAACCCCAACCCTCGACCGCCTCCTGCTCGGACTCGTCGGCGCCGGCCTCTCCATCCTCGCAGCCACCCCACTCGTCCCCCCAGCACTGGCCAGCCGCGGATACCAGGTCCTCGGCGTGCCATACGCCATCCTCCTCGCACTCCCGGGAATCGCCATCGCACGGCAAGGATCTCGACCCGCTCGTTTCTTCCTCGTCGCCTGGTCCGTCTTCTCCTCCGGCATGCTCCTCTACCTCTTCGTCTTTGCAGGCTTCATTCCTTTCAAAAGCTGGACCATCCACAGCTTCCAGGGCTCCTCCCTCGTCGAAGTCCTCGTGCTCTCCTGGGGACTCGCCGACTGGATCCACGCACTCTACCGCGAACGGGAAACACTCCACCGAAACGCGCTCGCCTATCGCGCCATGGCCCACACCGACGCACTTACCCGCCTCTTCAACAAACGCCGCTTCCTCCAGTGCCTCGCCGAGGAGGTGGAACGCGCCAATCCCCCGGAAAGACCACTCTCACTCCTCATGCTCGATATCGACGACTTCAAACAACTCAACGACCACTATGGTCACCCTCAAGGCGACCACGTGCTCGCCGCCGTCGGCTCCGTACTCCGACAAGGCCTCCGCGCCACAGATGTCGCCTGCCGCTACGGCGGCGAAGAGTTCGCTGTCATCCTGCCGGGAACTTCCTGGCGGATAGCCCGGGAAGTGGCTGAGCGCGTTCGACGCGCCATCGAGTCGCAGATCTTCCGCACGGAAGCAGGTCTCCGGTTCCGTATCACGGTGAGCATCGGATGCGCGGAATACCAGGCGCGCGAAACGCCCAACCAGTTCGTAAATCGCGCCGACCGCGCACTCTATCGCGCCAAATCAGAAGGCAAGAACCGCACCGTCCTCGCGACCACACTCTCCATTATCGTGGGACCTGAGGCGGCAGGACAACCGGAACCACGTTGATCCCCCGGGCCTGAACAACCGAACCATCCACCCGGACCGGCCTTGCACGATTCCTCTTGACACCCGGCGTATGCACGAGTACCATTGCCGGTGCCGCGTGGCTGAGCGCCCGTAGCTCAGGTGGATAGAGCGCTGGCCTCCGAAGCCAGAGGCCGCAGGTTCAAATCCTGCCGGGCGTATGCGTACCCCGGGCCCACGATGTGGGCTCGGGTTTTTTTGTCCTGTCTCGACGCCCCCGAGATCAGACGCCCCCATCCCATGCCAACATGCCAATTCGCACCGTCAGCCATCAGACCGGGCCGGCGTCGATGTCTCCAGCCGGACGTTCCAGAATCCTTGCTACCCCTTGACACCGCCAGCCATCAAGCCGCTGACCAGGTGCTGCTGCAGATAGAAGAAGAGGGCCACAATGGGGAAACTGACCAGCAGCGAGGCTGCGGAGAAATGCCCCCACTCGGTCGAGTACTGCCCGACCATCATCTTCAAGCCCACCGGAAGGGTGTACATGCTCTCCTGATTCATGAAGGTCGCGGCCAGGATGAACTCGTTCCATGCACTCATGAAAGAGAAGAGCGCGACCACGGCAATGGCCGGTCGGGCCAGGGGTATGATGATCTTCCAGAAGATCATGCCTCGAGTGGCCCCGTCCATGATGGCGCTTTCCTCCAGGTCCTTGGGGATCGTGTCGAAGTATCCTTTCAGCATCCAGGTGGAAAAGGGGAGCGAAGTGGTCGAGTAGACCAGGATCAGTCCGGTCAGGGAATCGAGCAGCCCAAGCCATGAGATGAGGAGGTAGAGGGGGATCATCATCATCACGCCGGGAAACATCTGGGTCACCAGAAAGCCCAGAAGCATCTCCTTGCGACCCGGGAAGCGAAACCGGCTGAAGGCGTAAGCGGCGGTACACGAGAAAAAGATGCCCACCAACGTGGTGGCAGCGGCCACGATGAGCGAATTGATCCCCCACTTCACGAACTGGGTTTCCCTGAACAGGTAGACGAAATTCTCCAACGAAGGATTGGACGGGATCGGGTTCAATGAGGTGCTGAACCCTTGCACCGGGGTGAACGCCATCTTGAGCACCCAGATCACCGGATACAGGGTCAAGATCGTCACAAATATCAGCACCGCATGGCTCAACAGCCTGGCGTTGGCCAACCGTTTGCCCGTGACCGTCGCATTTCTGTCCATCACGCCACGTCCCCAGGTTGCAGCCGGTTCCCCCCGCTTCCTCGAGCCCCGGCTTTCCTCATTCGTACGCCCCCTCGGTCGACTTCGTGATCCGGTTGGTCACGTAGGTGTATCCGAACAGGATCAGGAAGATGATCATCGAGTATGCCGAGGCATACCCGTACTGATACTTCTCGAACGCCCAACGATATGCCTCTGTTATCAGGATATCGGTCTTGTTGTCCGGAGCGCCGGCCGACACCAGGTAGATGATGTTGAAGTTGTTGAACGTCCAGATGACTCCGAGAATCACTGCAGGAAACAGGGCCGGCTTCAGCAGGGGCAAGGTAATCCGAAAGAACTTGTCCAGCCGCCCTGCACCGTCCACGTCGGCCGCTTCGTACAGGTCCGCCGGAATCGACTGCAACGCCCCCAGGCTGATCACCATCATGAAGGGGAACCCGAGCCATACGTTTGTCACCAGGTTGGCTGTAAACGCGCCCCAGAACGTCGTAAACCAGCTTATGGGCTCGATGTGAAGCCACTCGAATACGTGCAATTTCTCCAGCAAAGCATTCACCGCGCCGTACTCCTTGTTGAACATTCCCTTCCAGATCAGCGCCGTGATGTAGTTCGGGAGTGCCCAGGGGATGATGAGGAGTGTCCGGTAAACCGGGGTGAACTTGAGCGACTTGTCCTTGAGCAGCATGGCCAACCCGAGGCCGATGGATACGTGGAGGGACACGTTCACCACGGTCCACATGACCGTGACTCCAAGCGTCCGATAGAAATTCCGGCTTTCGGTGATCCTGAAGTTGGAAAGAATCTCGATGAAATTCTGAAGTCCGACGAATCGGTACGTATCGTAGACTCGAGTGTAGAAAGCCAGTCCGATCGCGAACAGGAACGGCCCGAACACCAGTACGACCGCCCCGATGACGGCCGGGGCGACATAGGCGTAGGCATACCAGTGCTCGCGGAAGACCGCGGCCGCGCGTTCGGTTTTTCCCGTCATCATGAGCACGATGTAGAGGGCCACCATGAACGCGATGACGCCGAACCCGCGCCAGATCCAACGGCTATCCACACGGAGGTCCTCGCCGGGTCGAAGTTGCTGTGCGGCCGGGGGTTCTGCTTCGGAGGCAACCAGGGGCACTCCCGTCTTACCGGCCGGCTCGAACCACCGGGCGGGGTCTCCGTTCCGCGTCAGGTCGATGGCCTGAAGGAACTCGTCGCCGGAAGCCGGGGCACGGAATGCCGAGGTCGATGACTCCGCCGCCACCGTACCCTGCCAGAGGGCGAGACACTGTTCGGCGGTTCCGGACACGGTGTCCCGAACTGCACGATTGGTGATATCAACATGGTATTTGAGCACGAGGCCGGTGGCGAGGAGGAAGAACACCCCGGACGCGGCCCTCGCCGAGGAGCCTCCGAACTGTACCGTCAACCACGTCAGCACGATGATGGCAGCCGCACCCAGGGACAGCCAGAAAACGAAGCGCCCCTGTTCCAGCGGTGGCGGGGGGCCCTTGATCGCCACGATCCCACGGACATCTCGCTCCCCCTCGAGGATGGGTGCGGCAACATAGACCTCGTCCGCCGAGGACTCGATCGCCACCGTCGCATAGGGATTCTCCTCGAGTTCCGGATATTTCTTCCGTTCCTCGGCGTTCCGTTCCAGGTGGTCCGCCAACTCGTCGATGTCGTCGTAGAGTACCTTGTGCTCGACGGTCCGCTTGAGCCGCGTGCCGGCGAGCGTCGGGTCGGTATGGGCGATGAAGGTGACCCCCTCGAGCACAAGGATTTCCCGCGTCCCGGGCAGGACCTCCTTGGCCCTGTCGACGAGTTCCTGAATGCGGGCCACGCCGGTATCGGTGCCGCTGTCGATCCGGGCCACCAGGTCTGCGAGGGTACGCGCCCGGATGATGGCATCGAGTTCCGCAACGTTCCGGCTCCATGTGACGGAGAGCACGGCAAGCAGGACGAGGAGCAGGCCGGTGCACACGGCCAACACCACGGAAATCCCCACGGCCGACGGACGGGAAGGAGGGGTCTCCTTGTTCGACTCTGGACGGGCGGGCACGACGAGGATCCTCCCTGAACGACGTTGTGGGCCGCGAGCAGGCGAACCGATCGCGGTGACAGGCATGCACCGAAGCGGCCCCGTCCCTTACCTGCGGGACGCTGCGATACTCTTTTCGATTTCGGCCTGAGCCTTTCGAAGCTCCTCCGCCGGTGCACTGCGCCCGGTGACGACCGCGTTGAGCGCATTGGTGACCGGACTCCACACCAGGAGCATCTGGGGTGTGTTCGGCATGGGCACACTGTTGTCCAGTTGCGCCCGGAACACCTTGATCATCGGATCCGACACCGACTCATAGGCCCCGGCCGTGGCCACCGGCTGTTTCCCAACATTCATGCGGATCACGGCTGCGTCCACGTCGGTGAGATAGGTCATGACCTCGAACGCCTCCTCCTGATGCTTCGACCGGGCACTCATCAAAACCGCCTCAGACCCCATGAACGGACGGGCCGGTTGCTGGGTCGCCGATACGATCGGGAGTGGCGCGACGCCATAGTTGAGCCCCGGCTTCAGTTCGGCCCGGAACCACGGTCCGTTGATCACCATCGCTGCCTTGCCCTCGTTGAACAGGGAAGTCACCAATACACTGGTGGATTCCTGGGGCACAACCTTGTACTTGTTTCGCAAATCCTGGGCGAACTGGAACGATGCAGCCGCTTCGGGTGTGTCGAGCGTGACATTGCCGGCGTCATCGAAAACTCGAGCGCCGAATCCATGGAACCAGGCGGCGTGCATGTAAAAGTTGGCAAACTCGTAAACGAGGCCGTAGCTCTTGGTCTCTTTGTTCGTGTGCTGCTTTGCCAGCGCGATCATCTCGTCGGTGGTCTTGGGCGGGGTCTGAATGAGATCCTTGTTGTAGAAAAGCACGGTACTCTTGAACGCCATGGGGAGCCCGTAGAGTTTCCGGCGATACTTGAGGGGTTCCACGGTCTGGGGCATGAACCGGGCGAGCACCTGGTCGTCCGCCCAAAAGTCGATGGGGGTGATCACCTTGCTCTCCGCCCAGTTTCCGATACGGTCGTGGGCAAAAATGAAAATGTCCGGCCCCTTCCCCTGCGGAATTGCGTTGGTGATCTTGTCCGGAAACGCATCGAAGGGCACCGCCAACATCCGGACCTCGATGCTGGAATGGGAGGCGTTGAATGCCTCGACCACCTGCTCCAGGGCCTTCCTCTCTGCCCCCCGATAGGAATGCCAGAGAACCACCTGGGTCTTCTCCCCTTGTGCGAGCGCCCCCGGAGTTTCACTGAGCCCCAGAAAAACGACGACGGCGGTGATGATCAGAACCAGTCGATGGAATCGCATGAGCGCCCCCTTGCTGAAAAAGCGTTAGGTGTTGCGACGAAGGGCCGATTCGGTCCGTGGGTCGAAGACGTGGCAGGCAGCAGGGTCCACCGAGAACACGATGGTGTCGCCTTCGCGGGCCTCGTAGTCTGGAGCAAATCGCCCGACCACCTGCTGCTCTCCCACCGAAAGGTAGACGAACGCCTCCGCGCCGAGAGGTTCCCGCACTTCCACCCGTCCCTCCAAGGTTCCCACTCCCGTGCCATCGACCCGGACCGCCTCTGGTCGAAGCCCCAGGATTACCTCCTGTCCCTGGGTCACACCGGCCACGTCCAGTGGCTCGACCGGGACCTGGAACCCCTCTCCCCGGACCTCTCCTTCCTCCACCGTTCCTTTCAGAAAGTTCATGGCCGGACTCCCGATGAACCCCGCCACGAAACGATTCACCGGCTTCCGGTACAGTTCGATCGGACGGCCAATTTGCTGGATCACCCCATCCTTCATCACCACGATACGATCGGCAAGGGTCATGGCCTCGACCTGGTCGTGGGTCACGTAGATGGATGTGGCGCCGAGCCGCCGATGAAGCTTCGCAATCTCGGTCCGCATCTGCCCCCGCAGCTTGGCGTCCAGGTTCGACAACGGCTCGTCAAAAAGAAAGTACCTGGGCTTGCGCACGATGGCCCGACCCATCGCCACCCGCTGTCGCTGCCCCCCTGAAAGCGCCTTGGGCTTTCGACCCAGGTACGAAGTAATCCCCAGAATCCGCGCCGCTTCCTGCACACGCCGGGTGATTTCGCTCCCATTGAGCTTGCGCAGCCGCAGGCCAAACGCCATGTTCTCGTAGACAGACATGTGCGGGTAGAGGGCGTAGCTCTGGAACACCATGGCCACGTCCCGGTCCTTGGGCGGTACATCGTTCACCACCCGGCCACGCATGATCAGCTCCCCTCGTGTGATCTCCTCCAGACCAGCGATCATCCGAAGCGTGGTCGACTTGCCGCAACCCGACGGTCCCACCAGTACAATGAACTCCCCGGCGTCGACCTCCAGGCTGAAGTCCTTGACCACCTCGAGGTCACCGTAGCGCTTGGTCACCTCGCGCAGTATGAGTTCCGACATCTATCCCCTCTCCCTTCCCGTGTGGCAGGTCCGCCCCCGGCGTGTTCCTCCAGGGATTCCTCGCGCGGCCGAGCCGGCTTCCTAGCTTATCACTGGGCCACACCCAGGTCAACGTGTAACCCGGCGGTCCGCGCCCGCTTCTGCACCGGCGTACCAGGCTCGAGCCAGGCACTGAGCCGCGGGCCACACACCCAGGGAAGGGCCCGCAGATCCGACAGGGTTCGGGACCCGGTCAACATCATCGTGACCTTGAGCCCTTCCACGAGCGCCAGCACCTCGGCCTCGACCGCCTCCTCCCCACCGCGGTGATAGGCCCTGAGCAGGGGACGCGCCACGCCCACCACCTCGGCACCCAGCACCAGGGCTCGAGCCGCGTCCAACCCGGTCTCCACTCCGCCCGAAGCAACCAGGTGTGCGCCCAGCCCTGAAAGCTGACACAAACTCGCAGCCGTGGGTACCCCCCAGTCACGAAACAGGTCCCCCACCGAGCCGGACACCCGGCCTCGAGCCAACTCCACCGAGACGAACGATGTGCCACCTGCTCCGGACACATCGACCCACTCCACACCCCACTCCTTCAATCGAGCCCCCACAAACCGCGACAGCCCGCACCCGGTCTCCTTCACGAGGACCGGTACCGACAGCTCCCGGCTCAATCGCCGGATGGTCCGCCCAACCCCACGAAAGTCCCGGTCTCCTTCGGGCTGAAACAACTCCTGGGCCACGTTCAAGTGGAGACACAGCCCGTCCAGACCACAGGGACGCACCAGCCGCCGCTCAATCGCACCGGTATCGACCTTGCCCGCCTGCACCGCCCCGAGGTTGCCCAGAAGCAAAGTCGTGGGGGCCACGTCTCTCAACAGAAACCCCTCGACAGCGCTCGAGTCCTCCAGCATGACCCGTTGACTGCCCAGGGCGAGCCCGATCCGATGCCGCTCGGCGACTCGAGCCAGCACCTCGTTGAAAGCCCCGGCCTCTGGCGTACCGCCGGTCATGGAGGCGATCAAGATCGGGGCTGACAGCCGCTTGCCGAACATCTCGACAGAAAGGTCGAGCGCGTCCCATGCGAGTTCCGGAACGGCGTCATGGATGAGGCCCACCTGGTCCAGGAGGGCGCCGGTCGCCGAACCGACCGGTCGAGTGGCGCAGATCTCGAGGTGCTCATTCTTGCGCTTTCGGGTCAGGTCTCCACCCATGGGTGTCCTCCAGATATCCGGGCGTACCGGGCGCTGCCGGCCCGGCGCGTTCTTCGGTGGTGAGTGCCGTTGCCGAGCTTCCCCGGTGGAACGGGCCTGGAGCGATGAGGGACCGGGAGAGGAGCGCGAAGCCGGCGAGCTTGTAGAGGACCCGGGCTCCCACAATGGCGTCCAGGCTGTCCGGGTCGGGTCCCGGGGCGACTTCGGTCAGGTCGAATCCAACGATCCGACGTCCCGAGGCCACCAGGAGGTCGAGCAGGGTGACCAATTCCTGAAAGGTTGGTCCTCCCGGGACCGGGGTGCCGGTATTGGGGCAAAGCGATGGGTCGAGCCCATCGATGTCCAGGGAAACATAGACTGTTTCAGGAAGTTCGTCCACGATCTTCCTGGCAATCTGAACCCACGGGACACCTTGTTGTTTTGCGGCCTGGAGCCAGGGGTCGAACCAGGTGGTGATCCGCCCGGAGTCGGAACAGATTCGCCGGTACTCGGCCTCGCACAGGTCCCGCACCCCCACCTGGACCAGACGGGCCACCTCCGGGATCCGGTCCAGGACATTGGTCATCACCGAGGCGTGGGACCAGGTGAATCCCTCGTAGGCGTGCCGGAGGTCGGCATGAGCGTCCACCTGGAGCACACCCAGCCCGGGCCTACGTCGGGCCACAGCCTCGATCGCACCGAACGCCACCCCGTGCTCCCCGCCCAACACCCCGGGAATCCGGCCGGTGTCCAGTATCTCTCCAACTTGCCGGGCCACCCATTCGTGCATCTGGGCACACAGCGTATCCACCTGTTGGACCAACGGCTCGAGTGCGGTCGGATCGGTCTCGGCCCCGCCGACTTCCACCACAGGCCAGGCAAGCCGCCGCGCGTTCTCGGCCAGACGCACCATCTCCTCGGGCGGATCGATCATCCCGATTCCGGCCTCGTGCGGTCTCCCGGTGTGCAGGTCGAACAGATCCACCTGGTGACTCGCCTCGAGAATCGCCCGAGGGGCTTGAGCCGTGCCCGCACGATAGGACACGGTGGCCTCGAAAGGTACAGGCACGATCACCAGGCGGGCGTCTTCCGGGGTGCAGGACAGGCCGAACAGGCCGGATGCGGGGTCCGCAGCTCGCTCGTCATCAATCCCGGAACCGGGTGTCGGCCTCTCCAGGGTCTTCTTGACGCTCATGCCTTCAATCTCAACTTGGCCATTGCACCCTTGGAATGAAAGTGGTATCTCTCAACCAGTGGACGCGCATGGTGGTACCAGCTAATCCTGAATGGAGAGTGCTTATGCGGTTGCTTGATGTGCTGGACGGGCACCGGTTCCCGTCTCGTATGCCCCTCTTGTTGTTCCCCATGACCTGTTTTTTGGCCCTGGCCACATCGCCCGGGGATGCTGCCGCCCAGGACACCCACCTCCCCGATCACCTCGTTTTCAGCGAGGTAGCTTACGACGCCATTTCGGAATCTGGAGGCGGTACCGGGGAATACGTGGAAATCCACAACCCGACCGACAGCCCGATCGTGCTCAACGAAGGTGCCGAGCCTGGGACTGCAAACGGGCTCGGAAGCTATTTCATCTCGGACAGCCCGTCCAACGTCTCCTCGTCCGCACGCACGGGCTATTTTAACGTGGTCAACGGCAAGGTGCCATTCGGAAGCACCACGACCGACGGCGTGTTTCAGTTTCCAGTGGGCTCGGTCATCCCACCCCACGGGACGCTTGTGGTCTGTTCGGACAGCACCAAGTTCCTCTCCGACTACTTTGGTGGCTCCCTGGAGCGGTTCCAGAACCTCCCCGGGTCGCCACAACTTTTCGAGACCACCCAGGACGGGTTGTCGGACGGCGTACCGGACATGCTCATCGCCTCCTCCTACCAGGGCGTGGGAGACCCGGTCTATCCCATGATCCTCACGAACAGCGGCGAGGCGGTCATCCTCTTCTACTGGGACGGAGAGAGCGACCTCGTGCAGGACGTGGACATCGTGGTCTGGAAGAACGCCGACTACGTGGTGAACAAGACCGGCATTTCCATCGACGGTCCGGACGCGGACAGCACGGCGAGCACCTATCAGACGGACCTGGCGCAGCGCGGCAGCCTTGCCGGTACGGCCCCGGCCAGCAACACCTACTCGTTCCAGCGCATGAACGTGGTGGAGAATGACGAACTGGATTCGGGTGGAAACGGTATCACGGGGCATGACGAGACGGCCGAGCGTTGGGGATACATCAGTGGAGCCACCAATCCCACCTGGGCCTACCTCCCCTACACCCCGGGCACCCCCTATCTCGCCCTGGACGAATCCCTCGAGGATGCGCTCAGCTTTCTTGCTCCGGTGGCCACCTCCGCCGCGGACGGCCCGGGCACCAGTGACGCAGTGAACGACTATGGCGCCGATGGCACCTTGACCGAACTCTACGCTTCGGTGGTGGACTCCAACGGCGATCGCATCGGTGACAGCCTCTACGTGGCGGTCCGCGGCGCCCTATTCGGGGAACCGGACGGCAACACCAACGCCTCGTTCGTGCTCGTGGACCTGGACCCGGGGTCCGATACCGGTGTGACCACCATCGCCGGGGAAGGCGATGAACTTTCCGACGTGAGCGGCACGCTCGACCGCCGCCTCACCTATGCCGGCTTCACTCTCGAGGGGTCTTCCTACTCCGGGATCGGGTTCGATGCCGCCGTGGGGATCGATGCGGCCGAGTTCAGCAACGATACTGCTGGATGGCGAACCTTCGGCACTGGCGGAACAGGGGGGTCCTACTCGGCGTTCACCTACGCAGGGTCCGACGCGGACATCAATTTCACCGGGGACATCGACGCGCTCTATCCCGGTGCAGCAGGGACGTCGTTCGCGGCCGAGGACGGGTTCGAGACCCTCATCCCCTTCGCCACGCTGGGCCCTGATGTGCCGGACTATCTCTTCCTGGTGGCTGTCACCACCGCTGACTCGGACGCCAACGCTTCTCCAAACACGTTGCCGGAAAGCAGCAACAACTTCTTCACTTACCCCCAGGTCCTGGACAAGGGGGTCTGCTTCAGCACGGCCACCGGGCGCGCGGTCGTGTTCTACGAGGACCAGGACGGCGACGGATACGGGTCAGCCACGGAAACCGCCTACTGCGGCCCCCTGACCACAGGGTACGCCCTGGAGACCGGTGACTGCGACGACACGGTGGCAGAGGCGAACCCGGGCGCTGTGGAAACCTGCGACGGTATCGACAACGACTGCGACGGCAACGTGGACGAGGACGTGAAGACCACCTACTACCAGGACGAGGACGGGGATGGGTACGGACTGACCGACACCGCAGTCGATGCCTGCGAGGCTCCGACCAACTACACGGAAACTGCCGGAGACTGCGACGACCAGGACGCGGCCATCAACCCGGCTGCTGAAGAGGTGTGCGACCGCGTGGACAACGACTGTGACGGCAACGTGGACGAGGACCTTCCCGATCTCACCATCTACGTGGACGCAGACGGGGACGGATACGGTGCGGGGAGTCCCTCCGCTGATTGCATGGTCCCGGACGGCTATTCCGAGCAAGTCGGTGACTGCGACGACGCCAATCCCGACATCAATCCCGGGGTCAACGAAGCCTGTGACGGACTCGACACCGATTGCGACGGAATCCTCCCCGCAGACGAACTCGACAACGACAACGATGGATTCCGAAGTTGCGAAGGAGACTGCGACGACACGATGCCTGAGATCAACCCGGATGCCGAGGAGGTGTGCGATGGACGGGACACCGACTGTGACGGCAACCTACCGGATGACGAGGCGGACGCCGACTACGACGGCTACCAGATCTGCGCCGGTGACTGCGACGACGCAGACCCCTTCGTCTATCCCGGGGCCGACGAGCAGTGTGACGGTCTGGACAACAACTGCGACGGCGCCATCGATGAGGGTGTGACCCAGTCCTACTTCGTCGACGCGGATGGGGAC
This sequence comes from uncultured Gammaproteobacteria bacterium, assembly GCA_964418585.1. GTDB lineage: Bacteria > Myxococcota_A > UBA796 > JAJRTE01 > JAJRTE01 > JAJRTE01. The sequence continues at coordinate 65,115 of CAYQMG010000006.1, read as the reverse complement.
GGATACGGTAGCAGCGCCACCCAGGACGCCTGCGCCCCGGGCGACGGCCTCGTAGACAACGACCAGGACTGCGACGACTCCGACGCCACCGTGAACCCGGGGGCCGCCGAGGTCTGCGACGGCCTCGACAACAACTGTGACGGCACCGTCGACGAAGGGGTCCTCGAGACCTTCTACCTGGACGCGGATGGGGACGGATACGGTGATCCAGCTTCGTCCACCGAAGCCTGCACCGCACCGGACAGCCATGTCGCGGACAGCTCCGACTGCGACGACGCAGACCCCATCACCTACCCCGGTGCAGACGAGGCATGCGACCAGAAGGACAACAACTGCGACGGGGCTCCAGCCGACGACGAACTGGATACCGATGGCGACGGCTTCGCAGGGTGCGCCACCGACACCACTGCGGCCGACTGCGACGACCAGAACCCGGATACCTACCCCGGCGCAGACGAAATCTGCGACGGCGCCGACAACGACTGTGACACCGTCATCCCTGATGATGAACGCGACGAGGATCAGGACGGTGTCCCCTGGTGCGCGGGCGACTGCGACGACGCCAACCCCGACGTCTATCCCGGTGCGCCCGAAGTCTGCAACGGCACCGATGACGACTGCAACCCGGACACCGATGAGAACGTCGACCAGGACGGCGATGGGTACGCAGCCTGCCCCAACGAGGACGGCCTCGCCGACTGCGATGACACGAACCCGGACATCAGCCCGGACGCCGTCGAGATCTGCGACGGAATCGACAACGACTGCGACGCAACCACCGACGAACTCGCCGACTTGGACCAGGATGGTTTCACCATCTGCGACGGCGACTGCGACGACCAGTCCGACACTGTCTATCCGGGCGCCGAGGAGGTCTGCAACAGCGTGGATGACAACTGCGACGGGGAGGTCGACGAGGGCTTCGTACCAGACCAGGACGGCGATGGATATGCCGGAATCGATTGCCTCGGCGACGATTGCGACGACACCAATCCGGACATCCATCCAGGGGCCCATGACGTCCCCGAAGACGGGGTGGACCAGGATTGCGACGGCGTGGACCCGGCCCTCGAGGACGCAGACAGCGACGGCTATTTCAACGACGTGGATTGCAACGACTCCGACCCGGCCATCCACCCGGACGCGACCGAGGAATGCGACGGGGTGGACACCGACTGCGACGGTGAAACGCCCACTTCTGAACTCGACGCAGATGGAGACGGCTGGGCGGAATGCGAGGGCGATTGCGACGACGCCAACCCCGACGTCAACCCGGATGCCGCCGAAATCTGCAATGGAATCGACGACGATTGCAACCCGGAAACCGACGAAACCGCCCTGGACAACGACGGAGACGGCTTCGGCCTCTGCGACGACTGCGACGACGCCAACCCCGACATCCATCCCGGTGCGACCGAGATCTGCAACGGGGTGGACGATGACTGCGACCCGGCCACGGACGAGACCGCAGACAACGATGGAGACGGCTTCTCGGCCTGCGACGGCGACTGCAACGACGCTGACCCGGCCATATCGCCGGACGCCGCCGAAACCTGCAACGGGGTCGACGACAACTGCGACGGCCAGGTGGACGAGGGGTTCACCTTCGACGCAGACGGCGATGGCGTCGCCTCCCCCGACTGCGGCGGCGACGACTGCGACGACTCCGACTCCTCGGTCTACCCGGGCGCCGACGAAATTCCCGACGACGGCATCGACCAGGACTGTGACGGCTCCGACACCGTGACCGGAGACGACGACAGCCAACCCGGTGACGATGATACCACCCCCGAGGTATCTCCCACTCCAACCTCGGACGATACCGGCGGTTGCCAGTGCAACCAACCTTCCGGGACCCAACACGTGCCGGCCGGAACCCTCCTGCTCGGCTTCCTGGTCGCCGGCATCATGGTCCGCCGTACCCGCAAAGACTGACCCTGATCACCCCCCGCTTGACGCACCCACGCTCCCCGCGTTACCCTGTCTCTGGAGGTTGCTCCATCGCTGACTCAGCACCCGGATAGCTCCAGGCAGGCACCTCCGCAAACCCCTTCTCCCTGTGGAACCGGTGGCGGTGATACGCTCCTCTCCAACCAGACTCCGATCCCTGAACCGATACCTGGGATTCGCCGCCAGTGCGCTCGAGGCCAATGTGCGGGACCTCCCCCTCCCCTACCGTCTCTTCGTCCACATTACCGACGCTTGCAACGCCCGGTGCACCATGTGCGGTATCTGGCGCAAGCCGGTGAAAGACGAACTGACCACGCAGGAGATCCTCGAGGTGCTCGGGCACTCGAGACACCACATCAAATGGATGGACATCACCGGGGGGGAGGTATTCGTGCGGCCTGACATCCTGGAAATACTCCGTTTCGTGGCGGAACGAATGTCCCGCATGACGATGTTTCACTTCGCCACCAACGGCTTGCTGACAGACCGGATCGTGCACGGTGCCCGAATCATATTGAACTCCCCCATTCCGCGGTTCATCGTCACCGTTTCCCTGGACGGACCGCCGGACCTGCATGACCGGATGCGAGGGGTTTCGGGGGCGTGGGAACAGGCCGTGGAGACCTTTCGCGCTTTGCGCTCGATTCAGGTGGAAGTGGTGTTTGGAATGACCTTGACCGAGGAGAACGCGAACCGATTCGACGAGACGCTGGCCGCGGTTTCAGCGCGGGTTCCAGGGATACGCGCGAGGGATTTTCACGTCAATCTGGCCCAGGTGTCCGAACTCTACTATGGCAACGAGGGCATGCTGGAGCCTCCCGGCCGAGGGTGCCTGGATGCCTTGACCGCGATCCATCGCAAGCGGGGCGGCGGACTGGGGGTGGTGGACTACCTGGAGCGGGCCTACCTGTCCCACGCGCGGACCTACCTGGAGACGGGTCGAAGCCCGATGGTGTGCGAGGCGTTGAGTTCTTCGGCGGTTTTGGGACCCCGCGGGCACGTCTATCCGTGTATAATCTTCAATCGAGCCATCGGGAACGTGCGGGACGCGGGCTATCGAATCGATCGGCTCTGGCGGCGGGAGGAGCGGAAGCGGCTCCGGGCCGAGATTCGGCGCGGGCGGTGTCCGCAATGCTGGACCCCGTGCGAGGCGTACCAGGCGATCATCGCGAACACGTTGCCGTTGGGGAAGCACCGATTCCGCTTGAAGCGGTGGAGGCAGCCAACGCTGGAGCGGTGAACGGCCGTGGATGGTCGAGGTTGAGCGCGCGGCGCAAGCCGACGAAGCAGTGAGCGTGGCAGCGGAAAGGGGCTGGCGATGTCGTCTGTTGATCGAGCGATGCGGGATGCGACCATCGCGGTGGTGATACCGGCGCGCAATGAAGTTGAGAACATCGGCTATGTGATCGAGCATGCCCGGCCCTACGCCGACGACCTTCTGGTCGTGGACGGCCACTCCACCGACGGCACGGCCGAACTGGCCCGGGACCTGGGCGCCCGGGTCGTGCTGGACAACCGTATCGGCAAAGGGGATGCGGTCCGTGTAGGCATTCGTGAGGCGCGAGGAGACATCATCGTGTTCATCGATGCGGACTGCTCCCACAATCCCCACGACATTCCAGCGGTGGTGGAACCGATTCTGGAGGGTCGGGCGGAGCACGTGACCGCGTCCCGAATGCTCGGAGGGAGCGAAGAACTCCACGGAGACATCGGCAAGTTTGTGCGCATGGTGGGGTCCGACATCATCACCCTGGGGATCAACTACCGCTATGGCGTGGCCCTGACCGACAGTCAAAACGGATTCCGCGCCCTCCGCGCCGACGTGGCTCGAGCCCTCGATCTGCGCGAGAACATCACCACAATCGAGCAAGAGATGATCATCAAGACGCTGGCGCTCGGCTACCGGGTCGTGGAGGTTCCGGCTCGAGAGGCGGTCCGGCGGTCCGGCGTGTCCTCCATCGCGGTTTCGCGGGTGGCGCACCGATACGTCTACTCGTGGCTCAAGTACCTGCTGACCCACCCGCCTCCTCGAGGGCGTCGCGGCCGATTCTACCAGCCGTACGAAAACCGGCACCCCTGGTGGTCGCGACCGGCTCCCACCCGGTCCGAACTGGAGTTCCGGCAACGGGAAAAAGGCCGTGCCGGTGCAACGGAACAGGGGCGGGGAAGTGAGGACACCACCCCGCATGTGGTTCGGGATGCCCAGGGAGGACAACGGGATCCGGCCTCCAGGTCGGCTGGTTCCCGCGCACGGCTGCGGGTGGTCAACGGGGGGGGAGACTCGAGCCCACGATGAGAATCGGACTCGTCGATCTGAAGGACCCTCGGGACCTGGTGGTGGACAAGACCATCGCAGGTGGGATGGGCACGGCGACCCGTTACGGCCGGAGTGGATTCGCCGACCTGTTGACCAGGGCCAAGGCCCGGCTGATCCGCCTCCTCCCGTACAACGTGGCCTACGTTTCGGCCATCCTCAAGGCACAGGGGCACGACGTGGTCTACCGCGACCGTTCAGCCCCCGTGGATTACGACGCCGCTGTGGTCTTCTCGGCCATCCCCTCCCGGTCCGTTGACGCCGCATTCGTGGCCCGCCTCCGGCGACGCCGCGTGCCGGCCCTGGTCACCGGAACCATTGCGGGCGTCGCTCCCGAGGCCTATGTCGGTGCTGCGGCCATCATTCGGGGGGATCCTGAAAGCTTTTTCCTGTCGAGCAACTGGATCGACAGCCTCCAAGGGTGGGAATCCGGACCGGCCCGACTCGTGAACGCCCCGCGCGTCCAGGACCTCGACACACTCCCGTTCCCGGATTGGTCGGTCTTCCCCAAGCTCGAGTCTCGGTACGCGGTGGTCTCACTCACCCGAACCGTGCTCCCCGTGGTGACCAGCCGAGGGTGCCCCTACCCGTGCGGCTACTACTGCCCCTATCCACTGGGCGAGGGCCGGAAAATGCGCTTCCGTTCACCCGACTCGGTGGCCCGCGAGGTCGCCTGGCTCCACGAACGACACCAGGTGAACGCAATCAAGTTCCGAGACCCCATTTTCACCGTGAACCGCGACCGGACCCTCGCCCTCCTCGACGCCCTGGAAACCAGTGCTCCTCCCTTCGTCTGGGGTTGTGAGACCCACCTGTCCCTCCTCGATGAGCCGTTGCTGAAACGGATGGCCCACGCGGGCTGCCGCATGATCCAGGCGGGCATCGAGACCATCAACCCAGACGCTCTGGCTGCGTCCAGGAGGCGAAGCGCAGACCTCGACCACCAACGCCGGATGCTCGAGGTGTGCCGGGACGTGGGCATCAAAGCGGCCATCTACTTCATCGTCGGCCTCCCCGAGGATACCCTGGCGTCCATGCGCGCAAACCTCGAGTACGGAGCCACGCTCCCCGCCGCATACATCCAGATCACGGCATGCACCCCTTATCCAGGAACACGGTTCTTCGAGGATGTGAAAGACCGCCTCCTCACCCACGACTGGCGCCGATTCGACCAGTATACCCCTGTCATCCGACACAGCGGGTTCGACCCCGAGGACCTCGTGCACACCATGGCTGAAGGCTACCGCAGGTTCTATCTCCGCCCCGCCTGGGTCCGGAACTTCCTCGCAACCCTCTCCGCAGGATGGAAAGGCGAAATCTCCCGCCGCACAACACTCCAAACACCCCCCCATCCCACGTCCGATTGAAACACCTCCAGCCCTACCTCGGTTCCGTCCCTCCCCCGGCCGGCGCTTCCACTCGAGCCCACGGCGGCCGGTCCTGCCCGGTCGACCCGTCCGGAGGCGGCAGCTTGGTGTTGGTCTTGTCCAGCTCGAAATCGATTCCGGTCCGCTTCTCCCGAACGTCGATGGGATTGCCCGGGTACTCCGCCGTGGCATCCACCGCAGAAGGCCCATCGCCGTCAAAGTCCAGGATGGCGTAGAGTTGCACCTTCTCGGTGCCGGCAGGAAGAAGCAGACTCCAGCGCCCGGGTTTGTCAAACTGCTTGGTGGTCAGCGGTGTCTTGCCCTCGATACGACGCGTCGGAAGATACACGTCGATCTGCAACACACCGCGCTCATACCCGGGCACGGACAGATTTCCCGAGATTTCGATCGCGTCCTTGCGCTTGGCCAGTTCGACCTGCGGATAGTTGCGCCCAGGAACCGGTCCGGCCGGCTCCGGCGTCGCACCCGTCTCCACCGCTTGCGGACCGCCACTCTCCCTGCTCCCCCCACACCCCGCCATCAGCGCTGCCAGGATACACACCCACAGTCGTCCCATGCTTCGCCTCATGGTCTCCTCCTCGCGCTGCGCCCACGACCTGAACCTGGTCCGCCTGCCGGGATTCGCCCTCTCGTCGCGCGGGCCATGCTGAGGCGTTATCATAACACAGCCCGAACACGACCTGAAGCGGTGACCTGGCCGATCCCCGGTCCGGTTCGTGGTCGGCGGCGCAGGCGGATGGCCGACCCGCCGAAGGCCCACCGCCGGGAGGCGGTGTTTGCGCGAAGCGCGAAACTCCAGCAGTTGCAGGGGCTGGTTCAGTCCCTGGAATACCCGTTGCAGCGCGCGCCTTGCGCGCCTGCGCGCCCGTTGGCAAGGAGATGAATCCGGACCGAAGGGTTCAGGTGAGCACCACGTAAAGTCCCACCACCGCGGCCACGAATCCGATCAGTGCGGCGAGGAGCAGTTCCACGAGGGACGGCCGTGCCCCGTGACCGGTCTCCTCCGGCGGTGCACCACGGTCGTGTCCCCCGGCGGGCCCCATGGTCCCACCGGGTCGTCGTGGGCCCGGGCCGGACGATCGACTTGAAGTTGCGCCCCCGGTGCCGGTGGTCCGGATGCCCGCGCGCATCCGTTCCCCAGTGACCAGGCTCGAGGCTGTTGCAGCGGGGCCCGATTCTCGAGGTCGGGGTTCATCGTCTCCGGCCAACTGGCTTCGGAGGCGCTGTGCGAACCCCTGGAGGCTCGGCCCGGTGTCGGCGGCGAGCAGCAGCCCTTCCAGTTCCCGGGCCATTTCACCGGCGGTGAGGAAACGGGTCCTGGGATCCGGGGACAATCCCTGTGCGAGCACCTCGGCCAGGCCCGGATACCGATCACTGTCCACGCGAGCCATGCAATCTGCCAGGTTGAACTTTGCCAGGGCCTCCGCCACCTCGGAATATCGACGCGTCCTCGGCAGGAGCGGCGACAGGGTGCACAGTTCGTACAAGATCACCGAGGTGGCGAAAATATCGGTGGCATGACTCACGGACGAGGGGTCGAACACCTGCTCCGGAGCCAGGTAGTGTGCCGTACCAACCAGCACGTCCTGGACGGTCTCCTGGCGCGTGAACGAGGTGGAACGAGCGGCGGCGAAGTCGAGCAAGAGCACACGGCCGTCCCAGGTGAGCATGGCGTTTGCCGGCTTGATGTCCCGGTGGACCACCCGCAGCGGCCGCCCGTCTTCACGCAAGGCGTCGTGGTGCGCATGGTGCAAGGCCTTGAGCAGGGGTATCACCAATTGCAACACCACCCGATACGGAAGGGGTTCCTCGAGGGTGGCCTGGTGCGCCAGTACCTGCGCCAGGCTCGCCCCTTCCAGATACTCCTGCACGATGAAGTGAAGATTCAGGTCGCGGTCCAGGCCCAGTCCATACGTTCTCGTAATGGCAGGATGACGCAATCGCATCCCCAGGCGACCCTCTTCGATGAACCGGGCAAGTGCTTCCTTCACTCGGGGTTCGTTTGCTTCCGCTGGGTCTTCGGGGGGACGCAACACCTTGACCAGCGCAAGGTCCGGCCACTCCGCAGTCACCGACCCGGGGTCCACGTGAACGACCCTGCTTCCCACATAGACCTCGGCCCGCCCCGGTCGCGGTAGTCTCCGGATCAACTCGTAGGGTCCCAGCCTCTTCAGTGTGTCGCTCACCATGTCCCGTTCCGCTCGTGAAAAAGATGCATCGTGCACTACCGCCGCTTTCATCCTACCAAATATTCGCTGCCCCTTCAAGCAGGACACGCTATATCTGTCAAGACGAACCGGGCACCGCAGGAGCCTTCCCGGGCCCCCTCTCCCTGCAGAGGATACAGGTCGACCGGGTCTCAGCACGGTGCAGGAATATCTGGGATGCATTTCATGAGCAGCAAGTCACGTATCGTCGTTCGCGGCGCACGACAACACAACCTCAAGAACATCAACCTTGCCCTTCCGCGCGAGTCCCTGATCGTGTTTTCCGGACTGTCCGGGTCCGGGAAAACTTCTCTGGCCTTCGACACGATCTACCAGGAGGGCCAACGCCGCTTCATGGAATCCCTCTCCGCATACGCCCGCCAGTTCCTCGGCCAGATGGACAAGCCCGACGTGGACCACATCGAGGGCCTCTCCCCGGCCATCTCCATCGACCAGAAGACGACAAACCGCAATCCACGGTCTACCGTGGGCACGATCACCGAAATCTATGACCACCTCCGCCTGTTCTTCGCCCGACTCGGCACGCCGCATTGCCCCCAGTGCGGCCGGGAAGTGGCCAGTCAGACCGCAGAACAGATTGCGCGCGCCCTCTACGTGGAGGCGGAGACGACCCTCCACGACTCTGGCACTTCCCGGAGAAAACCGGTACGAGGGATGATTCTGGCTCCGGTCGTCCAGGACCGGAAAGGGGAATATCGAAAAGAACTGGCCGAGTTGCTGGAAAACGGCTACCTGCGTGCCCGCATCGACGGTGAAGTCCGCCGTCTGGACGCGCCGATCGTGCTGGATCGATATGTGCGGCACACCATCGAAGTGGTCGTGGATCGCGTCGTGTTCGATCAAGCCTCTCGAGGACGAATCACAGAGGCGGTGGAAAAGGCGATCGAGATGGCCGAGGGCGTGGTGTCGGCCCTGGTGGGAGACCGGCACCTGACCTTCGGGACCTCGAGAGCGTGTCCTACCTGTGGGGTATCGATCCCGGAAATGGAGCCGCGTCTGTTCAGCTTCAACAGTCCACACGGGGCGTGTCCCGAATGTGACGGACTGGGTGAGCGGGTGGGGTTTGCCCCTGAACGGATCGTGCCTGACGATCGCCTTTCCATCCTCGAGGGAGCGGTTCGCTGTCTCACCCGGGAAGGCCGGATTCCGTTTTCCCGATTCGACCTGGGCGACCTGGTCCGGATCGTGCGCGCTCTTGGAGATCGGGCGGAGGCTCCGTGGCGCGATCTCGAGCTGCTTACGCGGCAGGTGTTGCTCCACGGCGCCACCGTGCTCGAGCGTGGGCAAGCCCCCCCCGTGGGAGTCTCCCGTTTTTCCGATTCGACACTGCTGCAAGGGTTCCCGGGAATCCTGCCTGCGTTGGAACTGGGCTACCATTACACACACGCAACATTTCTCGAGGCGTACCGCACCCATGCCCGTTGCCCTGCTTGCGGAGGACGGCGCCTCAACCCCATCGCCCTGGCGGTGACTTTCCGCGGCGAGAACATCTGGGACGTGGTGTCCCGCCCGGTCGATCGGGCCCTGGCATGGTTCGAGCACCTGGAGCTTTCTCCGACCGAACTCGCAGTGGGCCGCGAGATCGTGCGGGAGTTGCGCGCGCGGTTGAGGTTCCTGGTCGAAGTGGGACTGGGCTACCTGACCCTGGATCGGTCCGCCGCCACCTTGGCTGGGGGCGAGGCTCAACGAATCCGTCTGGCCCGCCAGGTGGGGTCCGGACTCCAGGGCGTCCTCTACGTGCTGGATGAACCATCCATCGGCCTGCACCCTCGAGACAACACCCGTCTCCTGGACCTCCTGTGCCGACTACGAGACGGAGGAAACACCGTGCTGGTGGTCGAGCACGACCGGGAGACCATGGAACGCGCTGACTACCTGGTGGACATCGGTCCAGGAGCTGGTTCCCTGGGCGGACGCATCACCGACCGCGGCACCCCGTCCAGGGTGGCTCGAGGCCGTTCCTTGACGGGGCGATATCTGCGCGGGGAGGAGGTCACCCCGGTCCCCCGAACGAGGCGCACCGGAACCGGGGCACGACTCCTGGTTCGCGGCGCTTCCCACCACAACCTCAAGGGAATCGATGTCTCGTTTCCCCTCGGCACCTTCATTGCAGTCACCGGCGTGTCCGGTTCGGGCAAGTCCACGCTGGTACGGGACATTCTCTACCGCACCCTGGCGCGACGCCTGCACCAGGCGAAGACACGACCCGGTGCCCACCGGGAGATCGTGGGGATCGAGCACCTGGACAAGGTGATCGAGATAGACCAGTCCCCCATTGGCCGTACCCCTCGATCCAATCCGGCCACCTACACCAAGGTATTCGACGAAATCCGCCGGCTGTATGCGCAACTGCCCGAGGCCCGGCTGCGGGGGTATGCGCCCGGTCGGTTCTCGTTCAATGTGCCCGGCGGCCGGTGCGAGGCCTGTCAAGGCGCGGGCGTCAAGACGATCGAAATGCAATTCCTGGCTGATGTCGAGGTCCCGTGCGAAGTATGTGGAGGCAAGCGCTTCAACCTGGAGACCCTGGCAGTAACCTACAAAGGCCGGAACATTCACCATGTGCTTTCCATGACCGTCACGGAGGCGGCCCGGTTCTTCGCCAACCAGCCCCGAATCCGCAGAACTCTCCAGGTCATGGAAACCGTGGGACTCGGCTACGTGCCCCTGGGCCAACCTTCCACGACCCTCTCAGGCGGCGAGGCCCAACGGATCAAACTGGCCGCCGAACTCCGCCGTCCCCCCACCGGGCGCACCCTCTACATCCTCGACGAGCCCACCACCGGCTTGCACGCTCTGGACATCCGGGAACTTCTCGGCGCCCTCCAACGCCTCGTCGATGCGGGGAACACCGTCGTCGTGATCGAACACAACCTGGATGTGATCAAGGTCGCAGACCACATCATCGACCTGGGGCCGGAAGGCGGAGACGCCGGGGGAAACCTCGTCGCCGCCGGTACCCCGGAACAGGTGGCTGCATGCGACCAGAGCCACACAGGCCGCTTCCTCCGCGACCTGCTCGCCACCCATTCCCCGGGCTCGAGCGTATCGAGCACCGTGTCGAACCCGGCGCCTGTGCGGGAACCGCTTCCTGACTCCCGTGGTTCCAGGCCGATTGCGCGTCCACCGGTGCGAACGTCTCGAGGACGCCGCGACCTGTTCGTGGCAGGGGCAAGCAAACACAATCTCAAGCACATCGATGTGCGAATTCCTCGCAACAAGATCACGGTCATCACCGGCGTGTCCGGATCTGGCAAGACCTCCCTGGCGTTCGACACCCTGTTCGTGGAGGGCCAGAGACGGTACGTGGAATCGCTTTCCACCTATGCACGGCGGTTTCTGGGGCGGATGGAGAGTCCGTCGGTGGACAGCATTTCCGGTATTTCTCCGGCGATTTCGGTGGACCAGAAAGCAGCATCCCGCAACCCCAGGTCCACCGTGGCGACGAGCACCGAGATTCACGACTATCTTCGTCTGCTCTTTGCTCGAGTCGGCACGCCCCACTGCCCCTCGTGCGGCGTCCGGCTCGAAGCGCTCACGCCCGGGGAGGCGGCGGCGACGCTTCTGGCGGAGTTTCCGGGCGAGCGGGGAGAGGTGCTTGCCTCCCTGGGAGGACAGCACCACCATCCCGGTGAAGGCCGTCGAACCGGAGCCGGTAGCCAGGGCCGGATCGTGCGCAAGGTCGATCTCCTCCAGCAGGGATTCGTGCGCATCCGGCTGGACGGGCGACCTGTCCGGCTCGAAGACGGTGCAGTTCCGGAGACAGTGGCGGCGGAACGGGTCGAGTTGGTGGTGGACCGGGTCATGGTCCGGAAGTCGAGTCGGTCCCGTCTGGTGGAGGCGGTCGAGGCTGCATATGCCCACGGGAACGGAGCGGCCTGGTTCGAATCCGCCGGTGGGGTGCGTCGTGGGTTGTCCACCCTTCCAGCGTGCGTGCGCTGCGGATTCGTGCTGCGCCGGGAACTCTCACCACAATCGTTCTCTTTCAACTCGCACGTGGGTGCGTGCCAACGGTGTGACGGCCTTGGCGTGGCCGACCGGGTTTCGCAGGATCGGCTGATGGTTCATCCGGACAGGCCGTTGCTGGAGGGGGCGCTTCATCCGGAGGTGGTGGCCCTGTTGCGCCCCTATTTGCAAGCCACGCGCCTGGACCTGGAGCGGCGACTCCGCGACCTCGAGACCGGTGTGGGAACCACATGGAACGCCTTGAACGAGCAGGCCCGAACCCTGGTGCTCCACGGCGCCCCCACCCCCCGGGACCTGACGGTCCTGCTTCGCAATCCCCGGTCCGCAAGGGCGCGCCGGGCAGATTGGCCCGGGCTCGTGCCGCTGCTCGAGGCCCTCCACCGCAATCGCCATTCCCTGCCGGTCAAGCATCAGGAAGTCCTTCGATCCATCATCCAGCCGGCTCCTTGTCCCGAGTGCGGCGGGGCACGCCTCAAACCGGTCCCGCTGGCGGTGCGGGTGGCCGGACGCAACATCGCCGAGGTGACGCGCCAAACGGTCGATGGCGCACTCACCTTTTTCCGGTCCATGGAGCTGCCTCCACGGGAAGCACGAATTGCGAAACAGGTGCTGGCCGAAATCATCAGCCGCTTGCTATTCCTCCAAGAGGTCGGCGTCGGCTACCTCACGCTGGACCGGGCGTCCAGCACCCTGTCCGGGGGAGAAGCGCAACGGATCCGGCTCGCCAGCCAACTGGGCTCCCACCTGGCAGGCGTGCTCTACGTGCTGGACGAACCCACGATCGGCCTGCACCCTCGAGACACCAACCGCCTCCTGGCCACGTTGAAAGGTCTCCGGGATCGCGGCAATACCGTGGTGGTGGTCGAGCACGACGCCCGGACCATCCACGCTTCCGACCACGTCATCGATCTCGGCCCAGGCGCCGGGGAACGAGGCGGTCAGGTGGTGGCTCGAGGCACGCCGCGCCAGATCGCCCGGAACCCGCGGTCCCTCACGGGGGCCTACTTGTCTGGCCGCCGCAGCATACCGATCCCGACCCACCGACGCAGGGGAGAGAAGGGCGTCGTCATCCAGGGGGCCGGCGCCAACAACCTGAAAGGGTTCGATGTCCACTTCCCACTCGGGGTGCTGATGTGCGTCACCGGCGTTTCCGGTTCCGGCAAATCGACCCTGGTCATGGACGTGCTCGCACGGGCACTCGCACGTCGGCTCGCCCGGGCGCACGAGGAACCCGGCGCCCACACTGCGCTCCACGTGTCACGGTCTGTGCAACACGTTGCGGTCATCGACCAGAGTCCTCTCGGCCGCTCGCCCCGCTCCAACTCGGCAACCTACACCGGCGTACTGGACCCGATCCGGGACCTGTTCGCCTCGCTTCCGGAAAGCCGCGTCCGCGGGTACACCAAGGGCCGATTTTCATTCAACTTGCCAGGCGGCCGGTGCGAGGCGTGCGAAGGGAGGGGCGCTGTTCGTGTGGAAATGCATTTCCTCTCCGACGTCTGGGTACCGTGCGAGGAATGCAAGGGGCGACGATACAACGCCGCCACCCTGGAAGTTCGATTCAAAGGCCGCTCCATCGCCGACGTGCTGGACATGGAGGTTTCGGAAGCGGTCGAATTTTTCCAGAACCAGCCACGAATTCGTCGACTCCTGGAACCACTCGAGCAGACCGGGCTCGGGTACATGCGGGTGGGCCAGGCCGCCAACACCCTGTCCGGGGGCGAGGCGCAACGGGTCAAGCTGGCGTCAGCCCTGGTGGAGCGCAAGGGGCGGGGGTTCTATATCCTGGACGAACCGACGACCGGCCTGCACTTTCAGGACGTGGAGCACCTTCTGGATCTATTTCAGCGCCTCGTGGACCGTGGCAACACGGTGGTCGTGATCGAGCACAATCCAGAGGTCATGAAGGTGGCGGACCGGATTCTCGACCTGGGACCCGAAGGAGGAGCCGGAGGCGGTCGGGTGGTGGCGGAAGGGACGCCCGAGGAAGTGGCGGCCACACCGGGCAGCCACACGGGTGAGGCACTCCGATGGATCCTGGGCATGAAGGATCCGTTGCTTGCCGAAGTTGGACACAGACTGGAGGCTCAGGCGTCGAACAGGAAAGGACAGAGAGCAGGGTGAGCGCGCGCCCCGTGCTCAGACGAGCAAGGGCGCAATGATCATGGCCACCACGCTGATCAGCTTGATCAGGATGTTCAGGGAGGGGCCGGACGTATCCTTGAACGGGTCACCCACGGTGTCACCGGTAACCGTGGCGGTCTTCATCTCGTCCACCGCGTCGCCGTACTTGGCATGACCCTCTTCCTTGACCTGCTTCTTCGAGTTGTCCCACGCGCCGCCTGCATTGGCCTGGAAGATAGCCAGACACACACCGGAAATGGTCACTCCAATCAGCAGACCGCCCAGCATGTTCACACTGATGAACCCGATCACCACCGGAACAATCACGGCCATGAGGCCCGGCGCGATCATCTTCTTGATGGCCGCCGCGGTGGAGATGTCCACGCACTTCGTATACTCGGCCTTGCCGTCCGCCGCCTTGATGATGGCCATCTCTTCCGCGGTCGGTTCCCGCTCCTCATGCTCGGCCGTCTGGGCCGCCACCAGGGCGGGACGCAGTTCCGGAATCTCACGGAACTGCCGTCGAACCTCCTGAATCATGTCCTGAGCCGCCTTGCCCACCGCCACCATGGCCATGGCGGAGAAGCGGAACGGCAGCATGCACCCAAGGAGGAGTCCAACCAGTACGTAGGGATTGGCCGCGTTGAGGTCCACCACGACGCCCTGGGAGGTCATCTTGGTGATGAACGCCGCGGTCAAGGCCAGTGCGGTCAACGCAGCGGACCCAATGGCAAACCCCTTGCCAATGGCTGCCGTGGTGTTGCCCACCGCATCGAGCTTGTCGGTTCGGGCGCGAATGTCACGACCCAGCCGGGCCATCTCTGCAACACCACCCGCGTTGTCTGCGATGGGACCGTACGCGTCGGTAGCCAACTGGATACCGGTGGTGCTCAGCATGCCGACCGCGGCAAGCGCAATCCCATAGAGCCCGGCAGCCCAGTAGGCCGTGAGAATGGCCGCACCGATCACGAGGATCGGGAAGGTGGTCGAATTCATCCCGACCGCGATACCCTGAATGATCGTCGTGGCCGCCCCGGTCTTGGAGGCCTCCACGATCGTCTCCACCGGCGGCTTGTTCGTCGCCGTGTAGTACTCCGTAATGAGTCCAACCGCGATACCGGCAAGCAAACCCGCAATGACTGCGATCATGATCCCGTACCATTGATATGAATGCGGGGCGGCCTTGGGATCAAGAATGTCCGTCACCTGAATCACACCCTGGGGGATCAGCCACTTGATGGCCGCAACCGTCCCCACGATCATCAATGCGCCGGCACCAAAAGTACCCATGTTCAGACCGGTCTGGGGATTCCCCCCCTCCTTGGTCCGCACAAAAAAGAACCCGATGATCGACGCCACAATGCCCACGATGGCCACCACCAGGGGCAGGAACACCGCGTTCATCCCCGCGTCCGCGTCCAACGCCTTCAACCCCTCGAACCAGGCCGTGCCCAGAATCATCGAGGAAATAATGGCGCCCACATACGACTCGAACAGGTCCGCACCCATCCCGGCCACGTCACCCACATTGTCGCCCACGTTGTCCGCAATGGTCGCCGGGTTCAACGGGTGATCCTCCGGAATCCCGGCCTCCACCTTCCCCACCAGGTCCGCTCCCACGTCCGCCGCCTTCGTGTAAATACCACCACCCACACGGGCAAACAGGGCGATCGAGGACGCCCCCAGCGAGAAGCCAGACAGCAGGTTCAACACCAACCGCATCGAATCCAGCCCCGTGTCCAGCGGGTCCACATACATCTTCGTGTAGATGAGAAACAGGATCGACAAACCACCCAACGCCAAACCCACCACCGACAGGCCCATCACCGACCCGCCGGCAAACGCCACCTGCAACGCATCGTTCAACCCGTGCCGCGCCGCCGCTGCGGTCCGCGTGTTCGCATTCGTGGCCACCTTCATCCCAAAGTAGCCCGCCGACGCCGAACAAATGGCGCCAACCACGAACGACAAGGCAACCAGACCATTGGTGTGCCCACCGGTCATCTGGTTCGAAACCCCGAGAAGAATCGCCACCGCCACCACGAAAATGGACAGCACCTTGTACTCTGTCCTCAAAAACGCCATGGCTCCCTGGGCGATCCAGCCGCCTATCATGGTCATGCGTTCGGTCCCAGGGTCTTGCTTCGCCACCCACATCGCCCGGATCAACGCGTACAGCAACGCTGCCGCGGCCACGATGATGGGGAGATAGTAGAAAACGAACGTCTGCATTCTGCCCCTCCTTGAGGTCCCCGAAGTGCCTCGAGCACCTCCACTCTGTGGATACAAGGAATACGGGAAAAAGGTCTGCTTTCCGAACCGACTCGCGGCCGTGTCTCCTGGGGTCCCGGAACCGCCGGCCGCACATTGTTCTTATCGCGCACCCCTCACTTGTGAAAAAAAGTTTTATAAGGGGAGCAATAGTATCACCGGCATCATCGAATCGCAAGGAAATCTTGCGGTCGTGCCCGTTTTGTTCTCACCGATCCGGTCCAACCGGTCCGGCGTCGTGGGTTGCGGCGGGATAGCCCCTGCTGTACAGTAGAAAGCAGGTGTGTCGCAGGGACGATTCTGTTGAGGAGCTGCGAGGATCGGCCGTGCGCGCCCGAGTCGGACAACCCACCCGGTTCTTACCTGCGATGACGGGCGACGACCAAAGCCAGTGAGGTCCAGGAGATGAAATTCCATGCGTGGATGTTGGGGTTGCTTCCAGGTCTGCTTCTTGCCGGGGTGGGCCTGGCGGCGGGAGACGATCTCTTCTGCACAGGAAAATCCGGGGAAGCCGGAGATTTCGTGGTGACCATTGCTTCCGGTGGCTTTGCCAGAACGTACCGACTGCATGTACCCACGTCCTACCGGGCGGCTGCGCCCACGCCCCTGGTGTTGGCCTTTCACGGTTGGGGCGACAACGCGGAGAACTTCGAGCGCTACGTGGGGTTTTCGGACAAGGCCGACGAAGAGGGTTTCATCGTGGCCTACCCGGAAGGCGTCGACAACAGTTTCAACGCAGGCGTCTGCTGTGGGACCGCCAACCGGCTGGGTCTCGACGACGTGGGCTTTGCCCGCGACATCGTGCAGGACATCGCCGAATCTTACTGTGTGGATACCGACCGAGTATTCGTGACCGGTTTTTCCAATGGCGGCATGATGGCCCATCTCCTGGCATGTGAGGCGTCCGACCTGTTTGCCGCAGCGGCACCGGCTTCGGGTTTCATTGGCGTTCCAGCGTGCGAACCGCCGCGTCCAGTGCCGGTCATTCAGACCCACGGCACGGTGGATGCCACGGTGCCCTACTGGATGGGAAAACGAAGCAACGACTACTGGGCGAGCTACAACGGGTGTGGTGAGCCGTCGACAGTCTACCAGAAGGGTGCCGCCACGTGCGTGGCCTACGCTGATTGCGACCAGGGAGCAACGGTGGAGTTCTGCGAAATCAAGGGAATGGGCCACGCCTGGCCATCCTCCGACGGCGCCCCCTACTGGCTCGACGCCACCGACACGTTCTGGGATTTCTTCACGCACCATCCGCGCCCTCCCGGATAGCCTCCGGAAGAGGCGCCGACGCCCGGGGTGCGTTCGGTGGTTCATCCCGGTCCCGGGCATGACATACCAACGCCACGCGGGTCGTGCAGCCCAGGACCCGCAAGAACCCACTGCACTGACGAGGTGGACATCATGGCGACGACGACCGACTCGAGTTGCTGTTGCGACGAATCCCTCACCGCCCGGGCGTCCCGCTCGAGGCATGGCTTGTTCCTGTCTCTCCTGCCTGCGCTCGTCTTCGTCTGTCTGAGCGCACGTCCGGGAGAAGCGGCGGCGGATACAGATCCACCCGCCATTGTGGACGCCGAGGGACGGACCCTGGTCCTCCGGGGGATCAACCTGGGCAAGAAGTATCCTCCCTATGTGCCTGACGTGACCGAGGAGGACTTCGACAAGATTGCTTCCTGGGGGTTCAACACCATTCGGTTCCTGATCCTCTGGGCGGCCATCGAACCGGAACCAGGCGTTTACGACGACGCCTATTTCGACCGTGTGGTTCCCTACCTGGACATGGCCCACGAACGGGGCATCCAGGTCATCCTGGACATGCACCAGGATGTATACGGTGAGATGTTCAACCATGACGGAGCGCCTGAATGGGCCTGCCCGGACCGCCTGGTGGCGGGCTTCGAGAACCGCTCCGAATGGTACCTCGACTACTTCACCCGCCAGGTGATGGCCTGCTTCACCCTGTTTTGGGAGAACTCGTCGCTCCAGGACCATTTCATCGAGGCCTGGCGCCGAGCTGCGGAACACCTTGGGAACCATCCAGCGGTCATCGGATTCGACCTGTTCAACGAACCCTACCCCGGGTTCAACTGGTCTCCTCGATTCGAGCCCGAGCAACTCCAACCGTTCTACGAGCGACTCATCCCCGTGCTCCGCGACGAGGCGCCGCAAGCCTACATCTTCTTCGAGCCCTGGGTCTTCCGTGACTACTTCGTCCCCACCTTCCTCACGCCCATGCCGTTCGACCGTCTGGTCTACTTCCCGCACTACTACAGCCCGCCCATGGAACTGGCCTCCACCTACCTGGGGGAATTCGACCAGGTACAGCGCTGGGTGCGCACCGTGGCCTGGGAGGCTCGCGAACTCGGGGTCCCGTTCGCCGTGGGCGAGTATGGCGGAAACACTCGAGGAACCGGTATCGATGACCTGCTGGCCGAACTCAACAACGCCCTCGACGCACAGCGAACGGGCGGCATGTACTGGGAATACGGGAAGGGTGACGGCGGATTTGTCATCCTCAATTCCGACGGTTCAGAGAAAGACTGGATCCTGGACGTGGTCTGCCGGGCCTATCCCATGCGCACCGCTGGGACCCTCTCCTGGTACACATTCGACACGGAAACCGGGCGTCTCGACATGGAATATGTGCACGAGGCCGCCATCGAGGCGCCAACCGTGATCGCAGCCCCGGCTCGAGTCTATCCGGACGGCCCGGAAATCTACGTGTCAGACCCGGACACCATGGCTGTCGAGTTCGATCCGACCACAGGTCGTGTCTACGTGCTGGACACCGGCCCCCAGCACCGCACCCGCTCCATCATCCTGCGCAGGCCTTGACCGTTCCTGTGCACGACTCGAGGTCGGGGGGGAGCGGCGTGTTCCGGGTTCGCGCGACCTCCAGACCAGGCTTCGGCGTTCCCCCCATCCAATTCTGTCCCCGCAACATCCCGCCAACCTCACGCGAATCGCACTCGAGCATTGGCGCAAGGGACCGACCACCCGCCAGCGCGAAGTTGACGGCATCGTGGGCGGGTGGTAGGATGTGTGGCGACATCATCCCGGTCGGGCGTCAGGTTCATCATGCAATTCGGCAAGTACCGCCTTATCGAGAAGATTGGCCAGGGCGGCATGGCAGAGGTCTTTTACGCCCACATCGTGGGGCGCGAGGGCTTCACCAAGGAGGTCGCCCTGAAGCGCGTCTTGCCTCACCTCTGCGAAGACCCGGACTTTGTCAAGAGCTTCATCGACGAGGCCCGTCTCGGAGGCCTGCTCAACCATCATCACATCGTCCAGACTCTCGACTTCGGCAATGAGGACGGTATCTACTACATTGCCATGGAATACGTCCACGGCCTCACCCTGCGGGAGTTGATGACCTACCACAAGCGGCGCGGCAAGGAAATTCCTCCTCCCATCGTGCTCGACATCGTGCTGCAACTCTGCGACGGCCTGCGCTACGCCCATCATGCCGAGGACGAGACCGGACGACCGCTCAACATGGTGCACAGGGACCTGAAGCCCACCAATATCCTGCTCAGCTCGCACGGAGTCATCAAGATTGCCGACTTCGGTATCGCCCGGGCCGAAACCAACAGTCGTCGAACCGCCCTGGGGGGTATCCTGAAAGGTACCGCTCAATACATGTCCCCGGAGCAGGCCTTTGGCGAACTGAGCCTCGACCGCCGCTCCGACATCTTTTCGCTTGGGTCCATCACCTACGAACTGGTCACCCTGCGGGCTCTGTTCCATGACCCCAGCAGTGCCGTGCAGACCCTGAGAAACGTCCAGGACGCCAATGCGGACGCGGCACTGGCTGCCATGGTGAAGCGGTGGCCCTACACTCGAGCGCTCTATCCAATCCTGAAACGCATGCTGGCCCGGGAACCGTCCGGGCGCCCCTCGGATATTGCTGAGATCATCCCTCCGTTGCGCCAGATCCAGGTCTCCCTCTCCCGACTCGTGGACCTCCAGTCCTGGGTGGAGGAAATCCTGACTGACCTCGGCCGTCCGGTCAAAGGGCGACGATCCGCCACCGGCATCAACATCCCGGTGGCCCCGGGCGCCGCTTCAGACCAGGCTCAAGACGCCGGGGCCCCCTCCCCCGCACCGACCCGGATGGAACTCGAGGAAATCGTGGAGGAGAAGACCCCGGTGGCCCGACTCAAGCGACTTCCCGGTCAACCGCCAATCCGGGAAGAGAGGGCCGGGGTGCCCGATCCAGAAGACAACTCCATGACCCGAGTCTCGCTCGACGAACCACCGCTGGAGGGCGATGCCGGACCCACCCGCGTGGACCCGGGCGGGCTCCTGGAATCCATGGAAGGAGAAACCCGACCAGGGGGACCGGTGGCAGGATTCGGAGACCCGGTGTCCACTGTGACCGACCGGCTCACGCCGACCCCCATGAGCGCCCCTGAGCGCAGCATGGATCCCACCTCGGCGCTCCCGTTTTCCGCAGGAGCCCTGAACGAGGGTGCCCTGAGCGGGATCAACCTGAGCGCCGAAGCCGAGGGGGGGGAGAATTCCGAAGGCGGACCTCCTCCTCCATCCGACCCGGGGAGGACTGGAACAAGCCGAGAAGGGGAACCCCTGGCGGCCTCGAGCGGACACACGCCTCCCCAGCCCGACGGGGGCGCTTTTCTGGACAAGACCCCCGCCTGGCTGGACCAGGGCGCGACTCCCGAGATGGTCGACCTCGCGCAATCCCAATCCGCCCCCCCGTCCAATACAGCAACGCCCGCCCGGTCCCCATCCGGAAACACCCGGCGCCTCCTGTTCGTCGCGGCGGGGGGCGCGCTTTTCGCCGTCGCACTCATCCTCCTCGCGTCCCGATTCCTCCCCTCGCACCGGGCGAGCCTGGACGGTCCGCGCCCCATCACCATCGACTCGGTCCCGGGTGGGGCCGAAGTTGTGTTCGAAGACAAGGACATCCCACCGGGCCGAACCCCGCTCACCCGGCGAATAGAAATGGATGGCGACTGCGTCCCGGTGGAGGTACGCCGAGACGGTTACCAGACGGTAAAGACCTGCCTGAAGCCGGGCAAGGATGGCTTTGTGGAACCGATCGAACTTCAGCCCGCTGCGCGCGCCGTGGGCATTTACTTCTACTATCCGCTCGACCTCGAGGGAATCTCCATTTCGGTGGATGGCTGGGACGTGGATCTGAGGCAACGGGTTCCACGCCGCAACAATCAGGGTGCAGTGCGAACCTATGTATCCAGGGATCGTCACCGTGTGAAGGTGCGAACCACCTCCTGCGGCGAGGTGGAGGGTGAGTTCGATCTGAGGCACAACAAGTTCTACCGATTCATCAAGCTCGTCCGGGAACGGGGGAACCCGTGCCAGATCGCCTTTGCACAAGAGGATGAACAGTAGCGGAAAGCATCATCTGGATGGATCAAGCCATGGGAAAGAGGAAGGGGGTGTGTCGCGGGTTGGGAGTCGTTCTTCTGGTGGCCCTGGTGACTCTGCCGGCCTGTGCGGGACGGCACTACCGCAAGGGCAACCACCAGATGGAGCTTGGGCACACGACCGAGGCCATCGCCCATTACAAGGTGGCGGTGGAAAAGGATCCGGACAACCCGGTCTACCTGTACGCCCTGGGCACCGCCTATCTCCACGACTCGGCCTACGCCCGTGCGGTCCGTGTGCTGAGCCGTGCGGCGGAACTGGCCCCGGACGACCCGGACACCCTGGAGAAGCTTGCGTTCGGCCTGGTCAAACTTGGAGACAAGGACCGGGCCGTCGAGGTCTACTGGCACCTTTTCTCTTCCGAACCCGAC
Organism: uncultured Gammaproteobacteria bacterium; assembly: GCA_964418585.1. GTDB lineage: Bacteria > Myxococcota_A > UBA796 > JAJRTE01 > JAJRTE01 > JAJRTE01. Next base: position 43,094 of record CAYQMG010000006.1, on the reverse strand, counting down.
CGCAAGGATGTGTACGACAAGCTGGTCACCCTGTTGGAGGCGGCGGAGCGGTTCGATGAGGCCGCGGAAGCGACACTTTTGTTCAGTACGCAACCCGGGTTCGATCCAGCCGTGCTGAATGCGGCTGCGGAGAAGTACCTTCGAATCGGCGAGGACGCTGCGGCCACCCGCCTTATCGTTCGCTCACTGGAGCTGAATCGGAATCAGGCCGCCCTGTGGCGCATTCTGGGTGAGCAGCAGTCGAGCCATGGCAATGCCCGTGCCGCGGTGGAATCCTTCTCGGCAGCCCATCGACTCGACCCGTCCGACGTGGCCACCATGGTGGGTTATGCGGGTGCGCTTCGCAAGATCGGCGAACTGGACCAGGCACGGGAACTCTACGAGCAGGCCCTGGCCCGTGAACCCGACCTCAAGGATGCTCGAGTCGCTCTGGTGGAGATCTACCTTGCCCAGGATCGACTGGACGAGGCGGCATCGTTCGCCCGGGAAGCCATGATCCGTTTTCCGAACGATCCCTCAATCAAGGCGCTCAAAGGGGCCGTTCACCTGGCACGACAGGAATGGTCCCAGGCGGTGGCGGTGCTCACGCTGGCGGTCAAGCGAAGCGAGCAGGCGGATCCCCAGATTCTGGCCATGCTGGGCCAGGCTTACCTGGAACTGGGAGAGCGTGCTCGAGCCCGACTTTTTTTCAACCGTGCCCTGGGCCGGGATCCGAACACCGGGGAAGCCAACCTCGGACTGTGCCAACTGGATCTGGAGGACCGCCGAGAAGCCCAGGGGATCGAGCGGTGCCAACTCGCCATGCGCCAGGCGCCGGAGCTTCGGGACCGCGCGGTGGCCATCATGACCGCCTACTACGAGGCGGACGAACGATATCGTCGGGTCATGGAAATCGAGGAAGAAGCGGCCACGCTCTCGAGCGCGGAGGAATCCGAAGCCGAGTCATCCTCCAAGGAGGCCCCTGCCACGCAGAAGGTCCGCCCGGCCGTGGCCGACGAGGCCCGGAAGCGGCTGCAGGAACTCCAGGAACTTCGGGAAATCCTCGAAGCCATCCCGGAGGAGGAACGCGCTCCCCGCGACTGGTATGAACTGGGTCAAGTCTGCTTCAAACTCGAGGATCTCGAGGCCGCGGAAAAAGCGCTCACACGGGCCTGGAAGCACGACCCGGACAACCTCGAGTACCGCGGTCGGATGGCCGAAGTCCTGCTCGCCGAGCAGAAATACGACTCCGCCCTCGTCCATTTCCGGGAAATCGTCCGTGAAGACGAAAACAATGTGGGAGCCCGCATTTCCCTGGTACAGGCGCTCCTGGGGCGTGGCGAGGCCGAGGAAACCCTGGACATCTTGAGCGAACTCCGGGAAATCGATCCCGAAAACCCCCAGGTCTTCGAACTCAGCGCCGAGGCCTACTTCGAACTCGGTCTCCTCGAGCAAGCCGGGACGTTTCAGGAAACAGCCACCCGGCTCCGCAAAGGGGGCTCATAGGGAGCGGCGAAGCCTTACCCGTCTTGAATCTCCCGACCGGTACGTGCATAAGTAGTCCCTTGCTCGAGGAGACGTATGCACCTGGTCGCCCGATTCCTGCGAACCTATGCCCTGCCCCACTGGCGCTACTACCTGGCCGGGGTCTCGGCTCTCTACGCCACCAACTACCTCACGGTCCGTGTGCCCCGCCTGGCTCGAGAAGCCGTCGACGCACTGAGTGGCCACGACTGGGACACCGTGTCGACCAGGCTCGGTCTCATGATCCTGTTCGCCGTGGTCATCGCCGGGGTTCGCACGGCGAGTCGCGTCTTCATTTTCAACCCGGGACGTGCGGTGGAATATCGTCTCAAGAACCACCTGTTCCGGCACCTCCTGCACCTGCCTCGACCTTTTCACGATGCACACCGTGGGGGCGACCTGGTGAGTCGCGCCACCAACGATCTCCAGAGTGTCCGGGCACTGATCGGGTTCGCCGGATTGCAAGTCCTCGACGCGCTGTTCATCGTCCCGATGACCTTGTATCAGATGTTCTCCCTGGACGCCGGCCTGTCCACTCGTACCCTCGCCGTCCTGCTGATGGCCGTGATCACGCTGGCGCTCACATCTCGCATGGTGGTGGAACTGGTTCGAGACAACATGGAACGGGTCGCGGCGCTGTCCGACCACGTGGTGAGCACCTATTCCGCCATCCCGGTGGTGCAAGGATACTGCGCGCACGAGGCGTTCGATCGCCGGTTCGACACGCTCAACGAAGGCTACATTCGAAATGGACTCCGTATCGCCGCCATCCGTGCGTTTCTGGTTCCCGTGGTGAATCTTGTCGGAGGCGCCGCACTCGGGGTGGTGCTCTGGTACGGGGGCGGCCTGGTGCTCGAGGGGGGGCTTACGGTGGGTGCTCTGGTGGCCTATTCGGCCTATATCGGGCTCCTGGTGCACAAGTTCACTGCATACGGGTGGACCGTCACGGTGATCCAGCGAGGTGTCGTTGCACTGCGCCGGATCTATGCCATTCTGGACCAGGCTCCAGAATCGGTGATGGAAGGGAAAGCATTGCCGGGCGAGGTATCTGCAGCGGACGGACGAGTCCGAGGCTACCGGATGGATGTGCGGGGTCTCTCCTTTTCCTATCCCGCGTCCCGGGGGAGGGACCGGGCGCTCAAGGGGGTGGACTTCACGGTGGAACCCGGCCAGACGCTTGGCATATTCGGCCCAACCGGGGCGGGCAAGAGCACCCTGATCCATCTCCTGGCTCGAGTCTACGAGCCGCCCAGGGGCACGGTGTTCCTCAACGGGGTGGACATCCTGGATCTGTCCCCCACCGACCTCCGGGAGATCGTGGCTGTGGTCCCCCAGGACCCGTTTCTCTTCTCGAGGACCATCCGTGAAAACATCCTCTGGGGCGCCCGAGTCGACCCGGAGGCGCACGAGGAGGACCCCCGGGAGTCTCTCCTGGCCCGCGTGGTTGAACAGGCCTGCCTCGATCAAGACCTGGAAGCGCTTGTCCACGGGCTGGATACCCTCGTCGGCGCTCGAGGTGTCACCCTTTCCGGCGGTCAGCGGCAGCGCGTGGCCCTGGCTCGTGCCCTGGCCCGGCCGTTCCGTGTCCTCTTGCTCGACGACGTGCTGTCCGCCGTGGACCACCGGACCGAGCAGACGATCATTCGGCACCTCTACGGATTGACGCCGCCGCCCGCCGGGATGGAGGAGAAAGACCCCACCCCGCCGCCGGGAGCAGACCACGGCCGGCCCTCCAGCGATGCCCTCCCCCACGACAGGGCCCGCACGACCGTCATCGTGAGCCACCGCACCTCCGCCCTGGTTCACGCAGACCAGATCCTGGTCCTCGAGGCCGGCCGCGTGGTCGATCGTGGGAGTCACGACGACCTGGTCAGACGAGACAATCTCTATGCCGCCACCTTCCTTGCGCAACAGGCCGAACACCCGGGTCCGGCCCTGGACCGGACCAGCAGAGCCCGGCAGACCCCCATCACACATGCCCCGGGTGACGGTCAGGCCGGTGAGGAGGGGAACCATGGCTGAACGAAGCACCACTCTGAAGGCCGACCTCGCGCTCCTCGCCCGATTCTGGCCCTACGCGCGCCCCCATCGCGGCATCATTCTGGGGGCTCTGCTTTCCATTCCTCTCGTCAGCCTGCTCGGCCTGGCCCCACCGTTCCTGCTCATGCACGGCATCGATGTCAACTTGATGGGCCGCGCCCCTCACCACCTCCTCCAGGCCGCCCTGGACGCCACCGGCCTCGATACGGCGGCAACCCGCGGTGCGCGCGGCCTTGCCGTGACCACCTTCCTCTTCCTCGGATTCGTCCTTGCCGAGTACGCCACCCGGAGCGTGCAGGTGTTCGCTCTTCAGTACGCCGGGCAACGGTCCGTGGGAGCGTTGCGGCGCGCGCTCTACCAGCACGTCAGCCGCCAGGCGCCGGCGTTCTTCGACCGGAACCCCACCGGGGCGCTCCTGACCCGGACCACCAGCGATGTGGAGGCCCTGGGCGAATCTCTCACCATCGGGGCGGTTTCGCTCCTCGGGGACCTGTTCAACATTGCGGCCATCCTCCTCTTCATGGCCATGCTGTCTCTCGAGCTGACCCTGGTCTCCTTCGCACTTGCACCATTGCTGTTCCTCCTGGTGAACTTCTTCCGGAAACGGCTGCGGGAAACCTTTGTGGGAGTCCGCAAAACCCTGGCGGCGGTCAACGGTTTCTTTCACGAGCACGTGGAAGGGGTGGAAGTGGTGCAACTGTTCAATCGTGAGGAGAGAACGTATCGAGAATTCAAACGAGTCAGCGTTCAGAACCTGCGGCAGACCCAGCGATCCAACATCTATGACGCCAGCCTCTACGCCATCATGGAGGGGATGGCGACCATCTCCGCGGCCCTGCTTCTGTGGGTCGGAGGACGCCAGGTCCTCGAAGGTGCGCTCACTCTGGGACTCCTGGTGGCCTTTCTCGAGTACATCCAGCGAATCTTCGTCCCCATCAAGGAGTTCAGCGGCAAGTTCGCCATCCTTCAGCAAGCAGTGGCCTCGATGGAGCGGATCGTGGATCTGCTGGACACCAACGTCCGAATCTCTTCCGGAACGAAAACCCTTGATTCCGTGCAGGGCCACGTCCGGTTCGACCACGTGCGGTTCCGCTACACGTCTGGAGGGGAAACCGTCCTGGAGGACGTGAGCTTCGAGGTGTTGCCCAACGAGGTGGTGGCCCTCGTGGGTCCGACCGGCTCCGGCAAGACCACGGTGGGCAAACTGCTCACCCGAATGTACGACGGATACGAAGGGCGCATCACCGTGGACGGTACCGAGATTCGCGACCTGGACCTCGAGTCGGTTCGACGCTGCATCGGCGTGGTTCAGCAAGACGTGGTGCTGTTCAACGGCACGATCGCTTTCAACATCTCGCTGGGCAACCCCAGGGTCGACCGGAAGCGCGTCGAGGAGGCTGCTGCCTGGGTCCAGGCGGACCGATTCATCCAGGCGTTGCCCGGGGCCTACGATTTCGTGGTGACCGAACGTGGTGGCAACCTGAGCGCCGGTCAGGCGCAACTCATCGCGCTGGCCCGGATCGTGGCCCACGATCCCCCGGTGGTGGTCCTGGATGAGGCCACCGCCTCGGTCGACCCACACACCGAGGCGGCCATCCAGGCAGCCATCAAGGCCATCCTCGAGTCCCGCACCGTGATCGTGATCGCCCACCGACTCTCCACGGTGCAGGCGGCAGACAAGATCCTGGTCATGCGCCGCGGGCAGATCGAAGAGCGTGGTCGCCATGAGGAGCTGCTGCGGGCCAATGGATTCTACGCGACCCTCTACCGGCAGGGCACGGTCTGGGCGTTTCGGGGCGGCTCAGAGGAACACCCAAAGCACGACCACGCCGGCCACCACGCGATACAGGGCCAGGGGTCGGAAGTCGTGGCTTCGGACATACTTGAGGAATCCTCGTATGACCACCAGTGCCACGACGAAGGAGGTGACGAGTCCCACACCGAAGGGGACGATCGCGCCCCGGTCCAGGGTGTCCAGATTGCGCACCAGGTCATAGACGGTGGCAGCACCAAGTGTGGGCAGGGCAAGGTAGAATGAAAACTCCGTGGCAGCCCGGCGGTCGAGGCCCAGGAGCATCCCGCCCATGATGGTCGCTGCAGAACGGCTGACGCCTGGGAACAGGGCCGCTATCTGGGCGACCCCCACCCCAATGGCCTGCCGCCGACCAATCTCCGTCCCCGGCGTGGGAGCACGCTCCGGCAACAGGACCTCGATGACAAACATGACCACCCCACCTACGATGAGCGCCCCGGCAACCGTGACCGGGTGAAACAGGTGCCGCTTGATCAGGTCACCCAACAACAGACCGACACACGCAGCAGGCACAAAGGCCAGCGCCACGTTCAGAACAAACGCGCGCGCCTGGGTATCCCGGGTTGCGGTCCGGGCCAGGTGAAGGAGGGTCGGCCGGAACTCCCATGCCACCGCCAGGATCGCGCCAAGCTGAATGAAAATCTCAAACGTGGCTGCCTCCGGCCCGCTGTACGAGAGCAGGTGACCCGCCACGATGAGGTGCCCGGTGGAAGACACGGGAAGGAACTCGGTGAGCCCTTCGACAATACCAAGTATGATGGCGCCGAGAATGGTCATGACAATCTCTTCGATTCAGGAAAATATACTGCCGGAGCGACCTGATTCACCTGATACCCGGCGGAAGGGTCCGAGGCAAGCCGGATTCCCCCGGCGCCCCTCGATCGCCCGGCCCGCGTCACCAGAGACGACGGGGCCCCCTCGCCAGGAGTCTGCCGGGGTTCGATGTCCACATCAGGAAGCATGGCGTTCAACCGGGAGAAGCTACGGTGGAAGTCAGAGATCCCATCCATGGTTCGATCGAGATATCTCAAGGCGAATTGCAGGTACTGGATACCCCACAACTACAGCGGCTGCGCAATATCAAGCAACTGGGATTTGCAGACCTGGCCTTCCCCGGCGCCACCCACACCCGCTACCTCCACTCCATCGGAACCATGTATCTGGCTGGACGCGCTTTCGATTCCATCTTCCGACACCACAGGTTCACCCGCCGCGGCGTCTGGAAAACCTATCGCCAGATCGTGCGCCTCGCCGCACTGCTCCACGACGTGGGCCACGCCCCACTCTCGCATTCGGCAGAATCCGCCATGCCACCAGTGCGCCGACTGGACCTCCAGTGCCTCGCCTCCACCAACCTCTCACGCCGCGCTACACACGAAGACTACGGCCTCAAGCTCATCATCGATTCACACCTCGGTCTCGTCATCCGGCATAGCTTCGAGGACATCCTCCCTCACCATGTGGCCGCACTGCTCAATCTGGACATCCCGCTCGAGGACGACATCTTCGTGGACGACGGAATCGACTACCGCACGGTCCTTTCCCAGATTGTGTCGAGCGAACTCGACACCGACCGCATGGACTATCTCCAACGCGACTCCTATTTCGCCGGGGTAAGCTATGGTGCTTACGATGTCAACTGGATCCTGAGCAACCTCACCTTTCACGTTGCCGACACCGGCAAGGCCCATCTCGCCCTGGATCCTCGAGCGCTCTACACGTTCAACGATTTCCTGATCGCACGGTTTCACATGTTCCTGATGGTCTACTTCCACCACAAGCCGGTGATGTTCGAGGAAATGTTGAAACAGTACTTCGAGAGTCCAGGGGGGACCTACGCCATTCCTGCCGACATCGAGCAGTACGTGGACATCGACGACTATCACCTCTACCACCACCTGCGGGAGGAGGCCCGCCGCGGCCACCAGTGGGCCCGACGCATCGTCTCCAGAAACCCGTATCGGCTCCTCAACGAGTGGCATGGGACGCCGGAGGAAATCGACATACACCCCTACGTGGCCGCGCTGGAGGCGGAGGGCATTCCCCAGATCGCCACCTCGTCCACGGGAAGCGTATCCAAGTACACGCGGCCGACCGAAAAACTCCGGGAAGGCCCCCCCATCTTCACGGTCGAAAAGCGGGGCGCACGTCGGCATACCCTGGCCCAGGCCCGTCTGCTCGAGGAGAGCACCGATCTGTTTGCCAAGTACGAGGAACGGAGGCAAATCAGTCGGATCTACGTCCCCGAGGAACACGAGTCGAGAGCGATGGAGGTCATCACACGGGTGGTGGGGCGACGGGTTACTTCAGCTCCCGGTAGGCCAGCCAGTACTCCCTGAAATAGTTTGGATTTTGCTGTCGCCACTTCTTGTTGTATTCCGCCTTGTAGCTCCGACGCCGCTCGCGCCGGCAGGCCTCGGACAGGCAATACTTCTGCCGTGGATGATACTTGTCCGGGATGAAGAGCTGATCACAGTGGGGGCAACGTCGAATCTGCTGGCTCATGACGACTCTCCGAACACCCGGTAGTCCGAGGCAATCTCTCCCCTTGCCAGAAAATCGGCCAGGAGGCCCATTTCCTTTACCCAAACCTCTCCCGGCGGTCCTCCCGGGGCAAGTGCGGTCGGGACGCCCATCCGGGCTTCTCATGAAACGATACGGGGCAACGCTTGAGAGGAAAGGGGTCCCCTGGTACACTCGAAGTAGTTGCGCACGGTTTCCACGTTTCGCCCCGAACCGGTTCCACGGAGCCGCCCTCGAGGGAGCGACGGTATGAATCCCATCACGCACCTGCTCGCTTCCTGGGTCATTGCCGAATCGGCCCGACTGGATCCTCGAGACCGAATTCTCGTCACACTCGGCGGCGTCCTCCCGGATCTCGACGGCCTGGGTATCGTTGGAGAGGCCTTGACCCGGCACGCCGATGTACCGCTCTCCTGGTGGAGCGACTACCACCACGTACTGTGCCACAACCTCGGGTTCGGCCTGCTTCTCGCTGCAGGCTCCACGGCGCTCGCCTCGCGCCGCCTGCTCACCCCCGGCCTCGTGCTCCTGGCCTTCCACATCCACCTCCTCGGCGACCTGGTCGGTGCTCGAGGCCCGGATGGATTCCAATGGCCCATCCCCTATCTCCTCCCATTTTCCGACCGTTGCTCACTCACATGGGAAGGGCAGTGGGCACTCAATGCCTGGCCCAACCTGCTCCTCACCGTGATACTCCTCGTTCTCTCCTTTTTTCTCGCATGGAGACGCGGCTACTCACCCTTGAGCATGGTCTCGAGTCGAGCGGACCGGGCCTTCGTGTCCGCCCTCCGCGCACGGTTCGGTTCTCCCGGACCGACAGCCCGATCCGACGTTCGGGATTGAAACCTCGATTTCCGGGGAGAGAGCGACACGACACTCGAGCGTGGCGTGATGGGGGGGCGCGGTCCGGGCAGGGATTCAGGGCGTGAACGTCCAGCGTAGCTTGGCCACAACCTGGTCGTCCACCGAAAGGAACGCGACGCTGCGCGGGTCGGCGGCCCGGTTCTCCCATCCGTGATTCCAGACCACGAACAGATCCTTTCCGGGACGAATGGTCCAGCGGAGCCTCGTATTGCTCCCCAGGTTCTTCGATTCGGAGTCGTACTGAACATAGCTGGAAAGCACCAGGTCCGGCGTGAAGGCCAGGACCACCTTGCATTGCCACAGGTGCTGGACGAAATCACCCTCGGGCAGCCATCCGAAGTCGTTTTCCGCATTGCCCTCGAGCTGGAGGTGACCGCGAAACGCGGTGTAGGTAACGAAGCTCTCCCACTGGACCAGGGTCCCGGTGTAGAAGTCGCCGAACCAGACCGTGGATCCGATGCGCCACGGTCGATGTCGCGAACTCTGGGCCTCGAGGCGATACCGCGTGAAATAGTAGGCGCCAGCGGGTATGACGACCCCGTCCACGATTTCGAAGGGTTCCTCGAGACGCTCGAACTGAGGTGCCACGTTGCCTTCCAGGTGCTCCCCCGACTCGGTCTGGGCGTTGAACGGTGCGGTGAACACGCGCCAGGACTGAACGTCTCCATCCAGGTCTGCCACGTAGAAACCCATCAACTCGAAGTAGAACTGCCGCACCCAGTCGAACAGGCCCGCGCCCGGTCGCGGCTGGTAGGCGCCACCGCCCTGGAACCAGCGTGTCCCAGGTCGAGGCAGGAAGCCGAGCGCTGGGTCCAGGCCGTCCCCGAACTCCTTGTAAATCATGAAGATATCCCAGAGATCGTTGGGATAATCCACCTTGAGGCCCCACCCGAGAGGACGACCTTCGGGAATGTCGCCTCCTGACCAGGCCGCCCACCCACCAACGGAGAAATTCTTGTCTCCCTGCAAACTCGAGGTCTGCCAGAGCGCGTCCACCCCGGCCAATGTGTTGCGATGAACGCCGTCCGGATCGCCGTTGGTCACCAGTGTCCCCAGGGTGAGGTGCTCACTCAGGTCACAGGTCACCCGCCCCGCAAACAGATTCGTCCCTCGAGTCTGCGAACCATCCCCCACCTGCGTGTCGAGCATGGCGATGCCCCATGGACCGACCTGGCCCAGGAGCTTGAGGCCGCCGAGCACCGGCACCTCCTCCCCATCGTAGAGTCCGACGCGACGGGAAAAAAATGGGATGAAATCGTAGCCGAGCCCCGCACCGAAAGAGAACAGGTTGGAGCCCTCCAGGAAAAATGCGCGTTTCTCGGGGAAGAAAAGGGGAAAACGGGTGAGGTTTACCTGCCGCGTGTCCACCTCGGTCTGGGCAAAATCCGGATTGAGGGTGGCAATGGCCGCCAAATCCGAGGTCACATTGTACGTCACGTCCAGACCAGCATCGACCCCCGCATCCGATTCGCCCGTGTTGTGGTCCACGCTGTACCGCGCCAATCCGTACGGACTGATACTCAGCCCCAACCCTTGCCGAAGCCCCCCAACGCCTTCCAGCCACCCGGCCCGACGAAGGTCCTCGAGTCGGGCATCCAGAGTCGTCCCAGCCCATCGTAGCGTGGTCCGGTCACGGGCAACCCGCCGCTCCACGTTGAACCCCCAACGGTCGCAACCTGGTGTGAAACGAAGCGTCTGGGCGGGAATGGCGATTTCGACCACCCACCCACGCTCGGTGCGACGCGTCCGGGCGTACCAGATTCCGTCCCAGTCGGTGGAGAAATCCTCCGGGCCGGAGATCAGGCCGTCGAGCCGGGCTCCGCCTGCATTGATACCAAAGTAGTATCCGCGCCGCGGGTCCCCCAGCGTGCCGAGTACCACGGCCACGGTGTCGTCACCGTACAGGTTGCCGTCCCGCTGAAACGTGTGTATCGCAATGCTCGACGGAGATGGATCCTCGCACGTTACCCCCAGGTAGAGCGTGCCCTGATCCACCAAGACACGAACCTCCGTGCGGTACGGCGTCGGACCTCCGGGGTGAGGCTCCTGCTGCCGCAGATCCTCGATGACCCCGGCCTGCTGCCACGCTGCTTCGTCCAGCACCCCGTCGACCCGAATCCCCCTCATCACCGTGCCCGCCCGAACCGACGGTCGGGCTGTGCCCCCGGCGCCTCCACCGTCCTCGCGCCCCCATGCGCTCGCTCCGACCGGCCCCCACCCCGGCCACAGCACAAGGACGGCCACCTGGCACCATCCGACCCACGATCTCATGCTCTCCAACCAATGCATGCCGTCAATCCACCCATCCATCTCCTGAAAACCAAAACCCCTCCGAGCCTTCCCCGGCCCGACAAGAGACCGGTTCGACCCAATGACAGGCCCCGCCCCCCTCGAAAAGCCCTACCCTCACAGGTCGCCTGCATATCTTGGCCCTTGTCTCCGCATTCGGCGAGTGGAAATGACGTTCCCGAGAAACGCGACCGACCTGCCCGGCCGCTATCACCTTCCCCTGGTACCCGCACCGATACGTGCGCCTCCGCCGAAACACCAACCGCCTGGACACGAAAAGGTAAAGATCCTTTCATACCAAACCCCGCCCCTGGAACAAAGGATGGGTCGTTCCGTGCCACCGTCATCCTTTCCCCGCTCGAAACCCCAACACCTGAAATCAAGGGATCACGCCACATTCCCCCGGTATCCCACCGGATTCATGCCCCGAACACCGGACGGCCTCCCAACATTCGGCGCTCACGTCACCCTTCGGCACAAAACATGCTACCATCTCCCTTGAAACCTGAACCTGTCCAAACGCTGGACCAGTAACTCCGGGCCGATGTCGCCTGGTCCCGTTCCTGACCACACCTGGAGGATTGACCCATGACCCATCGGTTCCTCATGGCTACAGCGTTCATCATGACCGGCGCTTCGGTCCTCGTCTCGGGGTGCAAGTTCGACCTTGAGAGCGGGACCTACTCGGCGGAAGCCACCGGGACAGCCCACTACGTGGACGGAGGAACGGCCGTTATCAACAAGCAGTTCATAATCGACGTCCAGGTGGCGCAGGACGGCCCTGGCCTGCTGCCGGACCTCATGATCATCACCATCTGCCAGGACGCGATATCATCCCTTGCTTACGAAAGTTGCTTCGAACCCATCGAAGTTCAACGTCGGGACAACCATTTTGGCGGTGAAGAGATATTCTACAGCGACTACTACCTGACCGCTGGTGGGACTGACTACGGCTGCGATCAACGAGAAGATGTCATCATCACCGGCGATATCACGTCGTCCACCAGCTTCGAGTTCCAGATCACGTATGTGGCCACCATTGAAGATTGGGGGACACTCGGCTGCTCATCCCTGTATCCCTATCCCACCTCAGTCATGATGAGTGGAGAGGCGGTCTTGCCATGAAGCAACCGACCCCATCCTTTTTGTCAGGGAAGGGACGCAGGAACCCATTCGCGAAGGAGGAAACCGTGCGGAGCAACAGCCTGCTTGAACGAATCGTTGGTGTGACCCTTACAATCTCTGTACCGGCCCTGCCGCTGCTGCAGCCTGCGTCTGCTCTTGCCTCCGCCCGGGTGGGAGCAGAAGAACCGGAGGATGCGTTCATCCAGATTTTGGACGAGGCGGGCGGGCAATCGAAGCTCACGAATCATGCGCAATCCTTTCTGGGGGAGGCGGGCTTGATCGAGGCAGGGGGGCCGGAAGGCACGATGCTGAGGTATGCGGCGGTGGTTGCGGAACAGGTGCAGGAAACGGAAGTGCCGGGAGAGGGTGGAATGGAAGCGGAAGAGGTATCTCGACCGACCGAGTGTCCCCCGTGTCCTCCCGATCCGACCCGCACGCCCGAGATGGAAGCGACCGCTCTCTACCAACTGGGCCTGTACTGGATGGCCAAGGGTGAGTGGAACAGGGCTCGAGACCTGTTCCAGCGGGTTGTTTCCGAGTATCCGGAGTCCCCGGTCGCAGCTTCGGCGGGCCAGCGACTGGATGAACTGGCGACGGACAAGCCTCCTGCTTCGGAACAGGCTGCGGGCGATTCCCATTCGGGCGAATCGAGGGCAGGGTTCATCGTGTTCGAGACGACTGTGGGAGCCTACGTAGGGGGCACCCTCCCGGCACTCATGGAGATGGGGCCCAAGGGGGTATTGACCGGCGCCATGCTGGGCACGATGGGGGGACTGGGGTTGTCCCTGCTGGCGAGCGGTCAGCCCGACTGGTCGGCTGCGAAGGGTGCGATGATCACGTTTGGCCAGCTTTACGGCGCAGGGAATCTGGTGATGTGGAATCTTGTCCTGCCCGACTATGCTGCCCTTGAAAGCTTTCCAGGGCTAAGCGTGGCGGGACTGGGACTTGGAACCATTGCCGGGATCATCATGGGGAACACCTGGCCACACGTACCGGCAGGAAACGTAGATCTGATAGGGAGCGCAGGTCTCTGGAGCACCTACTTCGTGGAGACGCTCCTGCTTCTGGCCGGCACATCCACCGACAATGTCTACACGGTGGCGGCGCCTCTCTCGGCGGACTTGGGGGCTGTGGCCGCCGCCCTGGCGGTTCATCAATCCGGTATCACGGTGAGTCGAAGTCGGGTGCGACTCCTCAACCTGGGAGGGGTGGTTGGCGCATTCCTCACCTCCGGGATAGCGACCCTGATGGAGTTTGATCCCCATGCCACGGGAGTCCTGATGCTCACCGGTGCAGCGTTGGGGATCGGAACGGCCTACCGTGCGACCATGAACTGGGACGAGAGGACGCATGCCGACCTGATTTCTCGGAAGCCGAGTCCCCACCTCCTGACGCTTGAGGATGGGAAGATTCGTCTGGGGCAACCGATTCCGGTCCTGGCATTTCACCCCACCTCCGGTGCGACCCGGACAGCCCAGGCTTTCAAGTCCGACGCTTCGGTACACCTGAATCTGTTTGGCGGGGAGTTCTGACCGGGAAAAAGGAGAGGTTCACCGATACGGGGGACCGCCGACGCGACTATTTCAGTGCCTCGACCTTTCCGGAAGAGAAGTCCCGCCCAAACTGGATGGTTCGTGCCGCGTCCGGAGGCAGTTTGTGGACGCCGTCCACCACCAGGGAGGCCACCTCCTGGCCGACGCCCAGTCCGAGCATGAATCCCTGCCCACACATGCCCACGGCCAGGGTGAGTCCTTCAATCTGGGGCACATTGCTGACGATGGGGGTCCCATCCGGGGTCATGGGGTAGCACCCTCGCCAAATCCGCCGTACCAAGAGGTGTCGGAGGCGGGGGACCAACGAGATCATACGACCCGCCAGGATGGGCAGGAACTCGGACAGGCTCTCCCGGTTGGTGCCCACGAAGAGTTCCCGGGGGGTGTAGCAGAAGATGATCTGCCCCTCGTGGTTCTGCCCAAAGTAGAAGTTGGCGGTCTTGCCCTCCGGGCCTGGTCTCATGTCCACGATGAGCGGCCCGATGAACGGCTTGACCGGAGCGGTGATCCCGGCCTCGTGACTGTCCGGCGTCACCGGAATCTCGATCCCGAGCAACTCCCCGTCCCGGGCCGCGTCCGCACCGGTGGCGACAACCACTCGAGGCGTGTGGTATTCTCCCTTGTCCGTACGCACACCCACCATTCGGCCGTTTTTCTGAAGATAGGCCACCACCCGCTCCTTCACCCGGATGACGGCCCCCATGCGCACCGCATGACGAGCCAGCGCCACCGGGAGCAGAAGGGGAGAGGTCTGACCGTCGTTGGGGGAGTAGGTGCCTCCACGCAATCCGTCACGGGCCACGCCGGGCAAGAGGTCCGCCACTGTGTCGGCGTCGACCCAGTCGTTGACGAGCCCGTACTGGTGCTGTATCGGGAACAGTCCCTTGAGCTTCCGCTCCATCTCCTCGCTGTAGACCGGGAAAAGGTACCCTCCCGGCTTCCACCCGATCTCGTCGCCGTGGGTCTCCTTCCAGGTCCGAATCTCTTCCAGGGACCGGAGGCAAAGAAGAATCTTGGCAGGATCCGAATGGGTCGCCCGGACGCCGCCGATGGCAGCCTTGTTGTCCCCCTGGCCGACGGCAGACCGCCGGTCCAAAACCAGCACCTTGAGCCCCCGCCGGCTCAGGTAGTAGGCCGACGGCATACCCACCGACCCACCTCCGACCACAATGGCATCGAACGTCTCAGCCATGGTTCTCCTCCCCCTGAACGAACAACTCCAACGGGGTCTCCGCCACCAACGGGCGAATGGTCCCGGGGGTCAGTTCGCCCAGGTCGATCCCCTCCTCGCGCGCTATCCGACGCACAAGGTCGGTGCAGGTCTTGCCGCCACATCCGCCCATACTCACCCGAACCAGTGCCTTCAACTGGTTCATGTCCCGGACCCCTGCTCGAAGCTCGGCCACAATCGTGCTCTTCCGTACCCGCTCGCAGCGACACACGATGGGATCCTCGTCCACCGTTCCGCCCCCCTCGGCAGCCACCGGTTCCGAAGGACCACGCATGGTAAACCCGGCCACCCGGAGCTTCTCCTCCGCAGGAACCTCGAGCATCACCAGCAGCCGTCGGTCCTGCTCCGGCCGATCCCGGACCGACACGATCCGCCCCGTCCCCACCGGGTTTCCCTCCATGTCCACCGTCTGCACCTCTTGCCCGAGGGGCAATCGTTCCACGCCCATCTCGAACGGGAGCATGAGAAGCGCCTTGCGGCCACCTGAATCATAGTCGTTGAATACCAGGTTGATGGCCAGGCCGGGGCAGACCGAAACGCATTCGCCACATCCGAGGCAGGCGCCGGAAAAACGCGGCAAGTCCATGATGTTGGATCCAATGTGGATCAGTCCTTCCGGGCAGGCCTCCTCGCACGGGTTGCACGGGATCTCCTGGACACAGCGAATGAGCGGATAGACCGGGTCCGGCAGGTCTTTCGGCTCGAATCGACTCGTACGGCCCGGGCGGCTCCGCAACACCTCAGCAATGGCGTCCCAGTCCTCGGGAATCGGCACTGGTATCCCCAAATCGTTGGCAATCTGACGCCCTGTGATACGTCCTCCGAATATCGCCGCCGACGCCTCGGCAATCTCGGCCGTGTCTCCGGCGGCATAGACACGCAGCCCAATGTCCTTCGCCTTGACCAGCAACTCGTCGCACGGGTTCAGACCCACTGCTATGAGCAAGGTATCCACCTCAAACGTCCGTTCCGTTCCAGGAACCACCTGGAAACGCTCATCAATCGCAGCGATCGTCACCCGCTCGAGCCGCTCGCCTCGAGCGTCTCCCTCCGCGCGCACCACGGTGTGCCGGGTCCAGATGGGAACGCCCAGGCGACGGATCTTGTCCGCATGCACCTTGTATCCACCCACTTCGGGAAGCGCTTCCACCAGGCCGACCACGTCTATCCCGGCCTGAAGGGCATGGTAGGCCCCGATCAACCCCACGTTCCCGCCGCCCACCACGAACAACCGTTCCGAGGAACGAACCAGGTCCCGATTCACCAGTGTCTGGAATGCGCCGGCTCCGAACACCCCCGGCAGGTCACACCCGGGGAACGACAGGCTCTTTTCCCTGGCTCCAAGCGTGACGAGCAACGCGGACGCTTCGACAAGACGGTAATCTCGAGGGGTCACCACCCCGACCTTGCCATCGGCGAACACGCCCACGGCGGTGCTTTCCAGCCAGACATCCACCGTGGGGAGGGCCTCGATCTCCTGAGCCAGAATACGGGCGATGTCCACGCCGCGCGTCCCTGCCCAGCAGTCTTTCACCGACCCGAAAAACTGGTGCGTCTGCAAGGTCAGCTTGCCGCCGAGTTCCGGCTTGTCGTCCACGATGAGGACCTGAAGGCCCAGCCGCCCCAGTTCGATGGCGGCATTCAACCCGGCAGGACCGCCTCCCAGAACCAGCACGTCCACCCGCCGCTCGGTCGGACGCCCGATGTGCACCTCGGCGTCGTCCGGAGGCATGGCTGGCGCGCCTTCGCAACTCTCCACCCGCATGCCTTCCCGAACTCGAGTCATGCAGGCCTTGAGCGGACGGCCGTCCACCAGGACCGTGCACTGGGAGCACTGCCCGTTCACGCAGAAGATCCCCTGGGCGCCCCCGTCTCGAGGGTGGTGGCCGAAGATCTTGATACCGGCGGCGAAAAGTGCCGAACTGATCACCTCCCCCTCCCGGGCCAGCAACGGCTGCCCGTTGAACGTGAACGGCACCGTGGGCTCGGGAAGTGGAGCCAGTACGGGATGGTGGTGAATACGGTGTTGCGGCTTCATCGCGTCTCCTCCTTGCTGGAGGCAGTTCCCGGCAACATCCTCTCCAGCACCCAGTCGGAGAGGCGCTCGCCGCGGATGGACAGCCAGGCAAGCTGAACCCCGGCCACAGGCGCCACCCGGTCGGTCCGCCAGGCGCCCTGCCGGGTCAACATCCCCCACCGAAGCCACGCGGCGGGGCTCGAGGTCAACAGAACATCTGAACCTGCTGCAGAGGCGCAGGCCAGCCGATCCCGGGCTGCCGCAAGTTGCGCGGGGTCGAACCAGAAACGGTCCGGCAAGGGATCCGGCCCTACGTCCACGACTCGATAGCCCATCGCCTCCACCAGTTTCACCTGGGCTGCGTCGCTTCCATCACAGGCCACCCGCTGCCTGACCGGGGCTCGAGGAAGGTCTTGAACACGTTCCCTGAGCAGGTCGTCGATCCAGGCGGCCGTTACACCAGCCTCGACAAGCCGCTCCCGTTCGCCCGGGCACAGGGTGAAGACGGTGCCCCCTCCCCCGGCACCCAGCCGCCAGGTCACCCCCGAAACCTCGATCCCAAGACGCTCCAGCACCTCGACGGCAGAGTGAACCAGGTCTGTGACCCGGGCCGGCCGGGTCAACGTCCGTGTCAACACATCCAGAACCGGAAGCAAGCCGATGTCCAGCACCGGACCTGAACCGGAGGCTTCTGACACGCCTTCCTGCGCGCACCAGTCGCTCAGATCGCCACGCCCGCCGGCACGCTCGATCAATCGCCAGACCAGATCCAGGGTCGTGTCCAGCCCTTCCACCTGGGCGCCCACCCCACCGAGACCCTGCCCGCCCCGTCGTTCGAGGCCATCCACCCTTCGCGCAAAGGCCCGCACCGCTTCCACAGGACCGTTGCGGCCCGGCGCGGGATCCTCAAAACGAACACGCTCAGGGTCCATCCCAAGCAGGCGCACCACTTCCCGGGCCTGCGCCACCACCCGTACCGCCGGGTCCTCGGCGCCATCGAACCGACACGTGGCCTGGTGCCGCCCCAGAACCAGGACCCCCTCCAGGCCCTGAAGCAATCCACCAAGCAACAACGGCACGGTAACCCTGCCCGCACAGGGCACCTCGAGCACCACCGCTTCTCCCGCAACGTCCGGGTTCGGCCGGGTCGCTCGAGCACAGGCAATCACGCCAACCCTGGGGGTGTCCCCCTCCTCCACGTCGGAAATCGACAGGCGGTGCGCCAGGGACTCCCAGGTCTGACCTTCCTGATGAATGGCCCCGGAAGGACAGGCGGCCACACACGCTCCGCAGCCCCGGCAATGCTCCGAAGGAATTCGAGCCGCCAGGGCACCCTCCACCGTCCAGGTCACTCGAGGCACGTGGAACGGACACACCTCCTCACAAGCGCCACACGCCATACACCGGCTCGAGTCCACCACGCACACGGCCGTGGGGAAGGTGCGGCCCCAGATCTCGTACCCGGTTCCTGTGCGCCGATCCTCTATCTCGCCGGTAGGACACACGATGCGACAGGCACCGCACCCCACGCACTCATCCGGAGGCTGTCCGGCGAAGGGCCCCACGTGCTTCTCTGCTCCGCGTCCCGCCGTCCCGATGGCGCTGGTGGCGTGCGCTTCACACACGCGCGTACACAGGCCGCACAGGATACAGTCATCCGCGTCGGGATTCACCTGGAGCCACCGGGTATCTGCGCCATGACGCGCGGCCAACTCCTGAATCACAGGTGTGTTGGGGCACCGGGCGGCGAGAAGGGCAAGGACGCGCCGGCGGGCCTCGCGAACCGCCTCGCTGTTGGTGAACACCTCGATGCCGTCGGTGACCGGGTAGAGGCACGATGTCATGAGCCCCCGCCACCCGTTCCAGTCCGGGTGCGTCACCTCCACGACACACAGTCGACATGCACCAGAGGGCTCGAGCGCCGGGTGGTCGCACAAGGTGGGGATTTCGATCCCGGCGGATCGAGCCACCTGGAGCACAAATGCGCCGCGCCGCGCCTGAAGCTTCCGTCCATCCACGGTGACGGTGACCGTGTCCTCGGAAACGGCTTTCATGGTCGTCCTCCCGAAACCACCTTGACGGCGTCGTAGTTGCACACCGACTGACAAATACCGCAGCGGGTGCACAGGTCGTCGTCGATGACGTGACGGAGTCCTTTCTCACCGGAGATCGCCCCGACCGGGCAGGGGTCGATACACAGGAGGCAGCCGGTGCAAGTCTCCTCGATCTCGTAGCGGATGAGGGCCTTGCACACGCCTGCAGGACATCGACCTTCCAGATGAGCCTCGTATTCTTCCCGGAAGTATTTCAAGGTAGACAGGACCGGATTCGGTGCGCTCTTGCCCAGCCCGCACAGGCTGCTTTCGGCCATGCCCCTGCAGACATCCTCGATCTCCTCGAGGTGCCTGGAAGTCGCCCGCCCTTCCTGGACCAGGCCGAGAAGGTAAGAGAGCTGCGGCAATCCCAGGCGGCACGGTGCGCACTTGCCACAGGATTCGGTTTCCAGGAACGAGACGAAGTAGCGAGCCACGTCTACCATGCAGGTCCGATCATCCATGACGATCATCCCACCGGACCCCATCATGGAGCCTGCGCGCTCCAGTGCCTCGAAATCAATGGGCAGGTCCAGGTGACTTTCCGGGAGACAGCCGCCAGAAGGCCCCCCGGTCTGTACGGCCTTGAACTTGCGTCCAGGGGGAGGACCGCCGCCGATATCGAAGATGAGTTGCCGGAGCGTGGTCCCCATCGGTACCTCCACCAGGCCCGTGCGTTGAACCGAACCCGACAGAGAAAATGCCTTGGTGCCTCGAGACCCCTCGGTGCCCAGGCTTGCCAGGGATTCCGGACCGTCCCGCACGATCTCGGGCACCAGTGCCCAGGTCTCCACATTGTTCAGCACTGTGGGACGGTCGTACAGCCCCCGTTCCACGGATCGAACATACTTGGCTCGAGGTTCCCCCACCTTGCCCTCGAGACTCCGCATGAGCGCCGTGGATTCGCCGCACACGAACGCACCTCCGCCTCGAGAAATACGAATGTCGAAACAGAGGTCGGTTCCCAGGATGCGCTCGCCCAGCAGGCCGGCTCGACGGCAGGTCTCGAGGGCTGCCTCCAACCGTTTCACAGCCAGAGGATACTCGTGTCGCACGTAGATGTAGCCCTCACGCGCACCCAGGGCGTAGGCGCCGAGGATCATTCCTTCGACCACCTGGTACGGGGAGCCTTCCATGATCACCCGATCCATGAACGCCCCCGGGTCGCCTTCGTCCCCGTTGCACAGGACATAGGGAGGCGTGCCGGCACGTCCTGCAGCAGCAATCGCCGACCGCCACTTCCGTCCAGTCGGGAAGCCGGCGCCTCCCCGACCGCGCAATCCCGAGGCGTCGACCCGGTCCACCACATCGCCCGGGGCGAGGCGCTGGATCGCATGAGCCAGGGCGAGGAATCCTCCGACAGACAGGTAGTCGTTCAGGTCCTCGGGGTCCACCCATCCGCAGGTGCGCAGGGCCCTTGCCACCTGTCCCTGATAGAAGGGATGGTCGTGCCTTGACGACGGCTCTCCAGCCAGCTCCTCCGCCACTCGCCCATCCCGCAGGGCCTGCACGATGGCCTCGGCATGGGCCGGCTTCACCCCCCGGTAAAGCGTGTCTCCCGGTGAAACATGAACCAGGGGCCCCTGCTGACAAAGCCCCTGACACCCGGTGAGTGCCAGGTGCCTGCGCTCGGGAGCGTGAAAACAGTCCTCGAGCGACACCACCAAAGGCACCCCCAACCGTTCCCCGGCCGCCCGGAGCGCCTCAAGCACCTTTTCCGACCCGGCGGCCAGGCACCCGGGGCCGCCGCACACCCGGACTTCGCCGGGAAGAGACGCGCGTCGGGCGCCCAGCTCCCGCACGCGAGCCTCGAGGTCGCCGGCAGAACCGAATCGCGGCGTCTCACGGGTAGCCTGTCCGCGCTCCGCCTGTTCGGTCGTCTCCACCGTGGACCGCCACCGCTTGACCAAACGCGCCACTCGAGCCGGTTCCACCTCGGCGTGATAGGTGTCGTTGGCGATCACCACCGGCGCCATGGCGCACGCGCCCACGCAGTTGACGGTACGCAAGGTGAACGCGCCGTCAGCCGAGGTTTCCCCCGGGGCAATGCCCAGTTCCCGACTCAGCGCCTCCTCGATCAACTGGGCGCCCCGTACATGGCATGCGGTACCCTTGCACACGTGCACCACGGTACGGCCCAGGGGTTCTCGAGTGAACACCTTGTAGAAGGTGGCCACCCCGTAGACCTCGGTCCGCGGAATCCCCAGGTGCTCGGCCACCCGCTCGATCACCGGATCGGGGAGATGACGCAGTGCTCCCTGGATGTCCTGCAAGATCATGATGAGCGAAGACGGATGCGCTGGATAGCGTGCCAAAATCGAATCCACCATCGACATGTCCGGGTGCATGGTGCTCCTCCTGCACGTGCCCGGGTCCCGGGGTACACCGTGGTGGTGGTGTCACACCGCCTGCCTGCCGCGTCCGGGCCATGGCCGACCTGGACCACCGCTTCATGACTCCCGGGCCGAATCAAGGGACCTACATAGCATCGTGAGGAACGCTTTGTCACCCGAACTCGTGCGCCGGACCAGGTCCGCGATCGCCTGCCTCCAGCCGTCAGCCCCCGGCCTTCCGAACTCGACGCCTCGAGTCCCCGGTTGCGGTCCGGAGATCGCAGTGAACGGATCTTCCAGCGAAAGATTGGAAAATATTTCCCCCCGCTCGTCAAGTCATGCCATCGTGACCGGAAAAACCCCGGCCATGAACGCCCGCGCCATCAGCTCGTTCGCAAACTTGTCGCAATCGGCCACCAGAAGATGGACCTGAGAGGGGGGCTCGGGCTCGAGACCCGGGGATCGGAATGGGTTTCCTGGCACCCGACGTGACCGGGGGGATCATCCCATGGAAAATTCGTAACTACCTGAAACCGTAGCGAATTTCTGGAACGATTGCAGGGTCTGGTCCGGTCTCCGGAAGATATGCCATGGACTGCACCCCTGCACTGCGGGCCTCTATCCTCTTGAACGGACCAGGTCTACTTGCTCAGGGTGACCGGTGTCACCGGCCCGGCTCGTTTCAGCCAGGCACGCCAGCGCTCGAGGGCGACGGGATTGTCGCCTTCAGTGGGATCGGACCACGGATCGAACCCGAAGTCCTCTCCAGAACGTGCCACCAGGGCTTGCAATGCCTCGTCCCGGAGCAATGGAGCGTCTGCATGTTCAAGCAGATCCACCAGGGTGACCGGCCCGGACGGACGGCCCAGCGCCAGGAGTCGGAGGCCGAGAGTCAACCGGAGTTCCCAGTCGCCTCGAGGCGCCAGTGCGAGCGCAGCCTCGAGCACCTGGGGGTCGGACAGGGTGTCAAGGTGGGTTTTCTTGGCCTCGATGTCCATTTTGGTGAGGGCACGGACCAGACGTGCCGCCGGCGCGTCGGCTGCACCTTCCGGCTGGGTGTGGGCGGCCGCCAGATGAGCCCCACCATGTTCCACTTCAGTCCAGAAGGGGTGGCGGGAAAGGACGGTTCCCATGCCCCAGAACACGCCCGTGATGGCCGCGGTGACGGCCATTCCGGCCAGAACATTGACTCCCCGTCGCACTCGCCCGGGATGAGCACGAAAAACATAGATCCCGAGTGCGGCGACCAGGAGGACGGCCCCGTAAAACGCCACCACGGTGGGTCCCGGCGCCGAGTCGGACCGGTAGGAAAGCCAGAGACCTCCAAACGCCACCAACGTGCCGGTGGTCCACCCGATGAGGAGTTGGTGCCGGAGATTGGTCGTCACCAGGGTGGCCAGGATGGCCGGGACCACCAGAAAGACAAAGACGAGCAGCACGCCGGCGGTCCGCACCGAGTGGGTGATCACCAACCCGAACGACATGTAGAAAAGGAAATCCCACCAACGCACGTTGAGGCCGTCAGCCCGTGCCTTTTCCGGATCTTCCGAGATGGCCAGGAACTGATGTCGAAACACGTAGTGGAACAACCCCACGAATGCATAGACCACCGCAGCGGCCAATACCTCGTGAGGCTTCACATAAAAGAGGACTCCGGTCAGGATCTGGGCGATGTGCTCCGCCCCGTGAGGCGCTCGAGCCACCACCAGGATGCCGATGGCGGCCGCCTGGGCGTAGACGAGGCCTATCACGGCCTCCTGAGGCACCCGGTCCCTGCGCAAGCGGGTGAGCGAGAACACGGCTGCGCCCAGGAAGGTGAACAGAAGCGAAAACAGGTAGGCCCCTTTGCTCAGAGGGTCGAACCCGAACAGGAAGGCCACGGTGGTTCCCAGTGCGGCGACCTGTGCCAGGGCCAGGTCCACGAAGATGACCTTTCGCCGCAGCACATGGAGTCCGAGGTAGGAATGGATACCCACCAGGACGAGGCATTCCGCGAAGGGGAGCGCCATGATCTCGACCGGAGTGACACTGCCATTCATGACGTCTCCCCGTAGGCTCGAAGCAGCCCATGGATCCAGGTATCCACCAGCTTGAAATAGTCGTCTGTGCCGGGGGCGCCGCCCACGTCCAGCGGGACGATCACCGGGGTGGCTCCCACCGCGTCCGCGACCCGATGAATCTTGGTCTCGTCAAAGTAGTTGGCGGCCAGGATTACCCGCACATCGAGCCGTTTCATCAAGTTGATCAACTTTTCCACATCCTTGGGCGAGGGTGGAATGGCGGGTTTCGGCTCCACCTCGCCCACCACGTTCAACCCCAGCAGCGTGGTGAAGTAGACCCAGTTCTTGTGATAGGTCACCAGATCCTTGCCTCGCAAAGGCAAGGCTTCCTTCATCCACCCGCCCAGAAGGTCGATCCCGGGCGTTCCCTTGATCGTTCGCCCTTCCAGGAATGGAATGAGCCGCCCACTCGCCGCCAGTCGGCACAGCGTGGGGCCGCCCATCAGGTCCACCAACGTG
Organism: uncultured Gammaproteobacteria bacterium; assembly: GCA_964418585.1. GTDB lineage: Bacteria > Myxococcota_A > UBA796 > JAJRTE01 > JAJRTE01 > JAJRTE01. The sequence goes on along the minus strand of CAYQMG010000006.1, from coordinate 19,191 downwards.
TCCCCGAACAGCCTGCGGTCGATCTCGTCCTGAAATGCCTTCAGGTTTGCCTCGTAGTCGGCGCGATGGGCCGGGTCCACCTTGGTCAACCCCACGGCGATGTTGTAGGCCACCTGCCTGATGTTCACCGGACTCACCTGAATGTGCGGGTTCCCATAGATGTGCACCCCGCCTTGAGACCGGTCCGCCACTGACGGAACTTCCAGTTTCTGGACCCCGTCCGAGGCAGACACGTATCCGACCTGACCTTCGCGGATACGGGCGTTCGATGCCTTGTCCATCAACCCCGGCAGCCACAACTCCAGATCCATCCCAGTCGTGATGAGCAGGTCCGCCCTGGCCAACTTTTCGGCAAAGCTCGGCTTGGGACGGACGAAATGGACATCCTCGTCCCCCTGGGCGATGGCGAAAACCTCCACGTGATCCCCGCCGATGCGTTCGGCCAGCCACCCGTAGGTGCTCGTGGTGGCCACCACCTGTACCGTGGCATGGGCGACGAAGGGTACGAACAAACAGACGGCCATGAATATGCCATGCAGAATCCGAGGTCTCATCGCTTCCTCCTCAATATCTTTCATGCTTGTGCGGACCGGCCGCAAACGTGCTCTGGAGCAACACGCGATGGTCCGGGTCCCCCTCCAGCGGCTGGTGGTAGACGTACTGGAGCCGGAATCGAACCCACGGACTCTGCCACCAGGTCACGTAGGGGAGCACCTGCCAATTCCAACGAGAAAAGTCCCCCGGATCGTTGTTCACATCGAACGCCTGAACCAGGTCCACTCGAGCCCCCACGGCCCAGGACCTCGCGACCTTGCCTTCGAGCGAGCTGTATCCACCCAACCAGGAGATGGTGCCCCCTTCCACCTCCTTCTGGATGAGCAGGCACTCGCTCCGCCAGGTCACGTAATGGTACTTGGCCCGGTTGACCGGTTCCCAGTTCACGGTCAGGTCTGCACCGCCGATGATCGTGGTGCGAGGGTCTTCGTCCAGCAGGTTTCCCTGTTCATCCTCGTAGCCCTCCCGGTTGTTGTGACCGTACATTCCGGTGAGCCCCAACTGGACGTATGTGTTTCGACTCACGTCCCAGTAGTTGTTCAGCCTCAGCAACTCGGCAGGCATGCTGAAGAACTCACCCGCGAACAGGGCACCGTTCTGAGCATTCGTGACTTGCAACGTGAGCGCCAGGCTGTCCGCCCAGAGATGCGGCAACTCCGTGCGCACCGACACGCCGGTCTGGTTGAGACCTCCCGGTCCGAGCGGCACGGTCAGCATGAGGGGAAAATCGAACTGGTCCAGGCCGTGCTTGTGCCATCGGTTGACCACCCCAAGTTGCTGACGGAACTTGCCGGCAGTGACCGATACACCGGGGAGCACCGAAGTCCAGACCGCGTAGGCTTCCCCGAGTTCGGCCCCCTCCGGTCCAAATTCCAGGGCGATCTTGGTGAGTGCGAACGGGTCCAGGTTGCTCTGCAAGTGGATACCGACCGTCCGCACGAAAAACCCGGACCTGTCTCCGCCCAGGTAACTGCTCCCATCCGGCCCGACGATGTAACGGCCGAACAGGTCTCCCACCACGCTCAATTCGGGATTCAACGCCTGAAGTGCCCGCTGCCCGCCGGAGAAACTCTTGAGCTTCAACCCGGTCGTCTCTTCCCCACCGGCCACAGCCTGGGCAGCCTCGAGCTGAAGCAAACTCATTTCCAGCGCTTCGATCCGGGCCTCGAGAACTCGAGCCTGGTCATCGCCGACGCCGACCTCCCCGGTACGGTCCCCCGTCTGTCCGGACACCGTGGCGCTGGTTTCCTGTGCGTGCGCCCCGGCCGCGCCCAACGCCGACAGGCACAGCAGCAGGGTCCATCCGTTCATGACAATCCTTGGTTTCCGCCTCGCTCTCTTCTCGTACATCTGTTCCTCCGTGCCGTCTCCGCGCACCTGCAGGGCACGCCACGCCCTCAAGGCACAGGTGGAGCGGCGACCCCATGGATCTGTTGATCTCGCTTACCGAAATGTCGGGTCAGGAAACGGAAGAGACAGGTGGCGAGGTGGCCGGCGCCAGGGCCAGCAGAGGCAGTTGCACAGGGTTGCGCTCGATCCGGGCGCCCAAAGGCCCCACAGCGGTCGCAACGACCCTCGAGACCTCGGTTCCCACCGACGCGGGCGCCTGGGAACTCGAGTTGGAACGCAGGAAATGCAGGTAGGGGCAGTTGCTGTCATGGCAGGCTCGGCCGCCGCCCTCGCCCGGAGCACACGCCCCGGCGAATGGGGCCACGGATGAACCGCTCGAGGAGGCTCCGGCCGTACCACGCGCCGCCCCCCCAGTGCTCGCCGAATCGCCTCGAACGTGCGCGGGAAGGTGCTGGTAGGAGACCAGCGGCGCATCGATGAAGGCGAGCACCGCGAACAGCGTGACGACGAACGAGATTGCCCCCTTGTGCGCCGACTTCATCGCAACACCTCACGGTTCCCTGTTCATCCCTACACGAAGGGATGCCACTGCGTCAACACCAAACATCGTCTGGGATTCCTGAGAGTCTGCCACCGAAACAGGGTCGGGAGTGCCGGCGGAGCGAAGATTGTGCGCCTGGCGTGCCTGGAATGAATCGAGCCTGAAGCGTCGAGCCCTGCTTGACGCCGGTCCCTCGTGTTGGGTACAGTAGCTTGTCCTTTGAAAGAATCAACAGACGCGCAGACGCGCCACGTCACAAAGGAGAGAAAGCGGATGAACACCATTGAAGAAGTGAATGCGCGCGAGATCCTCGACTCCCGTGGGAATCCCACGCTGGAGGTGGAAGTCATGCTGGAGGGCGGTGCGTTCGGGCGGGCTGCGGTGCCCTCCGGGGCGTCCACGGGCGAGCACGAAGCCGTGGAACTCAGGGACGGGGATACGGCCCGCTACCTGGGGAAGGGGGTTCGAAAGGCGGTCCAGAACGTCAACGAGGTGCTGGGGCCGCAGATCCTCGGGCTGGACGCCCTGGACCAGGCCGAGATCGACCAGGTGCTCATCGACCTGGACGACACACCGAACAAGAGCCGGATGGGCGCCAATGCCATCCTGGGGATCTCCCTGGCCACGGCCCGGGCCGCCGCTGACTTCCTCGGGTTGCCGCTCTACCGGTACATCGGCGGTGTGAGTGCCCGGGATCTTCCGGTCCCCATGATGAACATCGTCAACGGTGGCGCCCACGCGGACAACAACCTGGACATTCAGGAATTCATGATCGTGCCTGCCGGGGCGCCTTCGTTCTCCGATGCGCTCCGGATGGGGTCCGAGGTATTCCACACCTTGAAGAAGGTGCTCAAGCGGCGGGGAAGTTCGACGAGCGTTGGGGACGAAGGCGGTTTTGCCCCCAACCTGGACTCGAACGAGCAGGCCATGGAACTGATCCTCGAGGCGATCCAGCAAGCGGGGTACGAACCGGGCAAGGACATCTTCCTGGCCATCGATGCGGCGGCGAGTGAGTTCTTCCGGGACGGCCAGTATCACCTCAAAGCGGAACAGGGGGCTACCCGGCCCGCCGAAGCGATGGTGGACTATTACGAGGACTGGCTCGAGAAATACCCCCTCATTTCCATCGAAGACGGCCTGGACGAGAACGACTGGGAAGGATGGCAGGCGCTCACCACCCGTCTCGGAGGCCGGGTACAGATCGTGGGGGACGACCTGTTCGTCACCAACGTAACCCGCCTGGGACGCGGTATCGCGTCCGGTGTTGCCAACAGCATCTTGATCAAGGTCAACCAGATCGGAACGCTCACCGAGACGCTCAACGCGATCGACATGGCGAGACGCGCGGGATACACCTGCGTGATCTCCCACCGCTCCGGTGAGACCGAGGACACCACCATCGCCGACCTGGCGGTGGCCACCAACGTGGGGCAGATCAAGACCGGTTCGCTCTCCAGGACCGACCGGATCGCCAAGTACAACCAGCTTCTCCGGATCGAGGAAGAACTCGGTCGTCAGGCGCGCTTCCCCGGCCTGAACGCCTTCCCCCGCAAGTAAGCACGCAGGTGTCGGGTGACCCCGACAACGGTGCCCCCTCCGTTCGACACCGCGGAGGGACGCTCCCATCAATCGAACATCGGTCCGCGCGGCCCCGACCTTTCCCGGGCCGACTCGCGTCCCACTCCGGCCTGGAACGGGTGCGCGGGCTGCGCCAGTCGTCGGCCGTTCTTCCCCCCCGGTCCTCCATCGAACCCGGGCGGGTGCCAAAACCGGACCGTGTCGGCGATCCCCCGCTCAAAAGCCTGGTCGTCGATGTATCCGAATCGCCACATCCGCCGGAGCAACTCGTCCACGTTGCGACGCCACCGCGGAGACAGGTGGCCGCGACGATAATAGGTGTAGGCCCGAACCGGCGCCGGGATGATGGTACACAGGTAAGCTGCCTCCCGAAGCGTCAACTCCGCTGCTGACTTGTTGAAGTAGTGCATGGACGCGCGCTCCACCCCATAGATGCCCGGACCCCACTCAATGATATTGAGGTAGTACTCCAGGATCTTGTCCTTGCCCAGCAATTCCTCGAGCTGCCAGGCGAGCACCGCCTCTTGAACTTTCCGGGCCAGGGTCCGCTCCCGCGTCAAGAACAGGTTCTTGGCCAATTGCTGCGTGATGGTGCTCCCTCCCCGAACCGCACGCCCCGCCTTCAGGTTCTCTCGAATCGCCTCAGCCAGCCCCTGCGTATCCACACCATGGTGCCGATAGAAGCTGATGTCCTCGCTCACCAGAAGGGCGTCGACCAGGTAGTGCGGCACGTCCTCCAACCCCACCCAACGAGGAGACCCTGGACCCAGCACCATACGCTGCACCACCCCGGCCGAAGACTCCGGGACGAATACGTGACCTTCAAGCGGCGGCTCCCCCTGCAACACGTCGGAAGGATGCGACAACCACAGCCGACTCCAGTCGCCGGTCCACGAAACGGAAAGGTCCTCGAGTCTCTCCAGATCCCCCGACAGGTCGATTTCCAGATCGAGGCTCCCTCCGAGTCGGACACCGGTCAACCGTGGAACAACATCGGCGGGAATGGCGTCCAGGAGATCCTGATACGGGAGGTCGTCCAACACCACTTGAAACGAGAACGGACGCTGCTCGGCCTCCATCTCGATCCGTCCGCGCACCGAGTAGGCCGCGCCATTCACCCACCCTTCCCAGCGCTCGATCCGAACGACCCAGGGATTCCAGGAAACGGCCAGGTCCACACGCTGCACCAGGTCGATCGGGCCGACCGGGACAGAGGCAAGCCAGGGATAATCCAACACCGTCCCGGTCACCTGGAGGTTCCCCGACACCTCGGCCTCGCCTTGCCGGGGCCGCACCACCACCGTACAGCGCCCTCCCACTCGAGGAAAAGTGTCCACATGGGCCAACCAGGCAGGGGCTTCCCACCCCATCCCCCCGGTTCCATCCCGGAATCCCTCCAGGGAGATACCAGGGCCGGCGATGGACAACCGCAACTCCGGCGCCTCCGGATCGAATACGCCTTCCACCTGCGTCTCCTCCCCAAAACCTGGCGAGGAAACCACTGCTTCCAAACGCCACCCGGCGCCCGATCCGCCCCGCTGAACCACCCGGGAATCCGACACGATCAGCGGCCAGCACCGGTCCCCGCCACGCACACAGGCCGAAGCTCGATCCAGGGTCAGCTCCTCCACCCCAAGCGCCGCCAGACGATCCGAAAACCGCACCACCCGCCCGGCCCAGTCCCCCGTCCCCCCCGGCGTCGCACCGTTCGCCCCCCCCTCGCCTTCCCCTTCCTCACCCCCCAGACTCACCACCAGATTCGAAGCGGCCACACGACGCCACCTCGAGCCGGTCTCCTGAAAAAACTCAAGATCCGGTTCAAGCGTCAGCCGGTCAAGTGTCACCTGAATGCCCGAAAAAATCGAGGCTCGAACACCGGTGAGCGCCACCCCTCGACGAGACAGGTGCACCCGCGCACAATGAATGGGAACGCCCACCCGTTGAGAAAGCTGTCGGCCCACCCATCGACCCAGAACCGGTCCGACCGGCCCCACATTGACCAAAACCAGGAGAGACAGGGGCACACCCACCACCAGGGCGGCGGCCAGGCCCCCCCACCGGGCCACCCGCCACGTTGGTCTCCTTCCTGGGGAATGCGCCTTGCCCACCTGTGACGCCCGCATCAAAAACCACCACGTGCGCAATCACCGGCCCTGATCGACACTCGAGAACACCCGGGAAAAAGAGCATGGGACGTGCCGATCGGACCATTATGAGAATCCGGGCAGTCACACGTCAAGCGGTATCATACGAAAAGGCAGAAGACCGAACGGTGGAGGACAGGGATGGGTGGAAGTGGCAACGAGCCTACTTGACGACAAGCAGCGATGCGTCAGCGCTCACGTTGACGCCGATGGAGAAGCCTTGCTGACCATTGACGGTCACGTCGGAATAGCCTTCCATCTGGGTGGCGATCTCGTCGACGATGGCGTCCACGTCGAACGGCACACCCTCGGGGAGGTTGGCCGCCACCATGTTGAGCACAGATTCGATGAGCCGGACGATATCATCGATGATGATCGCGCCTCCGAACATCATGTCACGCAGGGAGACATCGTTGTACTGTTCCACCGTGCTCTTGGCGCCGGCGAGCACGAGCACCAACTCGATCTCCTCCGCAGGGACAGCGCCCGGCGCGGGCAAGGACGGAGTTTCGAAGACGAACGTGAGGCCGATATCACCCGCGAACTCGCCGGTCTTGGTGCTCAAGTCGAGGGTGCCGGTCTGCTCTCCCAGTACAGCGTCGGTCCTGGAGGTGTCTACCTCGAAGCTTCCACCCGGCTGCATCTCGGCGTTGTACCAGGTCAACGACACGCTTCCGTCCACCTGCTGCTGGAACTCGAGCATGTAGTTGGTCTGGAAGTTCTCGATGGGCACATTGAGCGCGTTGGTCAATGCATCGACGGTGAAGATACCGGACAGGGCCTCTGTGAGGATCGTTTCCACCATGGTGAGGGTCGGATCCTGGACGCCCGCGTCCTGGAGCTGAGTGGTCACGGACGACACGGTGGAATCCACGATGCCGTTCAAGGTGTCCTCGATGGCATTGTCGATATCGCCGTCGCCGTCGATGTCCACGCCCTCACTCGAGGTGCCGACTTCCATCTTGATGATCCGGAAGGTATCATCAAACGGCTCCGGAGTCGGCGAAGGAGTCGGCGTGGTCGAGCTGTCATCGTCATCGTCATCGCCGCTACAGCCAACGAGCCCCATTCCGACGAACAACGCCAGCACAAGTAGAAAACTTCTCAAAGAAATACATCGATCCATTGCTCGCTCCTTTGCACTTTGGTCGCGTGCCCCTTTCACCAGCGGGCTCATGCGCCAGGACTCTCCGCCACAAGCCCCCTGAAAGCACCACCACATTGATCAATGACGACAACTCGAGCCGGTGCATGGTCGAAGACCCCGGCTCCAATCGATATCTCAGCACCCGATCGTCACGTCAGCCGCGGACTCCAACACCCTCCACGCTTATAGCACACCTAACCCCGGCAAGGGAAAGGAAAACTTGCACGCTGCAAGACCTAGGTACCAAAATTCGGCACCTCGAGTCAACCGAGTTCTCGCGGGGGACCTCAAAAACTGAAGCCTAGCTACAGTTCCCGGCGGTTGTCAAGCGCCTTTTGTATCGTGGCGTGGTCCACGTACTCCAGTTCCGAGCCCACGGGAATGCCGTGAGCCAGGCGCGTCACCTTGATCCCAAGGGGGCGAATCAAGCGTGCAAGGTAGAGCGCGGTGGCGTCCCCCTCCACGTCGGGGTCCGTCGCCATGATGACCTCGCGGACGGCGCCGGACTCCAACCTGCGCAACAATTCCGGAATCTTGAGGTCGTTCGGCCCGATCCCATCGAGTGGTGAGAGCGCCCCGTGCAACACGTGGTAACGGCCGTTGAACTCGTTCCCCCGCTCCATCGCCACGATGTCACTGGGCCGTTCCACCACGCACAAGAGGTCGTCCCGCCGCCTGGGGTCCCGACACAGGGCACAAGGGTCCTCCGAAGTCAGGTTGCAGCACCGAGAACAAGGATGCACCTGCGTCTTGACATCCAACAACGCCTGGGCCAGATCCCGGACATAACTTTCCGGCATCCGCACCAGGTGAAACGCCAACCTCGATGCAGTCTTCTCCCCAATTCCCGGGAGACGCGAAAGCTGGTGCGTCAGACGCTGGATCGGATTCCTCTCCATCCAGGCTCCTCATCCCAGTCCCGGCACTCCGCCGCCGAACATTCCTCCCGACACCTCGCGCGCCATCTCGGCACGAATCCCATCCAGGGCTCGATTGACCGCCGTGGCCACCAGGTCCTCCAACATCTCGAGATCGTTTGCATCCACCACGCGAGGGTCCAGTTTCACGGAAAGCACCCGAAGCTTCCCACTCACCACAACCCTCACCGCGCCGTTCCCGGCCTCCGCCTCGAACCTGCGCCCGGTCATGGCTTCTTCCACCCGCTCAATGGTCGATTGCATGTCCCGAAGCTGATCGAGCAGCCTGCCAAAGCCTCCGTCACTCGTCTCGTCGGTCATTCATGCCCCCTTGTTGCTCGTGGCCAGGGCCCCACCCGCCGGCTCCGCCCTACCCCGGCCTCAACTCGACTCGATCCGAAGCTCGACCTTGCCAGGATCCACCCCAAAAATCCGCGCTGCCGCCACCACGTTCGGATCCTTCATCAACTGCTGCTGCAGGGCCTCTCGCCGGGCATTCGCATGCGCCTCCCGCTTCATCTGGTAGCTCGGCCCCGCAACATCCCCCTTCCCCAACTGAATACATTCCACCTGCACCGGCCGACCGTAATACTGCTCGAGCATGCTCTTCACACGGGGATGGCCCAGTTCCCGCTGGATCCGCTGACACTCAAACTTGCTCCCACCCAACACGATCCGCCCAGGCTCTTCACGTACCGGCCGCGCCTGCTTCACCACCACCGGCCTCACCGGGGGATCTCTCAACGCCACCCAGTGCGCCACGAACCCCAACCAGGACCGTCCCCCCATGTCCCCGGGGTCCCCCCCTCCGTTCCGCACCGCACGTCCATCGGGAGAATCCGGCTGCCCGGGCACCCGCTGCCCGGTCTCCCCATCCTCCGCCACTCGCGTATCAGCATCCTTCGCGCGCCCCCCTCCCCCTTTCGCTGCCGTCGCCTCCTCCGGCTTCCCACCACGCGCCGACACCCGTCCAGGCTTCAAGCCCGGTTTCGTCGCGGGCTCTGACCCGGGCTCCCCGCCCGCTGCCTGCCCGCCGGGCCTGGACGCCCCCTTCTCAACCTCACGCTTCGGTTCCGCCACCGAGTCGCCACCGCCCCTCGCCTCCGGCTCCCGGGGGACCCCCCGGCCCTCCATCCTGTTCGCCGGCCGCTCCGCACCCCCCTCACGCCGCGCCACCAGCGTCTTCCCGGACCGCTTCAGCAATCGTTCCAGGTCGTCCAGACGGGACAGCAACCGGTCCATGGGTTGCGCAGGCCGGGTTCGGGCCATCTTGAGCAAGGTCATCTCCAGCGCCAACCGGGGTGCACCCGAATGAGAAACCTCGTCATACCCCTTCAACAGCAGGTCGAACTGCCTCGAAAGCACGTCCGGAGGACTCTGGCTCGCCATCTCCTTCAGCCGCGCAAGTTCCTCCGCGGATACGTCCATGAGGCGCTCGGGTCTTGACGCCACCTTGATGACGTTCAGATGACGGACCATCTCGAGCAAGTCACGCGCAAACGGCTGAATATCGAATCCGAAGGTATGCACGCGGTCGACGACTTCGATGCTCCGGTCGGGATTGCCGGACAGGGCGCCTTCGAGGCAATCGAAGAGGAGTTGCCGGTCGAACAGGCCGAGGACATTGGCAACCACCTGCTCATCAACCCGGTCCGCTGTGGCAGACAGCACCTGGTCGAGGAGGCTCTCGGCATCACGCATGCTTCCTTCAGCCTCTCGAGCGATCATCAGGAGGGCGGACTGTGAGATCTCGATCCCTTCCGCCTCGGCGATTTCCCCGAGTTTTTCGGAAAGCAGCTTGATGGGGATTCGCTTGAAATCGAAACGCTGGCACCGGGAGACGATGGTGTCGGGGAGCCGCTGGGGGTCCGTGGTGGCAAAAATGAACACCACGTGGGCGGGAGGCTCCTCGAGGGTCTTGAGGAACGCGTTGAATGCGGAGGTGGAGAGCATGTGGATCTCGTCCACAATATAGATGCGGTAGCGGCCGCTGGCAGGAAGATAGCGGAGCTTGTCCCGAAGCTCACGGATATTCTCCACGCCCGTGTTGGACGCGGCGTCGATTTCCTGCACATCGTTGGCGATGCCGGCAGTGATTTCCTTGCAAGAGCGGCAGGTGTTGCAAGGTTCCGGAGTGGGTCCCTGCTCGCAGTTGAGGGCCTTGGCCAAGATCCGCGCTGCTGTGGTCTTGCCCACGCCTCGAGCACCTGTGAACAGGAACGCATGATGTACCCGGTTGAGGCGGATGGCGTTCTGCAGCGTCTGGGTGACGTGCGTCTGTCCGACGATCTCCTCGAATCGTTGGGGGCGCCACTTGCGAGCGATCGCGAGGTATGCCATGGTGTGTGCGAGCAAGTGCCTGGAAGCAGGGCGACCGTGACCCTGCGGGTACAACTGATGACCGGGACACCCGCGCATGCTCGATACGACTACCGTTGCTTCCTTCCGGACCTGGCGGGGTTCATCGCTCGAGCACCACGGGGCCCGGCCATCAGCACTACCCGCAGGGTACGGCCGACAGCCCCGGACCTGGTGGACTGGTTGTATGGCGGAGAGAGAGGGATTCGAACCCTCGGTACGCTTTTGGCGTACACACGATTTCCAGTCGTGCTCCTTCGACCAACTCGGACATCTCTCCGTCGGCGCGGCACCATGAGCCCCCCGGCCGGTACCAGCGACGCAATTATACCGGGCGACGAACGTTTCTCAATGAAAAAGCGTCCGCCCCCGGCCACTCGTGGCGGAGAGAGAGGGATTTGAACCCCCGGTAGAGTCACCCCTACACCTGATTTCGAATCAGGCGCCTTCGACCACTCGGCCATCTCTCCACACGGTCGCTCATGCCCGGCCCACCCGCAAAGCCTTGCTGCCTGGGGGGGCACGCACGCCGCAGACCCGATTCGGCTCCTAGTCTACCGAAAATCCCCTTCTTTGCAACCCAATAGTGCGTGACACGTGCGAATCGGCCGCGTCACGCGCCTGCACGCCGCCTGCGCTGCTCGCGCAAGTGCGCGAAAAAATCGGACAAGAGCGTGGAACAGGCCGATTCAAGCACCCCGCCCACCACCTCGATCTCGTGGTTGAGCTGCGGAAGATGCGACACGTCCAGGACGCTCCCGGCGGCGCCGCCTTTCGGGTCCCAGGCCCCAAACACGATGCGCTCGACCCGCGCCAACAACGCGGCGCCCATGCACATGATACAGGGCTCCAGCGTCACGTAAAGGGTGGTACCCGGGAGACGCCATCCGCCCAGACTCGAGGCGGCTTCCCGGAGTGCCAGGACCTCGGCATGAGCGCTGGGGTCCTGAAGCGTTTCCCGCAAGTTCCGACCTCGCCCAACGACCTCGCCCCGGAATACGACCACTGCGCCGACCGGCACCTCCTCCCCCGCGGCCGCCTCCCTGGCTTCCTGGAGCGCCAACGTCATGTAGACTTCGTCGTCCTCACGCCCGCTCATGGGTGGCTACTATGGAAAGGAGGCCGCCGCGTGTCAAGCGGATTCCGCCACCGGGCTTGACACCCCGCGGCGGCCATGACAGCTTATTCGGGTGGACGCGCATGCGACCCGCACACAACGAACCGGCGGACGCGAAACAGGGGTGTGGCAGTGGGCAAGACTCTCGGATGGAACCTTTGTGCCTGGTGTATCGTGGGCGGCACCATCGCCGCTCTCTCCTGCGGTGAACCGCCGGAGCCGGAAAACTATTCCACACCAGGCGCCCAGGTCATCGACGATGACGACTACGAACACCTCCCCACCACGGCGACTACACCAACGCCAACGCCTCTCGAGGCGCCTACCCCTGAGGACACGCCTTCCCCCACACCGGTCGGCGGCCCGGGACCGACCCCGTTCCTGGCGTGGCAACCGAACCTGACCGGCACCATCTACCCGGGCGACACGTCTCCCTTGACCGACATGGTGATCCGTATCGCCTTCTACAACAGCGTGCAGCGCGGCCCCGACGGGAAACCCATCGACCCGAACGACTTTGCGTCCGAGTTGACGCTCTTCCCACCCCTCACCTTTCCCCTCACCTTCTCCACCAGCGTGCCCAGAAACGACTACTTCATCGCCGAGGCATGGCAGGACACGAACCAGGACGGCACCCAGAATGCAGGGGATCTGGTGGGCGACAGCGAACTGTTCTTCTCCGCCGACGAGATGGTTTCCGTGGACATCACGCTGACTGAATACACGTCAGCGCCTTGAGGTCCACCATTCGCAGCCAAGCACCTTGAGGTGCTCGAGTCCGGCGGGAACGATCCGAAACTTGCTCGAACCGGCAAGCCGCGGCCCCTCGAACGTGGGGATCTCCGCAATGCGAAGTCCAGCCCGCATGGCCTGGATCGTCATCTGGTAGGCCAGTTCAAATCCCGGGGCGTCCAACGCCAGACGGAGAAACGCGCTCCGGGTCACCGCACGAAATCCGTTCGTGGCATCGGTCACGCGGTATCCAGAACCAAACAGGCGATTGGCGGCTCGAGTGAACGCCTGACAGCCACGCGCTCGAGGCTTCAGGTACAGTCCATCTTCCGCATGCACCGACTCGGGCATGAAACGAGAGGCGATGACCAGGTCGAAACCGGCCTCGAGACGGTCCAGCAGCAGTGGTATGTCTTCGGGATCGTTGTTGCCGTCCGGATTGAAAAACACCACGTGGGGCATTTCCGTGGCCAGCACCCCCAACCGCGCCGCTTCCCCCCAGCCGGGCCGCTCCTGCGTGACCACCCGAACCCCCCGCCCGGCAAGAAACTCCCGTGTCCCGTCCGTGGACCCGCCGTCCACCGCGATACATTCGCGCACCAGGTGACGCGGAATCCGGTCCCACCACGCCCGCAAGGCGGGCAATTCGTTCAGCGCCATCAGGATGAGCGTGGCATTCCGCACCGATTCGCCCACGCCATCACCTCCACATCGCCACCATGGACCACCCACCGCTCCCCACTCGGCCCCCCACCGGACGCCCTGCCCGCACCCGTTCCTCGACCCCTCCCTCAGGGCTTCCCTCCCGCCAATCGATCCGCAATCGGAGCCTCCAGCAGCCGCTCCCGCTCGATGTAGTCCGCAAGCAGCCGGGCGATCAGCGCACACCCGCGTGCATTCGGGTGCCCCTTGTCCTTCGGGAAGTAGAGCGTCTCGCGCCGCGCCGCCTCGTGAATCTGATTGGATGGGTCGAAATGAGGAAGCCCCTCCTCCTTCGCCACCCGGGCCAACAGATCCCGGTGGTGCTTGGTATAGCCAATGACCTCGAGGGGAAAACCGAACAGCACGAGTTGCGCATGGTTCTCCTTGCACAACCGGGCAAAGGTCAGGATGTTCTCCTTGTAGTCGGCCAACGGCACACGGGTCTCGGCGGTGGGATCGGCCTTGGCCTCGTCGCTCAACCGCTGGTTCTTCCACGACAGGTACTTCACGTACTGCCAATGAAGATACCGGACCAGCCGTATCCGGTACAGCGGATTCAGACGCCGCCGCTGAACCTCCAGATCGATCAATCGCTGCTGCTTGTCCGTGATCGCCGTCTTCCGGGCATCCTGGACTATGTATCCAAACAGAACAATGTCAGGCTCATAGGGAAGACAGTTCCGCTTGAAGTGATGCAATCCCTGGAACGAGGTGTAGCCTGGCACACCGCCGTTCAAGACCTGAATGACGACCTCAGGATGCTTCTCCTGCAGGATACGCTCGAGCTGGGCGGGATAGGTCTCGTCCTGCTCGACGCCCCACCCAAAGGTTGTGGAATCTCCAAGCGCGAGCAGCCGCACCGTGTTTGGCTGACGCCCTACCGGAATCTCCTTGTAGCGCAGGCTCCTGGAGTTGGTCGACACCTTGAACCGAGTGCCGAGTTCTCTGTGAAGGAACGGCTCCTCCACGAGGTTGGGTTCGATTCCCCAGAAAATACCCCGCTCGTACAGATCCTCCGGGAGCTTGAGGATCGTCAGGACCAGTTCCGGAATCCCGAAGAAAAGGAGGAGGACGACAACAGTGAACAGCAGCTTCTTCCACAAGGCGATGCGGCTCGAGGTCGGTCTCCGTGCGCTTCCTCCGTCAGGTTCGTCAGCTCTTGCCACGTCGGTTCCACAGTGAGATACGTCAGAATGGGCGGACTACTCTGTTCACAATGTTAGACAGGGTGAATCGGGCAGTCAAGCCGAAAGGCACGCAAGCAGCACGTGGCGCGGACCGGACCGATGTCAAGGCCCCTCGGCTGGACGTATTTCAACGAGCAGGAAATCTTTCACCCCGTCGACGACTCGAAACCGGTTGTCAAACATCTCGATGTCGTTGATGGAAAACGAGAGTGAGCCGTGCGCAGGAGCGACGAAGCGCGTCCCGAAACCCACCGGAAAAACCCAGGAATGCCCCTCCCGGTCCTGGAACCTGCCCACCAATTGACCTGCAAAACACCCTTCCTCGGCGCAAGGGTAGTCGGTTCCCACCGTGGGCCGGGTGCGATCTCCCTCTGCAGTTATCCACGAGGTTTTCTCATCATCCCCCTGGTACGCAATGGTGTAGTACCCGCTCGACGCCTTGAGGTCCACCCGGTCCCCCTTGCACAGGGGAAGGTCGAACTGCCAACGCCGGTCCACCTCGAGATACTGGGTGACGAGTTCAAACGAGGGATGGGCACACGTGCCCGCCTGGAACTCCTCCTGGACCGAGCCGAGAGACCGGGCATAGTCCTCCTGGGTGATCTGCCCACGCGCCCACCGGGTGCACAGGTCGTGGTCTTCCACAACCAGACGCTCGATGAGGTCTGGATGCTGCAACACCAGGGACTCGAGCGTGTCCGCCAGGTCATCCGGGACGAGGAAGTCCGGGTCCACGCTGCCTCTCCAGCGACGTGTCACCTCGTAGAGTGCGTCCCCCCGTGCCTGCCGCCGCCCGGCACCGGACAGGGCGTCAAAGTTCGGCGGCCGATAACACGGGTGGCCGGCCACGTCATACCACCCGGATGGCTCGACCGAATGGGCTGTTTCCACCGCGCCGGACTCCCCCTGCCGGACGGCACACCCACCCACAGCGAAGACAAGCAAGAGGAAAGGGATCGGCTTCATCGGTTGCGCCCCTCCTTGCACCGTGCTCGAGGCCAGGATACGCCACCTGGTGCACGATGGCAACCGCTGCCGATGCTCTTCCCTGGTTGCGCGGGGGAGACGCCGGTGCCCAGGGTCAGGGGGACAGGAAAGAAGCCAGCATGCGGGCCAGGCACCGCGCCATGGCAGCGTACCCGCGGGCGAACAAATGGATCCCGTCGTCGTTGAAGAAAGGCTCCGACGACGCCTGTTCCGCTTCCTGCACGCAGGCCACGGTGTCCAGCAGAGGCACGCCCCGGCGTCGGGTCTCCTCCCGCAGGATTTCGTTCACCGCCGCCGTGACTGTGGGAAGATCTGAATGCTGCGCCCGAAGCGGGATCGGGTAGGTCGTGACCAGCAACTGGAATCCGTGCTGCGCCGACAGTCTCAGCGCTGCGTCGAGCGCACCGGGGCCGAGTTCATTCCGGCACAAATCGCGGTCATGCCCTGTCCCGACCGGCGGCAACAAGGTGTCCGAACCGGAATCCCTCTCCGGGACACGGGCAAGCAGATTGCGCAAGAGCCGATAGGTGCGGAAACGAGCCAGAAACGCCTGCACAGGCGCTGGTTGTTGCACCGTCGCATGCTCGGTGAACATGCCCGGCAGATGGACACAGTCGTTGAAGCCACCCAGAAGCAACACCAGGGTGCCTTCGCCGGCGGGTCGATCCGTGAGGTAGTCCCGCAGGCCCGCCACGGCACCACGAAGGGACTGCCCGGGCCGTCCCAGGTTCACCACCTGCACATCCCGCCCCCGTATCTCGGGCAAACGGGCAAGTTGAGATGGATAGCTCTGGTCCGTGTCAGCACCCAGGCCGAACGTGACCGAATCGCCAACGCACACCAGCGTTCGGCCGCCTCCACCGGTGACTCGAGGCTGAATCCAGCGCGACCGCACCCCGCCTGCGACCCACAACAGCCCCTCCAACAGTGCGAAAAAGCACACCACGGCAACCAGGGCAAAACCGATTCGCTTCAAGAACATCCGCCTGGCCATGACCCCGCGCCCGCTCAACGACGGCTCGATTGCTCCACCCCCCCCAGCTTCCGCCTGACTTCCTCCGCCGCACTTTCCACCGTCCTCCCGCCTGCACCGGATCGAACGGCATCCGACACCGGCGAACGGCGAGAATCCTTGCCTGGCCGCACTGCGGTCTCGCTCACCGTGTTCACCTCGTCGAGCGCAGCGGAGGCGGCACGCACCTCGCCCCGAAGGCGTTCCAACAGCTCCGTACTGCTGTGCTCAACCTTCACGGTCTCCATCAAGTCCATCACCGCCTGTCGAGCACAGGCATGGATCTCCAGAAGCCGGGCCAGGATGCGCGTGGACTGGGCCTCCCACGCCTCCACCGCCTCCAACGTTTCACGATGCGCTGCAACCCCTCTCCGCAGCACTTCCAACTCCGCCTCGTCCACCTCCTCCCCCGCCCGCTTCAGCGTCTCCATGCGCTGGATGCGGGCCTCGATCCGCGCCGCTGCAGACGAAGCGTGATCGTCATCGACCTCGGAAAGCCTCGAATGCAACAGGGTCAGCTCCCGGCCCAGTCGACCCGTCTGGCGCTGCAACTGCTCCACCGTCTCCTCCAAGTCCTCGTGTACCATGGCGGGAAGCTCGTCGGACCGCTGCTCGAGCAACTCCCGGAGCGAATCGAGCTGCTGCTGCGTACTCTGGACCGTGTCCTCAACCGTGTTCCCTCCTCTCCCGGTCGCGTCCTCCCGACCGCTGGTCCCAGCCTCCTCCCCCCCGGTACCGGAATCCGACTCCCGAACGGTTCCCCCACCCCGCTCGCCGGAGCCGGAGCCCTCCCGCCGCCCCGCCCCTGACCCGTCCAAAGCCGATCCAGCACCTTCCCGCACCCGCTTGACGGCCCTCGCCTCCACTTCCATGGACCCCGCTCCGGCCGACGTCAGCCAGTCACCCGCCTCCAGGACCATGGTTCGATAGGGCTCGATCAGATCCTGACGCAAATCCCGTTGGAAGGCCAAAGGCACCCGCTTCACCGGGACCGCCGCCTCCTCCTTCTGCGCCATCAGCTTTTTCAACGACCAGACTATCGACATCACCATTCCCCCCACGAACACCACCACCCCGTGGTCCGTGTCCGACATGGCACTCAGGACAATCATCAGGAACAGAAACAGAATCAGAGCCAGTACGGGGAGAAAGGGGGCCAACGCCTGAAGACTGCTCCGTCCGACCTCTTCCTCTTTGTGATAGACCTTGGCGCCGAATCCCCACAGCCGCGCAGCCACCTTCAGCCGATCCGCACACTCCTCGTCCACCGAGTCGACCAGCCGAAACCGTTTCGCATACATGGCATCCGGGATGGATAGCACGCCCTCGGGAAGCCCCGCCTCCCGGGCCACCGCGTCAACCAGCCCTTTCTCGGGCGTCAACTGGTCCGACAGCGTCACATAAGGCCGCACAAATTCCAAGAAATCCCGTGCCACGCTCTTGAGCACATTCCTCTTCCCTCGATGCCGCCCCCGTCGCCCTTTCGCCCGCTTCCGACGCCACCGCTGCCGTATCGCTGAGCGCCTTTCCTCATCCTCCAGCACTTCGTGCACCACCACCGTAAATTCACCCTCGGGCAGCGGATGATACCCCAACAGCGCCGTGGGAAGACGCCTCCTCTTTCCCCCTTCGGCCAGATTCTTCCCCATTTCCCATCGAGCACTCCGAGCCAGGACGGTCGACAGGTCACCCCCCCCAAGCGCCTGCAAACCAAGACCGGAAACATTCGCCACGTGCGCCCTGGACGCCACGTGCGCCCTGGACGCCACGTGTCTCGGCTCGCCCTCCCCGCTCATCAACCGCTTCACCTCTGTAGCAGTCTGAGGACGAAGACCTGGCCCCTTGGCCAACATCGACTCGATGGTCTGTACCAGGAACCGCGGCAAGTCCGGTCGCAACTCGGATAGCGGGGTGTACGACTCGCCAAGTTGCTTCTCGAGGATGCCCACCGGACTCTGGGCAACGAACGCCGGTCTGCCCGCCGCTGCAAAATAGAGCACGGCTCCGAGACTGTAGATGTCGGAACGGGGATCCGCACGACGCCCTTCGTACACCTCTGGCGCTGCATACCCGGTCGTCCCCATGGCCGCGCTCATGGTGGCGGTTCGAAAATCCTCGAGACGCGCAAGACCGAAGTCGGTCAGCACGCCATCCCCATTGTCGTCCACCATCACGTTCGTAGGAGTCACGTCCCGATGAACCACCCCGACCCGATGCGCCTCGGCGAGCGCCCCGGCCAACCCCGTGCCCAGACGAACCAGGGCTTCCCTCGACAGTTGTCCACGAGCCGCGACCAGCTCCTCCAATGTCCGCCCGGTGTGAAACGGCATGCTGAGCGCCAGGCGACCCTCCAACTCATGGATATCAAGCGCGACGAGTGCGTTTGGATGCCGTATCCGGCCCGCGGCAACCACCTCCCGCCGCAACCTCTCACGCATCGACGGCGTCGCCGCCAGGTGCTCGTGCAGCACCTTCAGCGCAATCCGCTCGTCTCTCAACCGATCCCGGGCCAGGTAAACTGTGGCCATCCCACCGCGACCCACCACCCCGACAATCTCAAATCGCTCGTCCAGAACGTCACCTGCTTGAAAATCGGACATGGACGCACTCACCCATGAAAAGTGAACAAACGGTCACCAGGTGCATCGCCATATTACGTGGCCGCACTCCCGCGAGTCAACCCACGTTCACCCGGTACCCAGGCGTGATCCTTTTTCGGCGGAGTAGGCCGTAGGCCTGCCGCCGAGAGGCGGAGTTTGCGCGAAGCGCGGGACACCAGGCGCAGCGGTTCATGGCAGAGGGTGAGGCGACGGCCTTTCCACCCTCCGTGGGCTGCTGCGACCTCGATTGTGGTGACCAAACAA
>CAYQMG010000005.1:0-135175 GCA_964418585.1 uncultured Gammaproteobacteria bacterium | reverse complement strand
CCAGGGACTCTTCTGGAATGCCGCACCCCTGGTCCACCACTTCGAGGGCGATCCATCTTGCGCCGTCGTCATCCACGAACCGGGAAGCTTTCACCTGAACCACGCTCGGCTCCTCCCGTTCGGCGTCACCAAACCGCTCGGCCACGGCGTGGGAGGCATTGTCGAGCAGGTTGATGAGAACCTGCTTGAGGCGTTCCGAGTCGGCCATGACCGTGAGTCCTGGGGGGACATCGGTGGCCACCTCGATCCCGCGTTCGGCCAGAAGGAAGAAGAGGCTTCGCACCACCTCATCGACGAGGTCGGCCACTTCCAGTTCTGTGGTCACCAGTTTCACAGGTCGAGCGAACTCCAACACCTCACTGACCGTGCGGTTCAGCCGGTCCAACTCCGTAAGAATGATGTCGAAGTATTCGCGGTCGTCCGGGTTGAGTTCGAGTTTTCCGGCCAGGATCTGGACGTTCATCTGGATGGAGGTCATGGGTGTCCGGAGTTCGTGGGCCATGGCTGCGGCGAACTGTCCGAGTGCGGCCAACCGCTTGCTGGCCTCCAGGGCCTGCTGCATGGCGACCTGTTCGGTGACGTCGTTGACGACGACCACGGTTCCTCCGACCTCTCCCTGCCTGTCGAGGAACGTGGAGCGTCGCACATGGACGACCGATTCCTGTTCACAGCCTTTGAGTGGAAGGCGGCGTTCGATGGGGGAGGACGGCAGTCGCTCGGATACGTCCTCTGCCTCGGAATCCAGCACCAGCGCGGGCAGAAGTTGTTCGAGCCGTCCCTGCTCGAGCGCCTCTTCCCGGGAGATACCGGTCAGCAAGGTCATACCGCGGTTCCAGTGAGAGATTCGGCCGTCCCTGTCCAGGACGAGGATTCCGGCCGGGACGCTTTCGAACAGGCTCTCGAGGAACAGGCGTGTATCATCCAGTGCCCGGTTGGCCCGCAGCAGCGCGTCATTGGCCTCGAGCGCGTCGTGATAGAGCCGTGCGTTTTCGAGCTGGAGACCGAGGTGGAGTGCGAGGTCGACGAGGAGTTGGACCCGTTCCACATCGGAGATCGGCACCTGGAGGAGCATCACGCCGCGCACCCTGCTCTTTTCCCGGAACGGAATTGCGAGGTCGCACTGGAGGTCCTGAAGTGCCTCGGGCGTTCCCTCTGGGAAGTGCCCGTTTTCCTGGCGTTCCAGAAACGGTTCCTGATTCTGGTCGAAGTAGGCAAGAATGCCGGCACCTTCTGGAAAAGCGATCTGAACGGTGTGGTCCTCCCGAGTGCCGCCCACGAGGTGTTCCCGTCGTTCGGAAATGCCCCAGGGTCTTGCAGCGGTCTTTTCGCCGCCGTACATGAGCAAGTGAGGCAGCGGGTCGGCCAAGAGCAAGGCGAGTCTGCAGCCGGGGATCACTTGCTGCACGGTGTCCTGGACGGCCCGATGGAGTTCGTCCACGTCGAGGAGGTTGAGCGTGGCGCGGAAGTACTCTTCGACCGCCTCCTTGGCCCTCACGAACCCGCGGTCGACCCAACGGTCGAGCACCTGTTCCGCCTTGACCCGAACCGGGTGGAATGCGAGCAACAGGGGGACGATCAGCACGGGAGAGAGATAGAAGGAGGTTTCAATCTGGAGTGCCCATCGGACGGATCGGTGGATGGCGTAGAGGATACCGAGATAGATGAGGAGTGCCCCGGATGAGACGAGGAAGTAGGCGAGGCTCCTGGACAGGAAGAACCGAAATCCCAGGAGGCGGAAGTGGACGAGGCCGTACCCGAGGAGTCCTGCGAGGATCGGAGGGGCGAGGATGAAATTGGTAACCAGGAATCCCTGGGAGGGCGTGATGCCGGCGCGATAGAGTCCGAACATCGCGGCCATCATGGCATATCGCACGAGAATGAGGCCCTGGACCATGAGTAGCCCGAGCTTCTCGGATCGGGTATCCAGCCGGCGATAGTTGCGTTGGATGAAGTAGAGTGCCAGGGCGGTCAGCAACGGGAAGTAGGTACGGGAGTACCAGAGGGCGACCGGGTGCTCCGGCATCCCCAGGGCCAGCACGAACTGAATTGCGGCCAGGATCCCGAGGCCGTGGAACATCACCGGGCTCGCTTTTCGATTGAAAGGAAAGGCATGAGCGAACAGCACCATGGCGAACACGGTCAATCCGCCCAGCGCATAGATGAGCCGAAACTGGGTCTGCTCGATGATGACCCGGTGCTCCCCGAAGAAGAGCACCGCTGCGTTCAGGTTGGAGACGACCGAAAGCACGATGACGGCGAAGAAGGCCCGGTTCTCGGTTCGTCTTGGATCCCGGTTCAGCACCACCGAGGCGATCACGAAGGTGAACAGCGACGCCGCCAGGGCCGCAACCAGGGGACGCGACTCGAGCCACAAGAAGGGGTCGAGCGCTGCGCTCATGTCGTTCCCTCCCCGCCCGTACCGGATGGGACGAGGACCATCCCGGGCTTGAGGCCGTAGTCCCGAATCTTCTTGTCCAGGGTCGGACGGGTGATGTCCAGCAGCTCACACGTTTTCTTCTTCTTCCAGTTCGTGCGGTTCAGCATTTTCAATATGTGCGCCCGTTCCACGTCCTTGAGCCGCGTCCACTCCGGCTCCGGTTCTCCTCTCTCTCGATCGGTCTGCGTCGCACCGGAAATCGGAAGCGCCCCTGCTTCCAGGACCTCACCCTTGGACACCACCACCGCCCGCGTCAGCGCATTCTCCAGTTCCCGCACGTTCCCGGGCCAATCGTATCCCACCAGAATTCGCATGGTCTCGTCCGGGACGTACCGCACCCGCTTGTGCAGATTCAGGTTGATCTTGGCCAGCAGGTGCTCCACGAGCAGTGGGATATCCTCTCGCCTTTCACGCAGCGGGGGGAGCCGGATTTCCACCACCTTGAGCCGATAGTAGAGGTCCTCTCGGAACGTCCCTCGCCGGATCATCTCGGGTAGATCCCGATTCGTGGCCGCCACAATCCGCGCTTCCAAGGGCAACGAACGGTTGTCCCCCACACGCTCGAACCGACGTTCCTGAAGCACGCGCAGCAGCTTGACCTGAAGTTCCAGCGAGATCTCTCCAATCTCGTCCAGCAGGAGCGTCCCACCGCCGACAGCTCGAAACCGCCCGTCCTTGTCCGACACCGCCCCGGTGAATGCCCCTCGAACATGGCCGAACAGCTCGCTCTCCAGCAACCCAGCAGAAAAAGCGGAACAGTTCACCGCCACGAACGGCTGATCCTTCTCCGGACTGTTGAAATGAATGGCTCGAGCCACCAACTCCTTGCCGGTGCCCGACTCGCCCGTGATCAGAACCGTCGCCTTGGTGGTGGACACGGCCCCGATGGCCTTGAACACCTCACGAATGGCCGGGCTCCTTCCGATGATGTTGTCCATCTGGTACTCGGTCGCAGCCTCGGCCACGAAATGCCGGAGATTCTTGGACATCTCCGCACTCTCCACGGCACGACGCACCGTGATCTTGAGCTTCTCGATGTCCAGTGGCTTGTTGAGATAGTCATAGGCACCATGCTGAATGGCCTGAATCGTGGTCCGCATGTCTCCATGCGCACTGATGATGATCGTGGGCGGCAACGCACCCGCTTCCTTCATCGTCTTCAGAAGCGTCAACCCGTCCATCCCGGGAAGATTGATGTCCAACAGGACCACATCCGGAGGCTCGGCGGCCATCTGCTTCTGTGCGTCCGGTCCGTCCACAGCCGTCGCCACATCGTAGCCCAATTCGGAAAGAAATTTCTCCAGCGTCCGGCGGATGGACCGGTCATCATCCACCACCAGTATGCGCGCCATACAATCCGCCTCCTTTACCTGTGGCATCCAGGGCCCGCCGCCCGGATACGTTCCTCCCATCCGAACCGACAGCCGGAAACCCGCCCCCGGTGTCCACTCCGCCTGTCACCCCATGCTCCGATCGACCCTCCCGGGAATCGCATCCGGCCTCGCGTCAGGTGTTCCACCATTGCAACGTTGTTTCTGGAACCCTGTTCCACCGGCGCCCCACTCGTTCGTCCTCGTTCGGCGCACGCCCCACCCCATGCCAGACCACTCCGCGCCACTCTCCCCAGGACCGCAGCCGTCCGCCCCTCCCTGGTTCCCCAGACGCCGGTCTCTCCACGCCCGCGCCGGCACGGGGCCGGCATGAACCGACATCCTTCCGGTCTTCCGACCAAATGGCCCGCGACTTGCAACATCCCTTTCCGGTCTGACGGGCCTGGTGTCGAAACCGAAGGGAGTGACAGCCAAGGTGAGAATCGCAATCCCCCGCTTTCAGGAATCGGTGGCGCCGTGTTTCGAACACACGTCCACCGTCACCATCTTCACGGTTCATCGCAAGCGTATCCTATCCCAGGAAGACTTCGTTCTCAAGAGCCGGGAAGGACTGGACCGGGTGAGACTGCTCCGGGACCAGAACGTCGACGTGCTGATATGTGGTGGACTCCAGGAGTCCTACGAAAACATGCTCACGGCTCGCGGGATCCGGGTCTACTCCTGGGTTTCAGGCAACGTGCAGGACCTGCTGGACCAGTTTCTCCAGGGAAAACTCGAGCCGGGCAGTGCCCGACTCCATACCTCCTACCGCGCCCGCGAGCCCTCGATCGTGGCCAAGTCATCCGATCCAGAATCCAGACCCGGCTGACCGTCTATCCGTTCCGTCTTCCAACGGACCGCCCCACCGGGCCCGTGTCGAGTCGCAGCAGCCCCACCGTCCCAACCCGGGATCACCTCTCCTGTTCGTGTACCACCAGGACCGGGAAGATGGCGACAAAGAGACGATAGAGGAGGATCAGCATGGAGATGTATCCCACCGTCACGAGCACCTCCGGCACACGGGGGATATAGGGATAATTGGTGTGGGGCGGGGAATAGCTGGTGATGAACACGTTGATCCGATTCAACATCACCCCGAACACCACGTAGAGGGTGGCGGCCAGGAACAACATGGACTCGGAGCGCCGGATCCGGGCGTTGGAGAACATGATCAGGGGAATGATGGTGCCCACGATCAATTCCACCAGGAAGAGGTTGGATTGCACGGTGAAGTCGTCCAGATAGACGTAGGTGCCCCGGTGGATCATGTCCCACACCTTGACCAGCAAGTAGAGTCCGATGGTTGGAGGCACAAACTTGGTCAGGTCTGCGAGCAGGTCCACGTTGGTCTTGAGTCCCATGCTCCGGTGTGCCCAGATGGATTCGAAGGTGACCATGGGATATCCCACGGCAAAAGCGCTGAGCAGAAACATCAGCGGCAAGAACGGAGACCACCAGAGTGGATGCACCTTGGTCGGGGCGATCACCATCAACGTGCCCAGACTCGACTGGTGGGCGCAGGAGAGCACGACTCCAAGGATGACGAAAACAAACATCACCTTGCTGAGTGTTCGGTCTGCCAGGTCCAGGAGCCTTTCCACCAGGCCGTTGAAGATATAGGCTTCGCCCGGCAGGTTCACGCGACCCTTGAAACGCTCCACAATCACCGGGATGAACTCGATCCACAATACGGTCAGGTACATCATGACGCAGACACCCACCTCGAACAGCACCGAGTTGGGTTGCCAGTACCTGGGAAGCATGAGGTGCCAGATGTCGTAGTATTGTCCCAGGTCGGTGAACACCCCGATGGCCACGAAGGTGTACCCCAGCACCGCGGTCAGCAGGGCCGGCCGCACGATCTCCTCGTACCGGTGCCGGTGCAGGATGTGCGCGATGAATGCGGTGGTGAAGCCTCCCGCTGACAATGCCACCCCGGACGCCACGTCGATGGCGATCCAGACCCCCCAGGGGTAGCTGTCGTCCAGATTGGTGATGGTGCCCAATCCGAACGCGAGTCGCCACAGGACCAGGACCGCTGCGACCACAGACAGAACCATCAGCACGACGATCCCCGGGCTACGCAAATCGATCTTGACCGGTTTTGGGACGGCATGTGTGCTCATTTCGATCACCTCGTTGTCACTCTGGACACGCTCACCCCTCGTCGGCCGGTGCTTCCCCGTCACCTGCGGCGTCCTCTTGCTGCCGTCTCCTGGCGGACTTGGCCATCAGGACGCCCAGTCCGGCATAGATCAAGATGGGGGCGGCGAAGTGCTTGAACACTCCGTGCTGGATAGCCTCCGTGGTTCGCGGCGGTGCATCCTCCGGGAGGTCGAGGAACCCCAGGGAGGCGAACGACTGGGGCGCGATGTAGAGCCAACTGGTCCCGCCCACTTCCCGCTCGCCGTAGACGTGGTCCACGTATCGCTCCGGGTGCTTCTCCAGTCGTGCATGGGCCACTTCAAGCAACCGGGCTCGAGGTCCGAACTTGATGGCCTCCATGGGACATGCTTCGGCACAGGCCGGCATCAATCCCTGCTCCAGGCGGGGGTAGCACAGCGTGCACTTCATGACTCGAGGCTCGATTCCCTTGTCGAACTCGTACCGGGGAACGCCGAAGGGGCAGGCGACCACACAATACCGGCACCCGATGCAGGCCACCGTGTCCCAGGTGACCGCCCCGTTGGGGTGCTTGCGCATGGCCCCGACCAGGCACGCGGACACACACGAGGGGTCCACGCAATGCATGCACTGGGTCTTCACATGCACATGCTTCCGGTCCGGCGCTCTCGAGTCATACCGATTGACCACCGTGTACGCCCGAATGCTCGTGTCGCGGTGCTCCCGAAACACCCCGGGATCCTCGAAAGGCCGGTCTGGGGGAGGCAATTCGTTCACCCGGTTGCACGCTGCCTCGCACTGGCGACAACCCACGCACAGGGTGGCATCGAAAAGACACCCCAACGCATTCGGGTCCGGTTCACGCCGCTCCGTGGACGCAATGGACACCGACGACTCCAGTGCCGTGGCGCCGGCTGCAGCTCCAGCCAGCTTGAGGAACCTTCGTCTCGAAATCATGGCAATCGCCCTCGCTCACTCCGCTTCTGATGGCACTTGAGGCACTTCACCGGCCCCATGCCCATGTCGCGATGGCAACCGAGGCACATCTGGTGGTAGGAACCCACCAGTCTGGGCTTTGCCGGCTGCTCCGGATCGAACGCCGACTTGTGACAGGTCTTGCACCGGGGTGTCTTCCCCGTCTTCGGAGTCGTGTGATGGTGGCAGACCTGGCATTCGATGGCCATCTGCTGATGGTCCGCATGAGGGAACTGCACCGGTTCGAACCGGTCGACAAGCTCCTGAATCAGGTATATCCGTGGACCGTTCTCCGGCCACTGCACCGTCTCCGGCACAACCGGCCGCCCCTTACGCATGGCCTCCAGCCCTTTCTCGCCCGAGTGGCAAGAACTGCAGGACTTGAACTGCTTGGGTCCCTTGGTGTTGCGTGCAGTGTGGCACCCGATGCAACTCGCCGGGGCCTTCTCGTCGTGATAGGCCGCCTCCGGGGTCAATCCGACGCTCAGTCGATGACGACTCGCCTCGGACATGTCCGCCTCCGCCGCCGTGTGGCACAGATTGCAACGCTCCCCGAGGTAGGGCAGATTCTCCGTGTAGTCCGCCATGGCAAATACGTGCGACGTGTGACAAACGATGCAGTCGGGTGTCTTTTCCTGGTGCACCTTGTGGTTGAACGGCACGCCCGGCATCACCGCGTTCGGCCGACCGATGAGGATGATGTCCGCCTTCTCGAATCGCGGCTGCTTCAGCAACGAAGGCTGGGCAAATGGTTCGGGATACCTGGCCGGATCGTGACACCCCTGGCACACGACCGGTCCGGTACGCGCCGCGCCCTGGGCACGCTCCTTCCGGTGGCACCCCAGGCAGGCGCCATGAATCGCTTCCCGTAGCCGCGTCTTGACATGCGGAGCCAGTGGCTCTCCGTGACACGTATCACACGCTTTCTCCTCCCCCTTCACGTAAACCCGCTCCCCACGCTTCTCATCCCACACGTGGTGACAGGCCGCACACGACCCATCCCGCTCCATCACCGGGATGTGCCATGCGTGCTCGAACGTGACCGGCTCCACCCAGTCGGGCAGCGGCTGCTTCACGTGACACCCGCTGCACGCCTGCGGACCGGTCGGGCGTTTCCCCTCCTCGCTCCGCTCTTCGTGACACTTCAAGCACGTGTCGTGATACGCTTCCGTCAATCCTCGAGTCCCGTTCGAGGCCTCCAGTCCATGACAGGTCTCGCAGGCCGCCTCGTGCCCGGATACGTAGGTCACCCCCCCACCCGAGTCGTCCCGCTCGTGGTGGCAGGAGGCACACGCATCCGCCCCCAATCGATCGGTGTGCCGGTCGTGGTCAAAGCGAACCGGGTAGCGGTCCAGGTCGCCGTAGACCTCCACCTTGGCGATGTATCCCACAGGAATGTTCCCGGAAGGTGCCGGCGTACATCCGCCACACAGCACCAGCGCCGTCCCGGAAGCCAGAATCAGTGCTCTCGCCTTGGCTTTCATACCGCTTTCCATCCCCCGCGCGAACGTCACGGCTTCTCCATGACTTCCACGAGTATCTCGCTGATGAACTTTACATGCATGCCGAGCTTGTAGTGCCCGATGATGTCCTCGATCCCACTGTGACAGTTGTGGCACGGCGTACACACAATCTGCGCACCCGTGGCCTCGAGCTGCTCCGCCTTCACCCGGTTGCCCCACATCCGGACCTTCTTCCAGTTCGGCCCGCAATTGATCAACCCTCCCCCGGCACCGCAACAGTAGTTGTGTTCCTGGTTCGGATTCACATCCCGAAAATCCTCGCACAACATGTCCATGATGTAGCGAAGCTTGTCCCCCAACCCCCGACCTCGCACCGTGTTGCACGGATCCTGGATCGTCACCGGCTTCTTGTATTTCTCCCGGACCTTGATCCGTCCCTCCTTCAGCAACTCGTAGTAAAATTCGATCGCGTGCACCATCGGAATCGGGGGTTCCGTCCACCCCAACCAGCGCGGCCCGTCGTACACCGCACCCCGAAATGCGTGGCCACACTCCCCCATCACCACCCGCTTCACCCGCAACCGCTGCGCCGTCTCCCAGTGCAGCTTCTCCACTCGAGCCATGATCTCGAAATCGCCCGAGTACATCGCCATGTTGCTGTTGTCCCACCCATCCGTGGCCGGCATGGTCCAGTCGTACCCGGCCGCGGTCATGATGAGCGAAATGTTGCCCAAAAGCTGTGCCAGAATCTTCGGCTCCGGCCCAATCACCGAGTACATGATCTCGGCGCCCTCCTTCTCCAGGGGAATACGGGCCGCTGGATA
Source organism: uncultured Gammaproteobacteria bacterium (assembly GCA_964418585.1). Taxonomy (GTDB): domain Bacteria; phylum Myxococcota_A; class UBA796; order JAJRTE01; family JAJRTE01; genus JAJRTE01. The sequence continues at coordinate 125,982 of CAYQMG010000005.1, read as the reverse complement.
CTCGTCCCGGGTCTCCTCCTCCTGCCACTGGAGGGTATCGATCCACTCGTCTTGCTGAACCCACATCTGATTCATGGTGACCGAGTGGCTGTTCACCGTGTCCTGGAGGTTTTGAGGAACCATCTTCAGCTTGTGGAAGATGCGCCGGACCAGCATGGTCATGTAGGCGATGTCGATCCCGAAGGGGCAATACATGCTGCATCGGCGGCAGGCGCCGCATTCCAGGAAAGCGATGCGTGCAGCGTTTCGGAGGAACTCCTTGTCGACCTTGCCCTTGCGGCGGGCCATCTCCCAGAGGGTCTGCTTGACCTTGGACACCGGAGCATAGCGGGGGTCCTTGTCGTGGGAGAGGAAATAGTGGCACCCCTCGGAGCAGAGGCCGCAGTGGACGCAGGTTTCGAGGTAGACCTTGAGCCGGGCAGCGGCTTCCTTGTCCAGTGTCTCCACGATCACCCGCTCGACTTCCTCGAGGCTGATTTCCTCGAGGCGTTGGTCGATGCCCGGGTCCTCGATTCTTGGTATTTCTTTTGGTACTTCTGGTACTTGCATGATGGCAGCTCTTCCTTGAACCAGGACGCTTCGAGATACGCCTCCCACTACCAATCGCGCGCGTGGCGCACGGCGCCGAACTCGGATCCCATGAACGCGCGCGTAAACGGATACCAGAGCATGTGGACAATCCGCGTGAACGGGATGATCACCAACCAGGCCACGCCGGTCACGATGTGCAGGATCAGCAACTTTTCGCCGGGCAGCACCTGGTGGGTCGACAGGAAGCCGGTCACGAATGGGGCCACCGCCACGAGGAGGAGGACAAAGTCCTTCCAGTCACTCACGTAGCGCACCACGGGCACCGCGATACGGCGGGCGAAGAAGAAGGCGCCGCCCAGGATCACAATGACGGTCATCACATCTGCAAGCGGGTCGGGAATGGAGGGCAGGCTCACCCCGAACGCGCGACGCCAAAGCACGTTGTGCGCCATCAAGAAGAGCGGCGTGACGAGCAGGCAGGTGTGAAAGCCGAACGACACCAGGGTGAAGATCGGCCGCAACCGGGTATTGCGGTTGCGGAAAGGTATCACCCAGTGTGCCAGGGAACGGAGCCCATGCTTGAGGCTGAAGGTGGGGAGCACCACCTTTTCCCGTCGCGCCGCGGCGTAGGTGGTCACGAATTTGTACAGCAAACCGCCGAAGAAGACGAGAAAGGCAACCCAGACCAACGGCCCGCTGATGAAGTCATACATCTTTCACCTCCAAAAGGGGCGACGACTCCGCCCGGCGAACTCCGGTTGCGCCTGCGCCCGCCGGCTTCCGGCAACGGGATTCGAGCCCTCCCCTGAATCTCACAGCCGTTCCAGGGGAACCACCTCTCGAACGTACCGCCCGCGATCGATTCCCTTGACCAGCAGCAACGCACCGTCCGGACTCACCTCGGGCTCGAACAACAGATCGAACGTCCGCTCCCAGATCCGGCCGTCAACCACCAGCAGACGACGGCCCGCTCGCTCCGCCCGGGCAATCACCTTCCCTCCCGGTGCAAAACAGGGCGGCCAAACCATCTCGAACGTCTCATCCCATTGCCGACCGTCCACAGCCACCGACCACCGACCATTCCCCTGGACCACCGCGGCCACATGAGACCCATCCGCTGAGAAGACCGGCCGCTGCACCAGATGGGACCAGTGCGCATCCCAGGGACGCCCGTCCACCACCACGGTCCATCGACCGAACGACGTGGCGGCCACCGCGGCCACGCGCGCTCCATCCGGTGACACCGCTTGCTGCCAGAGTTGCACAAAGGACGCATCCCACAGGGGCTTCCCATCCTGGTACATCCGCCACTCGCCAGCAATCCGCACCGGCGCCACCACCTCGCCACCCGGTCGGAAGACCGGCTCCCACACACACCCGAACCCTGCCTCCCAGTCCTGCCCGTCCACCGAAATCGTGTAGTCCAAAATGTCCCGCCGCACCTGCGCCGCCACTCGAGACCCGTCCAGACTGAACACCGGCGTCCAGGTGTTCAGGTAGTTCCGCGGCCACACCTCCCCGTCCACGGCCACGCTCCACGTCCCCCCCGCAAAGGCAAAGATGTCCGCCTCCTTGGTCTCCACCGTCTGCACCGTCACCGCCGCACGACCACCGTCCGGCGACACCGCAAAATCCCTCATCGAGATGAACCCTCGTTCCCACGCACGACCGTCCTGGACCACCCGGTACTCGAAGTCCCGCTTCGCCAACGCACTGATCGCCTCGTCCCCGGCGGAAAACCTCGGATCCCACAGGTACTCAAACGTCGACGCCCAGGACTCCCCCTCCACCAGCAACGTCCACTCGTCATCGTTCATCACGATCGCCGTCAGTCGATCCCCTGGCGTGAACCTCGCCAGCCACAACTTCTCCCAGGTCCCATCCTGCAAGTCCCCGTTCACCACCAGCCCGTACTTCCCCTCCTCGATCAGCACCGGCACCGCCACACGCTCCCCGTCGTGGCTGGCTGTGTACTCGTGAACCTGCTGATACCGGCCCTCCAATCCCGTCAAGTCCGCAACCTCACGCAAACCGACGTTCCAATCCCAGGCGCGCTTGTCAGACATGGAACGACTCCCATTCATCGTGCCATCGAAGCGGACACGTGCTCGCTTCCCGGCCCCCTCGCCCCCTCCCTTCTGACCACCTTGCAACGACTCGAGGAAACCGCGTTCAAGACATCTTTCAAAAGTATCTGTTCCGTTTTTTGGACTTTGAAGCTATCATCAGATTGCACGAACCACAACAAAAATCTGCTTTTGAATCAAGTTCTTGCGCGATCCTCGAGCCAGAATGAGTTTCAATGGCAAGGTTGCAAACGTCCAGGTTTCATGAAACAATGTTGCAACATGGAAACATGCCACCCCCTCCCTATCAATCCTCCATTCGGATACTCAAAGACCATGCAATGCCATCGCCGCACCTGATACAATCGAATCTCTGTCTCTGCGCCAAGTTGGATGTCACGAGACTGAAAACGAAGCGCATTGCGCGGGTGCATGGAAGAGGAACCAGATGTGCAGAGGGAAAGGTTGCGGTGTTGAAACATATCGCAACACGACCGAAACACCTTTTCGGAAAAAAATTTGCGCCTGAAGGCCTGCCAAGGTGCAATCGGCGTGAAGGGGCAAGGGAGGGGGTCCGGTGTTGACGGGGCGATCAGGGGGGGGCACGAAACGGGTGACCGGCGACGGTGGGCAGGTGTCGGCCCGGCCCGATGTGCGTCGGGGCCTGGTGTGGGTGACGGTGGCGTCCCTTGGGGTGGGCCTGGTGGGGGTGACCTGCCCGCCCGGAGTGGCGGTCCCTTTGCTGGTGTTCTACGCAGTGGGCATGGGTGTGTGGCTGTGGAGGCTGGCTCGAGGTCGATGGGGGCGACTTTCGGCGTGGCACGATGCGCTGCCTGCGCACCTTGTGGTGCTTGATCGAGACTTGCGGGTACTGGACGCAAACCGATTATTTATCGAGGATTTTGGGGAGTGCAGGGGCCGGCTGTGCCACGAAGTCATCCGGCGCCGTTCGACGCCCTGTCCGGATTGTCCAGCCCTGGAGGCGCTTGCTCAGGGGGAGACCCGTGCGAAAGAGCAGACGGTCACGACGCTGTCTGGGGAGACGCGGGAGGTGGTGATGACCGCGGCTCCGCTCCGGGATGCCCGGGGACGGGTGGAAGGAGTGATCGAGATGTCGGTCGACGTGACCGAGGCTGCGCGACTGAGGCGGGAGTTGGAGCGGAGCAAGGCGCATTTTCAGCAACTGTTCGACAGCGTGCCGTGCTACATCACGGTGCAAGACCGTTCGTTTCGAATCATCGAGAGCAATGACTGGTTTCGGCGGGATTTTGGGGATGCGGTGGGGCGCCACTGTCACGAGGTCTACAAGGGACGGGATCGGATCTGCGACGGCTGCCCGGTGGAGCGGACGCTGGCGGATGGGGAGGTTCATTTCAGCGAGGAGACGGTCACGACCGGGGGGGGCGAGGAGATATCGTTGATCGTCTACTCGATGCCGATTCGCGATGAAGACGGTGAGATTTCCGCGGTGATGGAGGTTGCGACGAACATCACCGAGGTGAAGCAGTTGCAGCGCCGGCTGGCCATGGTGGGCCTGGCAGTCTCGGAGATGGCGCACCGGATCAAGAACATCTTGATGGGACTGGAGGGCGGGATCTACGTGGTGAACACCGGCCTGGAGAGCGGAGACCAGGCGCTGGTCGACGAAGGATGGAAGATGGTGGAGCGCAACGTGGAACGGGTGTCCCGAATCACCCGCGATCTGCTGCGCGCATCCAAGGACCGGACGCCCCGGCCGGAACCGGATGTCTGTCCCGCCGAGATTGCTCGAGACGTGTACGCTCTCTTCGTTCAACGAGCGGCTGCGGACCGGATCGAACTCGAGCTGGATGTGGACGCCGAGCCCTTTTTCGGCAACTTTGATCCGAGCGGACTGCACAACTTGCTCTCCAACCTGGTGTCCAATGCAATCGATGCCTGTCGATTCGACCCCCAGGCCGAGGCCAAGCGGCACAGGGTGCGTATCGGTTGCCACCGGGCGGAGCCGGACGGGGTCCTTTTTGAGGTGTCGGACAACGGAGCGGGCATGCCCGAGGAGACCAGCGAGCGCATTTTTGAGCGTTTCTTTTCCACCAAGGGGCTTCATGGCACTGGACTGGGCCTGCTGGTGGTTCAGCAAATAGTGGAAGAACATCGGGGGAAGATTCACATCTCCACCGAGGAGGGAAAAGGGACGACATTCCGGATCGTGCTCCCTTCCCAGTCCCTTCCAGCGGTGGCGGAAGGAGAGGAACCCGACGAACCCAGAGCCTGAAAGGAGAAAACGAGATGGCCAAGAAGGTACTCGTCGTCGACGATGAGCCGGATGTTGCGGTATTCCTGCGGACAGCGCTGAAAAAGCATGGCTACGAGGTGGTCGTGGCCGAGAACGGGATCGAAGGCCTGGAGATCGCAAAACGGGAGAAGCCGGACCTGATCACCCTGGACCTGATGATGCCCCGGCAGACCGGAACGGACATGTACCGGAACCTGAGCAGGAACAAGGAACTGAGTCAGATCCCGATCATCGTGATCAGCGGTCTTTCGGGCAGGCACCTTGCTGTGACCAAGCCCTTTGCTGTGTTCGACAAGCCGGTGGACCCCGACGAATTCATCCAGACCGTCAAACGCGCCATCGGAGAACCCGGGGACGCTTGAGTCCGAGCGGAGTGCGGCTTCATCCCCGCATTTCCCGACCCGAGACGCCCTCCCCCATCTTCCCGACCCGGCTCCGGCCTCCACCCCACTCCGGCACGCCGCCACTGCGCCTTTCCAGCCCTCGAAACACAATACCGTTGCACTTCCTGGCGGTGGCAAGTAGGGTTGTCCCAACAGCGTGCGAAACGCGTACCGGGGCGTTCGGAGGGCGCCACGCGGTCATTGCCGTCATGCGATGAAGCGGTTGCAGGACGAGTTGCGCGGAGGAGGAACCGATTCGATGGACAGAGAAACCAGGGACGAGTTGCATGCGTTGCGGATGCTGGGGAACAAGGCGGCCAGAGAAGGCCGCTACGGACCTGCCATCAACTACTACAAGGAAGTGCTCCGGATACTGCCCGACGACTTCGAGACGCTCGTGATCCTGGGAGACCTCTGCTCCAGGGCCGGGGACCGCAAGGACCAGGGAATCGCCTACTACGACCGTGCCCTACGGATCCAACCCGGCAACCGCCAGGTGATCCAGAAACGCGACTGGCTCTACCAGGAACGTGTGCGGGTGTGGCACTTCCGCATGATGAACGACGAGGAACGCAACCAGTGTTTCTACCGCGCCATCAAGCGCGCCGTAACCCCCGATTCGATCGTGCTCGACATCGGCACCGGATCCGGCCTCCTGGCCCTCATGGCGGTGGAAGCCGGGGCCAGACACGTCTACACGGTGGAGGTCAACGGTACGATAGGCAACGTGGCCCGCGAAATCATCGCCGCCCACGGCATGAGCGACCGGATCACCGTGCTCTCCCCCTACTACTCCACCGAGGTGAGATTGGGGGTCGAACTGCCCGAACGGGCCGACGTGATGACCGCAGAACTGCTCGGCAACGACACCCTGGCGGAAAACATCGTGGCCATCTCCGCCGACGCCCGAAGACGCCTACTGACCCGGGACGCCACGTTGATCCCCTGCTCCGCCACCGCCTTCGGCCTGCTCGTGGAAAGTGTGGAGGCGTACAAACTTGGAGTGGTCGACAAGGTCTCCGGGTTCGACCTGAGCCCCTTCAACCGGCTCCTCGGCGGCCGCGACTATGGCGACCTCCTCTCCAACTACTCCCATCGTGTGCTCTCAGAACCATTCGAACTGTTCCACTTCGATTTCACCACCGGGGAAATCCTCCCGGAGGACAAGGTGATCGAGGTGACCCCCACAGAAAGCGGGACCTGCCACCTCGTGGTGAAATGGCAACGTATCCATACCGACGCGGAAAACCACATCGACACCTGGAAGCCTGTGGACCCGCCTGAGTGTCCGGCCTGGCTCCAGAAATTCCAGTTTTGTACGCCACCGCTCGAGGTGACGAAGGGCAAGCCGGTGCAGGTGCATGCGGAGCATGACACCAACGCGATTCGGGTCTCGCTTTTGCCTGGCCGGTCATCGCAGGATGAACTGGAAGCGTTCCGGGTACATATCCCGGGAACGCCCTGAAGGAATCACGCCCCAACCTGACGGAGGGAGGTTATAATGGTCGAGTAAGTTGCCGGGGATTGAAGCCGTTTCCGCTGCGGGGGCGGCCGATGAACCGACCCGGTTTCCATCGACCAAGACGAGGAGGCGACGTTGCGAACGGTCACGCTTGCAGAACTCAAGGCGAACCCGGGTATCGTGCAGGAGATCAGTGAGACGTTGCGCCAGGAACGTATCATCTGCATCCCCTCCCCGTCCGGGTACAAGCTGATGGCAGCCCTCGAGTCCCCGGCGGCGGTCACGGCGCTGCTTCAGGCCAAGTGCAGAATGAAGAACGCGCCCGCGCTCGTGTTCATCCCGGACTCGAGCTGGGTCGACCGCCTGGCTGCCGATGTCTCCGAGAATGCCCGGAGGCTGATTCACGCTTTCTGGCCGGGTCCGGTGACGTTGTTGTTCAAGGCCAGCGAGGACTTGCATCCGAAGGTTCGGAAGGCCTTGACCAAGGCGAAGGGATGGCTGGGCATGCGCGTCCCGGAGGACAGTCTCTCCCGACAGATCGTGAAGCGCTTCGGTGGGCCGGTGCTGGTGTCCTCGGCCAACCTTTCTTCCAGGAAAGGCGCCCAGTCTGTGGCGCAGGTGAAGAAAAACTTCGGACGTACCCTCGAGGTCCTCGTGGATGCCGGCGACATCACGGTGAGCCACAACTCCACCCTGGTCGACGTGAGCGAGGATCCGATTTCAATCGTGCGTCCCGGGAGCGTGGACCCGAACCGAATTCTCGGCGCGCTCGCCGGGTAACCCCCCTCTGGTCGACCCTGCTTCCCGAATCGCAGCCTCACCGCTGGACAGAGCCCCCTCGACCGCTATCATTGTTCTGCACTGAACGGCGCGGTCCGCCGACGCCGGTCCGACCGGATGTTCCGGGCCGCGTGCGGCCGTGCGTACTGCAAGGAGGAAGTACACCGTGGGCGACGAGCAGGCTCCACGATACGATCTCGTCATCATCGGAAGCGGTCCTGGAGGTTATGTGGCGGCCATCCGCGCGGGCCAACTGGGCCTGAAGACGGCGATCGTCGAAAAATCCCGGAAACTTGGCGGCACCTGTCTGCATCGAGGCTGCATTCCGACCAAGGCGATGCTCCACACGGCGACGTTGCTGGAGGAGGCACGTCAGGGACGCAAGTTCGGCGTGGTCACCGCCGAAGTCCAGCTCGATCTGGAACGGATGCACGCCTACAAAGATCGGGTGGTCAACAAGAATGCCAAGGGCATCGAATTCTTGATGAAAAAGAACGGGGTGGCCGTGGTGCACGGCGAGGGACGGCTCGAGACTCCGGGGCGCGTCCTGGTGACCGCGCCGGACGGGGCCGAGCGCCGCCTCGAGGCGCGCCACATCATCGTGGCCACCGGTTCGGTCTGCCGGGATCTTCCCACGTTTCCGGTGGACCACGAGCGGATACTCGATTCAGACGACATGTTTCATATCCAGGCGGTACCCGAGTCTCTCGTCGTGGTCGGGGCCGGTGCGGTGGGTGTGGAATTCGCCTCCATGTTCCAGCGATTCGGGTCCCGTGTGACCCTCATCGAAATGCTGCCGAGGATCCTGCCGCTGGAGGACGAGGAGATCTCCGACACGCTGACCAGGGCCCTGTCCAGGCGCGGGCTGAAAATCCTCACCAATGCCACGGTGACCGGGGTCACACGCACCGAAGGAGGGGTACACCTGGAGGTGAAGGTCGGCGAGGGGACGGTCCAGCCGGTAGAGGCCACCCACCTGCTGGTCGCAGTGGGCAGGGCACCCGTGACCCAGGACATCGGGCTCGAGAACACCGCCGCGGTGGTGGAACGAGGGTACATCCGGGTCGACTCGTTCATGGAGACCGACCAACCCGGTCTTTTCGCCATCGGCGACGTGGTCGACACGCCACAACTCGCGCACGTGGCCTCGGCGGAAGGTATCCTGGCGGTGGAACACATGGCGGGCCGGCCGTGTTACCCCATCGACTACGATCACGTCCCTTCCTGCACCTACTGCGCGCCCGAGGTTGCCAGCGTGGGCCTGACCGAGGCGGAGGCTCGAGCCAGAGGCTACGAGGTGCGGGTGGGCCGTTTCCCCTACCCGGTGAATGCCAAGGCGGCCATTCTCGGCGAGCGGGACGGCCTGGTCAAGGTGGTGACCGAAAAGCGGTACGACGAACTGCTGGGGATCCACATCGTGGGCGCCGGAGCCACCAACCTCATCGCCGAGGGCGTGGCTGCACTGGATCTGGAGGCGACCACGGAGGCGCTGGCGCGCGTCATTCATCCTCATCCGACGCTGTCCGAAGCCATCCTGGAGGGTGCGCACGCAGCGCTCGGGCATGCGATTCACATCTAGTGGTCAGGTGAGACACCATGGAACTCCACGACGTCATCATGCCCCAGATGGGGGAAAGTGTGGCCCAGGGGACCATCACCCGGTGGCTGAAGCAGGTGGGAGACCGCGTCGAACAGGACGAGGCGCTTTTCGAGATCTCCACGGACAAGGTCGATTCCGAAATCCCCGCCCCGGTATCGGGGTACCTCGCCGAAATCCTGGCGCCGGAAGGCACCACGGTGGAGATCAACACCAAGGTGGCGACCATTTCCAGCGAGCCACTGCCGGCAGGGGGGCTCCCCAGCCGGGACGCTTCGCCCCGCGAAAGCAGTACGGACGCCGACTCGGATGCCCCGGAAACCGCCTCCTCCCGACCTGACGAGGGGGCCGAGGCGTCCGGAGCGGAGTCCCTCGAGGACCAGGACGCGGCCACGCTCCGTCGCACACGCAGTTCTCCCCTGGTCCGACGGATCGCGGCTGAACACGGGATCGACATCCGAACGGTCCGCGGTACAGGCCTGTCCGGGCGCGTCACCAAGCAGGATATCCTGGCCCACATCGCACGCCAGGCCGGTGCCCGCGACACCGGGCAGAGGAGCCACCCGGAAGCTACGAAGCCATCCGAAACCCGGCCCGGTCGTCCCCCCACGCCCCCGGCTTCCCCCACCGCCCCCCGGCCGGACCAGGAGATTCCACCGCAGTTCCTGGTCACGCCGGGCCCGCAGGACGAAGTCCGCCCCATGTCGCCCATGCGACGGTTGATCGCCGAACACATGACCTGGTCCAAACGCATCTCCGCCCACGTGGCCACGTTCCTCGAGGTGGACATGACTCGAGTCGTGCGGCTTCGGGAAGCACGCCGCGAGGCGTTCGAGGAACAAACCGGCGTGAAGCTGACGTTCATGCCGTTCATTTTGCAGGCCACCCTGTCTGCGCTGAAGGCCTACCCGGATTGCAACGCTTCGATTCTCGGAGACGATGTGGTCTACCACCGGGACATCCACCTGGGCATGGCAGTGGCCCTGGAACGCGGCCTCATTGTCCCGGTGATCCGGAATGCAGATGAGAAAAGCTTTCTCGGCCTGGCCCGCGCAGTACAGGATCTGGCGGTGCGCGCCCGAACCAAGAAGCTGCACCCGGACGAAGTCCAGGGTGGCACATTCAGCATCACCAACTACGGCTCGTTTGGAAGCCTCGGCGGCACCCCGGTGATCAACCAGCCCCAGGTCGCCATTCTGGGCGTTGGCGCAATCCAGAAGAGGCCCTGGGTGGTCCAGAGCGCGGAGGGAGACGCCATCGCCATCCGCTCGATCATGATGCTCTCCCTTTCCTACGACCATCGACTGGTGGACGGTGCGACCGGTTCGAGATTCCTTGCGCACATTCAGACGTTCCTCGAGACCTACGACGAGTCCCTCATGGGTTGAGGCTCGCGCGCTGACACCCGGTCGGACCCCGCTCCTGTCGACGAGGGGGAAGAAGTCATGAAAGCTGAAGTGATCTCCCTTGGGTTGGTGGAGTACGAGGATGCGACCCGCATGCAGCACCAACTTGTCGAGGCCAGGCAAGCAGGCCGGATCGCGAACCAGGTGCTGTCGGTCCGGCACCGTCACGTCTACACCACGGGGCGGCGACCCGCGGCGGAGAACATCCTGATTCCCCCCGAAGCGTTGTGTCGCCGGGGTATCGAGGTCCACACGAGCGATCGAGGCGGGAACGTGACCTACCACGGTCCGGGCCAGCTCGTGGTGTATCCCATCCTGGCACTCCCGCGCCGATGGCAGAATGTGGGCCGCTACGTCCACGCGCTCGAGGAGGTGATGATTCGCACAGCCCGGACGTTTGGGGTGGAGGCCGAGCGTGTGCCGGGACTGGCCGGGGTCTGGGTGGGACAGGACAAGCTGGGCGCCATCGGTGTTCGCATATCCCGCTGGGTGACCTCCCACGGACTCGCATTCAACGTGGACCCGGATCTCACCCTGTTCCAGCACATCATCCCTTGCGGTATCCGGGACCGGGGCGTGACGTCCCTGGCCAGGCTCCTGGGCACCGCCCCGAACGAAGCGGAGGTGGAAACAGCGCTTCTCGAGCACTTCGCCGAGGTATTCGACCTGACCTGGGAACCACGTTCGTTCGACCTGGAGACCGTGCAAGTGGTGGTGGTCCGACGTTCCCGGTCCGACCGTCTCGAGTTGCTCTGCCTGAGACGCAAGGGCGAACCTCCGTTTTGGCAGCCGGTGACGGGCAAGATCGAACCGGGAGAACGACCGGACCAGGCGGCCCGACGGGAGGTATGGGAGGAAACCGGCCTTCGAGGAAAGCTCCAGGACCTGGATTACGTGCACGGGTTCGCGCTGGACCCCACTGTCCTGTCCCCCCCGAACTGCTCCTTCCCGTGCTACGTCCGCGAGCATAGCTTCGCACTCGAGGCGTCCATCGAAGCCCAGGTCCGCCTGGACCCGGCCACCCACGAACGCCACGCCTGGCTCCCACTGGACCAGGCCCTGCCGCTCCAACGTTGGCCAGGCAACCGGAAGGGATACGAAAAGGCATCCAGGTGGATGACCGGTGCGACGTTCTCGAGATGATCCCGGCGCTCACCGGGGGTATACCAGATCAGGAGCACGCCGGTCTCCGGGCGACCCCGGGTTCGTCGGCGCCGGGACGCGGGCGTGACAGGAGAAAGGCCATCCGGAGGAGAAGCAGCAACCATGCCGGCCACGACACAAGCCCGCAGGCGGCCCGAATGGATCCGAACCCGGATCCACGAGACGGCCGAATTCAAGGAGGTCAGGCGGCTGACCCATGACCTGGGCCTGGCCACGGTCTGCCAGGCGGCCCGGTGCCCCAACATCTACGAGTGTTGGCACAACCGGACCGCCACGTTCCTGCTGTTCGGGGACCATTGCACGCGCAATTGCCGTTTTTGTTCCGTCCTGCACGGTCGTCCCCAGCCCCTCGATCCCCGGGAACCGGACCATGTGGCCGAGGCGGTGGCACGCCTGGAACTCGAGCATGTCGTGCTCACCTCGGTCACCCGCGACGACCTGCCGGACGGTGGCGCCGCCCACTTCGCCCGCACCGTGACCCGAATCCGGGAGGTGCGGCCCGGTGCACGCATCGAGTTGCTCATCCCGGATTTCCGCGGCGATCACCAGGCACTCGACATCGTCATGCAGGCCCACCCCGACGTACTCGGCCACAACGTGGAGACGGTCCCGCGCCTCTATCCCCAGGTACGACCCGCCGCCCGCTACGCCCGCTCCCTGACGCTGCTTCAACGAGCCGCGGCATATCGCACGCTCGAGTATCCTGTGCTGACCAAATCCGGAATCATGTGCGGTCTGGGCGAGACTCTGGAGGAACTCGAGGCGGTGCTCCGGGATCTGCGCGCACACGGCGTCGCCATCGTCACCCTGGGCCAGTACCTGCAGCCCGGGCGATCCCAGGTGCCCGTGGCCCGCTACTACACCCCGGACGAGTTCGATGCGCTTCGGCGCCTGGCCTTGTCCCTGGGGTTTGAGCACGTGGAAGCCGGCCCACTGGTTCGCTCTTCCTACCACGCACACGAGCAGGTCGCCGCCATCTCGTGCTGACACGTCCCGCCCCCCCCCGAACATGCCCGGCCCCCTCCTCCACCCCTCGTTCCGGAGAAACCGAGCCCGCCCGACGCAGGTTCAGGGCGTTCGGCCGGACTACGGCGCGTAGTAGGGGTTGACGCCGCTCGAATGGTCCGTGGCGTCCTCGACGTGTTTGATCTCAGGGACGTGCTGCAGGATGGTCTTCTCCACCCCTTGCTTCAACGTGAACGTGGCCATCCCGCACCCGTGACATCCACCGCCAAGCTGGACGTAGGCGGTATCCTTTTCCACGCCGAGCAGGCGGACGAAGCCCCCGTGTCCGGCGACGCCGGGATTGATGAGGGTGTTGATCACGTCCTGAACCCGACCGAAGAGTTCGTCGTCCGACACGTCTCCGGACTGAGAAGCCCAGAATTCCTCCTCCACGGCGGGAAGCCCGGAGGCCAGGTGCATGCGGATGGCGGTCCCGATTTTCCTGGCCACCTCCTGCCAGGGGTCGTCGCCTTCCTTGACCACGGTGACCACGTTCCCGACAAAGGACACGGAGCGCACCTGGGGCACCTCGAAGAGGCGACGCGCCAGCGGTGAGTGCTCTGCCTGCTCCGGCCCCGAAATCCGGACCAGGCGCCCTTCCTGCAACGTGGCCCCGACCATGAACCGGCACTCGTTCAGGTTCGTGGCAGAAGGCTGGGCGATGATCCGTGTCTTCATCGCCGCCTCCATCTCCGGGGATACGGTCGGGCCGCTCGTACCCGACCCGGCGGCAGAGTCCTCCCCGTCGGCCCGGGCATGCTTGATGAAAGGCTCCGGCACACGGCCGGACAAGGGTCTGTTTCCAAAGAACGCCATGTTTTCTGCTCCTTGACTGCGCTGAATCTCCTGTGGTAGCCGTCACCGGCCGATTGTGTCACAATGCGCGGTCGTCCGACAAGGACGGTGGCGCACCGGCGAATGCTGGGCCACCCCCGGGTGATTCTCGAGCGGAAGGTTACCCGGGTCCCAATCAGGTACACGATGCACATTTTTCGAAGAAATGCGAGCTTCAGGAGTTCAACGATGGATTTGAGAGCCCTTCCCAAGGTCGAACTGCACCGCCACCTCGCCGGTTCCATCCGGCTCGAAACCGCTTTCGACCTCGCCAAACGCGCCCACCTTCCAACCCCGGCCCGTTCCCCACAGGAACTCTCCACCCACCTCCAGGTGCTCGAGCCCATGAACGACCTGGGACAGGTGCTCAAGGTGTTCGAGTTCATCGCCAAGCTCTTCACTTCCGAAGACCAGATCGAGCGCGTGGCCCACGAAGTCGTGCTCGACGCGGCCAGCGAACACATCTGCCTTCTCGAGCTGAGGTTTTCCCCGGACTACCTCGCCCAATCGGCCGGGCTGAGCTGGGATCGGTTGACCGAATCGATCCTCAAGGGGGTTCAACGTGCCTGTGCCGAGGCTCCGGAAATCGAGGTGGGGCTGATCGCGATCGTGAGCCGCAACCTTGGAGTGGCCTCCGCAGTGCGGACTGCCGACTATGCCCGTCGTTGGCGAGACGTGCTGGTCGGGTTCGACCTTGCAGATGACGAGCAGGCGTGGCCGTCGCGGATGTTCGTGGACGCCCTGCGCCCCCTCGAGGAACTCGGGCTGCCCCTCACGGTTCACTCGGGCGAGGCCACGGGACCGGCGTATGTGCAGGACACGCTCGACTCGCTCAGGCCCCGCCGTATCGGGCACGGGGTGGCGGTGGGCGCGGACGAGGCGCTGATCGAGCGGGTGATTCGCGAGAAAGTCACCCTCGAGGTCTGCCCCACGAGCAACGTGCGTACCCGGAGTGTGGCAACCTTCGAGGACCATCCGGCGAAGCGACTGTTCGACCAGGGGGTGTCGATCGCCATCAACACCGACGACCCGGGCCTGTTCGACCTGACCCTGACCGGAGAACTCACCGTGGCCCGCGACCGCATGGGGTTCACAGACGAGGACCTGCTGGCGGTACAGCGTCAGGCGTTGCAGGCATCGTTCTTGCCTCGAGACACACGGGTCCGTATTTCGGAACGCCACTTCGGCGGGGCTCCGGTGGAATGACTCGAGCCCCTGAGCAGCTCAATCCCTGGTCGTGGTTGCACGCGCCAGGGCCGACAGGAATGCGTCCTGGGCCTGCTCCCACGACCGCAAAGGCGGGAGCCCCGATCCTGGCACCTCGGTGGTTTCCAACCTCACTCGACGCGGCCTCGGGGCGACTCGAGAGGGCAAGGCGCGAAAGGAGATACCTGCCAGGCGCGCATCCCCGGTACCGAGTCCCTGGGCGAGGCGAAGGGCGAACCGGTACCAGGAAGTTGGACCGGCGTTGACCGCATGGTGCACCCCGCCGACAGAGCGCTCCGCCAACGCCACCAGCCGATCTGCGAGATCCTCCACCCAGGTGGGATGCCCGAACCGGTCCTGGATCGCGAACAGGACCTGCCGGTCCCGAAGACGACGGGCGGCCAGGAGCCCGAATCCCCGCCCCTCGAGACCGTAAACCCATGCAGTGCGCGCCACCGCGGCCCGAGGCCAGGCATCGAGCACGCGCAACTCTCCCTCCGCCTTGGTCTTTCCGTAGACATTCACCGGTTCCGTGGGAGAGTCCCGATGGTAGATTTCCCGGTTCGTGGCACCAAATACGTAGTCCGTACTCACATGCACCAGGGCAACCCGGTGCCGCGCACAGGCTCGAGCCAGTTGTTCCGGGCCCCATGCGTTCACTTGCCACGCCCCGTCCGGGTCTCGCTCGCAACGCTCCACGTCGGCCCATGCTGCGGCGTTGATCACTGCCACCGGCTGCCAGCGAGCGAGCACCCGCTCGATCTGATCCGGATCGCAGATGTCCAACTGCTGCCGCGACAGGGGGACGGCCCGCGGACCCAACCGGGCCACGACCACCCGTCCCACGACGCCCCTTGCGCCGGTGACCAGGATTCGACCTGACCGGCCACCCTCCCCGTGCTCCGCGTGTGCCATCGACCTTGACCTTTCTCTGACCGTCCACAACCATGTTCATCACGAGGGGGCGGACTGGACGGGTCCGGCGCGGCCCCCGGCGATCAGAACTCGCGGCGCTGTTGCGGGGCGATGATAGCACCTTTTCCGTCGCACCGCGACCGCGCTGGAACGACGTGAAACCACGAAACGGAAACTGATGTGTGCGACGTTGTTGTCGTGATTCCAGCTCGATACGGCTCCACGCGCCTCCCTGGCAAGCCCCTGCTCGACCTCGAAGGTGCACCGATCCTGGCTCGAGTGCTCGAGCAACTGCACGCCCTGGCCCCGATCCCACTCCTGGTGGCCACCGACCATGAACAGATTGCTCGAGTCGCTCGTGAGTACGGCGCGCTGCCGCTCATGACCCCCCCCGACTGTCCCACGGGCCTCGATCGGGTCGCTGCAGCCGTGGCGTCTCGAAGCGAGGACATCGTGGTGAACGTGCAAGGGGACGAGCCGTTCGTGGATCCCGCGGCGGTCAAGAAGCTGATCTCGACCATGCGCGAGGCGCCCGACCTGCCCATGGCCACCCTGGCCGCCCCGGTGTCGGATCTGGAATCGTACCGCTCGCCCGATTGCGTCAAGGTGGTGCTGAGCGCCGGGTCCCGGGCGCTCTATTTCTCCCGGCACCCGATCCCATGGTCCGATAGCGACACGGGGGTTCCCCACGGAGCGCTCAAGCATCTGGGCGTCTACGCCTACCGGAAGGCGACGCTGCGCGCCCTGGCGGAACAGGGTCCGGCACGGATCGAACGCCAGGAGCGCCTGGAACAATTGCGGGCCCTCCACCTGGGGGTGCCGATCCAGGTACTGCGGGTGGACCGGGCCTGGATCGGGGTGGACACGCCCCGGGACCTGGAACGCGCACGCCGACACTGGCGGGTCCGCCACCCAACCGCGGAGGGGGCTGCATGACCGGAAGCATGCGCCGTCGTCGACAAACCTGGCCGTGGGCTTCCCTTCCCCCGGTCCGTTCCGTCCCGGTCGGATCGGTCCAGCTCGGAGGCGCCGGCCCTCTGGGCGTCATTGCCGGTCCCTGCGTTCTCGAAGACCTGGAATCGGCCGTCCGAACCGCTGCCGAGGTGCAGCGAATCACCGAACGACTCGGCCTGCCCCTGGTCTTCAAATCCTCCTTCGACAAGGCCAACCGCACGTCGCACCGAAGCTATCGAGGCCCGGGGCTCGAACGCGGACTGCACATGCTGTCCCGAATCCGGGAAACACTTCGGCTCCCGGTCACCACGGACATTCACGAACCAGGCCAGGCCGCCGTGGCCGCAGAAGTGGTGGACTTGCTTCAGGTCCCGGCCTTCCTCTGCCGCCAAACCGACCTCCTGACTGCATGTGCGCGAACCGGCAAGCCTGTGAGCGTGAAAAAAGGCCAGTTCCTTTCCCCCTGGGATACCAGCCACATCGTGAACAAACTCGAGGCTGCCGGAGCCCAGGGTATCCTGTTGGTGGAGCGAGGTGCTGCCTTCGGATACCACGACCTGGTCGTGGACATGCGATCGATCCCGATCATGCAGTCCACAGGCTGGCCAGTCGTGTTCGATGGAACCCACAGTGTGCAGCGCCCGGGCAGCCTGGACGGCGCTTCCGGTGGACGGCGGGAATTCATCCCCTCCCTGGTGCGGGCCGCTCTCGCAGCAGGGGCGGACGTGCTGTTCCTCGAGGTGCATGAAAACCCGGACGCCGCTCCCTGTGACGGCCCCAACATGGTTCCCCTGCATGCCCTGGAACACCTGCTCACCCAGGCTCGACGAATACACGAGGCGGTCCACGCCGACCTCGAGGTCGACAGGCCATCACCTCCGGGCAACGCCGGACGCTGACTGAGGCTCCGGACCGGGTCGTTCCTCGCCCTCTTCCGGACCCGCCCCCTCCTCCAAGTCCGTGCCCGGTTCGCCCTCCTCGGGCAGGTGGCCCCCCGGCTCCCCCGCCCACGTCTCCACACCCTCTCCCGACCCCGTCCCATTCGGAGGTTCCCCCTCCTCACCAGCACCGGTTCGATCCCCCCCTGTCCCGTCCGAGGCGCCCCCTTGCTCCGATCGATCGCCTTCCATGGCCCGCGCACCTTCCGGAGGCTCCCCCAGCATGCGGCCCGATACATCGAATTCGATCCCGGTCGGAACCGGGTCGTGCCAGCGGTAGGCGCGGGAACATCCGTTGTCG
Source organism: uncultured Gammaproteobacteria bacterium (assembly GCA_964418585.1). Taxonomy (GTDB): domain Bacteria; phylum Myxococcota_A; class UBA796; order JAJRTE01; family JAJRTE01; genus JAJRTE01. The sequence continues at coordinate 108,165 of CAYQMG010000005.1, read as the reverse complement.
ACGCAGAGGTACTCGAGGCCGATGGATTCCAGAGCCTCGATTTTCTGGTACCGCAGGTCTGGATCTGTCCAGGAGACGAACACGGTATGACCACACACGATACGCTCGATACCTGTGGCTCCGACGAACCCGGCATAGAGCCGCCGGAGGCGGGCATGCCGACCGTCCTCCACGTGGGCCTTCAGGAACTCGAAATCGGCCCACAGCGGTCCCCCGAACTCGGGAAGTCCTTCGCTGCTTCCACGCCAACTCCCCATCTGATCGAGAAGTTCCACCCCTCCCATACGGGAGAACGTGTAGTCGTTCAGACAGTTTTCGATGACCTGGGCCACCAGCCGATTGGACCTGGCCACGAACGACCCCAGGTCCACCTGGGTCAGGCTGGACAGATCCCGGAACCCGTCCGCGGTGGGACTGTAGAGAGAGCCGAAAAACAGAGGGTCCATCATGGCGAGGGGGGAGATTCCCCCATGGGTAAACAGGGTCCGGTCTTCCACGTGCAACACGCGGGTCTGCCGGAAGTGCGCCCCGTAGTGTTTCCTCCACACGAGCGAGACGAGACGCCAGTCGATGGGCAAGAATCGATACCCCGACGCGCCCCCCCGGCCCGCACCGTTCTCGGAAAGCTCGGTGACGAATGCATTGAACCCGTTGATCTCGGGACTGTAGCCGAACCAGCGGTCGGCGTCCCGCAGGAACACCCGCCACCAGTTCCGCTCTCCGAACCGGGACATCAGCTTTCCCAACACGTCAAACACAAACTGAACCAGCGCATTGAGCGAGGTAGGCAGGGGCATCTCGGGATCCCCCGGTTCCATGCCGCAATGCAACAGGAGACCGGTGGCAAACTCTGCCAGATCCTCTGTCTGGATCACCGGCTCGGGTTCGACACGCGGCACCCGGCGCTCGTCCGCCTGGTGAAGCACCGGCGTGTCCGCAAGCCAACTGAGATCCACCGGGTAGGTCAGGGTCCAGGTAAGCGGGCCGTCGGAGAACGAGATCTTGCCCTCACGATAGAACTGGAGCTGGGCTTCCACCAGTTCATCGTGGTGAAGGTCGTAGAAGCTGTGCAGGCTATCGGCAAGGCCCATGCTGCCGATGTACTGCATGATCTCTTCCTTGGGCCTGCCCGCTTCCGACATGAGCTGGTGTACTTCAAAGGGGTTGCTGAAGAACATCAGGTTCATGAGGTCGTGGTTGCCCAGAAGGCGGATCACCTCGATATCGAAGCGTTCCCAGCGAATCTTGTCCAGGAACTGGAGCACATGGTAGCCATAAGGGAAACGGTCGACCAGGTCCCCGATCAGGATGAGCCGGGTGGGCACCGGCTGCCGGATCACAAGGGCCTCGAGGGCCGGGATGAAGGTGTCGGAAAGGTGCTCACGGAGGGGGGCGAGAAGTTGTTCGAAATTCCCCTCGTAGCGTATCAGGCCGCGCTCCGCAAGACTTCTGGCCAGAGTGTCGAGGTCCCCGTGTATGTCCCCAAACACGATCACCCGCGCGCGGTCCGCGCGCCCTCCGGTCCCGGCTCCTGATTCTTCGCTCATATCGCATCGTCCTGTTCGATGATCTCATGCCCCAGGGGTGTGGGCAGCCGAACGTGCTGGACGTGGACGCCCGGGTCCGGGAAACTCCCTCACCGGGACATGTGGCGATGAATCACCGGCAGGAGGTCCTGAAAGGTCTCACCTCGAGCGTTCGCGCCAATCGCCCGCATGATCCATCCGTCGCCCTGACGACGAAGTTCTGCCATCACCTGCGCGTTGTGGTCTCCTTGACAGGTCAGGTCGAACCGGGCCAACTCCTCGCCGGTGGAAGCCTCCACCAGGCGACAAAATGCATTGTCTATCCGGCAGAAGCTCTCCCCGGTAAAACTGGTCACAACGAACATCAACCGGCGTACGCCCGGCGGCACCCGCTCAAGGTCCACCTCGATCCGCTCGTCGTCCCCTTCCCCCTCTCCAGTCCTGTTGTCCCCCGAATGGACGACGCTCCCATCCTTGCTGGAAAGCTGGCGGAACCAGACGGCATCCACAATGGCGCCGGAGGCGTCCAGCAGGAGGCACGAAGCATCCAGATCGAACTCGCGCACCCCGCTGAACAGGCCCAGGAACCCTCCGGTCTCACGGGCGTCCCAGCCCAGCCCCATCACCACTTTCCCGGGCCGGCCGCTCGCGAAGGAAAGCTCGATCGTCTCCCCGCTGCGTAGACTGTACGTCATGCCCGACTCCCTGACAACGGCTCGAGCCCCAACTACGCACGCGGCGCGTGGCAGGGCGCACTGTTCCAGCCTCGCTCCGGTCACAGGCCGTTCCGCCGCCCCGGCCACATCCGACACTGCCTATATCTCCGTATCCGAAGGACTATAGACAGTGGCCCCACGCCGGTCAAGTGATAACCGCCGGAGAACCCCCTTTGCCACACCCCACCTGCACGAACCTTCGGCCATGGGCGGTTGACGTGGCCGCCTGGCATGATATCAACAGAAGAACAACGACCACCCCGGTCCGGGTCCCTGACTCAAACCAGCCCGGCCCCGGGACTCCCTGATGACAGGAGAACCCCGTCTCTGTTGGAGCCGACCACATGCCCGGTCCATCCCACCGGAAACAGTGTCCAGACTTTGCGGCGATCCTCCAGTCCACGCCCGCCAATGCTTCCATCCGCGAACAGGTCGCTCAATGCTTCCACCAGGAAATGGCTCGAGCCGCAAGAACCCAGTGCCAAGATGATGTCCTCGCCGAAGACGTGGCACAAGAAGCACTGCGCATCGGCCTGGAACGCCTCGAGTCTTATCGCGGCGACGCCCCCCTGTGGCACTGGCTCCGACGGCTCATTGTTTCCGCTTGTGCACGCCTCCGACGTGGCAAGATCAACGCTCCACACGCAAATCTGCCTCTCCACCTCGTTCCCGATACGCCAGAACCCGCCCACGTGCCACCCCCACAGGAAATCCGTACCCTCCTCAAGGAACGCCTGGGCCTGCTTCACAGTGCACTACAGGAGGTACCCGAACCCAACCGTTCCCTTCTGATCTTGCACGAAGGCCAGGATGTGCCCCTGACGGAACTCGCTTCCCGCTTCGGGCTTACCACGTGCAGCGTCAAATCCCGACTGAAACGAACCCGTGCGGCCCTGCGCAAGCGCCTGATTTCCCTCGCTGCTGAGGAAACATGAGACACAAGGGAACCATCAGGGCGTCAAGGAAGCCGCCGTGCTCCGGGCATCATCGATGACCAGGACAATGTCATCGTGAACCGCCTGGGCCATCTCCCCCATCGACGCCATCATCTCCTCCGGGGCGTCGGAAAAAAACACCGGGAAAATGAACAGGGGATCGAGCGCACGAACACGCAGCGCGTCACCCTCTACCCAGATCGCCGTCTGACACGGAAGCGCAGGCGCGTGGTAGGCGCCCGTCTCCATCGCAGCACCTGCATAGGTCGGTGAACACATCTCCACCACCGCAACGCCGGTGGGAAGCCCCAGCGCATAAGGACGAGCCGAACGCCAGTCATCCGTGGACAGGCCGTCTACCTGGCTCCCCACCGATTCCATGCCCTCATAGGTGAGCGTGTCCAGCAGAATCTCCACAAAGCGGTCCTTGAACGTCAGCCTGAGTTCGTCGTCCCCGGCAAACCCCGCTGGAATGTCCATGTCCAGCACCACCGAGTGCTCCATCCCCCCGAAAGATACCAGATCCGCCTCACTCCACGTGGGCCCCACTTCCTCGTACACCAGATCCGCATTCATCCCCTCCAGGGCTGCTACCACCAATTCCTCCAGCTCCCCTCGCACCGTCGCGGCCAGATCACCCATCTGGGCCGCCGCTTCCTCGGGAATGTCCTGGAAAAATACCCCAAAGATCGCTTCGGGATTGAGCAACACCACTTCGACCTGGCCATCCTCCTCAATCACGCCAATCTCGCACGGCAGCGCAACCCCATGATCCCCACCAAACGACATTGCTTGCTCCGCGTACAAATGGTTACAAACCTCCAGTATCTTGTGACCACCAGGCAAGCTCAACGCCGCATCCACCGCAGACGCCCCTTCCTCCAAATTGCTCGCTCCAGCGACAATCCAGTCCGAAGGCAACCCGCGCGTCGTGTCATCCACCCCATCGATAAAGTCTGCCAGCACGCCTGCCACATCGGCTACCGTGCTCCCGCTCACTCGAGCGGTGATCGAAAAAGGACTGATCATTTGCACCCCTGCAGGGGTCGGGGTGGCGCTCTCCGGGGTCGGCGTGGCGTTCTCCGGGGTCGGCGTGAACGTCGCCGCAGGGCTGGTGTCGTCATCCCCGACTTCGTCCGAATCGGTCTCGCAGCCTGAAAGCCCGGGGGCCGTCAACCCCAAAACAATCATCACACCGAAAAGCAATCGTGCCTGATTGAACATCTTTCTACTCCTCGCAGTCTCCTGTACTCGATTCTCTCAGGACGGCCTCGCGCGGCCCATCCAGTGCTCTCAAGACCGAGGAGCCATCTCACATCCTCCAGGTGGCGCAAAAATTTTCGACCCGGATGCCGCCACAGGGGAAATCCCATCTCGTGACCCGCCCCCCCCCCCGCGGGACCGCGAACTGGTCCGGCGCCTGTTGACAAACTGACCAATTCGGTATAATTGGTCAGTTCCTTCCAACAGGAGGCCCATCGTGCCGACCCGTTCCGACACGCGCATGCCGGTCCCTCGAGGACTGTCCCCTGAGCAAGTCGCACAGAGCCGCCGGCGTCACGGGGCCAACGTGTTGACGCCGGCCCGGCGAGATCCCTGGTGGCGGCTTTACCTGGAGAAGTACGACGATCCGGTGATCCGACTGTTGCTGACCGCAGCGGTCCTGGCCATCGGGGTTGGTGCTCTGGAAGGGGATTTCATCGACGGAGCGGGCATCATCGTGGCGGTGTTGTTGGCGACGACTCTTGCGTTTGTCAACGAGTACCAGGCGCGTCGGGAGTTTGACATTCTGAACAAGGTGACCGACGAGTCGCCGACGCGGGTACTTCGGGGCGGAGTGTACCAGGTGGTGCCGCGCAAGGACATCGTGGTTGGAGACATCGTGCTTCTGGAGGCGGGCGAGGAGGTTCCAGCGGACGCGCGGGTTCTGGAATCGCGGTCGCTCCAGGTTGACGAGTCGAAGCTGACCGGGGAATCGGTACCGGTGGAGAAGCGTCCGGAAGGTGAACAGGGGGAGAGCACCTATCCGGTGGATCGTGTATACCGCGGGACGCTTGTCTCGGACGGGAACGGGGTTGTGGAAGTTTTCGCGGTGGGGGATGCCACGGAGATGGGGGTGACGGCCCGGGCTGCGGCGGAGGATTCCGGGGCCCAGACTCCGCTGAACAGGCAACTCGCGCGTCTCAGCCAGGTCATTGGTGTGCTTGCATTCCTGATCGCTGCGGTGGTCTACGGAGCACTGCTTGTCCGGGGCCATGTAACCGGGGAACTGAGCTTGACGCCAGGGCAATGGTACGTGGCCCTGGTCTTGATGACCGGGGGGGCCGTCATGCTCGTTCGGGTCTGGGCTCCGATTGTCCATGACGGTCTGGACCTGGTGGGTCGTGCCCGCCCGCTTCCTGGGTGGCTGGACGACTCGAGTCCGCGAGCGCGGTTTGCGCCGGTTCTGGCTGGGGTGTTGTGGGTGGGTGTGGGCATGGGCCTTGGTCTGGGCGCCGGATGGCTCCCGAGGGATCCCACTGCGTGGGTTTCTCCGGCGGGAGCGCACGAGATTCTGCGCTACTTCATGATTGCGGTGACCCTCATCGTGGTGGCGGTGCCCGAGGGTTTGGCGATGAGTGTGACACTGAGTCTTGCCTACAGCATGCGCCGAATGGCGCGGACGAACAGCCTGGTCCGGCGTCTGCATGCCTGCGAGACGATCGGTGCGGCCACGGTCATCTGTTGTGACAAGACGGGGACGCTCACCGAGAACCGGATGAAAGTCTACCATGTGGAAGCTTCAGGGGTGGATCTGGTCCGGGATGGTCTGGAGCCGGCGTCCGAGGAGATCCGGCGTTTGATCGAGGCGATGGCGGTGAACAGCACGGCCCACCTGTCGCGTCGTCCGGGTGCGGAAGTGGTTCCCACGGGGAATCCGACGGAAGGCGCGTTGCTGTTGTGGCTTGAAGGTCGCGGTGTGGACTACCAGGCCCTTCGGGATCGATTTCTGGTGACGAAGCAGTGGCCGTTCAACACCGAGCGCAAGTTCATGGGCACCCTGGGTCGTTCCGAGGGGGAAGAACGGACGATCCTGTACATCAAGGGGGCACCGGAAATCGTGCTCCAGCGGTGCACAAGGGAGCAGGTAGGCGGAGGGACCCGGCCGCTCGACCCCGCCCGTATCGAAGAACCGTTGCGAGCCTGTCAGCGGCGGGGCATGCGCACCCTGGGCCTGGCCTGGGTCGTGGTGGATGAAGCCGCTTCCGGGGATCGATTGGAGGATCTGGCGCAAGGCTGCACCTGGATCGGGTTTGCTGCTCTGGAGGACCCGGTGCGGCCGGAGGTTCCGGAAGCGATCGAGGCCTGCCGGAAGGCGGGAATCGAAGTGAAGATGGTGACCGGAGACAATCCGGAGACAGCCAGAGAAGTTGCCCGGCAAGCGGGACTGTGGGAGGAATCGGCGGGGGAGGCCCAACTCATTGGGGGGCGTCGGTTCGAGGGCCTGAGCGATGGGGAAGCGGCCGGTGTTCTGAGAAATCTTCGCGTGCTGGCTCGAGCCCGCCCCCTGGACAAGCTCCGGGCCGTGCGGTTGCTCCAGGGTATGCAGCACGTGGTGGCGGTGACCGGAGACGGGACCAACGATGCTCCGGCGCTCAATCAGGCGGACGTAGGCCTGGCCATGGGCCGCTCCGGGACCGCTGTGGCCAAGGAAGCGAGCGACATCATCCTGCTGGACGATTCGTTCCAGAGCATCGTGAACGCAGTGAAGTGGGGCCGGTCTCTGTACGAGAACATCCAGCGCTTCATCCTGTTCCAACTGACGATCAATGTTGCGGCCTGCATCACCGCCCTGCTCGGGCCGTTCATCGGGGTTAAATTCCCCTTCACCGTGACCCAGATGCTCTGGGTGAACCTGATCATGGACACCATGGCGGCCCTGGCCCTGGCCACCGAGCCGCCTCACGACGAGGTGATGGACCGTCCCCCCCGCGCTCCGGACGCCTTCATCATCACCCCCGCCATGGCCCGGAACATTTTCATCACCGGCGGTCTTTTCCTGCTGATCATGCTCGGGATGCTCCTCGTGATCCGGGAGGGGGGAACCACGGATCGAGAGCTTTCTGTCTTTTTCACCGTGTTTGTGCTGCTTCAGTTCTGGAATCTGTTCAACGCGCGGAGTCTGGGCCGCACCCGGCCGTCCCTGGCAGGCGTGTGGGAGAATCGGTGGTTCGTGATGGTGGCCCTTGCCATCTTTCTGGGCCAGGTGCTGATTGTGCAGTTCGGGGGCTCCCTGTTCCGGACCACTCCCCTGCCCGGATGGGCATGGATTTTCATGGTGGCGGCGACCTCCACCGTGCTCTGGACGGGCGAAGTGCTTCGCTGGCGAGCACGACGCGGGGAGCCGGCCCCGAGTTGAAGGCGAGCCCGGGACCACACCGGCCGGGACAGACTCCTGGCAGCCACCAGCCCAACCCAGACCGCCTTTCCCCGTTTCCAGCCCGGAGGGGTTCAGGGGACCAACACGACCTTCCCAAACACCTTTCGGGTCTCGAGCAGACGGTGAGCCTCGGCCGCCTCGGTCAGGGGGAGTTCGGCGAACACGACGGGCTTCACTTTGCCCTGCTCCACCGCCTTCAACCCGGCCTCCAGGTCGTTCCTGGATCCCATGGTCGACCCGATGACCACCAGTTGCCGGTAGAAGATGTGCCGCAGGTCCTCCGTGGGATCGTGGCCGGTGGTGGCCCCGCAGGTGAGCAACCGTCCTCCGTTCCGGAGGCACTTGAGACTCGAGACCCAGGTGTCACGGCCCACATAGTCCACGACCACATCCACGCCCCGCTTGCCTGTCAGCTTGCGAATCGCCCGTTCCACCGGCTCTGCGCCCGGGTCCAACACGATGTCGGCACCGATTTCCTTCGCTCGCGCCCTCTTCTCCGGCGTGGATGCGGTGGCAAATACTCGAGCGCCTGCCAACCTGGCCAGTTGGACGGCCATCACCCCGACGCCGCTGCCCGCACCGAGAATCAGGACATCCTCGCCCGGCGCCACGCGCCCCCGCCGAATCAGCATCCGCCAGGCGGTGAGCAGCGTCAGGGGCAACGAGGCGGCCTCGGCAAAAGTGAGCCCTGCCGGCATGGGCACGGCGCCCGCGGCCGGCACCTTGACGAATTGCGCATAGGACCCCTGGAAGTGCTCCCCCATGATCCGGTAACGTGGGCACAACGAGGGTTCCCCGTCCCGACAAAACGAGCAGGCCCCGCATGAGACGCCCGGGTCCACCACCACCCGGTCGCCCACTCGCACGGTCGTGACCTCCGAGCCGACCTCCACCACCACGCCGGCAGCATCGCTCCCCGGGACATGGGGCAGGGTCAGCTCTAGCCCGGGAATCCCCCTGCGTACGAACAGGTCCAGGTGGTTCACCGACGCAGCCTTCACCTCGACGACCACCTCATCTCGCCCCACATGCGGGTCCGGTATCTCCCCGGCGGTCAACACCTCGGGACCGCCATGACGAGCAAAGTACACGGCAAACATACCCACCTCCTTCACTCGGCCCTGGGATGCCCCGGGGCCCACGGAAGGGCCTCGAGGTCCACTTCCCTCACCGACTCGAATGCCTGCGGGATCGACACGGGGGTTCCCTCTCGAATGTCAAAGGTCACCGTCTGGATGGTCACCCGGCAGACCACCTTCCCTGTTTCCCGGTCCGATATTCGAACCTTGACCACCAACTTGTAGTCCCGCGCCTCGTCGATCCACGACTCGATCACCAGCCACTGGTCGAACTGAGCCGGCGATTGAAACTTGAGGTTGACTTCCTTGTTGACAAAGGCGACACCGCTCTCCTGCGCCGTTTTCAGGGTGTCGAAGCCAAGTTGTTCCGTCACCGCGCTCATCCGGTGGTTGATCGCCATCTCCAGGTACCGGGCCGAGGCCACGTGGCCATACGGGTCGCAGTCGGTAAACCCGACTCGAGTCTCGGTCCGGATCATTCTTCCGACGCAGTCCTTCAACAGAATCTTTCCTGCTCTCGCCAACGGTCCCTCCTTTCACCATTCCCGAGTCGACACGGGAAGGACCCACCCTGTGTTCTTCCCGGATGTTCCTGTCCTGACCCACCCCGCCTGCCGGGGTCCGGTCCACGCACCTGTCCCTAGGGCTCGAGGCTCCGCACCACGAGTCGGGTGCGGCCATCGACGAGCCAAAGCCACCTGCCGCCGATACCAAGACGCGGGCCAGGACCTTCCACGCCCGGGTCCCCTTGCTCCACGCGCTCCAGAGGAATGGAGCGCTCCGGCTCGCGCCGCACCAGGTCCACCACATGGACCGCGTCCGAGCCCATCCAGGCGTAGTGGGTATCAGACGCTGCGGCGTACATGCCGGGAGGTCCCACGTGCAAGCTCCACACCGGCCGACCATCCTTCCGGCCCAGGGCCAGGAGAAGTCCACCAGCAGTGTGAATGAGTATGGTTTCGTCCAGCATCAGAGGGGGGTCGACCACACCGGAAACGCGGCGATGCCACCGGGTGTCTCCGGTGGCCAGATCGATGGCGAGCACCATTCCGGCCTGGGCGTAGCACCCGAGTCCTTCACGAAACCGGATGTCCACCTGACCATCCGTACTCTTCTCCCATCTCACCTGCCCGTCGCCGACCCCCAGGCCGACCAGCCGGGACGGGCAGACGGCCACCACGATTTCTCCAGCCGGGAGCACGCGCCGCGCGCCGGACGCCTCCACCGTTGCCCACTCGACCTGGCCGGTCCGGGCGTCCACGGCCTCCAGCCGGTCTTCTCTGCCCAGGTAGACCCGGACGCCACCGCGCCACACGGGGGTCCGTGCAGCCAGGGAGAGCCTGCGAGCAGGCCCCCCCCCGGTGAGGGAAGCCAGAAGCAGTTCACGATCGCCACCTTCCAGACCCAGGGTGAGGCTCACGATTCCGTCGGAGACTTCCAGTGGACCGACCTCCCGGGCGTCGAGGGTCTGCAGCCAGAGGGGTTCCCCGGACCGGGCCGAGAAGGCACGCAAGTACTCGGGGCTTGCGGCGAGCACCACCTCCCCATCGGTGGCCAGGCGGGTGTAGGTCTCCCATCCTCTCAGCCGAATACGCCACGCCTCCACCCCGGTGGCCAGGGACATGGCATGGAGGTGGTGGAGCACCCCGAAATCCGTTCCCGCGAAAAAGGCGGTATCCTCGGCGAGTACCGGGTCGGAGGTGACAGAGAGGTCGAGGTGCTCCTCCCACTGGGTGGCCTTGCAGGCGGACAGAGCGAGCGCTGCCCACAGCACCACCCGTTGCACCCGCCTTGCCGTGCGTGGATACATGAATCCTCCTGCTCGAGGTCCGAGACCCAAGTATGCAGCGACCGAGGCGTGGGTTCAACGGCAAAAGGGGACCGAGCACGCGACGGCGAAATTCGGCCCGGCCGGGTCGAATAAACCGGCCTCACACCAGTCTTTAGAAACGAGACCGTCAAGGAGCAGCAAAGGCTTTGTCAAGACGAGACGAAGGTGCTAGGATGTCGCTGCTCTGGATACCAGGAAGACGTTCAGGAGGGAACGCATGAACATGAAACGGTTGATTCTGGTGGGCGCTGCTCTATTGTGCGTCCATGCATCGGGCTGTGTCGTGACGCCGGCTCCCGAGCCCGCCCCGCCGCCCACCCCGGTACCGGCGCCGCCTCCCCCACGGGGAACCACAACAGAGGTTGTGGTCACGGTTCAACCGCCTCCGCCTCGTCGCGAGCCGATTCCTCGAGCGCGCCGAGGCTATGTGTGGGTCCCCGGCCACTGGGCCTGGCGTCCTGCGCTTGGCCGCTACGAATGGGTGCCCGGGCACTGGGTCCCGGTCCGGCCGGGCCTGCGGTATATCCCGGGCCACTGGGAGCGTCGCGGTGCGGGCTGGGTGTGGGTCCCGGGCCGCTGGATCTGAGACGCGCGGCACAAGAACAGGGAGGCACGTGTGCCGCCCTGCTGTGCCGAATCTGGATGGAAAACGACTCGTCGTGACGGACCGTCGAACGACGGAGACGGCCGGACGTCATGAGGAGCAAGAGAGGAGCATGGTATCGCGATGCGCACAGAACGATCGGTGGGGTGGATTCCAGCCCTGGCGCTGGGCCTGATGTTGGTGGTGAGTGTTTGGCCCTGGACCCGGGCACAAGCTGGAGAGACGAGCGGGGCGCTCCGAGCGGGTCGAACCACGGGTGTGGGGGTGGCGCTGGGCGACCTGGACGGAGTGAGTCTCAAGGTGTGGACCGCGAACGATCTGGCCCTTCAGGTGCGACTCGGCTCACTTTCCCAGTTCAATTCGGCCGGCCTGGTGGTGACGTTTGCCCGTCATCTCTATCCCATCGAAGTCCCGGATCGTGCCTACAGCCTGCCAATCTACATGGGGGTGGGCGGCCGGTTCGGCGCCATCTCGACCGGCGTCACCCATCTGGACGGCGGCCTCGTGCTGCTCGCCGGCATGTCCGTGCTCGTACCGGACCTCCCCGTGGAGGTCTACTTCGAACTCCGCCCCTCCCTTCTCCTTTACAACAACGCCGTGGGCACAGCCGGTTCGTCACTCCAGGTCGGCTTCGTGCTCGATGGTGGACTCGGCGCACACCTCTATTTCTGACCGACTCCTGAGATTCCCCCCCCGCCGGCGGACGCCGCCCTGACTCGAGTCGACTCCCTGGCCAACCGCGATGTCGCACTACTCGAGCACACCGCTGCGACCAAGCACTGTTGCTTCCAGGTCGTCGAGCACGCCCAGTTGCCATGCCAGGTCGAGCACCGTGTAGCGACCGCGGATGTCCCGTGCGATTCGGTAGGCTTCCCGCACCTCCCACTCGGGGATACCAAGGTCTCGAGCCGAGACCGGGGCTCCAGTTTGTCCCAGGGCCTCCCGCAGGACTTCGGGGGATTGCAGATTCGGCTCGAGTCGGCTCCAGGTGGGTTCCCACCGCTCACGGACCTGGTGGAGGAAATCGGCCAGGGCGCTCCGAGATGGGTACTGCGCACGCGATTCCTCCACCACGGAGGGCAGAATCGACTCCGGAAGGGACTCGAGCCGACGCACATATGACGCAAACGGTTCCAGCCGGGCGACTCGGGCGTCCAGGTCGATCGAAGCGGGGTCCAGCTCGAGCAAGCACTGGTAGAGGGTTGCGGTGATCAGGGTAGCGACCCCCACCTGAGCCCCATGGAGACCGATGGAGCGTCCTCGGTACCATGCCGTCATGTCCCAGAGGTGGCTGATCAAGTGCTCACCGCCCGAGGCCGGGGCCGAAGATCCTGCGGAAGCCATGGAGATGCCGGAGAGGATCAAGGCTTCCATCAGTCTGCCGATGGCCGAAGGGACTCCTCGCCCGATCTCCGGAGCCAGGGACTGAGCGGTCCGAAACGCGCCCTCCACCAGGGCCACGGGGACGCGAAGAAAACGCTCGCCGGTGAGCAGGTGGGAGAGCAACCAGTCGCCGCCGGACACGGGCTTGCTCAGGAGGTCACCAAAACCGGCCCGGGTCATTTCGATCGGAGCGGCGGCGACCAGGTCCAGGTCTGCGACCACGAACCGGGGGCCGGCACAGGGAATCGTCCGCTTGACACCGCGGGACAGAATGGCCGCGATGGCCGACGTATACCCGTTCATGGACGCAGCCGTGGCCACCACCCCGTAGGGCAACCCTTGCCGGAAAGAGGAGAGCTTGGCCAGGTCGTTGAGCGTCCCGGACCCGAGAGCCACGGCACCGGACCGCGGCTCGGGCAGGTCTCCAAGAAACTGCGCAACCCGGGCCAACGTCTCGTCGTCCGCCTCGACCCGGCCGTCATGTGCATCCTCGAGGCGCAGGGTGTGGACGGTGAACCCTGCGTTTCTGAGCGACGACTCCACCTCGGCGCCGGCCAGGGGAAAGGTGTGATGGTCCGCGAGGAGAAGCAGGTGTCCGGGGGGCAAATGCGCCATGGCCAGTTCGCCTGCAGCGTCCAGAACTCCGGAGCCGAGCCTGGCGGCCTGTGTCTGGACCTGATAGGTGCTCCCGTCGTCCAGGGTCAATTCCTTGCCAATCACATCGTCCAGCACGAATTCAGTATCCACTCGAGCCCTCCCTGCCGAAAAACGGAACCGCTGCTTCCCCGTTTTCCCCGCGCCCTGCCACGCCCCATGCGTCCAGGCCGGTGATCGGCCGCCCTTGCGCGGATTCCAGGAACTTCATGCCACACCCGTTCGAGGGGTCGGACACGCCTTTCCCAGGGTAGCAGCGAGCTACGTGGGTGTCCAGAGCCGGAATGAACTGGTAGCCGAAAATGTTTGCCGCGCGGTTGGGGTCGGAGTAAGATTGAATTCGCGGGAAAAGCGTGCCGTTTCGGGCATGCGGACCGAAGCCGGCGATGAGGCCATCGGTGAGGGCCTGTGCTGGAAGGTCCCAAGGCCACGTGGGGGAAGCCGGGAAGCCCAGACCCGGAGGTAAGGGAGACCAGGGGCAGCCGATGACGCACGGACAACCACAAACGAGCGGCCTCGGCGTCAAGCCGCTGGCAGTCCTCTTTGCCATCCTGGCTGTGGCGTTGCTCGCTCGCCTCCTCGCTCTTGTGGTGCCTCCCGCCCCCCCGGAGGCGCTTCGAGACCAACCGTCATCCCGGGTCGCCTACGTCTCCCCGCTACTCGTGGGAGTCACTCCCAAACCGGAAACGCTGAACGAGGATCAGGAGCCCCAGCCCGTGTCCACCCTCGAGAAAGGCGTCCGCCCGGTCGAGTCCACGTCCGTCTCCCAGGTCCCGGCCACCCGCCCCCGAACGACCCCGCCCGCCCCCTCGGCGGCACACACTTCGGCCCGTGTGCCGGACCGGGCACCGACCACCCGCGGCACCAGCCGGACGAGCAGCCAGGGTTCCCGGCCCGTGGCGCGGTCCGCCGCCAACACAGAGTCCTCGAGGGCGCCGGCGTCGGCGCCGGGTACCCTTCCCGCAGCCACACCGATACCGGCCCCGGCACCGCAGCCGCTGGTGACGCCCCCTCCGCCTGTGCGTCCCACGGCCACTCCGGTTCCACGGGGGGAGACTCGAGAGCCTCGAGTCATTCGGCGTGTCGAGCCCTCGTATCCACCCATCGCGCGAAGCCAGGGGATCAACGGGCGGGTGACCGTTCGGATCACGGTGGCTGCAGATGGGTCGGTGGAGAGCGTGAAGATCGAGCAGTCGACGAGCCCGCTATTCAACCAGGTCTCGTTGAAGGCAGCGAAGCAAATGAAGTTCGAGCCTGGGTTGGTGAACGGGAAGCCAGTCCGTGCCGACTACTTGCAGACGTTCAACTTCAGAACCAGATAGGGAGTTCGAGGCACATGTCTTTTTCAGTGTCCAGCCTGTTGGTCTCGATGGGGATGGTCTCGAAGGCCGTCTTCCTCCTGCTCGCCGTGATGGCCCTGGTGGCCCTCTACATTGCGGCGGAACGGTGGTTCACTTTCTACCGGATGGCTCGACAGTCCCATCAGTTTGCCATCGTGGTGGCGGACCTGTTGAAGGATCAACGTTTCCAGGAAACGCTCGACAAGGCGGCGGAGCGGACCTACCAGTACAGCTACCTTGCCCGCTTGATCTCGATGGGCCTCCGGGAGTTCGAGGGATTGAGAACCCTGTCCAGACGCATCGATCCTGCCAACCTGTTGCAACGTGCGCTCGATCGCGCCATGTTCGCCGAGGCGCTGAGCATGCGGCGGGGACTGGCCTTGTTGGCCACCATCGGGACCACCGCGCCATATGTGGGCCTTTTCGGCACCCTGGTAGGCATCGCGTATGCATTCCGAGGGCTCGCCACCAGCGAAGCGGCCGGGTATGCTCCCATTTTCGCCGGCGTGGCCCAGGCGCTGCTTTTCACCGCGATGGGCGTGCTGGTGGCCATTCCCACCACCTGGGCCTTCAACTACCTCGTCGACCGGGTCGAGCGGCTCGAGATCCAGATGAACAACTCGGCCGCGGAAATCATCGACTACTGCCTGCGACAGATCGGAGTGGCCCGTGGACAGACCAACACCAATATCTAGGCGGGGCAGCCCGTTTGCCACCCAACTCCGCCCCCAACTCCCGGGGCCGTTCCTCCTGGTGGTCTCGGTTACCCTGCTGGTCCTGTTCCTGCTGGCCGTTCCGGTTGCGGAACGAGGCCCTCAGGTGGCCCTGCCCACTGCGGCCGAGACCATCCCTCTCGACCCGACCCTGGCCACCGTGCTCACCGTGGACCAGGCCGACATGTATGTCCTGGACGGCCGCCGGGTCTCTGCCGGCGACTTGCCCGGCTTGCTCGAGTCCATGGCCAAGGCGCCGCGCAGGCCCACGCTGGTGGTCCGGGGCGACGCCACCCTCCCCTATCGCAAGATCCGGGAGGTCGTGCAACTGGCCCACCAGGCAGGAATCCCGAATGTGAGACTCGAGGTGGAACATGCGAAGTAGACCGTTGCCTCCCCTGCTCTCGCCTCGAGCCCGTGCCGCGCGCCCACGTCTGGTTCCGCGCAGCCTCAGAACCACGTCGGGTCTCCCCTTGCTCGCCGGCGTGCTCCTTCTCCTGGCGGTTCTGTTCACCGCCCTCATGCCGACGCAACGCCACGTGCTGCCCGTGACCCTGGTCCCCGTACACCTGGAACCCGGTGGAGAAAGCCTCCCCCCGGGTCAGGTCGTCTTTCACCTGGAGGATGGTACCGCCCTGCTCAACGGATCCCCGATCGCCCCCGAGGGGCTCGAGCCTCCTCTTCGCGCATCGCTCGCCGGTCAGCCCGACCCGGTCGTGATCCTGGATGCCCATGATGAGATGCCCTATGGCGATGTCGTCCGGGTGATCGAGGCCATTCACGAAGCAGGAGGCAACACGGTGGCGCTGGCTCCAGACATCTCGGCTTTCTTGAACGTGGAGGAGGCCGATACGGACGAGAACCTGCCATCCACGGGGACCGCCACCGGCGCCCCCAACCCGATTCACGATGTCGAGGAAGCACCATGAAGGCCTCTGCGCATACCAACACGATCGCACCTCCGCTGTCCTGGGCCGGACCGGGGAGTCGGCCCCTGTCGACCGGCGCCCGTACCTGGGGAGTTCTGGCGCTCTTCCTCATGGCCGCGGGGTGCCAGCAGTACGAGGCGGTGTCCGTATATCCCCCCATGGTCTACGACGACGAGCAGGCCCAGGTATACATCTACGGCCACGGATTCGAAACCGGGGCCACGGCCGTGCTTTCCTGGACCGGCCCCGATGGTTCGTCGCAGACGGCCCCCCTCGAGCAGGTGGAAGTGCTGGACGCCTACACCATGCGGGGTTATCTCCCGGACGTGTCCGGCCAGGTCCCGCACCCCATCTACCCGTATCAGGAATTCGTCACCCTGTCGGCCACCTACACCCCTGGCCTCTATGCGTGCAATTCCGAAGAGGATGCAACCCCGCAACCGGTTCTGTGGGAAGAGGGGTCCACCGGCCCCTACTGCGACAACCAGGGCAACCGCCTCGCCTACGTCGGGCCGGATGGGTCCACCCCCCTGGTGCCGCCCGGTACCGGAGACGACAGCGTGCTGGATTACTCCTCGTGGTACGACCTGCTGGACTACTGCACCTGGTTCCTCTCCCAGGATACCACCCTGGACGAGGAGCACCTGTCCCTGCTCGTTCCAGACTACGGCCTGGGATGTTTTTATCCGGCCGGGGCCTACGACGACGACGGCCGGCCCACCACCTACACCTACTGTCCCCTGAAACTGCCCACGGTGGAGGTGGACGTGGTGGTCACCCTCCCGGATGGAAGGCGCAGTGAAATCTCTCGAGGCCTGACTCTGATCGACTGGAGCCTCGACTACTACTGGAACCCACGATACGGCACGCGGATCAAGGGGTTCTTCGACCCGACCACTCAGATGGCCCTGGACGCCTCGATCTCCGCCGCCACCCTTGCCGACCTGAACCAGGACGGGTACACCGACATCCTGGCAGCCACGGATACCGGCCTCCTCGGCATGACCGGTCCCTCCTTCGATACCGCCTGGACACCAACCCTGGATGACACCACCACCGCTCCCACCGACATCGCGGTCGCCGACATCGACTCGGCCGACACAGGGGGAGGCCTGCTCGACCTGATCACAGTCCATCCCGGTGAGGACCCGGAGGCCGGCGGGACGCTCGCGGTCCACTTCGACCTGGACCCCACATCCATGACCTTCGACCGCGCCGCCTCTGCAGCCCTCCCCTTCTCTCCTACTACACTCGCTGTGGCAGACCTCAACCAGGACGGACGCCTGGACTTCGTGGTCGCCGGAACCGATGAGACAGGAAACCACCTGCTCACCACCGTGCTCCAGGACTCCCAGGCGCCCGAAACCTTCAGCGTCTCCCCCCCCTTCCTCGAACGCACCGCCCCCATTCCGTTCGCTGTCGGAAGACTCGACGCAAACCAGGCCGCCGACATCGTCGTCGTGGACCCGGAACTCGGCACACTCTCCGCCTGGTACAACGATGGCACAGGAACCCTTGACGGCGTCACCCCCCAACCACTGGGCGACTTCGAGGTGACCGGTCCCCTGGCGACCTCCCGTATCACCGCCTCCGGGGCAATCCAGCCACCCAGGCTCGAGGACCTCACGGGCGACGGAACCACAGACATCGCCGTCCTGGACCGCCAGGCATGGAAACTCATCGTCCTGACCGAGAGCGAATCCGGCCCATTGACATCAACCTTGACCCTGGACATGGATTCCGAGCCGGCCACCATCACTCTGGGCACGGCCAACGCCGATGGAACACCCGACCTCATCGTGGGAGACACGGACGGCACCGTCTGGGTGGTCACCAACCACCTCCCCGATGGACTCACCCGCCTCTCGTCAACCGCGCCCGGAACCCCGGTGGACGCCCTCCTCGCACACGACCTCGACGGCGACGGATACACCGACATCGCAACCCTGGACAGCACCTCCGGGACCGTGTCGGTGCTGGGCAACACGTATACCTCGATCGGACTCTACTTCTACTACATCCTGGAGCAATGCAGCTTGTGATGAATCGGGGATCCCTCCCACAGGAACGGTCCGCACGGAGTGTGAAATGACCAAGCGTTCAATAGCCCTCCTGGTCCTTTTGGTATTGACATGGATGTGCACGACCGCCCAAGGCGCCGAAACAGGAACACTCCGTGGAACGGTCGTCGACGCCTCGAACGAGGCCCCGCTCGAAGGTGTGCTGGTCACAATTCGCAGCAGTGCGCTCCCTGGTGGGCGTTCTCAGCTCACCAACGCTCGAGGCAACTACTGGTTTCCAGTTCTACCACCTGGACAATACCGCGTCACCTTTGAAAAAGAAGGATATCAAACCAAGGGATTCGACGCCTACGTGCGCCTGGACCAGACCACCACCCTCCCCCCCGCGAAGCTGGAACTGCTCACCTATTCCGCAGAGGTGATCGAAATCGTGGAGACAGTTCCGCCCATTGACAACACGCAGTCCGCGATCGCCGAGAACCTGGACGAGGAATACCTGGAGCGTCTGCCGGTGGGCCGCAGCCTGACCGGAATTTTCAGCACCTTGCCAGGGGTGACGAGTCTTGACTATTCCGCGGGAGGGCCGTCGTCGGCCAATCCCAGCGTGCGGGGCGAGGGGAGTTACGGGAACAACTATCTCCTGGAAGGGTTCTCCATCCGGGATCCTCTCAGCAAGACTCTGGGCCTTTCCCTTCCGTTTGACGCATTGCAGGAAGTCAACGTGTTCACGGACGGAGCGCCGGCCGAGTTTGGTGGATTCACGGGCATGATCACCAATGTACTGCTGAAAAGCGGAACGAACGAGGTGCATGGGTCCATCGCCTACTACTACAGCCACCACCTGAGCGGGGGGACTTACGAGATACTGAACGAATCGACCTACAAGCGGAAGTTCACCTACCATTCGCCCACCATCACGCTGGGCGGACCGATTGTGGAGGACAAGCTTTGGTTTTTCGGAGTATTCGACTACCGCACCGGGTGGCAGCAGCCGGAGGGGAGCGACGTACAATCCACGTTGGATCACAACTACATGTTTCTCGGCCGGATCACATACAGCCCGGGTGATGACGGAAACACGCTGCTGAACGTGACCATCCAAAAGCAGGGGACGCTCATCGACAACGCCGGCGCCGGGGCCACGGTGGCCGAGGAAGCCACGGTGGCGGCCTATTCGGACCTGGTGCACCTCAACGCGAACCTCAAGTCGGTACTTTCCCCGTCGGTGGTGCTGGAGATCAAGGCGAACCGGTCGATCAGTCAGTACTACGAGGACAGCAAGGCGGCGAGCGTGTTGCTTCCTGCCTACTCGGACGTGGTTACGGGCTACCACTGGGGAAACACGGCCTATCTTTATTCCACGACCCGGGAGCGGGAGGGATTTGCGTTTCACCTGACCAAGTTTGTGGCCGATCTTGCAGGGCAGCACATGTTCAAGGGGGGGTATGAATATCATCAGTTCGGCAACGAGGACGAGTTTGTGTACACGGGCGGCCTGGGCACGGCGGAGGATCCGGCCTACGAATACGTGCTGGCGGACGGGGAGCCCTATCTCCGGATCGAGCACTACAACGTGGGGCCGATCGGGCATCAGGGGATCAACACGGTGTTCTTCGTGCAAGACCAGTGGCAGCCTGCCCCCACCTTGACACTCAATCTCGGCGTGCGGGCCGAGGGGGAGACGCTGTTGCAGAATGCCGGATTCAAGACCGTTTCCGAGTGGAGCCTGGCCCCGCGATTCGGACTTGCCTGGGACCTGACCGGGGACGCCACCAACCTGGTGTCCGCCAACGCAGGCCGGTACTACGACATCAATGGACTGGGATTCGTCCAATGGGCCGACACGCTCAGCCCGAACTACTTCACCCTGTGCCAGTACAATCCGGACGACGATGATTACAATGTGGGCTGTTTCACCCAGGATCCGATCCTGGATCCGTCCACCTACGCAGACGACCTCCGCCCCTATTTCATGGACAAGTTCACCCTGGGATACACTCGAGCCATCACGGACGTGATCACAGTGGGCCTCAAGGGAATCATGAGTTCGACCCGGAATCTTCCCGAGGACGTGAACGTGGATGGGAACTTCTGGGAGATTCGCAATCCAGGGGACAAGCACCGGGACTACTGGGGGATCGAACTGACCGGCAAGCGCCGCTTTGCAGACAACTGGCAGTTCCTGGCCTCGGTGACCTTCTCCAGTTCCAAGGGAACCAATCCCGGCTCCTTCGAGACCGGCTCGGACGAAACGAGTGGAGGCAACGGCAACGAGGTGGGGATCTTCATGGACGACATTGCAGATCCCTACGTGCGACTGGCCAACGACTACTTCGGAATCGACTTCGCCGGCATGGGCTATGCCCAGTACGAGGCGTTCGGGCAGGTCTTTCCCGCCAACACCGCCGGGTGGTACGGATACCTACCCTACCACTCTTTTGTGGTCTCCAAGCTTTCCGGCTCCTACCTGTTCCCGACCGACACGGAGGTGGGCATCGCCTACGAGTTCGATTCCGGCCACGCCTGGCAACGCCGCGGACTCCAGCCCCTCTACGGGTCACACAGCGTCTTCCCCGAGGGGCGGGGGGCTCGCTTCATGCCCCCGGTGCACTATTTCGATGCTCGAGTGGCCCAGCGCTTCAAGCCGTCCAGGAACCTGGAGGTGCTCGCGGAGGTCACCGTGTTCAATGTCCTGGACAGAAAGACGCCGATCTACTATTACGAGAACTTCGATCCGAACCAGGCGTGGGAGGTGGACGCGGACGGTCGCTACTACTACCAGGACGAAAACGGTGAAATCATCTACAGCCTGTTCGGTTCGACCATGGCACGGCAGGCTCCCCGGTCGATCCGTGCCGATCTCAAGATCACGTTCTGAACGACTCACAAGGACGCCATGAAAGTACTGGTGACAGGCGGGAGGGGATTCATCGGACGAGCGCTCACCCGCAGGCTGCGAGCAGATGGGCACGCTGCGTGGACCCTGGACCTCCAGGCAGCCCCGGACTCGAGGCACGTTCGAGCCGATGTCCGCTCCTTTCGCTCTCTGGAGCAACTGCTGGAGGGCCAACGGTTTGAGGTGGTGTACCACCTGGCGGCCGAGACGGGCCGATGGAATGGCGAGGCCCACTACGAGGCGCTGTGGACCACGAACGTGGTGGGTACGAAACACCTCATCCGGCTGCAAGAGCGCCTCAAGTTCCGACTGATTTTCGTCTCAAGTTCCGAGATATATGGGGATTTCGAAGGCACCATGCTCGAGTCCGTGCCGGACGAGACGCCCATCCGGCTGCTGAACGACTACGCCATGACCAAATGGGTTGCGGAGCAGCAGATTCGCAATTCAATGGAAATGTATGGAACGGAAACGGTCGTGGCCAGGTTGTTCAACGTGTACGGTCCTGGGGAGCACTTTGCACCGAACCGCGGTGTGATCGCCCGATTCATCTGGTGTGCCCTGCACGATCAACCGTACACCGTCTATCAGGACCACACGCGGACGTTCACGTTCATCGATGATGCCGCCCGGACCCTGGCCCGTATCTGCGAACGGTTCACTTCCGGGGCGGTGTACAACATCGGTGGGGACGAACCGGTGGCGATTGCGGACCTGTCCCAGCGAATTCTGGGCAAGCTTGGCAAGGACGACCGACTGGTCACCTATGCTTCGGGCGAGCCGTTCACGACCCGGCACAAGCGGGTCGATCTCTCCCGGGCGACGAGAGATCTGGGGCACCAGAACCGAATCGACATCGAGGAGGGTCTGGACCGCACGATCGCCTGGGCCAGGCAGGCCTACTCGAACCCGGTTCAGACGACGCCATGACGTGCTCCGGACAGAGCGGGCACCGACAGGCCCGGGTCCTGGTCATCGGCCTCGACGGCGCCACCTTCGCCGTGCTCCACCCGCTCATGGCTCGAGGTCTGCTCCCTGTGCTCAAGGCATTCGCCGCCTCGGCCGCCCGCGGCATCTTGAGTTCCGTCGATCCCTGTGTGACCGGCCCGGCATGGACATCCCTGGCCACGGGCAAACGTCCGGACAACCATGGGATACTCGACTGGAGTGCGCCGGTCCCTGGTTCCTATCGCCGGCAGGTGGTGAGTGCCCGGATGCGCACGGACCTGGCCTTCTGGGAAATCTTGCACCGGGAGGGGATTCCCTCCGGAACCATCAACTTGCCCCTCACGTACCCCCCCTCTCCGGAAACTTCCTTTTGCGTCTCCGGGATGCTCACACCGCAGGATGCCACGGTCCGATCCCATCCGCCAGACCTCTATCCCAGACTGAAACGCCTCGGGTACCGGCTGGACGTGGTGCCCCGTCACTACCGCCGCAAGGGGTTCCATGCCTTTTTCGACGACCTCGTGGCCATGACACGGGCGCGCGGACGCGCCGTCCGCCACTGCCTCTCCCGCCACCCCTGGCAAGCCGCCATTGCGGTGTTTGTCGGCCCGGACCGAATCCAACACCCGTTCTGGCAATACCTCGAGCCCCTCCGGCCGGACAGCGACCAGGCCCAGGGCGCCATCGCCTACTTCCAGGTACTGGACCAGGAGATCGGACACATCCTGAACCTGGTTCCACCTGAAACCCACGTCTACATCGTGAGTGACCACGGATTCGGACCTCACCACCGGGCCTTCCACGTCAACGACTGGCTCCAGGCCCACGGCTACCTCCACCGGAAAAAAGACCCCCTCGCCAGTGTCCATGCCCGGCGCATGCTCCGAACCCTGCTCCGCAGGCTCGACCAGTCGAACCAGCACAAGCTTCGGCCCCACACCGGCCCACCTGCAGCACGCACCCCCCACACCGTGCTCGAGTGGCTCCACGAGCAGGGCGGAACCACCTTCGGGCCCCTGGAACCCCGTGTGGACTGGAGCCGAACCGTCGCGTTCGCGCCCACTCCGTTCGGTATCCGGATCAACCTGGAAGGAAGGGAACCTCGTGGGATCGTGCCTCGTGCCCGGTACGACCAGGTGCGCGCCGAGATCCGCGACCGCCTCGCCGCCGTGACCGACCCCCGGACCGGCGACCGCATCCACGCAGCGGTCCTGTTTCGCGAGGAACGCTTCTCCGGCAAGCACGCAGACCAGGCCCCCGACCTGGTCTATCGCTTCGTGAACCCCGGCACCACCTGGCGTATCGGAAGCCTACACGCCTCGCAAGATGGTCGAAGACTCAAAGATTCATGCGTGGTCGCCGACATGGAATGGGAAACCGGAGCCCATCGGCTCGAGGGTATCCTGCTGGCTCGTGGTCCCGACATCCGACCGGGGCCGGTGGCCATGCCCATGTTCCTCTGGGACCTCCTCCCCACCTGGCTCTATCATCTCGACGTGCCCATCCCCCCCGATCTGGACGGCCGAATCCTGACCCCCATCATACATCCCCGCGTGCTGGAAAAACGCCACGCCCGCACCGGTGCCACTCCCGCGGTTCGCGAAGGGAGTCCCCCGGGACCGAGTCCGGCTGCGGGAACACCCCTTACCTCCTCCGACCGGTCCGTGGAGGCCCGGCTTCAAGATCTCGGCTATCTGGATTGAGAAACAGGCGATGTGGAGCGCCCCCCACCCTGGAAAGAAAACCCTCTGCCAGGACGGGGTCATCCGGATGCATGAAACAGGTACGCACACTCCACCGGGTACCCGCCATACTCGCTGGTCTCGTACGTTCCGGTCAAGGTGAGATCCAGTTGCCGGTCCTCCAGCACGCCCACGGCGGAAAAGGTGATCACAATCTCGGGCGCCTCGTACTCCACACTGCAATCGGCGTCCGACGCCTCGAATCGCCCCTTGTCCACAACCGTGGCCACGAACCCGCACGGACCCAGCTCCACGTACACATGCTCGTCCGTCCGCTCGCTGATCACCACCTCGGTGACATCCTGGAGCGCCGTGGCACGCGGAGTGCCCTGCACGCATGCATCGATGGTCTCATCGACAACCACCGGGTACCGGCCCACGAAATCGGCGGCCCGGGGACCACATCCCGCCACGAAGGAAAACGAGATCAGAACGACTGCAAAAGCCCTCCCCATGTCCTTGCTCCCCTTCGCCCCCCGCACAGGTTGATTCCCGCCAAACTCCTGGACGCTTCGGCCTGGCTGCCCACGTCCCGCCCACACCTCATGGACCTCCTCAAGTGCTTTCTGAACATATCATCGGCCCGACACGGTGTAAAGCGCCTCACATTGGCAGACCCGGAACGACTCGGCCGAAGACGCCGGACGGGTTTCGCGCTACACTGGGATCAAACAGCACGGTCCCTCGCCGACCAGGACGGGTAGCCCGCTCCGGCCCGCTGCCTGGCCTGCTCGGTTCTCCAAGACACCAACGAGACGCCGGGACACGGGCGTTCCCCGGAACGCATCACACCGCCCGGGTATCACGGAGTCAGACATGCACCCGGAAACGCAGCCTCGAGCCATCGAACTGGAAGGGCCGACCGCGCCGCTCCGGATCCTCTGGGAAGACGGTCACGAGTCGGAGTACGACCTGGAGTTCCTCAGACGAATCTGCCCTTGCGCCGTGTGCACCAGTCACGGCACATCGACAGAGGACCCGGACAGGGACCCGGACTTGCCGCCCGAGGCGGTGGAGGTAAAGTCGGTACACGAAACCGGCCACTACGCCCTGCACTTCACCTGGAGAGACGGCCACGACACGGGCTACTACTCGTTCACCCATCTCCGGGCACACTGCCCATGCGCCGCATGCAGGAACAAAAGGGCGCACTAGCAGGTCCCTCGAACCCCGGTTCTAGTCGTCATATTCGTCGTATTTCAACGCCGACCCACGTACCTTCTGCGCCGGGTACCGATCCGCGATGGCGGCCAACTTCCGCTCCACCGCTCGAGCCAGATCGACGCCTTCTGCATTGCACAGGTGCAGGAGGCAGATGGCCACATCCGCAATCTCGGCCTCCAACACCTCCCGCCTGGGAGGCGGGCGACTCCCCTCCACGTGGTCGTCCACCCACAGAAACAGTTGTAGCAATTCGCCCGCTTCCACGGAAAGCGCAATGGCCAGGTTCTTCGCCGTGTGAAATCGATCCCAGTCCCGTTCCGCAGTGAAAGCCCGTACGGCCTCCTTCATCTCGGCCACCACCGTCCTGCCATCATCCCAGCGGCCAATCCCCGGGCGTGCTTCCGCTTCCTTCGATGACAACCCACCGTCCCCGGACTCAAGTTTCATCTGCTCACCCCGCCCGATCGAGCCTCTTGCACCAGCACGATCAGGTGTTCGTACCGCGTTTCCCCCCCGTACGCCTCTGCCACGGCCCGGTTCACATGGGGACGAGGCTGACTGGCCACGCCCTCCACCCCCAGGCCCGCTGCTCGAGCCGCCCGCTCCAGCGCCGCGTCCGCCCGGTATGGCTTGCCTCCCAGTACGCCGTCTCCAACCAGGACGAACGCCCGGCCTCCTGGTCTCAGGATCCGACGCAGTTCGTGCACCACCCGTGCCTGGTCCCGGGTAAAACCTTGCCCACGCCGACCACCGCCTCGAGTCCCAATTTCGTACCGCCTCGCCAATCCGACCGGCTCCCCCAACCAGGCCAGACGCAACGCCTGAACCCGTGCGTAGTCATAGGTCCCCGCATACGGCGGAGACGTGATCACCAGGTCCACCACCCCTTCCGGCAACGGCAGCGACCGGGCGTCCGCCAGACACAGAATCGGCGAGGTCACCTCCTCGGGAACGACCGCCGCCAGCGCTCGCAGCCGTTCCCCAAGCTCCACAGCCTTCCGACCAAACAGCCGCGCCGTCGTGCCTCGCCCCACACGCTTCATCGCACGCTCCTCCACCGTCTCCGCCCGCTTCTGCGAAACCTTGACCAGCAGCGATGAAAGCACCATGAACGCCAGAGCACGCTCTTCCGCCAATGGAATGCTCCGAATCCTGACCTCCAGGGCCATCAACTCCTGCAACACGTGCGGCGCAAACCATGTCCGGTGTCGACGCGCCACCGGCGTCCACGGCCTCGAACGCTTCCGGCGCGCCTCCAGGTAGGCTGCCTCGCTGATCTCCCTCGCCCGGGTCACGAACCGGTCCACCCACACCCTGGAGCGCACCGTACTCCGCGCCCCGGCCACCCGAATGGCCACCGGGTTGATATCTGACCCCACAGCCCGACATCCGGCCACCATCGCCTCGACCACCACCGTGCCCCCACCAACGAATGGGTCAAGCACCACCATGCCCCGGGCACCGAGGCGCGACAGGATACGGCGAGGAACCACCGGATGCATCCGTGCGGGATAGGCGTGGAACCCATGGGTGAGCGTATCGGCCCGTTCGTTCTCGAGCCCCTCCAAAATCTCCCCCACCCAGTCGCCGAGCGGACCTCGAGTCTGGATTTCGCCCCCAAGTCCGGCCAGAGTTGTGCGCCGCGACCTCGCCGGCACGCTGCTCGACCCTCGGCCGCCTCGCTTTCCCTCCCGCCCCTCGTCACCCCTGCCCGGTCTCCGCCCGGATGTCCCTTGCGACCTCATGAATGTCTCCTCATGCACCGACCCGAGCGTCCCCAAAGGTCCCGAAACACCGTTCGAACGCGACATCTCAGCCGTTCAACACGCCAATTCCAGGCAACTGTGTTACACTACGTTGTTGAACCGTCCTCCAGCCAGCGACCGCCAGACGCAGGAGCGTTTTCATGACCGTTCGGCGCGCCACCATCGTTGCGGCTTTGCTCTTCTGCACCCCCCTGTTCTCACCTTCCGTCCTGGGAGGAAACAAGTGTGTCGTCAACTGTAACCGGCAGTACCAGGCAACGGTGAAGTACTGTGCGGAAGGGCTTGCCAAGAACCCAAGCCGCAAGGACTGGTACGCGGACTGTATAAAGAATGCGCGCAAGTTCCGCAAGGAGTGTTTGCGCAACTGCAAGATGTAGTTTCCGAACAGTTGTTATTTCTCGATGGGTTGTGGCGTGGGGATCTCTTCTGCCACGGTGAGGGTGAATCTGTCCCATGCCAGCAGGTTGGGCCTTGGGGAGGAAGGGTTGGCGTTGGAGCCTGGGAAGGTTCTTGGGGATTGAGGGATACCGGACCTGGGGAAGGGGTCCCACGGTACGGAGGAGAGCGCAGCGACGAAGGTGAGGGTGGAGCCTCGGTGAGGTTTGAGGTCGACGGCGAGGACCTTGCCGGTGTCCATGTCATAGAGCAACTGGGAGCCGGTTCTGGGGGTGTCGTCCGGGCGACCGCCCCAGACGCGAGAGAGTCTGCCGTCATCGGCCTCGAGGGCGATCATCACGTAGCCGTTTCCGCGGATATCCACGCGGAAGATGATGGCCTCATCGGGCCGAGCGGTGCCGCCGTCCTTGGCGGGATGGGGGTTTTGCATGGGGCCCGGGACGACGAGGGAGGGTTTGAGGTGGATGGCGGGCGGTCCTTCCTGTTTGAGTAATTCGGGGACCGGGTCGGGCATGGGTTTTTCCTCGTGGAGGAAGAGGACGTAGATCGCGGCGAGGGCGAAGGCAATGACCGCAGCGAGAATGGGTTTGAGAGGGGAGCGGGGCGGAGGAACGAAGCGGTCGTCCTCCAGGGTGGTTTCGGAACGGTTGGCTCGAGTCATCGAAAGTCCTCCTCTGGTCGGGTGCGCGCGTGCGCCGTGCCGCCATGGTCCCTGGGCGGACTGGGGACGGTTCACTCGCCGCTTCCGCCACTGGCGTCATAGTCATAGAGCTGGTACCTGACGCCTTTCCAGTCGAACTTGACCATCCCGATGTCGCGGGCCAGGAAATGTTTGGGCTGTTCTCCATTCTCCGGACCCATGGTGACGTCCACGGCGTCCGGGAAGGTGCCGAAATAGGTTTCCACGATACCATGAGCGACGAGCGTGGTCACGTACTTGACGAGTTGCCCCGACTCCGCGGTCGAGGTGGTAATGGACTCACCGATGACCATTTCGTTGCCGGCAAAGGGCACCCCGGGCGAGTAACTGGCCGACTCCCCGAGTTCGTAGTCCTTGTAGCCGTAGAACATCACGCCTTGATCGGGGTCCAGGCCGAAATAGGCTTCGAAGCTCGGCGCCACCTCGGCGTCGGGGTCCCGGGTGAAGGTGTAGGTGAGGACGAGCGCGTCGAACCCGACCACGGTGGTGGTGTCCGTGAACGCCAGGGTCAGGAACCGACCCTCCGGGTCGAAGTAGATCCACCGCCGTCCCAACTCGAGGGGGAAATAGTTGACCACATCGATGGTTTTTCCGGTTGTATCGATGGCTTCCCCGCCACAGGAGAGCATGAGTGCGGCCAAGAAGACTAGACCGACTCCCCGGGCCCTGGATTGCCCGGCGCAGCGTCGTCCGCCCGCGCACTCGTCGCCGCGACCTGTACCGGCCCGGCCCTGCTTCACGCTCCTGCACTGTTGCGGTAACTGTCCCATCCCCGTCCCTCAGGTGTGCATCCGGTCCGGCGACCTCCCCGTGCCGCCGGGGGGCCGCCGTCTTTCACGCCACGTGCCGTCCTCCCGGATACGTGGTCACGCCAACTTGATACACGCGCTGCCACACCCTGCGATCGCCTCCTCGATCGTGGCCAGGTCGTCCCCTCGAGGGTCCACGATCTCCGCGATTCCGTCCGGGCGCATGCGGAAGGTGTTGGGGGCCAGGTCCACGCACAACTGGCAACCGATACACTCCTCCTCGAGGATGAAAAGGCCGTCCCGGGGATCGTCCGGGCCGCCGGCGGTAGACCGAATTTCCTTTTTGAGTCCGGCGACCCGTTCGTCCAGCCGTGCGGAAAGTCGGTCCACGGCCCGATTCAGTTCGCTCAACCGGTCGTAGATGTCATCGAACGAGGAACCGAACAACAGCTTTTCTATCTTGACACGCCATCCAGCCATAGGCTTGCCTCCTCACGCTGCGTCACCGCAGATGGGGTGATGTCCCACTCCGTGGTCTCAACCGCTCGTGCAGGTTGCCGACCACGACCTCTTTCAAGACAGAGAGCCCCCCCATCAGGTCGATGATCCCTTTCATGGACCTGGAGGCGTGATAGGCCCGGCGCAACATCACTTCGGGCCGAAGGTAGAACGCCAGGTAAGCCCGTGTGCGATAGTTTTTCAAGGTGCGGGCATCGAGCAATTCGGTCTCCAGATGAGGGACCGGCCCGCCGCCATTGAGGGTGTAGGCCTTCCAGTAGTCGCTCTTCAGGTAGCCCCGCTCCAGGGCCACGGCGTACAACTCGGTCGCCGGCAGGGGTGTGGCCACTGCGAACGAGGCGAAGTCCATGTCCAGGCTGGTCGCAAAACGAATCACGTCCTCCACGTCTTCCGGCCCGGCGTCGAAGTAGCCGATGATGAAGTAGCCGCGCGTTTCCAGTCCGACTTCGCGGGCTGCGCGGAAGGCGCTTCGGACCTGCTCCACGGTGATTCCCTTGCGCATGATGTCCAGCATGCGCTGGGACCCGCCTTCCACGCCCATGTGAATGGATCGGCACCCGGCATCCTTGAGGGCCTGAAGCATGGGTTTGTCCACCGCGTCCACTCGAGCCCGAATATTGAACGCGACCCGAAGGCCACGACGGCCGATTTCCTCGCAAAACTTCATCACCCGGGCGCGACCCACGGTGAAGGTTTCGTCGAAAATGACGATCTCGCGGACGCCGAACCGTTCCACATGCCAGGCCATCTCGTCGACCACACGCTCCACCGAACGGAACCGGAGGCGTTCGGAATAGACCTGGGAGCAGAACCCGCAGTGCCACGGGCACCCGCGGCTGGTGACCAGTGTGGAGAACGGATTGAGCACGGTGAGGCAGTGGTAACGGTCCATGGGGAGGAGGTCGAGTGCGGGCATGGGGAAGGCGTCGAGGTCGGCGACCACGGGCCGGGCGGTGTTCATGATCACCTCCCCGTCTCTCCGAACGCAGGTCCCGGGAATGGACCACAGATCGCCACCACCGTCCAGGGTCTGGACGATTTCCAGCAGCGTCTCCTCCCCGTCCCCCACCACCGCCATGTCGATGCAGTCAAAGGTCAAGGATTCTCGAGCATAGATGGAGGTGTGCGGACCACCCAGCACGACCAGGCATTCCGGCACCGTCGCCTTGACCATCCGGGCAATCTCCAGCACTGCCGGCCACCCCAACGTCTTGCAGGTCAGGCCCACCACATCCGGGCGGGCCTCCGCCACCAGGGGTGCAGCATCCGCGACGGGAAGATTCAGCGCATGCAGATCGAGAATCTTGACCGGATAGTCGTGTTCCCGGAGCACCGCGGCCAATGTCGCCAGCGGCAGGGTCGGAAATATCCCGAACTTTGCCGCCGCCTTCGCGCTCATGGGCTGTTGATCGGCTATCTCGTGATACTTGATGAACAAGGTTCTCGGCTTGCGTCGCCTCTCCACCAGGACCACCCCTTACCGCTTCTGCAAGACACCGACTCCCGGGCCGACCGAAATTTCATGATAGAAGATCCCCGCAAAGGGTGTCCAGGTTTTTTGCTGACAGCGCCACGCCCCGCTTCCGGTCTCGCGGTCCCGCTCACAGTTCCTCCTTTCCGGCCCCTCTGCAGCCGGTCTCCCCGGGATATCTCGAGGCGCGGACCGCGAACTCATCACATCCCGGCCCGACCATGCTATACTGGCGTGAGGTTTACGGTGGGCAGGTCAGGGCCCGCGATTCGGCGGACCGAGGAACCGGAATGGGACGAATGACGCTTCCGGGTCAACACGGTGTGGCGCCGGCCGGACCCGGGCGGGTTGTTGCGGGAGTTGGCAGATGTCGCAGTTTGAGGGGTCGGGAAAGACTTCCAGCGGTGTGCTGACAGCAGAACAGATCCTGGCACTGGAAAGCACCCTGGCATGGCTGTTCTCCACGCCGGAAGAAATGGCGCAGGTAATGCGGGCTGCAGGGGTGACCCCCCCGCCTCGGGAGGCCGACACCTCCGCTCGAGACGTGTGGCGAAACGTCCTGGAGCGAACCGCGCAAGGGGGGACCGCCCCGGTACGTCGGCTCCTGGAGGCGGCGCTGCGTCAATATCCAGACCAGGTGGCCTTGAAGGCTTTCCTCACCCTGCTCGACTACGTGGACGAGTACGGGGTGGAAGCCGTGCACCGGGCCGCCGCCCAGGGTGCCACGCGGGCTCCAGCCTATTCGCCGCCTCGCTCCGCAGACACCATGGCGCCCCCACCGGCTCAGCCTGTGCCCGACACGCCCACCTCGACACCGCCCTCGCCCGCTCCAACCTCCACGCCTGTCGCTGACCCTCCACGGTCCAAACCGGTGGCGCATCCCAGGACCGCCGGGCCACGCATGGGAAGCGCGTCCCTCTCGGTGCGGCTGCTCAAGGTGTTCTACGTGTTCTCTCATGCCGACGAGGCAATGGTCCCGCAGATGGAGGAAGTCCTCCAAAAGCTCCTGAAGGCGGGCTACCTGGAGAGTTGGGCACACCGGCGGCTGTCCGACCCGGCCCGGTGGCGGCAGAAACTCAGCCACAGCCTGGAAGAAGCCGACATCGTGGTCTTCCTGGTGAGTGCGTCCTTCCTTGAGTCCGGGTACCTCTCGGACATCGAGGCGACGTGGGCACTGGACATGCACCGCCGCGGACAGGCTCGAGTCGTGCCTGTGCGCATCGAACCGCTCGACTGGTCGGGAACCCCGCTCGAGCGCCTCAAGCCTGTCCCCCCGGGAACCGAGGTGCCGGACTGGTCCACCTCGACCCCCTGGCAAGCATTGCAGGAGCGTCTCGAGCAGGTGGCGGAAGACCTTCGATACCGGTAAACTCGGGCTCGAGACACCGCGAAGTTGACAATTTCGAGCAACGGGACTATCCTGGGGACACCTTCGGGTCCCGTTGCGGCCGCCTTACCTGCCTTGCGCTCGAGCACGGTTTCCATGAACGATCGCCTCTACATGCTGCTGATCTCAATGCTTCCCAGAAAGCGCGTCGGCCGGTTGCTGGGCGCCCTGGCCGGCTGGACCGGCTCGAACTGCATCAGCCGGTGGGCGGTGCGCTGGTTCGCCCGCCGGTACGGAGTGGACCTGAGCGAACTGGCCGAACCGATCGAGCGATTTCCGAACCTGCGGAGCTTTTTCGTGCGGCGACTCGCCCCGGGCGCACGCCCCGTGGAGGAAAACCCTGCGGCGGTGGTGAGCCCGGTGGACGGCATCCTGGGTGCGTATGGTCGGATTGACCGCAACATCTGTTTTCAGGTCAAGGACATCACCTACACCGTGGACGACCTTCTGGGGGGCCCCCGCGACGCCCTCCCCTACCACGAGGGGCACTATGTCACACTCTACTTGAGCCCTCGCCACTACCACTGGATCCATGCTCCGGTGGAGGGCGACGTGGTGCGGTATCACCACATTCCAGGGCACCTGTTTCCGGTCAACCCCCCCTCCGTGCGCACAGTGGACCGACTGTTCGCAGTGAACGAGCGCGTCATCTCCACCATCCAGCTCAACCTGCCGGGCAGCCCCGAGGTCAAGGTGGTAAAAGTCGGCGCAATCGGAGTCGGCCGAATCCGCGTGGTCTATTCCAACCGCCTGACCAACCGCCCCGGCCAGTTCGAACGGGAGGAATTCATCTTCCCGCCGTTTCACGTGCGCAAGGGAGACGCACTGGCCGCCTTCGAATTGGGCTCCACGGTCATCCTGGTCTTCCCGCCCGGCCTCGTGGAACTCGCACAACTGGAAACCGGGTCGGAACTCAAGATGGGACAAACGATTGGGACGCTGATCCCGCTGAAGTGAGGAGTCATGGAACACGAATCGGACAAAACCTCCCCATGGGACCGGGTGAAACGCCACTGGGTCTGCTCTCTCGGTGTCCAGGCGTGGCTGATCGAGGCCGCTCGAGGCGCGATCAGGGGACGGCTGGAAACCCTCCTGGCACACCTGGACCCACAAAACGGACCGGCTGGAGCGGCTTCAGGCACCAACAGCCCCGGCACGCTCCCGGACGACTTGCGATCCCCCGAAGGGCTCGGATTCCTGATCGAATCCCTCAAGAAGGCCCTCATGCAACTCGACGATGTCCAGGACTACGCGCTCGTGGAGGCCCTGGACAACCAAATGTATCAGCTTTGGAAGGAACTCGAGCGCACCATGCAGCGCCATCGACGGTCCGAAGCGCGTTTTCAGCTCAAGGAAATGTTTCGAATCTAAACCTGTTGCGAGATCACCCATGCGCCGCCGTCCATGGAACCCGGTGCAGATCACTCTATTTCTGGGACTGATCATGACTGCCAGTTCTGTATCCTCTGCCCACAACACTCCCGACGGTGCGAGGACAGCCTCGAAGGCTGACCCATCGGCGCCACGGGTGATTGCAGATCTCCACGTCGATCCCCTGTTGTGGAACCGCGATCTCCTCGCCTCCGAACCCGGTTCCCAGGTGGACCTGCCCGGCATGCTCGAGGGCGGGGTAAACGTGGCCGTGTTCGGGGTGGTGAGTGCCGGTTTTCCCGTGATCAACGGGTGGCGCGCGTTCGGGTGGTGGCGCGGATGGCCGAGAGAGGCGCGCCGGTCGGCCTGGGCGAGTGCGCAGTACCAGATCGAGCGCCTTCACGATGCGGTGGCGCGTTCCGAGGGTGCGATGGTGATGGCGACCACGGCGTCGGAGATTGAATCGGCGCTCCGAGCGGGTCGGGTAGCGGTCATGCTGGGGGTGGAGGGGGCCTTTCCGCTGGAGGGGCGTGTTGAGCGAGTGGCGCAACTTCACGAGGCGGGGGCGGTTTACATGGGTCTTGCGCATCTGCGAAGCAGCCCCTCGGCGGGGTGTTCCTACCCCTTGAGCTTCAACCGGGGGCTGACCGAGCTGGGCCGGTCAGTGCTTGCCGCCATGGAAGAAGTTGGGATGTTCGTGGATCTGGCGCACAGCAGCAAGCGTGCGTTTTGGGAGACGCTGGAAGCCACGTCTGGTCCGGTGTTGTGCTCCCACACCGGGGTTGCTGGGGTGGAGAAGAGCTGGCGAAACCTGGACGATGCGCAGTTGAAAGCCATCGCGGATCGCGGGGGTGTGATTGGTATCATGGTGGCGACGAACTTTCTGGGAGGAAAGACGATTGCCCGGTGGGTCGAGCATGTGGACCATGCCGTGGCCGTGGCGGGGATCGACCACGTCGCCCTTGGCACCGACCTGGATGGGTTTGTCCCCTTGCCGGAAGGGATCGAGACCATTGCCGATCTGCCGCGTCTGACCGAGGCACTGGAGGAGGCGGGATACACGTCCGAGCAGATTTCGAAGATCATGGGGGGCAATTTCCTCTCCATGATGCGCCGCTTCCGCCCCGGTCCGACCGGTTCCAGTGAAGACAAGGTATCCCCGTAGTCGCCTGGCGGTGTGTATGCCCCCTCCGGACTCGCCCGATTCCCTTGGCGCCGGGAACGAGGGGCATACGAGGCAGATGGGCCATGAACGACTCCACCCGGGCAGTCACGACACGTGCGCAGCGTCCATCCGACAACTTCCCACGTCTGTTCCCACTCGCGCTCGCAGCGTTTCTCGCCCTGCCGATCTTTCAAGGTCGGGGTTCAGACCTGGACGGTGAACCGAAGGACACGCCCCGGTCTACCGAACCCCTTCCGGCCCCCGAGCCCGATCGGGGCGCCTCTCCGGCACAGGGTCCTGGCACGGCCGCCTCCCCTCAGGAAGTGGCCAAACTGATCGCATCCGCCTGGCGCACGTTTTACGACGAGTCCCCGGAAGCCGCCCTACCCCTGTTCCGCACGGCCACGAACCGTGCGCCGAACCGGGCAGATGCTCACTTCGGTGTCGGTCGTTGTCTGCTCTCGGCAGGCGACCCCGACCAGGCTCGAGCTGCGTTTGCACGGGCCGCGGTTCTGGATCCGGACCGGCTGGAGTACCGTTTCTACGTGGGCATATCCTGGTACCAGGAGGAGGCGTTCGACCAGGCGCTCGAGGTCTGGGAGTCTGTGCTGTCCGGGCCGAACGGCCCTGGCGACCGTCGTCTGCTCCGTGACACGGCCTGGCTCATGGGCCGGGCCAATCTGGCCCTGGGCCGCCTCTCCAGGGCCTGTGCCTGCTTTGAACAAGCCACGACCCTCTACGGCCTGCCCGGGGAAGGCCCGCAAGGCCATCCTGAGCCGGAACTGGAACGCACGGCTCGAGGTACCTTGCCAGGAGACCGGTTCGAACCTCTGACCGGGCGGCCACCCTTGCCGTCCGGACAGCGCATCGTATTCGCTTCTGCGGGCTGCATCTGGGCCATCCGGGGGTCACTCTGCCTGCGTGAACGCCTTACCACCCCTCCCCCCGGTTGGGAAGACGGTTTCCCGGCCCAACGTCCCGGCGACGGGCGCCTCGCGTTCGTGACTCGAGACCCGGGAGGAACGTTCTGGCTCATGCGCCTGGACGGGGAACGACAGCGAACCCGCCTGGTTCCGGATCCGGTGCTTCCGGTTCGACCATCCTGGACATGGAACGGGGACCGACTCGCTTTCTGCCGCCTGGAGGGTGATCCTCCGCGCCCGTCGGTGGCCATCCTGACTGTGGAGACCGGCCAGGTGACAGATCTTGCCTGGCCGGAGGGGCCGACGACCGGTCCTTCGTTCGGGCCGGGCAACGACCTCGCGCTGGTGGCGTGGCGAGACGGCGCCCCACTCATCGCCCTGTACACCCTCGGATCGGACAGTGGTCGGTACGGACACCGACTGATTCCGGGGCAGCGGCGAGCCCCCGTCGATCCGGTGCCTACCCCCCGTCCGCCATCCCCACCGCTCCGCCTGGCCGAACCGTGGGCCGCGGCCTCTCAGGTTGAACAGACCCCTGATGTCGCGGCTTCGACTCCAACGCCAGACCGCAACGCCTCGACCCAAAAGAGGCCGATTCCTCACCTCGGGCCGGCCATCGCTGCCCAGCCTACCCTGGCTCGAACCCGTTCCACCCGGATCGCCTTCTGCCGAACCACGGGTTCTCTAAGGCGAGTCTACCTCTGGGAGGGGACCGAACGTCCTGCCCGACCTCTGAGTCCCGAGGACATGAACTGCTTCTCCCCCACATTCTCCCCTGACGGCCGGAGCGTCGTATACACTTGCCGAGATCACGGAGTGAATCGCCTCTACCTCCAGGAGGTCGAGGGAGGCCGCCCGATTCCGCTGTACGAACAAGCTCTCTCAGCCACAGGAGCAGACTGGATCCAGCTACGAGATGAGCCCGATTGAGGTCACCGTTTCCGAGTGGGAGGCCATTCGATGCCCCGAGCTTCGGCCAGCGCCGCGGGCAGGCGCTCGTAGATACCATCGAACCCGCCGTTCGACATGATGAGAATCACATCGCCCTCGACCGCCTCCCGGACCAACTTGTCAATGATGTCGTCCACCGAGGGGAGTGCCCGCGCATCCACGCCCCGACCCTGCAGGGCCTCGGCGAGCAGTTGGGGAGAAAACCGCTCCTCCTCTGCCACCTGGTCAGGACGGTAGACATCGGCCACAATCACCTGGTTGGCCCCGACGAACGCCCCGGCAAACCGGTCCTGGAACACGTTTCGCCGACTGGTGGCCGAGCGCGGTTCGAACACGGCCCAAAGGCGCCGGTCCGGGAACCGCATGCGGATGGCATCGATGGTGAGTTGAACGGCGGTGGGATGATGTGCGAAGTCGTCGACCAGGGTGATCCCGCCGACCTCGGCGAACACTTCCTGCCTGCGACGGACGCCCTGGAACGTGGCGAAGCCCTCGGCGATTTGTTCCGATGTGAGACCCAACCTGGAAAGGAGAATGGTGACCGCAATCAGGTTCAACAGGTTGTGTTTGCCCACGAGGGAGGTGGTGAAATTCCCGATCGGAGCGCCTCCCTGAGTAACCACGAAGCGCATCCCTTCCGGCCCGGTCTCCTCGATATAACCCGAGTAGTCGCACTCGCTTTTGAGCCCGTAGGTGTGTGGAGTGGTTTTGGAAAACTGGATCAAGGACCGCACGTGTTCATAGTCGGCGCAGGCGGCGAGCAGGCCGTCCGGGGGGAGGAGCTGAATGAACTGACGAAAGGCAGCCTTTACGTGCTCGATATTGCGATAGATGTCCGCATGGTCGAACTCGACGCTGGTGACGACCGCGCTCTGGGGTCGATAGTGCAGGAACTTGGGTCCCTTGTCAAAGAAGGCGGTGTCGTACTCGTCCCCCTCGATTACGAAGTATCCCTGTTTTCCGCACCGATAGTTCTTGCCCAGATTTCGGAGTTCCCCGCCCACGAGGAAGCCCGGATCGAACCCGGCATGCACGAGGCACCAGGCACAAATGGCGGCGGTGGTGGTTTTTCCGTGGGTACCGGTAATCACGATGGAGTGATTTCCCTTGAGGAATCGCTCCGACAGGGCGGCGGGGAGCGACAGGTAAGGCACCCCCGACTCGATCACGGCTCGGGCCTCGGGATTGTCCCGTCGGATCACGTTTCCGATGATCACCAGGTCGGGCTTCTCGTCGAGGTTGGCGGCGGAGTACTCGGGAAACACCTTGATCCCGAGTGCGTGGAGTTGCGTGCTCATGGGCGGGTAGGGGTGGCTGTCCGACCCGGTGACCCGGTAGCCGAGTTCGTGGAGCATGCCTGCGAAGGCGCCCATGGCCGTTCCGCAGATTCCCAGCATGTGTACATGCTTGACAGATTCCCACTGGATCACGCCAGGTCCTCCCCGCTCGCTTCCTCGGCCTCGCCGGACGCACCGGGCGCTCCCAGATCCTCACTGTCGTCCAGTCGTTCCAGCGTGGCGCCGATTCGCTCCAGGCGAATCCCTTGCAACGTCTTGAGCACCTCTGGATGGTCCACAAGGCACGTGACCAGGTCCTCACGGGAGATGTGGTGAAGCACCGTGTCCGTTCGCGCCCGCACAGAGGCAACTCGAGGCTTGCCCGACAGAGCGCCGCCCTCGCCAAAGTACTGGCCGGGACCCAGCAGTGCCAGGGGGATCTTCACACCATCCAGATTGTGCGTGTAGACCTCCACCGTGCCGTGCTGAATGATCGACATGTACCCGCTCGTGTCCCCTTCCCGGTAGATCAAGGTGCCACGCGGATACCGCTCCTCCCGCAAATGCTCGGCCAACCGCCGCCGCTCGATGGCGGACAGAACCGGGAACACCCGAGCGAGCAAGGTATCGATCGTTCGTCGACGGTGATAGGCGGTGATGATCTCCTCGATCCGGGGATGCCGCTGCGTCACCTCCTCCAGCATGGCCTCGGACAGCTCCAGCAGATCCACATCGCTCTCCGCCTCCACCCAGGCATGCCGACGGTAGTCCCCCGTGATGAGACTCCATTCACCAAAGAAATCTCCCGGCCCCAGCTTGGCCAGCCGGATACGCTCGCCATCCTTGCCCAGACTGAACACCCGCACGTATCCACGGGTGACAATGAACATGGACGCGCCCTCGTCCCCTTCCTTGAAAATGGAGTGGCCCGCCCGGAAATGAACCGGCACCAGACGCTGAATGACCTCCTCCAGCTCCTCCCGGGACATGTCGCTGAACAGTGGGATCTCGGGTGGCGCCGTATCCCGGTGCACCTCGGCCTCGCCGTCCCGCAAGCGTTCCCTGCTCTGCTGGTACTCCTGCACCAGTTCTCGCAGCAACCCGCGAATGTCCGACTCGTCCGCCCCCCGCGCTTCCATCAGCGGAACCATCAACTTGTAGATGGCCACCGCAAACGGCAGCTCCCCCCGCTGCGCATACGACAGGGCACAGGCACGGTACGTGGAAACGGCTTCCTCAACACGCCCCGCACGCCGCTGGTAATCCGCCAGCCTCACCTTCAGGACGAGCCCCCCTTCTCCCTCCACACTCGCTCTCTCCAGCAGGTCAATCGCATCGTCTACCCTGCCGTCCAAAAACCACGCATCCGCCTGACCCACGATACTCTCGTCATTGTGGCGCATCTCGCGTCTCCACGTTGAATTCGACCAAGACGCGACCATGTTAGTCAATCCCCGTCTTGATGTAAAGGGTCAACGTGACGGTCTCTCCTACTCGTCACTGAGCAATCGGCAAGCATGAGCACGACCCGATCCGGCCGGATCATGCCGTCAACGTCTCGATGAAAGCCTCGATCCGAGTCTCGATCTGCTCGTCCGAGTAGCTGCGGGGATCGGTCATGTCCGCCTCGATGACCAGGCCCGGAACCCCCGTCCGCCGCGTCACTTCCTCCTTGATATCGAGCTGCCCCAGGCTGTAGGGCTTGCAACTTCGGTTGCTGTGCATGATGAATCCGTCCGCCTGGTATCGCTCCACCATCCGGCAAAGGTTTTCCACCTTGCTTTCCAGATTCCGGTTCAAGAACACCGTGGCATATGAGCGAGCCATGCTCTCATACGGTCGGGTCGGATCGATCTCGCTGCTCGCCCAGGCGCTCGTGTAGGTATCCCCCACCAGGCAAGCACCATGACGTGCCAACGTTTCCGACAGACGCCGAACCCGGTACCACACGGGTATGTTGTCCCAGAGCAACCGAAATCTCTCCTCCCGAACCGCTCCTTCTCCTCGAGCCACCTTCTCTTCCAGTTCCTGCAACAGGGCCTCATAGAAGGTCACCACCTCCCGGGTTCCACGCAATGTCACGATCGGCGCCAGAAAAAAGAAGGCATCAAAGCAACTCATCGGCGCTGGGCGGTTCAGGCACGTGTCCAGGACCCGACCCCACAACCCGATCGCTTCCGAGGCCAGCCGCGCGGTCTCCAGAAAACGGGACTCGCGCCACCTCCGCCCCACCACGGCCTCGAGTGCCGGGATCATTTCCCGAAACTGTGTTGACACGTAGTCCACCAGGTGCTCCGGAGCACCGTCGTAGTTAAAAGGAGTGTCCAGGAACAGGAGCGGTACGCCGAACCGCCGGGCCTGAACCTCGTACCACTTCAACACGGTCCCACAAATGTTGTTGCAGCACAACAGAAAATCCGGCTCCGGCAAACCCGGCTCCGCAAGCAGAGGAATTCCCCCTACCGGACTTCGATGGGTGATGGCTTGCCCAAGATCCACCCGAAAGTAAGAACACAGGTCCGCGCTGTATCCCTCCGCTTCCGCCACCTCCGCCAGTTCCCGACCCATCTTCTTCGCCCCGATCATCGCTCCGTGATTCTCCGGGTAGATCGGGATGACCCCCATCGCAATAAGCGGCTCCACCGGCCCTCCACTGGTGATCCACGCCACCTTGCGAAAGGTGTACCGCGCAAGCTTGGCCTTCAGATAGTACCGGGCCATCAACTTGCGCATCACCGCCGCTGTCTCAAATCTCGGCATCTCAACACCCCTCACCCTCGCACGCGGCCACCACCCCGACGCCGCCGGGCCAAAAGCTCCACGAACGCCTCGATCTTCGTCTCCACCTGCCCACCCACTCCCCCGACATGGGCCAACTCCACCACCTGGGTCGCCATCCCGGCACCCTCCAGGGCATCCCGAAGGTACGGATAGTCAAAGGCGTGCGGATCACAGAATTTCAGGTGCACGAACAACACACCATCCACTCCAAACCGACGCGCCCGCTCCGTCAACACTTCCGCCCGCGCCTCCACCCCTCGATGCTTCGCTGGACAAAAGGCCTGCTCAAAATACTGCCTCGCCAGTCCCTCCAACCCGGAACCTGCTGAACGCCGCAACACATACCGGAACCCCGTACACAGGTCATCCGTGACCACCGTGGCGCCCAGATCGTCGATCAGTTCATGGATACCTGGATCAGGCAATACGCTCCCCACGATCATCAATCGGAGCCTGGACCCACGGTCCTTCCCTGGCCGTTCGCCGACAGAGTCCAAGTACCCGGCCAGGGCATGCGCAAAGGTCTCCTTGTCCGATGTCATCGCCACCACCACGCTCTTCAGCACCGTGGCCCCGGTCACCAGGTCCGGCGCAGCAGCATGGACCCCGTAAAGATCTTCCAGGAGTCGCCGCACCCGGTCATGCAGCGAAACCGACTGCTCGAACACCTCCTCGTCGATCGGCCGACCCGCAAGACGCTCCACCGACGCCTGAAACAGGTGGAACTCCTCCAGGGCATACCGAAACGCGGCCTCCCCCGTGAGCCTGGATGGAAAGTTCACCTGGTGCACGTACCGATCAGGATGGTTCCTCCGAAATACATCGAAAAAACCCTGCATGGTGTCACAGGTGTGTCCGAAAACCACCCCCTTCAACGCTCCGTACCGACCTGCCAGAAAGTCCTCGAGCACCCCACGCACGTGGGAACAGACGTAGCTCTGGAGATGACGATCGGCCAGTTCCACCTGCGGCACCCGCCCAAACAGGCGCACCGGCTGAAATCCGGCTGCATGCAAGACTTCCTCGGGTACGTAGTGACACAGGATCCCAATCGGCTCCCGCTCGTTCTCTCCCTCTCCCAGCCGGTCAAGCGCTCTGTTCATCTGTCGATCGAGGTACTCGAGATAGGATTCCATGGTCGTTCACTCCAGGCTCCCCAGGAGCCGCTTTGCGGTCCAGAGGATCCCAACCGGCTCCCGGGAGCCGCCGCGGTCCAGACTCCGGTTTCCAGGCAAGTGCTCAGCGCCGCCGCCTGAGGAATCCGAGGCCAAGCCATCCAAACCCCAGAACGAGCGAGGGGACGAGGGGGAAATGCACCCGGTCGGCCCCACATCCCGGCTCCTCCTCCCATTCGCCACCGATCCGGAGCTGGGTCCAGGTGGAGGGGTCCTTGGAGTCCGCGTTGGGAGGATACTCGTCGAACGCGAGGAGCGTCGGGGTGTGGAACATGATGTTCAGAACGTCTCCCCATGCAAAACGGGCGTCACTCACGTCACACCCTGGGCAGTAGCCGCTTCCGTCGAGCCCGTCGAACGGAAGCAAGAATTCGGCGGTCTGGAGGTTGTCCCCGACAAAGCCAATCCAACCCCATGAGCGCTCGTTTCCTTCGGTGCCATTGAACATCATGGGCCAATAGCCGTCGCCGAAATAGCCGTCCACGGATCCGTGCACGTCGCCGCGGATGGGTTCGGTGGTCTCTGTCGGATTCGTGGACCAGACACACACATCCCCCGCGTCCTCGGAGATGTTGGGCACGCACTTCCAACACTCCCCGCCGGTCCAGGGGGAGCAGGCTGGTTCCGGACAGTTGTCATGCAACCCGAACAGGATATAGCAGTAGGGTGAGTTGAGATAGTATCCGTTATCAACTTCGTGATAGTCCTCCTGATTGCTCGTA
Source organism: uncultured Gammaproteobacteria bacterium (assembly GCA_964418585.1). Taxonomy (GTDB): domain Bacteria; phylum Myxococcota_A; class UBA796; order JAJRTE01; family JAJRTE01; genus JAJRTE01. The sequence continues at coordinate 65,911 of CAYQMG010000005.1, read as the reverse complement.
AGCACCCCGTCACCCGAACCGGACCCGTATCCACCATCGTCTCCCTCGTCAATGTAGAATGCGACATCCTCGAGATAGTCGGCCTCCACACCGATGAAGAGGTAGTCTCCACATGGCAAGGTGAAAGCGGGGTTGGTTGCGTATGGGACGCAGTCGTCGCCAGCCTCTCCGAGCAGAGGCACGACCTTGAAATAGAGGGTCAGGCGTTCGCCCTCGGTGGTCCGCACGGTATACATCGACGCGTCGTCCCATTCCCCCGCCTGCATGATTCCATCCACCACAGGGAAGATGGTACCGTCCGGAGCGATGAAGGATTCTGCAGCCCTGGCTCCGGCATGTGCGGCGATGAGAAGGCCGAAAGCGAACCACATGAGGGTCGCGCCTGCACTGCCCGACGTTTTGTGCTCGATGGATTTCATGGTCCCCTCCGTTGTTCGAGAGCAATCTGGTCCACACCTGGACCCGACGATCGATGATCGCATGGAACGACGTGCAAGACAATGGGCAAGAGGACCGTGCTGGAGACGAACCGTTGGGCTACAGGTTGCCCGAATCTCCAAGGGTGAGGTGCCACTCTTGTTTCCACGGGGCCAGGTTTTCCATGTCCGGGTCCGTGGCGTGTACGATGAATCGGTCCGACGGACGCCCCACTCGAAATCCTGCAGCGATCAGAACGGCTCGCAACCGTTTCGCCGTAATCCGGGTCTCGATCAGGTCCACACCCTGAAGTTGCGCCATGCGGACGCACTCCGCGACCAGATACCGGGCATCCTTCGTGGCCGCGTCCACCAGCAGTTCATGGATCCACAACTTTTTCCGCCACCGCGTCACATCCACCTTGACCACGGCCACCGCTGTCAGCACGCCATGTCGCCGAAGCGCTATCCAGGTAAAATTTTCCCCACCCCTTCCGTATCGCCAGCGCACCGCGGCCTCGGTTCGCGAGACGTGGAAGGGCCACGTGGGTGCCACCGCCCGGTACAGATCGTCGATCCCTCGAGGAAGCGTACTGGACACCGTCACCTCAGCACCATCCCCGCCCCGACGGCCGCACATACCGCGCCACGCAAGCCCGCCCCTGCCTCGAGCGCTCAGGAATCCTCGAGGCGTCAAGGCCAACACCAGGCGCGGCGGGAGCGGAACCGCCCTCCATCCCAGGGACAGCTCGAGACGAAAGGCATCATCTGTAATCCCGAGTCCCAACGCCAGAGGACTCATGTCGCGCCACGCACGGAGCAACGCAGTTCCCACCCCCCTGCCCCGGTACGCCGGTTCGACAAACAAATCGACCCCCCAGTGACCCGCCAGGGCCTGCCCGGCACCGCACCCTCGAAATGGGACGCCGAGCAGCCACCCCACCACGCCGGCAGGAGCGTGCGCCAGCCAGACTCGCGAGGGAACCGATACTCCAACAAAGGGATTCTCCAGCAGCAAGGCCGACCAGGTCCCGGTTCGCACACGCGCCGAAACGCCAGGTGGACCCGAACCCATTCCTTCAACTCGCTCGCACAACGCATCGAACGAGGCACGGTCCACTCTCACTGCCTCGATGTCGACCATCGCCACCTCATCCTGACCGGTGCACCTCCCACCGAAGACCGCGCCGTCAGGGCTGTCAGCCCGGGTGCTTCGTCACAAAGATGGTTACATCCCGCGGCAACGTCGGCTATCCCGGTTCCTGCAACGCACCGAGCGCCCGCGCTCCACAACCAGCGAGGCGCGCCACTGGTGCATGTCATGTGTACAGGCCAAACAATACGTGTGTATGCGAGCCCGGGAGCAGACATGAGCAGGATACCGCGCCACGCGACGCTGGCATGCCTCCTACTTTTCTCCACCCTGGGCTGTCCCCCGCCGGATCAGCCGGACGACCTCACCCCCAGTGTGACGCCAACAGAGGTGCCAGTTCAGGAAACCTCCATACCGGGGACACCGGCCACAGCCACTCCGACCACCGCCTCCCCCTCTCCCACTTCGACATCCACGCCCGAACCGGTCGCGTCCTCCTCTCCCACTCCGACATCCACGCCCAAACCGGTCACGTCCCCCTCTCCGGCGCCGGTATCCAGCCCCACTCCGGCGCCACCCCCACCCCGGGCCCCACGCCCACGATGGTACCAGACCTGGATGGGGACGGCTACTCACCGGGCACTGGAGACTGCGACGACGCCGACCCGGCAGTGAATCCCGGCGCGGTCGAAGCGTGCGACCAGGTGGACAACGACTGCGACGGCATGGTGGACGAGGACGTCACGATCCCGGTCTACCTCGACAGGATGTGAACGACATTCTGATTTGGGATCGAAACTACCCGTGTGCCTCCTCCACGCAGTTTTGGGCGGGGTTCTCCACACGCACCTCCGATTACTATCTCCGGGTGGACTGGGCACGGGTCAGGCAATATGCAGACATCGAACCCGAGGTCCGCCTGGTTCGCTGACCCACCGGTACGCGGTGTGTCCTGGGGCCGTTTTCCCAGCCTCCGCCCTCCTCGACTGCGGCAATCATTCCAATCCGGGTGAAGGACGTACCGTCAGCCCGCTTCCGGGAAGGGGGGCATGACGGGGGAGTGTCAGATCTTCCATGACAGTCAACACATTGATTCCGTTTGACTTGACAAGGGAAAGGATGTTTCGTAGGAGCAAGACGAGAGTGCGTCGTACCCATGAAGAGCCGGATACCACGTCGAACCAGAGGGGGCCAGGAGTGAAATCGATCCTGTTTGCGACCATCCGGGAAGACATCAAACAGCTCCTCGACGACGATTTCCTGTCCCGATACCACCCGTTGTTCTTGACACCAGGGAGTACGGCCGAGCTTCCGGCCACCGATGCGCCGATTCGTCTCCTGGTCGTGGAAGGTTACTCGGTGAAAGAGGTTGCACGACGAATCCCGCAGCTCGAGATGCTGGTCAAGGAACTCCCCCCCCGACTCCCGAGGCTCTACCTGCTCCAGGACGCCGATCCGAGTTTGTCTTCCGCACCGCTCAAGGGGGAGCAGCGCTTTTTCTACCACCGGGGGCCGCTGTCTGCCACGTCGCTCAAGCAGGCAATCGATACGATTCTGGCCCCAAAACCTCGAGCACGGCGGGTGACCATCCCGCCGGAGCAAGGGATCGTGGCCCGGTTCACCATCCAGATTCCACGGGTAGGTCCCCGCGATTTCGAACGCCCGGTCCTGGAAATCAGTCCCACCGGGTTCTCCATGCTCTGGTACGCGGACGACCCACTGATCTATCCCGGTGACCTTCTCGAGGAACTGGAGTTGCAAACCCAGCAGAGCAAGTTCCTCTCGTCCTGCGCTCAGGTCAGGCATCTCACGTTGATGAAGGACAAGGGAAGTGGGCAGGAAATGCGCGTGGGGGCCGAATTTCTCGATCTCGCCGATGAGAGCCGCGACGGGTCGACTCCTCGCACGAATGCATTTCTCTCCGACGCACTCGTGATCGAGACCGTGCTGACCGACGCAGTGGAACGGCACACTCGAGTGGTCTTGCGTGGAGAGCAGCCTGGGTGGGCGCTGAGCGGGACCATGGCGGGCCGGAGGGCGCGTCAGAAGACGCTGATCATCGGGTGTGCCCCCGGGGAAATCCCGCGCGCGCTGTCCGAGATGGACATCGTGAGCTGCCAATTCGTCCGCGACAATGCGCAACTCCAGTTCTGGGCCGTCGTCCTGGACATCGATCGAGCGCAAGGGCGACTCGATCTCAGGTTCCCCAAACGAATCGACAAGCTCTGGGCGAGAGCCACCCTTCGGTACGAGTTTGAGAAGAAGGACGCACCCACGGTCAAGATTGTATCCCCCATCACGCCCGATCATCCCCTTGTCCGTCCGGTCGTGAATCTTTCCCCCCTCGGTCTGCGCGTCGAGGTTCTCCCGGACAAGGACATGCTCATCCGGGGCATGACCCTGGAGCACATCACGCTCCTGCTCCCAGGTGACCAGACCCTCCACCTCCAGGGCGAGGTCCGGTACCTCGCACCCGTTTCCCCGGACAACCCCACCGGACCCGCCTACTGTGGCATCCAGTTTCGACATGCCTCCCCAACCACACACCACGCCCTGGTCGACTACCTCATCTCCAAGAACTATCCCCAGGTGGTCGACGCAGGCCCACAGGATGAGGAGGCCCTGTGGGATTTCTATCGAAACGCCGACTTCTACACGCCTGCCAAGCAAAAGGCCTGTATCGGAACGCCAGACCAGGTACGCGCCACTCAGCGGGCCATGCTCCGGGCTCCTCCACCTTTCTCCAGGCGACTCATCTTCAAGGACGGGGGTAGGATCTACGGCACCGTCTCGTTGCAACAAATCTGTCAGCGAACCTGGCTCGTCCACCACCTTTGCGCTGTCCGCCACCGTACTCAGTTCGTGCCCAAGAGCTTGCTCCTCTTCCTGGGTGAGTACATCTCCAAGACCCCGGAGATTCACTACGTCAAGATGATGTGGCGGCCGAACAATACCTGGTCCAACCGCATGTTCAACCGACTCGTCCATCGCCTCCATGACGGAGAACAATCCGTGGTCAGAGTCTACAGCTACCTCCAGCGGCCGTCCGGACCGTTCCCCAATCCACCACCCGACCCCCGAGGCATCGCCATCCGGCCCATCGCTCCAGACGAAATCGCCGAGGTGGAAAGCTATTTCATCAACCAGGAAGAATACTTCTTCATGAAGAGCGAAGACCTCTATCGCGGCGCATACGAACTCGAGTCGGTGAACCGGAAGTACCAGACACTCGGCCTGTTCCGCACCCGGAAAGTCTTCGGGGCCTTCGACCGGGGCCGACTGGTCGGCTTCGCTTTGGCCGAGCGGGCTTCTCCAGGCCTCAACATGTCGAACCTCCTCAACACCTTTCAGGTGCACACCTGCTATCCAGAACATCCGGCCAATCCCACCATCCGGGAGTTGCTCATCCGGTACGCCGTGGAGGACTATGAACGTCACGGACAGGACAAGAGTGTCGCCCTGACCGAGGAAGCCGACCTGAGCTGTTATGAAGTCCTTGGGTTCCAGAAAGTGAAGGAATACGTTTCCTGGACCTTCGACCACAACATCGCCAACATCTACAATCTGTACAACTACTATATCTTCCGCATCTACGAACGTATCGAGGCCAGGCGCCAGGAACTTCGTTCCAGGCGTCATGCATGAGATTTCTGGTTGACAGAAACGGCTCATTCCGGCAAGTTTCCTATCAGAGTGGGGGGTATTCAGGGGGTTGCGTCGCCTGTCCCGCGCTCCTGCTTCGGGTCGACTCCACCGAGGACCGCCGTCCGCTGGAACGACCCCAAGGCCGACGCTGAACCAGGCAGCGATATTCGCACAACAAGCAGGTGGCGGCTGACCGCCTGCCCGGGAAACGATGGCTCCACACGGTTCCACCTCCAGCCAGGGCGCCGACCGCGTCTACCCACAGCCCTTTGGTCGTTACCGACTGGTCGCGCCCATCGCGATGGGGGGCATGGCCGAGGTGTTTCTGGCCGAGATGTTGGGGCCGCTTGGGTTTCGGCGCCGGGTGGCGATCAAACGGATCCTGCCTCATCTGGCCGAAAACAAGGAGTTCGTTCGTGCATTCGTGGACGAGGCGCGGGTGGGTGGTCTCCTGGTGCACCCGAACATTGTGCAGATCCTCGATTTCGACTTCGTGGACGAGATCCCGTACCTGGCCATGGAGTATGTGGACGGCGGACATTTCGGGCAGATCTTGAACCGTGCCCGACGCCGTGGGACCTACCTGCCGGCCTCCTGCATTGCAGCGCTGTTCGTGCAGGTAGGACGAGGTATCGAATGGGCCCATCAGGCTCATGACGTGGATGGCACACCGCTCAACCTGATCCACCGGGATCTCAAGCCTTCCAACATGCTGCTGGGGTTCGACGGCCAGGTCAAGGTGGCGGATTTCGGCATTGCCAAGGCAAGCAGCAATCTGACCCAAACCATGCCGTACATGGTCAAGGGAAGCGTGCCCTACATGTCTCCGGAGCAGGCCAACGGGGACGAACCACTCACCCAGTCATCGGACCTGTTCGCGATCGGGGCTGTCCTGTACGAATTCCTCACCCTGGAGCGACTCTATCAGCCGTTGACCAGCGCCATGGGTCTCCTGGCCATGGTGGCTCGAGGCCCTTCGGCGCGCAGTCTCGCTCTGCTCCAGGAGCTTCCCGACCAGGCTGCGCCTCTGGCCGCCATTGTCGCTCGACTCCTGGCGGTAGCACCGGCAGAGCGCTACCCGGATGCAGCCGCTTTCGTGGCCGCCCTGGAGAACGCGGGCATACCCATGGCCAGCCAGGACGAACTGGCCGCGTTCGCTTCCCGCTGGCTTTCGGAAGAAGAGGCGACGACCAGCCGCCAAATCCTGTTGCCTCCCGGAGGCGAGGTCCGTTCCCTGAAACGTGGCATGGACGGCGATGACAGTGATCCCCCCGCCCCCGCCCGACCGGAGAAGGCTCGCCCCGCCACACTGGAGAAGCACAACCCCGACGAGGCGGAAACCCCGCCTGACGGACTCCCATCAGGGACTGAAGTCACCCAACAGAGCACCGAAGTATCCCCGGAGCGTGCCGTTGCCACGCCTTCGGGTGCGGACGAGCGGGAAAAGCGCCGGGACGGGGCTGATGAACCGCGGGTGAGCCGTCCATCGGGCAGGACACCGAGCCCTCCAGGCGGGCTTCCTGGAGACGCACGCCGCGACCTCGAGGCAGGGGACGATCCGACGACGGGACGGAAGACGCAGTCGTTCGACCCCCTTGCGCTCGCCATTGCCATCGCCCTTCTGCTTGTGGTGCTTCTGGCTTCCTGGATGGCTCTCCGCCAAACCCACCATCCGCCGGTGACCTCGGTGACCGACACCGAGGCTCGAGCCTGGCTCTACGTGGTCGCCGACCTCCCGGACGCCACGATCCTGGTGGATGGAGAGGCGCTGGGGCCCCCGCCCCGGCAGTTCGGACTGCGGGACCTGTCCAGTCCCATCCGGGTGCGGCTCGAGGCACCTGGGAGGGAACCGGTGGAGTGGTCGGGAACGATTGACCCTTCCGAGCACCGGGTGCTTGATTTCGGTACCGGGGAATCGCCCAGGACCTGGACATTCTCCAAAGCGCCTTGGGAGCCGGTGCCCGGTTCCTCCGGGATCCCTGTTCCTGCCTCGAACAACTCGAAACCCGGCTGACGCGCTCAAACCTGCCGGCAATGCGCCACCCTGAAGACAGCCCCACACCCAGCACCGACGGATCCCCACGGGACGACGGACGGGTACAGGTCGGGACCCAAGTCCGATCAGAACTGGAAATGGCGCCGCTCGATGTGGTCCTGGCCCACCGAGGCGGGCACGGTCACCACGGCTTCCTGGGCGGAGCGACCCTCCGGCGCCACCTTGACGGAGTGCGTACCGGTCTGGAGAACGACCGACAATGGCGCTGTGCCTTTTCGCTCCCCGTCGATGAAGACATCCGCGCCGATAACGTTCGAGGTGATCAGCAAGCTGAACGTGGGCACAGGGGTGGGCTCCCGAACGGGCAAGGCTTCCAGGGAAACGCTCATCTGGCCAGCATCCTCCCGGTCGATGGAAAGGCGGGTCTCCGCTGCCTGGTAGCCCTCCTTCTCCACCCGCAGCCTGTGCTGTCCCAACGGCGCCGTGATGGCGACTGGCGTGATTCCCACTCGAGCGCCGTCCACGTAGACGGTGGCGCCGGTGGGCGAAGAATGCAACAAGACGGTTCCTTCCCGGACCGCGACCGGCTCCGAATGAGCTGAAGAGGGGGGAGGAACGTTCGCGTCGGACTCGGTCCGCATTTCAGGGGAAGCAGGCTCCCTGGAGACATCGACCATGGCCACCTTCGTCCCGGAGGTCTCAGGTTCGTCCATCGCGCCGGAAGGGACGTTCCGGGCCTCTTTCGCCGGGGCGGTTTCCGCAGGCTCGGGCACGGGCTCTCCGGGTTGCGTCTCAGAATCCCGGGCTTCCAACCCGGTTTCGCCACCGCCCTCTTCGTCCCGCGCAGCAGCCACAGGCAGCGGAGTCTCTCGCACCCCCTCATCCCCGGTGCCCCCGGCAAGTTTCTGGAGCGTCGATGGTGTGCCAGATGCTTCCTCCAGGCCGGTTCCCGGTCCGACCGCCTTCCCCAAGGCGTCCGGGTGGCTCGCCCGCTCGATATCCTCTCGTCCTGGTTGCTCCACCCGATTCGTCTCCGGGTGCCCACGGTTTGGCGCCGGCCTGCTCGAGCTTGTCAAGGAAGCAACAGGTGCCGGAGCATGGACTTCCTCGCCGTCTCCGTTCCGGGAACCGACCACGACCCCCACCACGGCCAGGCCCAGGAGAAGACAGGCAGCCATCACCAGGTATCGACGCTTTTGCCAGGTACGACGGGCCGGCTCAAGCGGCTCACCCATCGGAGTCACGCGCTTCCCGCGCCAGAAGACCACGAAACCGTCCGGGTCAAGGGCGTCCTCGTCATCCGGATCCGGGGGTTCGAACACATCTTCGGTGTGGATCAGGATACGGGTTTCCTGCCCTTCGGCGTCCTCCTCCTCGACCGGAGGCCCCGGGCACGGGCCCCGGCAACCGGCATGCTCTATCGCTGCCCCCTGGGTGTAGCGCACCACCAATGGCAATTCCGGCTCGGGGGGAGGAACGACCTCTTCCAGTTCCAACCCCTCGATGTCGAGTTCTTCCTCGTCTGCCTCCACCACGAGGATGGTTTCATCCCCGACCGGTTCGGCCGCCTCGCGCTCGGGTGGAGGCACGGGCAGGTCGGGCGTCAGAACCGCAGCCTCGGAATAGGCAGGAGTCGGTGTCTCGTCGACCGGTCCGGGAGGCAGCACGGACACCTTGCGCAACGGGATGGGCTCTGCAGTTTCCCAAGGGGGTTTCTGGCTGTCGAGCCCCACAGGCATGGTGAGCCGAATGCCGGAGACCGAGGACTCGCGGACCTGTCCGGGGATCCAGGGGGCGATCCCGTCCTTGACGCTGGTTTCGTCTTCTCGAGGCGGACTGGGCGGGGAGACTTCTCGAGGGGGCTCCCAGGGTTTGATGCGAGGGGGGGAGGCCGGGTCCGGGCGGGAGCGGTCGGCCTGGGCGGCCAGGGGATTCGGAGCCCACGGGGCCTCCCGGGCAGGAACACCGCCAGCAGCCGCGCTCCCGCGCACCGACTCCGCCCGGTCCCACGACTTGATCTTCAGCACCGGCTCGGTCCGGGGCCCCCGGCTGGGTTCCACCCGTTCCGCTGGCTCGCTCGACGACTCAGCGTCCGCCCTGACCAGGGGTTTCCCGTCCCGGAGACAGAAATCTATCTCGTCCTCATAGGAGCGGCGACATTTGGGACAGATCTTCATTTGCGGTCCCAGGCTTCAAGTTGGGCCCGTACTCTCGCGCAAGACCGGTATCTGACACATCCCAGTATAACCCATCCTGGTCGCAAGAATAAACCTGTTCTTGACACCCCCGGTCGCTCGGCGGGCCTTTCCCTCGCCCAGGCGACGCAGTAGCCGCTTGCACTTCAGGGGCGCCGCGGCCTCAAGACACGCGGCCGGACTCTGTCACCGTCCATCGGCCTGTCCCAGCAGCTCCACCAGCCATTCCGCGTTGTGCAACGCTTCCAACGCGGCGGTATAGGGACTCTTCCGGCCATCCCGGACCTCGCGCGCGAGCTGTCCCACCGCCCCCTCACCCTGCACCAAGGCCCCCCCGAGCCGCCGCCGGAACTCCTCCACCAGCACTTCGTGGAAGGCGCGTACACGCGCTGCAACCCGGTGCCGGGCACCGGACCGAAATACCTGGTCAACGTGATCGGCGATCGCCTGCGCCACCTCGTCACATCCCCGGCCGGTGTTGGCGGAGGTCAGCAATACCGGAACGGTCCACTCGTCCTTGGGAGGCTTCATGTGGACCATCTGCCGGAGTTCCTGGGCCATCTTGTCTGCGCCCTCCCGATCGGCCTTGTTTACCACAAAAATGTCGGCGATCTCGAGCAAGCCGGCCTTCAGCGTCTGGACGGTATCGCCCGATTCCGGCACCAGCATCACCACCACGGTGTCGGCCACCTCCATGACGCTGAACTCGGTCTGACCGACCCCGACCGTCTCGATCAGGATCACGTCGAATCCGGCCGCAGAAAAAAGGGCCACCACCTCACTGGTGGAAAGCGTGAGACCGCCGAAATGGCCTCGAGAGCCCAGGCTGCGGATGAATACCCCTTCATCCACCGCGTGATTCTGCATGCGGATCCTGTCCCCGAGGATGGCCCCGCCGGAAAACGGACTCGAGGGATCCACTGCGATCACCGCCACCTGCTGGTCCTGAGCCCGGTAGCGTCCGATCAGACGGTCCACGAAAGTGGATTTCCCGGCGCCCGGTGGACCCGTAATCCCGACCACCGGTACCGGGCGGGCCAGGTCGTAAATCCGCTCCATCAACTCCACCGAATGGTCCGTGCGGTCCTCGATGATGGAAACCAGTCGGGCCAACGCATAGCGGTTGCCCTGAAGCATCTTGTCGATGAGGTCAAACAACGAAGCCTCCTGACGTGGTTCGGTGCCTCCCCTGCGGCTCGCAGGCCGGTTCTCCAACCTACGTGACAGGTCCGGCGCTGTCAAGATCCTCACCCTCGCTGCCCAAAGCCCGTCGACAACCGGGATTTGTCATGCATTGTTGCGCAGTTCGGACCAGGTTGGAACGAAGCAATCCGCGCGGTTTTCTCTTGACAGTGTTCCAACGCTACAAGTATTCTCTCTTCTGGACTTGCCTCGGATCGCAAGGAAACCCTGGGGTGGACTCATGCGTGCGACTCGTTTGATGATTCTCCTCCTTGGCGTGGGCACTCTCGCCTCTTCGGCCTGCGTGCCACCGGTGTTCCCGGAAGACACGCTGCCCCCGTACGAAGAGCGGCCAATCTTCGGCGTATTCAATGCCAGCTTCGACGAGGTCTGGGCCGCAACCACCGAGGCGCTCGACCTGTATCCCATCGACATCAGCGAAAAGGAACGCGGGTTGATCGTCACCGACTGGATGATTGGCACCTCGGACTACATCTTCACCCAGTATGGAGCCACGCGGATTCCGGACAAGATCAAGTACCGAATGCGTATCCACGTGATCAGTCGAGAGGGTCGCACGATTGCCAAGATCATCAACCACGAGATGGTGGAGAAGGACCTGATCAGCGCGAACCTGGAGTTCTACGGGTCGATATATCGGTGGATCGACGTCCCCAGCTCCACGGCGAAAGAACGGGAGATCCTGGAGAACATCCGAAGGAACCTGGGCGCCGACCTGGACCTCGACATGGGCGACAACTGATGGAGGCGGTGACGGGACTTGCACGTCCAGGAGGCTCGACAACGATGAGAAACTTCATGCGGGCATTCTTCTTTCTCGCACTGCTGGGAACAACTGCCTTGTCCGGGTGCCTGTTCTCTCAAAGTGCGCGTACCGGGAGCACCATCCCGCACACCAATTACGGGGGTTGCCAAATCAAGGGGCGCCACTTCCACAACACCCACGTCTTCATCGGCGACAAGTACGAACCGAGCCTCAGCGAATGGCTCAAGTACTGAGCATGCTGCCCCTTCCCGCACGCCTCGAGCACACCGGACTCGAGCCAGTGCCCGGCGAGTGAACTGACATGGCGAAATCTTCCCGGCTATTTCACATTGCGGTCATCACACTGGTGATTGCCATCATCGGGTTGGTGGCGGCAATCTACTTCCAGCGTCAATCGGCCAGTCGCGCTCAACTCAAGGAGCGCCTGCTCCTCGATGGGCAGCGAATCGAGGCCATCTCCGAAAAGGCCAAGCTCATCACACCCCACATTCCCATGCTCGAGCAACAAGCCCAGACACTCGAGCAGCAGTTCCAGGGGGTGGTCGGGCGGCTCTACAAGGAAACGGACCGTCCTGCGATCGAATCCTTTCTCAATCAGATCGCGCGCACCTCCCAACTTGACCTGGCCGGGATCGAAGATGTGACCGTGGAGGAAGGGCCCCTGTTCAAGGAGCACGTCCTGAATGTTCGCATGACAGGTCCGATGAAGAATCTACCGGTTTGGGCCGACAAGTTTTTCTCCCAGGAGAAGATCGTTCGAGTGGATCGGGTTTCGGTGGTCAGTCCGGACTACAAGTTCCAGAAGGTCAAGCTGAAGGCAACCATCCGCCTGTTCGAGCCGAACGACCCGATGACCGTGGCTCCTGGAGAAATCGACTTTGACCGGTTCGGGGTCGATCTGAGCTACGTGCCGCCCGATGCAGACACGGAGGATCCAGAGTACGGGGCGGCCCTCCGGGAAGCGCGGTCCAAGGCGGAGGAACTCGATGCACTCAAGAAGGATCTGGCCAGCGCCGAGATTCTCGAGCGCAAGATTGCCGGACTCCAGAAGCTTCTTGCCGGCACGCAATCGCTGGTGAACGAGATGGAGACCAACCGCAGGACGGTCATGGAAAATCTCCCCACGCTTTATATTCGGGTGCGCAACTCGCCTTTGGGGAGTGCGGCCCTCACCGTGCAGGGAGACCAGGTCCGATTCCCGGAGATCGCCGGCGACGATTGATCCTGGTCGAATGGTCGCCCCGGGGATGAGACGTTCCTTCCTTCCAAACCAGAACTCCAAACGTGCGGGCGCGTACCGGCATGGCGCCGAGGGCCAGGGGGTACAGACTCAGAACAGTGTATCCACAGGTCCCTTGCCCTCCCGGATGACCTTCGGGTACCCCTCGGTGAGGTCGATCACAGTGGAAAACTCGGCCATGGCCACCCCCCCGTCGATCACCATGTCGACCTGCCGGCCCCATTGCTCGTAGATGTCCTCCGGATCCAGGATGGGCACGGTTTCGTCGTCCAGCTTGATCGAGGTACTCATGTAGGGATGTCCGAGGGTGCGTACAATGCTGAGCGCGATTTCACAGTCGGGCACCCGAATTCCAATGGTGCGCTGTCGAGTCAGCATGAGGCGAGGGACCATGGAAGATGCCTCGAGGATGAACGTGTAGGGGCCGGGAGTGAGTCGTTTGAGGATGCGGAAGGTAGACCGCGGAAGGCCGGCGACATATTCGGAGAGGACGGAGAGGTCGGGACAGATGATGGACATGGGTTTCTTTCGATTCGCCCGTTTTAGCTGATAGATGCGTTCGATCCCCCGCCGATTTTCCACGTCGCAGGCCATGCCGTAGACCGTATCCGTGGGTGCGACGACCACGCCACCCTGCCGCATCACCTTGACGACCTGCTGGATCAGGCGAGGCTGCGGGTTTGTGGGATGGATACGAAGCAGCATGAGACCTCCAGGCCGACTAGACTGTGTCGGCTTCCAGGTTGCGCCTGACAGCCTCCAGCACCTGGTCGAACGAAATCGACGCAATGGAGGTTCTGGCGCAGTCCCCCCCTCCCGACGTGACCACCTGGACACGGGGGCCTCGCGGTGCCCACACGGCCGGGTCCGATGGTCCAAACAGCACCACCAGGGGACATCCCACGGCTGCGGCGAGATGACTCACGCCGGAGTCGTTGGCCACGAGAAGCCTTGCCTGGCGAAGCCGTTCAGCAAGTTTGACCACCGTTGGAGGCACCACGATCTCGACGCCGGTGTCTCTGAAGGCGTTGCCGAAGCCTCTTTCCACCTCAACCGGCCCGAGGATCACCTCCACCGGGAGCCCGATCCTTGACAGGGAGCGCGCCAGCAGGACGAATCGTTCGGTCGGCCAGGTCTTGACCACGCCCCCACTCCCTGGGTGCAGGGCGACCGGCCCCTGCCGTGGCAGGTTCCTCGAACGGAAGACACGGTCGAGCCTGGGCCACGGGTGATACCGGATCCCGAGGGGGAGGAGGACGCGGGCCAAATGGTCCACCTGGTGCAGGTCGGGGATCGGAGCCGGGTCCCGGTGCAGCACGCGGCCCACGCCGGCCCGGTAGAGATTTTGGACTGCCAGGCCCCGGGGGTCCGGGCGCAACAAGACGACCAGATCCGTTTCTGCCAACCGTTCCGGCAGGGCAGATCCGTCCCCATAGAGCCCCATCCACTCGAGCGCGTCGAGGGAACTCAGCGCATCTGCCCATTCTCGGGCCAGGGCAATCCACCCGGAAGGCCCGACGGCCTCCACGATGGTGTCGTCGAAATGGTCCCGCAAGGCAGCCAGCACGGGGAAAGCCAGGATGAAGTCCCCGAGTCCTCCGCCTTTCATCCACAGAATCCGTCGCATCCCATCCTCAAGCTGTTGCCAGTGTTCCGATCCAGGCGTTCCTGTCAACCCAAAAGGGCGGAGACATCCGGGGCACGTGCGTCTCGGCAGGGAGGTTCTTGCTTGACGCCTGGAGTCGGCCGGTCCTATAACCACGTGGATGCAAGCAACCTGAAGGAGAGGTCCAGGGATGAAAAAGCGACTGGAAGGTATGAACGCCCTGGTGACCGGGGCGGAGCGCGGGATCGGCAAGGCCATTGCGCTGGCGCTGGGCCGCGAAGGAGCCAATGTGCTCATCAACCACTACATCGATGAAGCAGCGGGGCAGGCCGTGGTGGAAGCGCTCCGGGATCTTGGAGTAGAGGCCCAGACGCTTGCAGCCGACATCACGGTTCAGGAGGACGTGGAGCGGTTGGTACGTGCGGTCGAGCCCTGGGGCGGCCTGGACATCCTGGTCAACAACGCCGGTATCACCCGAGACAAGGCACTCTTCAACATGCGGCCCGAGGAATGGTCGGTGGTGATCGATACGAACCTGAACGGGACGTTCCGGGTCACGCGGGCTGCGGTACGGGGCATGATGAAGCGGAAGAAGGGAAGCATCATCAACATCTCGTCGGTGAGTGCACTGACCGGGATGGCGGGCCAGACAAACTACTCGGCAGCCAAGGCGGGGATCGTGGGTTTTACAAAGGCGTTGGCTCGCGAGGTGGCGCCTTTTGGCGTCACGGTCAACTGTGTTGCGCCGGGCCCCACCCAGACCGACATGCTCAAGACAATCCCGGACAAGGTGTTGAAACAGACCATCGCGTCCATTCCGCTCAGGCGCCTGGGGGAACCCTGGGAAATCGCCGAGGCGGTCCTGTTCCTGGCATCGCCCTCGGCGCGGTTCATCACCGGCCACGTCCTCACAGTCGATGGTGGCTTGACCATGTAACGCCGGTGACACCGCCCTTTTCTCTTCCAGCCGATCGTGCATTCCGACTATAATCGACTCCAACGGTGCCCCTTCCCTGGGTCACCCCAACGCGGACGAGGCTGACCCGCCCCAGGTCGCGCGGGTCGCCACGCATTCCCTGTGGGCGTGCTCATGACCAGACTGGAAGACATCCTGCTCGCACCCGTGCTCTCATACGTGGAGGACCTGATCTCGGACAGACGGGTCCTCGTGCTTGGCCCGCTGGCCGGACAGACCGCAGCCCGGGTGGCACCGTCGGCTCGAGAGGTCGTTGTGGTGGACCCATCGGAACCGAGGACGCGATACTTCCGACGCCGGTGGTCCCATCCCCGGATCCGGCATACTGTGGCGCCTCTGCCTCGGACCGGGCTGCCAGACCAGTCCTTCGATGTGATCCTGGCTCAGCCGGCCACAGCAGACCCGGTGGCCCTGGCCCCGCTCCTGGTCGAGATGTCCCGGTTGCTTCAACCTGACGGGTTGCTCGTGTTCTCCTTTCCGACCCGGCACACGCCAGGCATCTTTCCCTGGCGCGCCCCCTCCGCCGGCGAGGTCCACGCGATCCGATCGGCCCTGGAAGAACGGTTCCCGCATGTGGAAATCCTGCAGCTTGCCATTGAGTTGTGTGCGTTCGTCGGACCTGACCGCCGTCGACTGCCCACATTCCAGGTGGACCAGGTGGGGGACCAGGATCGGTTCTCCATCCCCCTGGCCTTGTGCAGTCGTCTCCCCATCGTGCCGGAGGAACATCTGCTGACACGATACTCTCTGGCGCCACTGGCGACCGCAGCACACCGAGTTGCCATCGCCGCTCGCCGTCGAATCCGCGAACTCTCCCAGGCCCTCGAGGAGCGAGCAGGCCCACTGGAGCCGGCTGCCGAGGAGGACCTTACCGGCGCCGTGCTCCAGGACGAGCCGGACCAGGACGGTATCGCGTCCTCGAGGCCGAATGCTGCCCCTCCCGGGGATGCGGACATGCTGGCCCCGGACTCACTCGAGCCCGTCCCTGACAACGACGAGACCCGTTGCGAGGAACCGGCTCCTCAAGACACAACCGGCGACTCGAGCGATCTCATGGTTTCTGAAACCGCGCCCGAAGAGGAAATCACGATTTCCGACACGGTCGTGGATCCAGGGGAATCGGCAGCGAACCAAGGAGAACAACAGGAGGGAGGTTCGGCGGCACCGGATGGCACTTCGATCCAGGATGAGATGCCGTCGCCCACCGAAGCTCCGCCCGGGGCACTCGCGCCACCGGACTCGAGTTCTCTCCAACCGGAAGGGTCGGATGTGGACACCGGTCTGGAGGAGACACTGGAGCCTGTGGCTGACATGGAAGACCCCATTCCTCCTCGGCGGAGGAGGCTGGAAGCAGCGATGGCTGCCCCGTACGAGGTCCTCGAGCGGCACCCGGAAGGTCCCGGAGCAGAGTCCGTGGAGCAGGAGGAACGGGAGGAATTGCCCCGAATTCCCATGCCCACCGACGACATTCGACGTGCGTTCCTTGATCAATGGGAGGCCCCCGATCCTCCTGCAGAACCACGGGACACAGGAGGCTCGAGTGTGGATGAAACCTCTCTGGACCTGAATCCGGGGGAGCCGCCATCTCCCCCTGTGGAAAGACACATGGATCCAACGGAGTCCGTCCCCCCGCTTGCTGAACTCGACCCGGTCGAGTCCCCAGAGGACCTGCTCCCGCCACCGACTCCCCGCCGGGAAATACGTGGAGACGCGCCGCAACTGTCGCCGCGCGCCCAACGGGGCGAAGCTGCCTTGCTTCAGGCCCTGCGCGAGGAACGGCTACGCTCTCTTCCGAGCGTGACCGAGTTGGATGGGTCAAACGAGTAGCAGCAAACGGTCAGCCGGCGATACGGAGTTCGTCAAGCAACTGCTCGATCTCCCGTTTTCCCGTACCCTCGTCAAAGAGATACTTGATGGCCATTCCCCGCTCCTGACCCTCCTCCAGGGTCTCCTTGCCCTTGCTCGACCACACCACCACCCCCTTGAGCATGATGGGGGTGTCCCGCCCAGGAATGGTCAACTCGAACACACACTCCCGCCCCTCGTCCAACGGCTTGGGCGTCTTGATGAACGTACCCCCGCGTGCAAGGTTCTCGCCATACTCGCTCACGAACGCATCGACCCGCCGATAGGCAATCTTGAGGCGCGCCGGCTTGCGCTTCCGTGGCGGTCCGGAAGGGGCATGCTTGCCGCTCCGCGCGACGAATGCCGACTTCGATTCCGTGGATTCTTTCTCCACGGGATAGGCGTCGTCGAACCCGGGGAGCGGGGGAGAGGGGGTTCTGACCGGGGATTCTGCACCTGCAGCCGGGGAGGCCACACGTTCCACCACGTCGAACTCGCCCGGGGTCTCCTCGCCCCGGGAAGCGGGTGCGGAGGACCGGTGCCCTGAGGTTTCCGGCCCCGGAGTTCCGGGGGAGGACACGGGAGGCGGCCCTCCGAGGTCGGTAACCGGTTCAGGCTCATCCTCGAACAGGTGGTCGAGAGAAAGAGCGGGGTCCTCCACAGGAGGCGGTTGGGGGGATGGCACCGGATGAGCCCGGGGCGAGGGCGTTGGGATCGGCCGAGCACTCGGCTCTTTCTCCTCTCGTGTGGGAGCGGCTGGGCGGACCGGTGGACCGGTGAGGTCCGTGGGCTTTTCCTGGAGTTCGTAAGGGTCCAACGCCTCCTCACCAAACGGATCCCCTTCTGTACCACTCATGGCGAACGGATCTTCCGTGCTGCCCGGTGCGATCGCATCGTCTCCGATGGCAAACGGATCCTCGTAATCGGGACTCTTACCCTGTTCGTCTGCAGTGGCAAAAGGATCGTCCTCCCACTCCTGCTCCGGGATTTCCAGCGGAGGAGTGTCGTCACCGGATTCGTCGCGTTCGACCGGCAAATCCTGCTCCACAGGATACTCGTTTTCGAGCGGAACCACGCCATAAGGATCGAACGAAGGAGACCCCGCCTCCGGAGCGTCCGGAGGACCGGTCGCATCTGCAGCTTCCGGCACCTCGGTAATGCCGGACGGTTGTTCGTCGGCGTCGAGGGCCGGCCCTTCATCCTCTGCCACCGCGGTCACCTCGGTGATCTCCTCACCCTCGTCCTGGTTCTCCTCGTCTCGAACGTCGCTCTCGTCCTTCTGCTTCCGCTTTTTCTTTCTCCTCTTGCCGATGCCCTTGCCCAACCCACCGACCAGGCGCCCCAACAAGCCGGAACGGGACTCCTCCTCCTTGTCGGGTTCCTCCTCACCGACCGCCTGGACACCCACGGATTCCTCCTCGCCCTCCTCGGGGTCCGGAACCACCACCGGTGCCGCGTCGTGCTCGGGGTTGGTCGCTCGCTCGAAATAATCCTTGATCACGATCGACTGCCGCTCACCGGTGAACCGGTCCTTGGCCGACACGTTCAGAATGCCGTTCGAGTCGATCCGGAACACCACGTCGATCTTGGGTTCCATCTTGGGGGCGCGTCGAATGCCGGTGAGTACGAACTCACCCAGGAACTTGTTCTCCGATGCTCGCTTGATTTCGCCCTGTCGAACCACGATCTTCACCTTTTCCTGGTTGTCCACCACGGTGGTGAACGTGCGGCTCTCCGCCACAGGAATCGTGGAGTTCTTGGGTACGATCTGCGTGAACACGTCCCCTGCACTGTCGATCCCCAGGGCGAACGGGGTCACATCGAGCAGCAGGATATCGCCCTTGTCCTCGGTCAATGCGTCCGCATGAACACACGCCCCGATGGCCACCGCCTCGTCCGGGTGCACTCCCTTGCACGGAGGACGGCCAAAAAAGCTCTTCACCATCTCCTGAATGCGTGGCATGCGGGTTTGGCCGCCCACCAGGATGAACTCGTCCACCTCGCTCACGGACAGGTTGGCTTCCTCCAGCGTTCGAGCCACAATGTCGAAGGTCCCCTGCACCAGATCCTCGGTGAGTGCCTCCAACGTGTCCCGGGACAGTTCCGCCTGCAAGTTGGTGGTCCCGAACACGTGCGGAATCATGATCTGCGTTCGGTCCACGAAACTCAATTCCATCTTGGCGCGCTCGGCCGCATCCTTGAGTCGTTGAAGCGCCACCGGATCGTCCCGAAGGTCGACTCCGTGCCGCTCCTTGAACTCCGCCGCCAGATGATCGACGACCCGGTTGTCGAAATCCTCTCCACCCAGATAGGAATCCCCGTTGGTGGCCAGGACTTCGTAGACATTGTCGCCCACCTCGAGAATGGACACGTCGAAGGTACCGCCACCCAGGTCGTACACGAGCAGTCGACGTTCCAGGTCCCGCTTGTAGCCGTAGGCGAGCGCCGCGGCCGTGGGCTCGTTCAGGAGACGAAGCACCTTCAAGCCGGCTTTTTGCCCAGCTTCGATGGTGGCCTTGCGCTGTGCATTGGTGAAATAGGCCGGACAGGTGATTACTGCCTCGGAGACCTCCTGCCCAAGAAACTGCTCCGCGATTCCCTTGATACACTTCAGAAGCACGGAGGACGCCTCGGTAGGGGTCATGGTGGCGTCTCCGATACGAAGCAGGATGTCGTAGTTGGGTCCCTCGATGATGTCGAACCCCATGCGCTTCCGCGCTTCTGCCACCTCCGGGGTGTTGATCTTCCTTCCAATCAGCCGTTTGACCGCCCGGAGCGTATTCTGCGGATTGGAGATTGCCTGGGCCTTGGCACCGTGACCCACGATGAACTTGTTGGGCCCTTTCATCGCAATGTAGGACGGAAGAATGTTGTATCCTTTCTCGTCCTCGATCACCTTGGGCCGGCCATCCACCATGATCGCCACGCAACAGTTGGTCGTGCCAAGATCGATCCCGATCACATTCTTCATCGTTGGGTCACTCCAGCGTCAAACCACACCCCAACACGGTACAGGACAGCGGACCGATTATAGCCCGCCGATACCTGGACTATCAAGCGTTCGCAGCCCGGCACCTGGGAAACCAGGTTACCCAAGCAGGCGATCGCGCACTTCTTCAATCAGGCGAAAAACGGCCATGGATCCGGATGCTTCCGGCATCAGGAAGGGGAGAGGGAGCGCTCGAGCGGCCGCCTCGATGAACCAGGGGTCTTCCGGCAGCACGGTTTCGAGGACGAGTTCGGGGAAAGAACGGGACAACTCACGCACGATGTGGTCGAAGAAGGGGGCTTCCACGTTGGCGCGATTGAGACAAATGCCGGCAAACGCGACCGGGCCGTCGTGGCCACGGGTGGAAGCGATGGTCTCGAGCACATCGGGGAGGAGGCGAACCGGGAGGGGTTCGGGCACCACGCAAGCGAGCGCGATGTCGGACGCGGAGAGGGCGGCCTGAACCACGGGGCCGGTTCCCGATGGGACGTCCAGGATCACGGAGTGGAACCATTCTCGCAATCGAGAGACGAGCTGGACCATGGTCTCGGCGTTGGAGGCGAGCCCCCGCAGGGCACCCCGATTCGCTGGGGGCCCGGCAGGCAGTACGGCCAGACCTGGATAATCGGTCTGAACCACAAAGGCCAGGGGATGGTCCGGTCGGTTCAAGGCTCCCACCACGCCCGCCTCGTTCGCCGCAGTCCCAACCCCTGCCATCAGGGAGAGTCCACCCCGCGGGTCCAGGTCCACCAACAAAACTCGAGCCCCCTCTCGGACCTGTTCCGCCCCCATGTTCAATGCCAGCGTGGATCGCCCCACCCCTCCCGATCCAGATACGATTGTCAGCACACCGTCAAGAGGCTTGCTCATCTTCTACGCCTTTCAAGAAAAACTGAATCAGGGAGGACGCCGGAGGATCGGAAGCACGCGGGGATTGCGACGGCGCCTGGAACAAGCCGTCTCGCTGACCCGATACCAGCCCACCCCCCCTCGACGGTCCCTGAGCCGGCACGTCAGCCAGGGAGTCCAACGGCACTGTCTCCCCGTCTCCAACCTCGGTCACAGTCGCTCGAGGCACGCTCGCCTGTAGTGCCGAAATCACTGCCGCTGGAACCTCCATGGTGTCGAACAGAGGCAAACGCGCCCCCTTGAGGTCATCCGGGGGGTCCCAGGCCACCGGTCCTTGCTCGGTCGCAGCCATCGATTCCTCCTCCCTGGCGCTCCGGGTCTCCAGCCACCCGCTCTCGGCAGTGCGCAGGCTGCTGCTCTCCTCGTCCCGCAGTGCCTCCTCCGCCCCCTCCATCGCCCTCTCCTGTGGTCTCGCAAAAAAATCCTCTGCTGAACGGAATTCACCCGGCTCTTGCCCGCCTTCCCATCCGGAGTCCTGCGCCTCCGCCCCCCAGATATGATATTCGAATCGGGAAATCCCGTACCGCCGGAGAACCGCCTTGATGTCGTCGACACCATAGGGCGGCAGTAGTCCGTTGTCCTGCATGGTCACCACTTCATCCCTCACGACGTCACCCTCCCTGTCGATTCGATGACACTCGATCGGAACGACCAGCCGTGGCCCCCGGCATCGCCCCCTCGAGATCGGAACCACGACGTGTCTCCTGAAAACCCAAACCGTACCCGCACCGCTCCTCGCCGCGGGTCTCGAGCCCTGCCCTCGACCACGTCGAGGTGGACCTCCTCGGTCTGAACGCGGTCCTGCCTGGACCTGATTTGCACTACCCGGCAGCCAGCGCCTCGTGCCATCCAAGGCCCTCCGACAGGTGTGTCCGCACGCGCGAAATTCGGGCCTCGTGTCCGACCACGATCTCGGAAAGCACGACCCCTCCACGCTCGAATCGCTTGCCGGTTCCCTCCATGGGGAGTCCGGTCACCCGTCCCACCACGCCCCCCAGGAATCCGGCGGTCAGTGCCACGAAACCGACCGCCACCGACTCGGGGAGCACCGCAGCAGGACCGGCCATCAGGGTGGCCAGAATGATCCCCTTGGATGCGTATCGCTCCACGTCAAAGGAGACACGCCCCCAGCGGGCCCTGGTCAACTCGTCCTGAATGAGAAGCAGCAAGTCCTCTACCCGCAAGGTACTGAGATCGCCTCCCAGGGCACTGGCCCCTTGCTCCAATCGAGCCCCCAGGGCACGACCCCAGGCCACTCCGACCTGGTACATGGCACTCTCGGGCGACACGAAAGAATCGTACAGGCCGGCCAGGAAATCGATGGTCAGCTCGATGGTAGGTGCACTCTCCTCGGCTCGGAGTCGTCCGTTCCGGACGGCCTGTTCCAGGGAGGACTCCCAGCCGCTCGCTCCCCCATCCCGGTACTCGCCTCGCTCCGTCGTCTCATCGCCTGGCATCTCGCTCTCCACGCTACGTCACTGGATTCCAAACCGCTTCTCGAGATGAACCTCCAGAAGCTGATGCCGATAGTTCGCCCCAACATTATCAAACAGGTATGTTCCTGCCAGAGTCAGTCCCGGGCTCAATTCGTAGGACAACCCCAGCTCGAGCAGGACGGCAGCCTTCATGCCAGGAGAACACAACGGACTCTCACTGCATGCGGTGTATTGCCCGCCCAACTCCATGGCCACATGATAATCCAGGCCTCCCTCCGACACCGTCTCGCCATAAACGCCCCGTGCCTTTGCCACCACGAACAGCCGGGGACTGAAATACCCCCCGAGTCGTTGCTCGTACTGCGCCGGTTGCATGGAGAAGCCGTCCAGTTGCTTCTCGAATCCGAACGCGGTGACATTGAACCCAACACGGAAGTACTCACCCGCATCGACAGGAATTCGATGATTGAGAGACAACCGGCCGTTTCGCCAGGTGTTCTCCTCAACCAGGCTCCCCACGTACCGGCCCAGATCGCCCCCGACCGAGAGGTTGGTGCGACCGTCGAGACCCAGGTCGAGGGTGGCGCCCAACCGGCTCCTGGAGACCTTGCCGGTGAACACCTGCGCGATGGGGTCGAACCACCCCACCCAGGAGAGGAAGGTGTCGGTCACCGGCTCCACGGCTCCCTCCACCGAAAAGCCAACCCGGTCGACCACCTGAAGGCTCAGCCCGAGCCTTCCGACGGGGTAGGGGTCACCCGGGAATCCAAGCGCGCTGGACCCGATGCGACCGTCGAGACCAAACCGGCCGGGCCTCAGCCCGAGACCGACTCCGACCCGGACACCCTGTGCGGCATGAGCACCGTCGGTAACCATCCCTGGACTGACGAACGGCTCGAAGTAGAGCGTCCCGGCAGGCTGAAAGCGGAACCGCAGATCACCAAAAGCAGCCACTCGCTCTGTCGTCCCCACCTCGCCCGAACGGGCATCCAGCCAGCCACCGAGTCGCAGACAGGGTGCCGTATGCCAGGCCACCGCCCGCTTCAGGGCTTCCAATCGCGCCCGGGCACTCGCACCGACCGGCCCGGACTCTTCCCACGCGCTCGAGCCCGCCACATCGGGAACGAACGGCGCGTCTTCGTCTGCTGCTCCCCCGGGAAGGTCCATTCGAGCCGCCGCCTCCGACTCCCACCCTCCTGGTGCTTCCACGAGGGCATCTGCGACCACGGCGTCCGGGTCTTGCCTCAGACCAGCCAACAACTGCTCCACCAGGGTGAGGTCCAACCGGGTCCGGCCTTCGGCCACATGGGGCGCTCGAGGGGCGCTGTCCGCTTCTGTGCCGATTTCCCTGGATGGAAGCGGCAATTCCGGGGCGATGTCCGGGATAAGCACGCGACCCGACGCGGTATGCGCCACCTCCACCTCGTTTGAAGGGGTCGGGGCGGTCACCGGGGTAGCAGGGGACCAGGCGGGGAGCGGGGCGCTCGGCACACATCGTTTCTCGAGGGGCGGCGTGCTCCTGGCAGTACGACGCCAGGTATCGAAGAAGTGGTCCGGTCCCTGTTCGGCGACATCACCGGCGTCGGACACTGGGGCAACCAGCCCCGTCGGATACTCTGCCGAGGGAATCATCTCCTCCAGCCGAACGATCACCTCCCGGGCCTCGGCGTATCGCTGTTGCCCCACCAAGAGTTCTCCCAGGGCCAACCCGGTCTCCACCAGAGGCGTCCGCTCCCAGGCGTCCTCGAGCGTGCCGATGGCCGAAAGGGACATCCCGGTGGCTGCGCGGGCCGAGGCCAGGCCGCCAAACGCCACCGGGTCGTCAGGCGCCAACTCGAGTGCCTTCTCATAGTACCGAATGGCCTGTTCATAGTGCCCGGCCGACGCTTCCACTCCGGCCAGGCCGCGCCAGAGGTCGGCATCGTCGGGCCAACGGCTCAGGGCTTTCTGGTAAAGGGACCGGGCACGCGACAGGTTTCCGGCTCCCTTGCTTCGTTCCGCGGCTTCCACATGAGCCAGGCGGTAGGCGTCGGCCAGTTGTTGCGCGTGGGCGGGCGTCGGCCAGTAGCGATCCAGTCTACGAAGGAGCGGAACGGCAAGGTCGCTCCGTCGGCACGCGGTCAGAGCGGTTGCAGCGGCCTCGAGCAGCACCGGGTCATCCACTACCAGGTCCAGGTGTTCGCTCAACCGGGAGAGGACCTCGTCCGGTCGATTCATGATGAGGAGGCACCCGACCAGTCCCCGGAGAACGCCGACATGGTCAGGAGAAGCCTCGTGAAGCCGGCGATACAGGGCGAGCGCGCCTTCCAGGTCACCCCTTTTCTTCATGAGTTCAGCTCGAAGACTTCCGTCCGAAGGAGAGGGGAGGACAAGCTCCTCGAGATGGCCGAGCACGCGCTCCAGTTCGTCGAGTCTGTCCAGTGCCAACAGGGCGGACGCCTTGCCCCGAAGCGCTTCGACGTGATCCGGGTCCCAGTCCAACACTGTGTCATAGATGGTCAATGCCTCTCCCGGCTGGTCGTTTCCTTGATACAATCGGGCGATGTTCAGCAGCATCCAGGGCTCTGCAAATCCGAGTTCCACTGCTCGCCGATAGGCTTCGAGCGCCTCGGCTTTCAATCCACGCCGCTGAAGCACCTCGGCCTTCACTGCAAGGCCGGCAGCCTCGAGCCGGTCCAGGCCGTCCACCACGTGCCCGGTGGTCTGCTCCCGGACCCTGGCCTGGGCGATCAAATCGTCCGCCTCCACGAAACGGCCCAGGGTCTGAAGGCTGGCAATCAGTCCGACGAGAGCCGTATCGTTTTCCGGGTCCAGTTCCAGCGCCTTGTAGTACCAGCGGACCGCCTCGACGTGGTGGCCGTGCATGGCGAACAGGTGGGCCAGACGCAGGCGCGGGGCGGCACTGTCGGGAAAAGTCCGCTCCACCTGCGCGGCCAGGGTCTCCGCCAGGGCTCGCTCTCCCCGTGCCCACGCGGCCTCGATCTCCGAAAGGTCCCGCGCAAGCTTCACGCGCTCGTACAGGGCCTCCAGTTCGGGGGTTCGAGCCGTCTCGAGATTGGTTTCGAGCAAGGCAAGCGCCTGGCCGGGCAGGTCCTGCGAGAGGAGGGTTTCAACCGCCAATTCGTTCGCCTCCAGGTCCCCTGGATACAGGGTGGCGGCTTGCACATAGAATTTGCTGGCAAGGTCCACCTGACCGTTGCTCCAGTACAATCCGCCGATTCCCTTGAGGACGAAATCGCGGGTCGGCGCCATGCGGTAGGCGGTCCGGTAGTGCTCCGCGGCTTTCAACCACTGCTTCCGGGATTTTTCGAGTTCGGCCTCGTCCACCTCCCACAGGAGGCGCTGCTCCTGCACCTTGCGGCTGATGGTGGGATCCCCCACCTTGCCAGCCTCGACCAGGCAATGCCTGGCCTCCGCTCTTCGCCCTGCGGCCCACAACGTTGTTGCAGCAGCCAGCCACACTCCGGCATCCCCGGGCAGCAGGGTGGTGGCCCTGAGATAGGCGTCAGCAGCAGGCTCGAACTGACCGGCGTCCTTCAACATGGCGGCGTAGGCCAGCACCAGGTCTGAATCGTCGGGGTAGGCCAGGTAGAGTTCTCCCAACGCAGACAGCGCCTCGTCGTGCTTGCCCTCCTCCCACATCGCCCTGGCCCGTTCGATTCGCTGCAACCGGTCGATCCGCTGTCGCAACGCACGGGCCTCCTGCGAGGGGGCCAGGCTCAATTCCTGCTCCACAAACCTCGCGGCCTCGTCGTAGCGCCTGAGTGCGACACAGGCCCCGGCAGCCCCCTGAAGCGCCCCAACAGCGCGAGAGTCCAGGCGCAAGGCCCGCTCAAAGCATTCCAGGGCGTCCTCGAACAGGCCCCGGCGTGCCAATACGGCGCCAAGGCGGATCCAGGTATCCACATCCCGGTCGGATTTCTTCAGGAGTTCCCGATACAATGTCTCGGCGGATTGCAACCGCCCTTCGCGCTCCAGCCGGCTCGCCTCCTCGAGTGTGCGGCGATTCTTCAGCGCGGTCAGCCGCCGGGCCAAACGCGCTCGTTCCTCCCCTGTTCCGGCTTGCGCGGCCGCATCGGTCAGGAGGACAACGGCCTCCTCGAATCGATCGAGGGCGGCGAGCGCGTCGACGCGACCCAGGAGGCATTCAACGTTGTCCGGGGCGATGGTGTGGCCTTTCACGAAGCATTCCAGGGCGTCCCTTGCCCTGCCCAGGGCCAGCAGTCCCTGTCCGGCCCGACACTGCACGTCCGGGTCTCGAGGGGCCAGGCGGGCAGCGCGGAGGTACCCACCGGCGGCCAGGTCTGCATGGTCCTTCCCCTGCGTACTGAGCAATCGAGCCTTCAGCAGTTCGGCCTCGACATCGCCAGGTGAAATCTCGAGGATCCGGTCAAGCAGTGCGATGGCCTCTTCCGTTCGAGCTGGATCCTGAGCCATCACAGCGGCCAGACGGCGTCCCACCTCCGGATCTCCAGGAAAGTGACCGTGTACCCGCTCCAGCCACGGAGCAAGGGCAGAAGAGGGCGGACTCCAGAGTACGGTGTCGCGGGCGATGCGCCAGCCGTCTTCGCAATCCGGTTCGGCGGCCAATACACGACCGAGCACGGCCAGGGCTTCATTCCGCCGCCCGGGCATCCAGGACATGATCCTGGCTTCGAGCAACAGGTCTTGGGTGTCGACCGGATCGCGCTCGAGAAGCGGTGCGAGCAGTTCCAGGGCGGTTTCCCGCCGGTCTTCCAGGGAGGCCGTGACCTGTACCGCTTCTCTCCGCAATACAGCGTCCTCCGGAGCCAGGGCCAGGGCCGCCTGGTAAGCGGCAACGGCCTGGTCAGTCCGCCCGGCGCCTTGCAACGCTCGAGCAAGCCCGGCCATGACCTCGAGATCTCCGGGGGCGGAATCGATGAGCCTGCGAAACGCCGTGACCGCCTGCGACGCCTTGCCTGCTCCAAGCAGCGCATAGGCCCGGCCGACACGAGCGCTCCGGTCGTTCGGAGTGCTCTGCAACGCGCGGTCATACTGGGCGATGGCTTCCTCGAACCGACCTTCCATGCGGAGGGCGTCGGCATAGGTGCGATACCGTCCTCCGTTCATGACCCCGGCGTCCAGAGCGACCACGCGCGAGAAACCTTCCACTGCTGCTGCAGCGTCGCCGAGCCACCCCTTCACTTCGGCCCTCATGGCCAGCACCTCGGCGTCCTCAGGACGCACCTCGACCAGCTTTTCCAGGCACCGGTCCGCTTCTTCCAAGGCACCAGCGGCAATCCGGGCGCGACAAAGCGCCTGACGGAATTCGGCGTCCTCAGGCCATTGCTCCACGGCATCAGCATACAGCCCGGCCGCCCGTTCGTGTTCTCCAGCCGCCTCGAGCAGTTCTCCAAGCAGATTGAGTACCGGCCGGCAACTGGGGTCGATGGCCCGGGCCGCCTGGGCCGCGGCCACGGCCCGGAGAGAATCTCCCGCGCCCTGCTCGGCTCGAGCCAGGTAATACTGCACGCGAATGTCCCCGGGATACCTTGCGGCCAGGCCGCGCAGCAGACGTACGGCGACGTCGGACCTGTCGGTGGAAAGAGCGGCGTTCGCCTTTTCCAGGGCGTTGTTCGGGGCGTTCTCTCCGGCGGTCTGGCAGGCGTCGATCGGCGTGCCCTGTTCCGTGTCCCCGGCCTCGGCCCGGGAAGGAGCCCTCCACCCCAACAGGAGCATTACGGCCAGCAGCCAGAGCAGGGCGCCCCCTCCCCTGCCATGCAAACCCTTCGAAAATCTGTTGCCCGTTCCAACCCGACTCATGTAACCTCGCCAGTGCCCGGTCCGACATCCAAGTGCCCGGTCCGGTGGGAATTCGGTGTGCGTCCGTTCATGCCGGAACGTCCGAGCCCCGCGGCCATTCGTTCGAGGGTTCCATGAATCCACGATACCTACCCACAGTTCGCCGGCAAATCGTCTCAGCAACGGCCATCGCCATCGTGGCGTTCGCCGGCTTGGGCTCCTCGCCCGGTTCCTCCGAGACGACCCCCCCGCCCGGAACGGATCAAACGACCCGCACAACCCTCGACACCTTGCTCGCCAGGAGCTGGTCCCGGTACAAGGAGCGGTTCATCCAGGCCGACGGACGAGTCATCGATTTCAACGACAACGGCGTCTCCACCTCCGAGGGCCAGGCCTACGGATTGCTCCGCGCTGCCTGGATGGACGACCCGGCCACTTTCCAGCGCGTCCTCGACTGGACCGACCACAACCTGAACGCCGGGATACGTTCCGACCACCTCCACGCCTGGAAATGGGGCCCCCGGGACGACGGATCATGGGGCGTTCACGACCGCACTTCCGCCACCGACGCCGACGAGATCATCGCCCTCGCCCTGATCACGGCCGGCGAACGCTGGAAAAGGCCCGACCTCCTGGCCCGCGCCGTGGCCCTGCTGAACGACATCTGGACCCTCCAGACCCGCGTCATCCGCGGGACACGATTCGTGATGGGCGGTGATTGGCCCATCGCCGACGGCCCCATGCGGATCAACCCCTCCTACTACTTCCCCACCGCGTACCGCACGTTCGCTCGAATCGACTCCGTCCATCCCTGGGAAACCCTGGTGGACACCACCTACCAGGTTATCGCTGCATGCCGATCCAAGACCGGCCTACCCACCAACTGGTGCTCAATCGACCCTGCCACCGGACTCATCACCATCGCCTCCGACCTCCATGACCGATCCAGCGATTTCGGATACGATGCGTTCCGCGTCCTCTGGAACCTCGCTGCCGACTACGTGTACCACCAGGATCCCCGCGCACTCGAGACTCTCCGGACCATGGACTGGCTTCGCCGCTGCTGGCTGCTTCGTCACCACCTCCCCGCCGTGATCACCGCCGACGGCATCCCGCTGGTGTGCCACGACTACGTGGGCATGTACGGGGCCTATCTCCCCGCACTCACCCTCCTGGACCCCCTCGAGGCCCGCCGCCTGCTCCACTCCAGGCTGCTCACCGCCTACCACGACGGCCTCTGGGGTAACCCGGCCGATTACTACGCACAGAACTGGGCCTGGTTCGGACTTCATCTCTACCGCCAGGCCCTGGATCTTCCAAACCAGAACAGACAGAAACCCAACCACTAGTCAGCGTTCAGGCGTTCGGCGGGGGGGCAACCGTCGCTGCGGGCGCGGCTTCACCTCCCCCTCCAGCCTTTTCGTCGACTCCCGCTCGGTCCCTGCCGCGGGTCCGACCGGAGCGCGCTCGTCCCGCGGGGTGCCCCCCGCTGAAACCAGTTCGGTGGTCTTGACCATCCCGGGCTGTGCCACTCGAGGATGAAGCTCTGTCACCTCACGTTCTGTCCGGTCTCTTTCGTCACGTCCGGACCGGCCCCCTCCTCCGTCCCCACCCCCGCCCGCGCCGTCGTCCCCGTCGTCCCCTCCGTCATCATGGTGTCGCCGATGGTAGACGGCCAGGAGATACCGCAGGCACAGGTAGATGAGGAACAGGGCGACGAAGAGCAAGAGGATCACCAGCCAGTAGTTGTTCCTCCCCTGCTCTTGGAGCGCCACAGTCATCGGTTTGCTGCCGAAACTCGCCTTCTCTCCCACATCGAACGAGACCACGTCCTGGCTTCCGGCGGCAAGGGCCACGTTGCCCGACAACCGGGATCTCACGCGCATGTCCGTCATCAAGCGAATGGCGTCCTTGAGATACTTTTCGGTCAACCCCTGGACCACGGTCACCGTTTTCTCGCTGCCACCGAACGGAGAAAGCACCTGCTCCAGGGTGCCGAAATTGTTGGGATCGCGGGCGTTCAGCACATCCCCCCTGCCTGATTCCCGAAGGGTCTTCTCGCCCGGCACCAGGCTCAGGGTCTTCCGCGACCGCAAAGCATCCAGGAGTGCATTCGGTCGCCCGGAGGCGACGATGATCAGGTGTCTGTCACGCTTGGCAGAGTCTCCCAGCTCGCTCGACCGGGCGAGCGTCAAGGCGACCCTGTCGGCCGCAGTGGCCCGCCCAAGCTCAGCGGCCAAGGCGATTCCCGCCAGGAAATCGGCTTCCTCCGGGCTGTCAGACAGTACAATGGCCGTTCGAGACAGATCCTGGTAGAGCCCGAACGGGTACATTTCGTACTTCAGGTGGCCAAGTTCGGGCATGGGAGCCCAGAAGTAGTGGGGCATGGAGAAGCTGGTATCTGCGAACAAGGTGCCCCAAAGTTGCCGGTCGGTTTTGGTGGTGCAGACGTCGTAGCCTCTTGGAAACAGGTTGAAGACGAACTGGATGTCGTTGTACGGCGCCATCACGGCAACAGGGATGTTGACATCCACCCACACATCATTCTCACCGTCTGGGTTGGTCAACGGAATGGACTGAAGGGTGACGTTGTTCCAGCGAACTTCCAACGTGGAGAGGCGACCTTCGAGTTGTGCCCCGTAACTGTAGTGCAGGTGCAGGGTCTGCCTCCGTTCGTAGAATTGCATGTCCGGCAAGGCACGGAGTTCCACCCGGACAGGAGAGGCGAAAAAGCCTCTCACCGTACGGTCCTCCAATCCGAGGTCGAGCATGGAAAACTCGTCCTGGTCGGGTGGAATCAGCCGGGGGCTCTCCCGCTTGCCCGGGGCGGGGAGGTCCACCTCATGTCGAACGATGGAGATGCGACCGGAGAGCACCTCGTGCCGGCGAACGCTGGCGAGCGTGCGGGCGGCCAGAGCCACGCCTGCGGGGTCCCTCCCGCTGACCACCAGCACGGCGGCGTAGGGGTCGTAGGGGTTGGGGAGCAGGCCGACCACCCCCTCTCCTGCTGCGGTTTCAGCCACCTCCCGTCCGAGGAGGGTTCCGATCTCCGGGTTCTCCTGAGGCGTCCCGACCAGAATGACGTTGCCACGGGCTTCTTGCAAGGTTCGGACCGGCTTGCCGATGGCGAGGTGTGCATAGGAGATGATACGGCCCAGGCCGGCAGTGACCACGCCGAGCGCGTTCAGTGTCTCGGCGCTCGGGTTCTTCGGAAGGACGTAGCGGAGCACGGTGGGACCGTATCCCTGGCGGTCAAACAGGGGCAAGGGGTACCGGGCGAGGTCCGGATTGACCTTCTTGCACCGATAGGCGAAGTGAATCCTGGACCTGCGGGATACCTTGGTCCACAACGCCGGGTCGAACGGATCTTCACAATCGTCCGTGTAGTGCTGCGTGACCGAAATCTTCAGAATGTTGAAGTCCTTCAGCGCCGACACCGGAAGTGGGATCCTCACCTCGGTGGACGACGCGTTCGTCCGATCCAGGCGCACTGATGCCAGGTTGATCTCGTTCACATACACCGTGAGGTGCGACCGTTCGGGCAACAGGGAGGTGGAGTGCTCGATGATCAGGCGAATCTCACTCCCATCTCGAAGTTCCCAAAGCCGGGGGCGGGTAAAGGTCACCGTCTGCACGCTCGAAATCCCGGGCAACACCAGGTCCGTTTGCACGTACAGGTCATGCTCGAACACGGCATCGTAGAACTGTGTCGCCGTGGCCGGATGCTCGCCGTCGAAGCAGACGGCCTCCCCCCAGTCGGAGGCCACCTTGTCGGTCGCGGGATCCCATGGGACATCGGAGCCCTCCCACCAGACATCGAATTCGGAAGCCGCCAGAGCGGAACCGGAGGAGGCGAGGAACACCAGGCAAGTGGCGAACCACGCTCTCTCCCTGAGCCATGGACCAAGAAAACGGTTCAGGAACGAAGTGCTTGTCTCTGATCTCACTATGTTCCCCTCTTTGGTTCACCGGGCCGCCCCTCGTGACACGTTCCACCGAGGCACGCCTCTGGCGGTCCCTTGACTATCTCAGGTACGCCTCCGCATCGCGGAACGCACTGCCAATCGATCGTTCCAACTCCAGCTTCGTCTCCGGATCTGGGGTATCGAGGGCTCTTTCCAGGGACGAAAGGTACAGGACGAGATTGTGCAACGCCTCCTCGGCCCGCACATTTGCACCGCCAAACCGCGCCTGGCCAGTGAGGAGATAGGCGGCCTTGACACGATTCAGCCGGCGACGCCAGTCGGCCCGGAACGCCTCGGTCCGCGCCGGTTCCTGGCTCCACACTTCGGGGTCGAGCAATTCGGCATGGAGTTCCGCCAACTCGGCGAGCGCGCGCTTCAGAACCGCTCGCCGGTCCATGCGCCATCCAACCAGTTGCGACTGAACACGCCAGGAAGCCTGGGCTGCTCGATTCTCGACAACGAGCACTCGAGCAAACTCGGCAACGAGCACGAGCACGAGAAGCAGGATCAAGATACCCCGAACCCACCTCACGGCGACCCGCATGCGGTCCTGAGCTGCCCCGGTATCCGTTTGACCCACCAGGGCCTCTCCGTCCACACCCCCACGATCCTCCACATCCCTGCCCGGCACGGCCCAACCGCACCGCGAACAACGCGCTGCACCGCCGTCGAGAATCTTGAAACAGACAGGGCAGTGGACCATCTCCTCCCCTCATGCACCAGGCCCCCGCTGCGGGAACCTCGAGCCCTTTACCGAGCACCCGCCGTCGACCGGCTCGAGCGCTCGCCCATCAGGAAATAGCCAATGACTCGAAACGGAGTCGCCACGACCTCGAGGATACCGCGAAGCCCCGATTCGTCCGGCGACTCGAAATCGATCCAGCTATCCGCTGCACTGTAGATGAGCTGAATCAACGTCATTCTGTCAGACGGAGAGAGGTCGACGAACACGGCGCCGAATACCGCTCCCCGCTCGCTTTCCCTCCTGTACACCACGTCCACGGCCACATCCAGGGTCAAACCGTGGGTCCCAATCAAGCGCACCCGGTGAATCTCTAGCCCGCTCTCTTGTTCCGTCAAGACGAAACGACATCCAAGCTCCGAGATATCCTCGGTCACCACCGGTACCCGCCTGCCGTCGGCCAGCACGGCATGGCCTTTCAAGCCCCGGGCTATCCGATACGCTCGCCGTACTTGCTTCTGCTCCAGGGCCACCAGGACGGCCGCGCACAGGATGATCAGGTTGAGCAGACTCCACATCGAGTTCAGGAGGATCGTCCCGCCCTCCATGGGCGCATAGGCATACCGGACCGGCGCCACCAGCAACCCGAGAAGCGTCAACCCAAGAAGCAGGAGGTTCGGTCGGGCATTCCGCCAGTCGAACTCGGGGTGCTCCAGCAAAGCGTCTCCCTTGGTCGTCACCTTGAACGTGGCCTTGCGCGGCGCCACCATCGTCAACGTGGTCACCACCGCCGTCTGCCACGCAATCGCTGTCTCGTACACCTCGGCCCAAAACGCATGCCGGAACCCTCGGTACACCAGGGACGTGGCCACCGTGGCAAGCGCAACGTGGGGGAGCGCGTAGGCCAGAATCTCCCACGGATCTCCACGCAACGGCCGCGCTCCAAACAGCAGATAGGTCAACGGGGCAAGCACATACACCAGCCTCGGAATGCCAAACAAGAAATGAATCATCGCATTGAAGTAGTTCAGACGCTGAGGCAAGGTCAGCCCCCGCTTCCACAACGGGTTGTCCAACCTCAATATCTGAACCATCCCCTGAGCCCAGCGCATGCGCTGCCGAACATGAAACGCAAATCGTTCCGTGGCCAGTCCCGCGGCCTGAGGAATGGCCAGGTAGGCGGAACGCCATCCCCGGGCATGAAGCTTCAATGCCGTGTGGGCATCCTCGGTGATGGTCTCATGGGCAATGCCCCCCACTTCCATCAAGGCACTCCGCCTCAACAAGGCACAGGAACCACAGAAGAACGCCGAGTTCCAAAAATCGTTCCCCACCAGAATGATGTGGTAGAACAACTCCTGCTCGGCCGGCACCACACCCTGAACCAACAGATTGCGCTGAAATGGATCGGGATTGAAAAAGTGATGCGGCGTCTGGACCAGCGCCACCCGCGGGTCCTCCAGCATGAACCCCACCGTCATCTGCAGAAAACTCCGCACCGGCACGTGGTCAGCGTCGAAAATGGCTATCAACTCCCCACTGGTCCGTGCCAATGCGGCGTTGATGTTCCCCGCCTTGGCGTGCTTGTTGTCTGCACGTGTCAGGTACCCACAGCCCAGTTCCTCGGCAAGCTTCCGCATTTCGTCCCGGCGTCCATCATCCAGGATATACACCTTCTTGTTTGGGTAGTCCATCGACATGGCGCCGATGGCGGTGCGTCGAAGCACGGACACGGGTTCGTTGTAGGTTGGAATGAACACGTCCACCCAGGGCAACCGCTCGGGATCCGGGGGAAGGGGGACAGGCGTCCGGCGGTGCTCCTGGGCGGTCTGAAAGTAGCCAAGCAGGAGAATGAGGATACCGTAGCACTCGGCGAAAAAGAGCAACATGCCCAGGACGGCATCAGTGACGGTGTAGAAATTCAGAGTATGAGTGGCGCGCCACACGATGTAGCGCAAGGAGACAGTGGAACTGATGAGCACGATGAACAGGCGCAGGTCGGGGCGGTAGTGTGCCAGAGCGATGGTTGCGACGAGCAGGACAATCGAGGAAATGACTTGGTATTCGAAAGGAATTCTCAAGAAAATGTAGTAAGCAACCACCAGACCTGCCAGCAGTACCAACAATAAGCTGAGTGCGACGTCTCGCATCATCCATCCTTGGGCAACGAGGGAAGGTTCCTGTACCGTACCGGGCCACGCGCGTCGTCCTGCTCCCCACCCCCTCGCTCGCCGCGCCAGTCCTGCCGACGTGGCCTAAGTTGTCTGAAAAGGTATTATATCACCGTTGAACTATTCTACAATGGCGGAAAACGAACCTTGCGATCATGGTTCACCTCCTTTGTCTTTCCATGAGGAGCATGGGGACCGATCCTGCTCGAGGCCGGCTGGTGTTCCGGTCCTGGTCTCATCCACCGATGGAGTCGGTTTTCCCACTCGCTCAGCCACTCACCAATCCCAACCCGGGCAGCGGCCGCTGCTGGGAAGCGACCAAAATCGGGATGTTGTCGGCTCCTTCCCGGTCCAACGTTCGCCTGCAAAGGGCGTAAGGCAATTCCGGGCGGTTGTTGGTTTCACTGAGGTGCATGAGGGCCAAGCCCTTCAACCCCGGATGCAGGATACGCTCGAGCAGCGAGGCGCTCTGAACATTCGAGAGGTGTCCGAAGCGGCCGCGGATTCTGGTCTTGAGAGGCCAGGGGTACGGACCGTTCACCAGCATCTCCTCGTCGTGGTTTGCCTCGAGCAAGACCAGGTCGCAATCTTTGAGCTTGTTGATCAGCAAGGTGGTCGGATATCCGAAGTCGGTCACGATCGCCCACCGGCGGCCTCCCCAGGTCATGAGGAATGCGACGGGCTCGGCGGCGTCGTGCGGTACGGGAACCGGGTCCACGAGGAGGTTCCCGGCCACGAAGGACTCTCCCGGGGAAATCCGGACGGTTTCGGGCAGATCGCGGGTGGAGGGCTTCTCTCTAAGTTTCCAGTAGGTACCTTCGGTCATGAACACGGGCACCCCGAGGCCTCGGGCGACCGGTCCGAGTCCTGCGACGTGGTCACGGTGCTCGTGGGTGACGAGTACGGCCTGAATTCGGTCCGGGGAGATACCCGCTTCGGAGAGCCGCTTCAGGGTGGCTCGAAAGGAGAACCCCGCGTCCACCAGCACGCCGCCGGCGGGAGTGCCGACAAAAATACTGTTTCCCTTGCTTCCGCTCCCGAGCGGGAGTACCACGATGTCGTTGCTCGTTCGTTCCATCTGCTCATTACCCCCCCGGGATGATGTGGCCAGACGCATGTCTCTGGTGGGCGGGCGTCACCTACCGACCCGTATGCCCGAATCCTCCTTCGGCCCGTCTGGTTTCGGGGAGGACTGAACGCACGTCCCAGTCCACGGTGGACACCGGAGCCACGACGAGCTGGGCGATTCGGTCTCCATTGCGGACCTCGTAGCGGGTATGGCCCAGATTGACGAGGAGCACGTGCAGTTCTCCACGAAAGTCCGAATCCACCGTACCTGGAGAATTGAGGAGCGTCACACCGTGTTTCAAGGCCAGGCCACTTCTCGGCCGGATCTGCGCCTCGAACCCCTTCGGCAACGCGATGGCGATCCCGGTGGGAATCAGCGCCCTGCGGCCCGGGTCGATCTGGACAGGCGCGTCCAGACAGGCGGCCAGATCCATTCCAGCGGCTCCTGGGGTCCGGCGTTCGGGAATGTGTGCCCCGGCACGCAGTCGCCGAATCATCACCAGGACAGGTTGCGTCATTCACGTCCTCCTGCCATTGCCATACGCCGCCCATGTTGCCAGGCGGTGCGGGTTACCTCCGAACTCGCTCATGCGTCCTTGCAAAATAGTCTCGAGAGAGGCGGACCACAACCCCACTGAGCGCGAACAGGGCGATGAGATTGGGGATGGACATCAGACCCAGTGCTGCGTCTCCGAATCCCCACACGACCTCGAGAGGGAAGAGGGCGGCAACGAAGTAGACGAGGATATAGACCAGGCGATAGGGGAGCACGGCTCGAGGTCCCAGCAGATATCGAATGGCGCGGTCGCCGTAGTAGGACCAACTGATGGCCGTGGACACGGCGAACAGCAGGACCCCGAAGGTCACGATGTAGCCTCCCCAATGCCCCAGGGCACGGCGGAAGGCGAAGGCGGTCAGGGGGGAGCCGTTTTGGAGCATTTCCCCTTCCAGCACCACGTCTTGCAGAACCTGGGCGCCACGCAGCACCGACTGCACTGCGCCAGCCTCCACCACCAGTGTGCCGTCCAAAGGTTCCGAATCCAGAGTGAGGCGAGCGGAGGTGACCCGACTGTGATTTCGGACGAAGGCCACTCCCTGGGGCTTGCCGGAGACCACGGGAACACGACCGGTGAACAGTCGATCGGGATCCACGGTTCCGTTCCGGCCCACCGGTTCGCCGCCCGTGCGTGTGTCGACCACGGTGACACCACTGCCGGCGCCCAGGGTGATCGCGTCTTCCACTCTCGAGTGGTATGCGCCAGTCACCACAATGACCAGGCCGGTGAGGGTACAGACGAGCAGAGTGTCCACGAATGGGCCGACCATCGCCACCACGCCTTCCCGTACCGATTCCTGGGTCCGGGCGGCGGCGTGGGCGATGGGGGCGCTTCCCTGCCCGGCTTCGTTCGAGAACAGCCCTCGCTTCACACCCCACGTCAATGTGAACATCACCGTGGATCCGGCCGCCCCGCCGACGGCCCCGGACGGGGTGAAAGCCTGACGCAGGATCAAGGCGAATGTCTCGGGAATCCGCTCCAGATTGAGGAACAGAACCGCCAAGGCACCCCCGACATAGAGCAGAAACATGAATGGAACCAGGCGCGAAGTGACTCGCCCGATACGCTTGATCCCCCCCACGACGACCAGAGCCACCACCGAGGCCAGGACCAGGCCCGTGATCCAGTTTGGCACACCAAAGTCCGCCCGCATGGAGTCGGCCACGGTAAAAGACTGGACCGAGTTCCCGGTTCCAAAGGAACTGATCACCGTGCAGGCAGCGAACAGGACGGCGAGCCACTTCCATCGTCGACCGAGTCCTTTCTCGATGTAGTACATCGGGCCACCGGAAGCGGTCCCGTCCGGAGCGACCTCTCGATAGTGATGGGACAGGGTACACTCGGCGAACTTGGTGGCCATGCCCACACTGGCCGTGACCCACATCCAGAAAAGCGCTCCCGGCCCTCCATAATGGATGGCCGTGGCCACTCCTGCGATGTTCCCGATGCCGATGGTGGCGCTCAGGGCACTGGTCAAGGCCTGAAAATGGGAGATCTCCCCTTCATCGTCCGGGTTGTCATACCACCCGGCGATGACCTGCACGGCGTGCTTGAAGGCGAAGATCTGGATCAGACGAAAGCGAATCGTCAGGTAAAGACCGGTGCCGACCAACAGGACGACGAGCGCCGGCATGGCGGCAGGCGTGGCCCAGATGATACGATTCGCGCCATCGATGAAAGATTTGAGTTCGTTCATGAAGTCGATGAGTGAAGGTTAGGGTGGTGGAAGGATGGTTCTCGCAGCAGGTCGCCAGGATTCTTGCTCACCAGGCGACCTCCCAGGAACAGTCTCGAGACGAGAACAGACTATCGGCCATCTCTGAGCGCCGCCTGGCCCCTGAAGGCTCTCCCTCATCCGGCACATAGTTCGCAATGCTGGCGAACTCGTAGGCGAACAACTCCACGTCATCCAGTGAACATATGGTGGCGCCTGGCCGCCCGTAGCGGGCCACCCGGTCCGGGGCGTCGGGGTCATAAAGCCACTCCACCATTCTCTGATAGGAGGAAACCAGCGCGTCATAGGTATCTTCCGAGTGCAACCAAACGAGGTACTCGCCGGCCGGCGTGGTCACCTTCACCAGGTTGCCGTCTCTTCCGTTGCCGAGTCTGCCCATCTCATCCACCCCAAACTCACCAGCGAAATGGCCGGTGACGAACCCCTGAATGCTGTGTGTGTTCAAGTTCCCTTTGACGTGGACGTGGACCCCGCGGTCTATCATGTCGCGATGGGAAAAGGCGTCCTGGTAGGCATGGAGAAACACACCAAACGACCCCAAGGTGCCAGGTCCTACGTCTTCTTCCGGATCGTAGTTCGCAATCGGGCCTCCGTAAGGGCAGGCGTTCAACGGATTCACATCCGAACTCGCCCACGCATAAAGGTCCGACAATGGTACCACGTCATGGTCCGGATAGGGCAACGGATCACGGTCATCATCCGGGTCGCAGCTCACATAGGTGCGTTCCGTCAGAAAGTCATCGAGCCCGGGATTGAAATGGAACGTCATGCTCTCCCGCGCAATCTCGTTCGTGTCCTTGCTCGCACCCCGGAATGTAAAATCAAAGGCGATGTAGGCTCCCATCCGCGCAAGCCCCATCGCCGGTGTCACTCCTTCCTCCTCGAACAATGCCTCGCACGACTCCATGTCCACTCCCGGCAAGAACGGCGCCCAGAACAGTGCATCGCTCTCCGTGGCCACGTCCGTTGCCTGGTCGAAAAGGGCCAGCACATAGGCGGCGCACGGGCTGAACCCGGCAGCCACCGCCAGTGCCGCGGTTGCGTTGTAATGGACCGAACTCTTCTCCTGGTCCTCCCGCTCCCGGAATGAGTAGTTCGCATCGTGGTCAGGCCATGGATTGCACCCGTAGTACTCCGCCTCCAAAAGCCCGCCCACGGTACGACACCTCGTGAAACCGTTCCGAACGATCGGTTCGCCGTTGAATCCTTCTTCCATGAACCCAAAGCCGTGGTGCGCCTGCAAGCTCAGGGCCGCCACGACACCGAGCACG
Source organism: uncultured Gammaproteobacteria bacterium (assembly GCA_964418585.1). GTDB lineage: Bacteria > Myxococcota_A > UBA796 > JAJRTE01 > JAJRTE01 > JAJRTE01. The sequence continues at coordinate 26,384 of CAYQMG010000005.1, read as the reverse complement.
AGAACACGCTTCATCATTCCTCCCTGCCAAAAGGAACTCCTGTTCGCACCACCGCCTGTGCCGACTGCCGCCACGCCCCAGCACCTCGCACGCCTCGACGCAGACTCTCCCCCCAATCTTTATATTGCGGGGGAATGGAACCTCATGCCAACCCCTTTCGTGCTTTTCCTCCCCCCTCCTCCATCGCCCCCCACTTCCATTTCACTGCAACTGTTCAGCCCTCCCCACCGTCCGCCCTCCCCTCCGCTCCCACACAATCCTCGCCCACAACACGACATACCTCCACCCACAACCCCGCCCGCCGAAGCGTTGCAATCCACGCCTTCTGATGAGGACCCACCCGATCCCGCGGACTCTTCACCTCCGCAAACCATACGTCCGCTCCCGGAACCTCATATCCTCCGGCAGCCCAGTACTCCCCGCCGCACCCCACCCCTCCAAAACCACCTTCCGACCGCCAAAGAAGCAGGTCCGGCAGCCCTCGCCTCCACGACCGGTAGTCCCGCGCCAGCGGCCCAAGCACCGCCACCAGCCGCTTCCCCCCCAAACGCACCACCCCCTCGGCAAGCGCTTCCTCGGAAAACCGCTCCCACGCGACGCCTCGAGCCAGTACCCCCCGGAACCGCCGATCATGCTCCCGCAGAATCCGCTCACCGGCTCCCTCCTCCCCAATCTGCCGAAGACGCGCTTCGATGGCATCCCGCCGCGTGGCATAGAACGCATCGGTCCCCAAATCCAATGGTGCGTCCTGGTACGGAGTCTGAAACACATCTGGAATCGGCGCAAACAGAATGTCCCAGAATAACACTCCAAACAGTGTGGTAAAAAACTGGTTCTCGCTTACCACACCGTCAACCCCGGCCGCACGGTACGCAGCAAGGGCCAACTGCTCAACCTCCTGCGCACGTCCATCGACATCCTCGAACAGCATGCGCCGCCCCCGCCCACTGGCCACGATGGGACGCTGCACCACCACCTCCCGGGAACCCCTTCCATCCCCGATCGCCCCATCCAGCCCCCGGCTGCCTCCCCGAGTCGTCCCGTCTTCGTGCCCAGACGCCCCTGCTACCCTCCTGCCCTGCCTGGACGCCCGAGCCAAAATGCGCGAGGAACGTGCAACGAGGTCAACCCGGTCTCCACGACGCAAGCCTTGCTCGTCGAGGCCACGAGCACACGCGGCAAGGGCCCCGGCCAGATCGTGCTGTCGCTCTCTGAGCAGCGCCAATCGACGCCACGCACGCCCACGATATCGCCCTGGCAACCCGGCGTGCAGCAACTGCTCATACATGGTTGCGGCCTCTGTTGCTCCGTGCGTCCGCTCACACCTTCGGACGAAAGCAAGTGCCGTACCAGCGAGCACGTATCGTGCCTCGAACCGTTCCAGGAACCCCGCAGCACTGGTTTCTGCGTCAAGAAATCGCACGAACGCCTGTTTTCCCGCTGCAGCCGCAGCAGGCTCGTTCCGAGAATGGACCGCGGATTCGAAGGTATCACGCAAGGCCTCGGCTTCGAGAAAGGCATCAAAGCTACGTCGATCGGGAAACACCGGTCCAGTACGCCAAACTCTGTACGACGGGAAACGCACCAGAGCCAGATCCACGGTGACCAGGGTGCCCGGGTCCTGCCTGCTGTTGAGAAAGAACAATCTTTGCACCCGCCTCAGCAGGTCCCTGTGCACCACGGACACCAGTCCACCTTCGGCGAGCAACCCTTCCATCGCCTGCTTTCGACCCAACGAGTCCACAGCCTCCATCACCTGAGTTCGGCGCAGGGTGCGCGATGGCGCCAAGCCGGCAACCCGTGCCAACTCCGGCACCGTGTAGGCCTTGAGGGCCGCCTTGAAGTCCTCGTCCGTCCACACCGGGTCATCGCCGTTCCTCCCAGCTTCTCCCTGACCAGCCAGAAACAACTTCACCAACCCCCGGGCATCCAAGGACTCGAGCACCTGGTGGAGCACCGGGATGTCTGCATAGTGCAGTCGGTCGACCCGCACGAACAGGCGTCGTCGATTGAACAGGCGCACCAGGAGGCGCAACTCGTGGCGGGGTAGTGTACGGATCCGGTAGAACACTTCGAGTTCAGCCGGAAAAAAGAGGTGCTCGTCTCGCTCAAGCACTGTGTCCAAAACAAGGAGGAAGTCGTGAACGTAGTAATCCGGACGCACCGACCCGCCCCTGAAGGCGGTCGCCTCTTCTGGTGATGGGTATGAGGAAGAGGACACCACGGCGGCGAGAAGCTCTCGAGAGGAAGGTCAACGGTTGAGGAGAGGCCCGACCGAGCCGGACGACGTCATCACGCGCGCCGAGGAAGGCGTGGACGAGGACGGCTCAGAATCCGAGCCGACCGTTCCGCTTCTTTCTCAGTTCGCCGGCCACCCGCTTCCTGGCCTTCCGGTGTTTGGCGGCCAACGCGGCCTTGCGCCTGCTACACTTGCGACGACGAGAGGCTTTCTTGATTTTCACGACCTCTATCCCTCCTCGGGTCAAAACCAGACCCAAATTATGGCTCGAGCTGTTCAGTAAGACACAACCAGCACCAATGCGCCGTGCGCGTCGGCAGGACATACCCGGGGATGAACCGGCCAGGGACCTGTCCGTTGCACTTGTCAGGTCCCGCTGTTCCTGGCCACGGCCAACCGTGCACGATTGCGCTCGATCCGGTCCACCAACTTCGGGTATTCGTCATCCCCGGGCATATGTTCCTTCAACCGCTCGACATCCTGCTCGAGTTCCTGCTCGATCGCGGGGGCGTCGAGTGCGTCAGCCTCTTCGATGGTGTCTGCGAGAATGGTCACCTTGTTCGGGCCCACCTCGGCAAACCCCCGCCCGACCGCATACCGCGCCACACCTCGCTCCTGATGAAGGCGCAGTTCTCCGGGTCGAAGGATGGTCAGATACTCGGTATGGCCGACGAGCACGCCGAACTCCCCGAGTTCCCCGGTTGCGACCAACTCCGTGGTATCGATCTCTGCAATCACGGCATTGGGAGTCACCAACGCCACCTGAAAGGTATCACTCATGGGAACTCCGCGCGTGTCACTCGCCCGCCATCTCCTTGGCCCGTTCGACCACCGTTTCGATGGTACCGGCCATCCAGAAAGCCTGCTCGGGCAGATGGTCGTACTTTCCGGCGATGATCTCCTTGAATCCCCGAATGGTGTCCTTCAGCTCCACGTAGACGCCGGGCCTGCCGGTGAATTCTTCGGCCACGAAGAAGGGCTGGGACAGGAAGCGCTGCAATCGCCGGGCGCGTCCGACGGTCAACTTGTCCTCCTCGGACAACTCGTCCATACCGAGAATGGCGATGATGTCCTGGAGGTCCTTGTACCGCTGAAGGATCTGCTGCACTTCTCGAGCGGTGGTGTAATGTTCCACCCCCACGACCTGCGGGTCGAGAATCCGAGAAGTGGAATCGAGCGGGTCCACAGCAGGGTAGATACCCAGCTCTGCGATCTGACGGGACAGCACCGTGGTCGCGTCGAGGTGAGCGAACGTGGTGGCCGGTGCAGGGTCCGTGAGGTCGTCTGCCGGGACGTACACGGCCTGGACCGAGGTGATGGAGCCCTTTTTGGTGGAGGTAATGCGCTCCTGCAGCTCGCCCATCTCGGTTCCGAGTGTCGGCTGGTATCCCACCGCGCTGGGCATGCGGCCGAGGAGTGCGGAGACCTCAGAGCCGGCCTGGGTGAACCGGAAGATGTTGTCGATGAAGAGCAGCACGTCCTGGCCTTCTTCATCCCGAAAGTACTCGGCCACGGTCAAGGCGGACAGGCCGACCCGAGCCCTGGCGCCGGGAGGCTCATTCATCTGACCATAGACCAACGCGGCCCGGGAATTCTCGGGGTCCCCGGGTGTGATGACCTTGCTTTGGGTCATTTCGACCCAGAGGTCGTTGCCTTCACGCGTGCGCTCCCCGACACCCGCGAACACGGAGAAACCACCGTGCTTCAGTGCCACGTTGTGGATCAGCTCCATGATGATCACGGTCTTGCCCACACCGGCGCCGCCAAACAGGCCGACCTTGCCACCTCGAGTGTACGGCTCGAGCAGGTCGATGACCTTGATCCCGGTCTCAAACGCCTCCACGGACACATCCTGGTCGACGAACCGTGGCGGTGGTCGATGAATGGGGAGCCGCTTCGAGGTGTTGACCGGACCCAGCTCGTCGACAGGCTCGCCGACCACGTTGAGGATCCGACCGAGGGTTTCGCGCCCGACCGGCATGGTGATGGGTTCCCCGGTGTCCCACGCTTCCATGCCGCGCTTCAGACCATCCGTGGTGTCCATGGCCACACACCGAACGGTATTCTCGCCCAGGTGAAGCGCGGCCTCGACCACCAGGTTCCACTTGCTATCCGAGATAGCTGGATTCGTGATCTTGATGGCGTTGTATATGTCGGGTAGCTTGTCCGGATCAAACTGGATGTCCACTACAGGACCGATGACCTGGGTAATCCGCCCGATGTTCATCTCCATGTTCTCAGGCTCCTTCCACGTGTGCGTTCCGAAAGGGTCAGAGTGCTTCTGCACCCGAAACGATTTCGACGAGTTCCTTTGTAATGGCTGCCTGCCTGGCCTTGTTGGCGGCCAGGGTCAGCTTGTCTATCAGCTCGCTCGCGTTTCGCGTCGCGTTGTCCATCGCCGTCATCCGGGCGGCGTGCTCACTCGCGGTGGCCTCCAGGAACGCCTTCATGACCCGGTTGGCCACGACCTGCGGGAGCAGGGCGTCGATGACGCGGCCCTGGGAGGGCTCGTAGATGAAGTCGACGAGGTTCTCCTCGGCTTCCTGTTCCGAATCCGGGGATTCAGGCACGACCAGGGGAAGAAGCAGGTCGCTCACCACCACCTGTGAAATGGCCGACTTGAAGCGCTGGTACACCAGGTAAACCTCGTCAACCTTGCCAGACTCGAAGTCCCGCACTGCGTCAAGCGCCAAGCTGCGTGCGGTCACCTCCACCTGCGCCGGGGTGATCTCGGACAGACTCTCCACCACCGTGTACCCGGTCCGGCGCGCGTGCTCGGCGATCTTGCGGCCGACCACCACGAACTCGATCTGGCACCCTTCCCGCTTGGCCACCATGTCGTCCACGAACTTGGCCACATTCGCGTTGTAGCTGCCACACAACCCTCGGTCGGCGGAGAAGGCGATGATCCGAACCCGCTGCACCTTCTCCCGAGCTCGGAACAGGGGGTTGGACCGGTCCTCGGTTCGAGACAGCAGGTCGGCCATCAGGCTGTTCAGCTTCTCGTTGTACGGCCGCGCGGCCAACGCCGCGTCCGTCGCCCGCCGCAGTTTCGCGCCGGCCACCAGTTTCATGGCCCGCGTGATCTGCCGGGTGTTCTTCACGCTCGCGATACGTTTGCGGATGGCTTTCAGGTCACTGGCCATCGCGTCCTCCAACTAGGGGGTGAACACAGCCTTGAAGTCGTCCAGCGCCCGCTTCATCATCTCTTCCACGTCCGGGTCGAGCTTCTTCCTTTCCCGAATCGTCTGGAGCACTTCGGGGTGGTTGGACTCGAGGAAGCTCAGGAGTTCGTCGTGGTACTTCTGGATCGACCCCACGGGGTAGTCTCGAACGTACCCCTTCACGCCGGCGTAGATGGCCATGACCTGCTTCTCCACCGGCAGCGGCTGATACTGAGGCTGCTTGAGGAGTTCTACCAGCCGGCTTCCTGTGGCGAGCAATTCCTGGGTGGCCTTGTCCAGGTCAGATCCGAACTGCGCGAAGGCAGCCTTCTCTCGATACTGCGCGAGGTCCAATCGCAACGACCCGGCGATCTTCTTCATGATGGGAATCTGAGCGTTCCCACCCACCCGGCTGACCGACAGGCCCACGTTGATGGCGGGCCGCTGACCCGAGTTGAAGAGGTCGGTATCGAGAATGATCTGCCCGTCGGTGATGGAAATCACGTTCGTGGGAATGTAGGCGGAGACGTCACCGGCTTGAGTCTCGATGACCGGAAGTGCGGTCAACGACCCGCCCCCCTTGGCGTCGCTCATCTTGGCGGCGCGCTCCAGCAGCCGGGAATGGAGATAGAACACGTCCCCGGGAAACGCCTCCCGGCCAGGCGGCCGTCTCAGCAACAGCGACAACTGACGATAGGCGGTCGCGTGCTTGGACAGGTCATCATAGATAACCAGCGAATGCTGCCCATTGTCCCGGAAGTACTCGCCCAACGTCACACCGGCATAGGGCGCCAGGAACTGCAACGGCGCGGGCGAACTGGCCGGCGCGGACACCACACAGGTGTACTCCATCGCGCCGTGGCGCTTGAGCTTGTCCACCACCTGCGCCACCGTCGACTGCTTCTGACCGATGGCGACGTAGATGCAAAATACATCCGTGTCCTTCTGGTTGATGATCGTGTCGACCGCAATGGCCGTCTTGCCGGTCTGCCGGTCGCCGATGATCAACTCACGCTGACCCCGGCCGATGGGAATCATGGTGTCGATGGCCTTGATCCCGGTCTGAAGCGGCTCGTGCACCGACTTCCGATACACGATACCGGGCGCCTTCACCTCGACACGACGGCTCTGGTCCGACTTGATGGGGCCTCCCCCATCAATCGGGCGGCCCAACGGGTCGACCACGCGCCCCATGATCGCAGGGCCGACCGGAATCTCCACAATCCGCTCGGTCCTCCGAACCACGTCCCCCTCGTTGATGTCGTGGTCGCTCCCAAGAATCGCCACGCCAACGTTGTCCTCTTCCAGATTCAGCACCATCGCACGGACGCCGTTCGAGAACTCGACCAATTCGCCGGCCATGACGTTCTCGAGTCCATAAATGCGAGCGATACCATCGCCCACGGACAGGACGGTGCCCGTTTCACTGACCTGCACGGCGGTATCGAAGTCCCGAATCTGTTTCTTGATGATCCTGCTAATCTCTTCTGCCCTGATGTCCATGAAGTGTCCTCGAGAATCAATCGTTGTTAGGTCAAACGAGCCAACTCAGACCAGAACCTCGGCGTCACCCACTCAACAATGCGGACTTCATACGCCGAAGCTGGGTGGACAAACTCCCATCGAACAGCACATCGCCGACCCTGGTCACGACGCCGCCGATGATGTCCGGGTCGATCTCCTTGGTCAATATGACGCTTCGCTTCGTCACCGCCTCGAGGTGCGAAATCAGTTGCTGCTCGAACCGCGAGGGCAACGGTGTGGCCGATACGACGGTTACGCGGACGTATCCTTTCAACTCGTCGTAGTACCTCTTGAACTCGTAGACGATGGCATCCAGAATATCCATCCGGTGCTTTTCCACGAGCAGAAGGAGGAACTGCCTGGTCAACTTGCAAAAGTCAGTGGCATCCAGAACCTCGCTCAACACACCCGCCTGCTGACGCGAGGTGAAGGACCGGCGCGCCAACACCTCCTGCAGCATCGGTTGCTCACTCAGCAGGGTCTCGAAGTCATTCAGGTCCTTCAGGACCTTCTCCACGAGCGCCTCCTCCTTGGCAAGCTCAATCAATGCCCTTGCATACCGCCGTGCGATGCTACCGGATTGCATGATCTAGTGAATCTCCGTGGATTGGGTCACGTGCTTCAAGTAGTCCTCGGCAAGGCGTCGCTGATCGGACTCCTCAATCCGCTCGCGAAGCAGACGCTCGGCCAGCTCAAACGCCAGTTCCACGGCCTCGCTCCGCAACTGATGCCTCGCGCGGCTGAGTTCATCATCCAGCAAACGCTGAACGTCACTCCGGACGCGCTCGCTCATCGCCTCCGCGTTCGCCACGATGCGCGCCGCTTCCTCCCGCGCCTTGGCCTCCACCTCCCGGTTCAGCGCATCCACCTCCCCGTCCAGCTCGGCCAGCCGTCGCTCGTACTCACGCTTCATTTCCTCTGCTTCCCGCTTCGCCTGCTCGGCCTGCTCGATCGCATCCCGCAGGGCATCCTGCCGACGAATCAGAAAATCCTTCACCTTCCGCCTGGCAAAAAAGTAAATGATACCAAACAGAATGGTCAGATTGATGACATGAAACGCGATGTACTGCCAGGCAGGGTGCGGCGCACCCCCGCCGCCCCCCCCGTGCTCCGAGGCAACCGCGACCATCGACCACAGAAACGGAAAGAGCAGAAGTGCCCAGCGGGCGCGCAATCGGGGGAACATGCTCACGGATTGCCCTCCGACAATGATGTGTTTCGATCCGATTTTCAGGCGATCGCCCGGCCAAGAACCCGCGACGCGATCTCCACAGACATCGGGCCCGCCTGCGCCTTCAACGCCGCCGACGCCTCTGCCTGAACCCGCGCCAGTCGCTCCCGGAACGCGGCCATCTCCTTGTCCGCCTCGGCCCGCGCGGCAGCAATGAGACGTTCTCCTTCGTCCGTGGCTTCCTGCACCAGACGCGCACGCCGAGTCGCCGCCTCGGCCCGCGCCGTCGCCAACTTCTCTTCAATCAGGCGCCCGGTCTTCTCGGCTTCCTCTCGCAAAGCCTCCGCCTCGGTGGCGTACCCCTCAGCCCGCCGCTTCCGTTCCTGGAGGATATTCAACATGGGGTTGAAAACCAGGACATTCAGCACAAGCATCACCACCAGGAACGGGACCAGTTGTGCCAGAACCATGTAGAAGTTCAGCTCGAGATGCATGAGGCGTTACCTTGATAGTTTGCGACCGCAGACGAACGGCTGACGCCGCCTGTTTTGAGAGGCACCTATTTACCCATGCCTTTCCTGTTTGTCAAGGGATTTCGCAACAGGACGCATCAGGAATTCGACTCGTACCTCGAGAGGTCAAAGGTGTCCATGTCCGTGGACTCCGCCGCCGGCGACACCGACGCCGTCTCCTCCCCGGCCGAAGCCTGGCGATACTCGCCGACATCCATCTTGCAGTTGCCCTCGAACACCGCACCTTCCTCGATGCTCAAGGTGGACGTGACGATATTGCCAACCAGGCGGGCGGGCGCGTGCAGTTCGAGGCGATTGCGGGCGGTGATGTTCCCCTTCACACTCCCGCTCACCACCACCACTGCCACGTCGATCTCGGCATGAATTTCCGCACCTTCCCCCACGATCAGTACGTCGTTACTGAAAATCTCTCCGGTGAACTTGCCATCGATCCGAACCGTACCCTCGAAGGTCAGCTTCCCTTCGTACTCGCACCCTCGTCCGAGCAGCGCACTGAGGTTCGACCACGACTCCTCGTCCCCGGACGTGGAGCGGGCTGGGAGGTTCGGCTCGTCGCTGCGTGGCCCGTAACCTTGCGATTCCTTCGTCAAGAACTTCATCAACGGCCTCCTTCCGAAGCGGATGGAATATCCAACCGGCGCCCGGACGCTCCTCAGAGTGGATAGAGCGTGGCACTCGCCCTCGACACTGGCACAGCGGCCCCGTTCTGTCAATGTCGAATGCCACGGTTCCCACATCCGGGCCCCGGTGACTGGTCTCTACCTGCCAGGGTCCTCTACTCTACCGGCATGAGGTCCAGAATCCTATTCAGTTCCTCCCGGGAATAATATCGGATACGAATCTCTCCTCCCCCCTCCTTGGTCCGACGGATACGAACCAGGGTCTGAAAACGACGCTGCAACCGCTGCTCCACGCTCGTGAGTTCCACATCCACCTCACCCCGGCCTTCCACCCTGGAGGTACCGCGAGGCTGCCCGGCACGCTTGAGTTTCTGAACCAGGCGTTCCGTCTCACGAACGGATAGCTTTTTCTCCACAACCACTCGCAACGCATCCAGCAACGCTGCTTCCTCGAGCGCCAACAACGCACGCGCATGACCCATCGACACCGTGCCCTCCGCCACCAACGCCCGTGCTTCCTCGGGAAGACGGAGCAACCGCAAGTGGTTGGCCACTGTGCTTCGGTCCATGCTCACCCGGGCCGCTACCTCTTCCTGCGTGTATCCGAACTCTTCCTGCAGCCGCTCGAATGCCATGGCGAGGTCGATCGGGTTCAGGTCGTCCCGCTGCACATTCTCGACCAGCGCGAGTTCGAGCGCCTCGGAGTCGGTGGCGTCGCGGATGATCACCGGGACCCGGGTCAGACCCGCTATCCGGGCAGCCCGCAACCTGCGCTCGCCGCAGATGACCTCGTAGCGACCCCGGGAGCCACGCACGACCAGGGGCTGCAACACGCCACTCGCTCGAATGGACGCAGCCAACTCGGCCAGAGACCGGTCGTCAAACCGAGTTCGGGGCTGAAAAGGACCGGGGTCGACCAGGTCGATGTCCACTTCCGTGACTTGCCCGTCACCCGACCCGGCCCCCGGCTCGATGTCGTCGGCGATCAAGGACGCCAACCCCCTACCCAATACCTGTCGCCTTGCCATGTTCAGTTCATTCCCTTCCTCCGGAAACCCGGTCACGTTTCAACCGTTCGCCTCGCCCGGACCTCCGCCGTCCCGGCCCCGGGGCGACGGCGCCATGACGACGCAACAACTCATGCGCCAAAGCCATGTAGGCTTGTGCTCCTGGAGACCGAACGCTGTAGTGGAAGGCCGGCTTTCCAAAGCTGGACGCCTCGCTCAGCCGCACGTTTCTCGGAATCCGGGTGTCCAGCACGAGCGGGCCGAACAGTCTTCGTGTTTCAGCCTCCACTTGCTGTGCAAGCCGATTTCGCCGGTCCACCATGGTCAGCAGGATCCCCTCCCGCTCCAGGGGAGGGTTGAGGCGCGTCTTGACCAATTTCAAGGTGCGGATCAACTCGGCGAGCCCCTCCATGGCGAAGTACTCACACTGGAGGGGGATGAGCACGGAATCGGCTGCAGTGAGCGCGTTGACGGTCAGAAGATTCAACGAGGGAGGGCAGTCGAGCACGATGTAGTCGTAGCGTTCACGCAGTGGTTCGAGTGCGCTCCGCAGTCTTCTGGAGCGTCCTTGAGCGGCGATCAATTCGACCTCTGCGCCCACCAGGTCGCGGCTGGCGGGGAGGAGGTCGAGGCGGGGAACGCCGGTACGCACGAGCGCGTCCTGGGGGCGAGCTGAGCCGAGGAGCACCTCGTAGACGGTGGCCTGGAGGTCTGCCCGCGCGACCCCGACCCCGCTGGTGGCGTTTCCCTGGGGGTCCACGTCGACCAGGAGGACCTGTTTCCCAAGGGCCGCGAAGCTTGCGGACAGGTTGATGGCGGTGGTGGTTTTTCCGACTCCGCCTTTCTGATTGGCGACGGCGATGGTGCGTGACATCGACAGGGTTTCCGAGCTGACGCCGATTTCGGGGCCATCCGGGACGCGCAGGCCACGGGGAATCGGCTCCACGTCGGCCTGGGGGACGGCGACCGAAAGGCGTGCGATTGCGACTTCGCCCGCGAACCCCCATTGTCCTTCGGGCGGCCAAAAAAGCAAGGGAAAACCGCCGGCGTGATTCAAGGAGGTGCAGAGCCGGGCCGTTCGACTGGATGAGGGCGAATCCGGCCTCTTCCTTTCAACATGACGGCAAGGATGGAGATGGCGGCAGGTGTGACGCCCGGTATGCGGGCCGCTTGCCCGAGGGAGACGGGCTTGACTCGAGAGAGCTTTTCCCGCACCTCGGTGGAGAGACCGGGAATACTCCAGTAGTCGATATCTTCGGGAATGGTCCGTGCTTCCAGTGCCCGTTCCCGTTCCACCCGTTCGGCCTGTCGACGGATGTATCCATGATACTTGACCTCGATCTCGACTTGCTCGAGGCTGTCCACGGGCACGGCTGCGAGGTCCGGGGCGAGGGGGAGCAAAGCCTCGATGGTGACAGCAGGCCGCCTGAGGAATTCTGACAGGCGCATGGTCTGGCGCAGGGGAGGGAGTCCGATGCGCTCGAGGTAGCGATCCAGTTCCTGGCTGGGGCGAAGGCGGTGGGTTTCCACGGTCTCACGTGCTTTCCGGATGGCTTCCATCTTGCGCTCGAAACGGGCGAAGGTCTCTGGCGATACCAGTCCAATCTCTCGCCCGATGGGAGTGAGTCGCTGGTCCGCGTTGTCTTCTCGCAGGAGCAGGCGGTATTCCGCTCTCGAGGTGAGCATGCGATAGGGTTCCTCGGTTCCTTTGGTTACCAGGTCGTCGATCAGGACACCGATGTAGGCCTGGGATCGGGACAACACCACTGGAGGCTCGCCGCGCAAGTTTCGGACCGCGTTGATGCCTGCGAGCAATCCCTGGGCTGCGGCTTCCTCGTACCCCGATGTCCCGTTGATCTGGCCTGCGAGGTACAGTCCCTTGACCCGGTGGGTTTCCAGGGAAGGGTGCAGTTGTGTGGGGAAAACGAAGTCGTACTCCACCGCGTATCCGGGTCGAAGGATGTTCGCGTGCTCCAGGCCCGGGATGGTGCGCACCATTTCGAGCTGAACGTCGGCGGGCAGGGAAGTGGAGATCCCGTTCGGGTACACCTCGGCACTTCGAAGGCCTTCCGGCTCCAGGAACACCTGGTGCCGGTCCCGTTCGGCGAAGCGGACGATCTTGTCCTCGATGGAAGGGCAATACCGAGGTCCAGTGCCCTCGATCTTGCCTTCGTAGAGAGGCGAGCGGTGGAGATTGCGCCGAATGACCGCGTGGGTTTTCTCGTTGGTGTGCGTGACGTGGCAGTCGATCTGGGGCAGGTTGTTCATCACGGGCGAGAAAGAGAATCTCCCGTGCGGGTCCTGGCCTTCCTGGACCTCCAGCACATCGAAATCGATGCTGCGGGCGTCCAGTCGCGGTACGGTCCCGGTTTTCAGCCTGCCAAGGGCAAACCCGAGGTCTCGAAGGCACGACGAGAGTGCTCGAGCCGGCGGCTCGGTGGCGCGGCCCCCATCGTAGTCGTTCAGGCCGACGTGAATTCTCCCGTTGAGAAAGGTTCCGGTGGCGAGCACGACGCTCCGTCCGGGCACACGAATACCGGTTCGGGTCTGCACGCCCGTAGCCCGGTGTCCGGCCACGGTCAAACCGGTCACTTCCGCCTGGAACACGTCGAGGTTTCGGGTCGTGGTCACCAGCCGCTTCATGTGAGCCTGATAGAGAAACCGGTCGGCCTGGGCGCGAGACGCGCGCACGGCATACCCCTTGGATGCGTTGAGGTAGCGGAACTGGATCCGCGTGGCGTCAATAGCCATGGCCATTTGTCCGCCAAGGGCATCGATTTCACGTACCAGGTGCCCCTTGCCCAGGCCGCCAATGGCTGGATTGCACGGCATCTGCCCCACACTGTCGAGGTTCATGACCACCAGCAACACGTTGACGCCCAGACGCGCAGCAGCCACCGCAGCCTCGATCCCGGCGTGGCCGCCGCCCACAACGATGACATCGTAGGATTCACGCATCCCTGCACCTCATTCCGCCCCCAGCCGAATCCCGGTTCCCCCCAATGTTCCACGTGGAACATTCCCCCGGACAGCCCAAAACCCTCGCCAATGTTCCACGTGGAACACTCCCCCCAACGCCTCAACCTCCTCCCCAATGTTCCACGTGGAACATCCTTCCATCCACAGGGGTTGCATCGAAACGATCCACTCCCCGTACGGCGCCGATCCGAAACGCGCCACTACTTCCCAATACAAAAGTCCGCAAAAACCCTGTCCACCACATCCTCCCGCACATCCCCACCCAAAATGCGGTCCAGCCGCTCCACCGCATTGTACAGGTTGAACACCACCGCTTCCACGCTCAATCCGCTCTCCCACGCACCCACCGCGTCTCCAAGCTCCCCCAAAACCTCCGACAACAAATCCCGCTGCCACTCGGCACACACCATGGCCACTGCACCCGCGTCCCCACCGCCCGCCACTGCTGCCAACCGCTCCTTCAACGCATTCAACCCCGCCCCCTCGATCGCTGATACCACCAACACCCCCTCGTCCGCCGCCCACTCGTTCCGGACGCCAAGGTCACTCTTGTTCAGCACCACCGCAAACGAAATTCCGCGCGCCACAAGTTCACGCCGAAGCGCCACGTCCTCATCCTCTACCGGTTCCGCACCGTCCACCACCAGCACGGCCAGATCCGCGCCCTCGATCGCATCCCACGCCAGCGCCATTCCCTCCGTTTCCACCCCACCGGCCCCCTTCCGCATCCCTGCTGTATCCTGCAACCAGACCGCTACCCCGTCGACATCAATCCTTGCCTCCACTACATCCCGTGTGGTTCCGGGCTCGGGACTCACCAGCGCCCTCCGTCGACCCACCAGCGCATTCAGCAGGCTCGACTTCCCCACGTTCGGCCGACCACAGATTGCAACCCGAACCCCTTCACGCACAAGGAGCGCCCGGGCATGGCTCTCCACCAACAATTGAATCTGCTCCCAGGCACCCTGGATCCGCTCATGCACCCTGTCCGCCCCCTCAGGGTCAACTTCGTCCTCCGGAAAGTTGATCGCGACCTCGAGGTGCTCAATGGCTCGCAACAACTCCTCTCGCACAGCGCGGAGGCGTTCCGACAACTCCCCGGCCAACACTCGCCTGGCTGCCTCGAGCGCCCTTTCCGAATCCGCGGCAATGACCCGGGCCACCGCCTCCGCCTGGACGAGATCAAGTTTCCCGTTCATGAATGCCCGTCGTGTGAACTCACCCGGTCCAGCAGCCCGTGCACCCGCATCGATCGCGGCTCCGACCACCCGCTCGAGGATCCACGGATTCCCGTGACAGTGGAGTTCCACCACGTCCTCGCCTGTGTAAGAACGGGGCCCCTCCATCCACACCAGCATCCCGGTGTCGAGCACCTGGCCGCTCGAGTCCAGGATCTCCCCCAGATGAAAGCGCCGGTCTTTCAGACGCTCCAATCCGCCCTCCGCGCCTCCGCCGGCAGGTCGAAACAGTCGGGACACGATGCCATCGAGCCCCCGGCCGCTCATTCGAACGATGCCGATGGCCCCCCGTCCCAAAGGGGTGGAAATGGCCACAATCGTATCTGTCGCGTCGTCCATCATGACACTCCAGCTACCCGGCGTGCCCATCTCGATTCTGGGCCTGCCCCCTCCGCGAGACCGTGCTCATGAATCGAGCTTCAGGGCTCCAACGACTTGTATCGTGAATCCAATGCCGAAACGGCACCTTGATATGCGCCGTCCGTCGTTGCCGAACCTGCCGGGAAAACCCGATTGCCCCGGCAAACTGGGCTTCGGCTGAGAAGGCCGGCGGCCGCACCAACGCCTTCGCAGACTGCTCAGGACGCCTTCTCGGTGCTGCTGTTGGAAAGAGGGAATACCTGCACCCGCTTCATCTGGCCTTCACCCCCACTGCGGGAACCGAGTTCCGGAAAACGAGCGACCTCCAGGTGAACCAGGCGCCGGTCATAGGCATTCATGGGCTTCAGAGTGACCACACACCCCTCTTTGAGCACCTTCTCGCACACCTTCTGGGCAATGTACCTCAGCCCCTGGTCGTGCTTCTCCCGGTAGTCCTCCAGGTCCACCACCACACGCTTCGTCGACCCCCGACGCACGAGCGCCTTGTTCACGACATGCTGCAAGGCGTCCAACACCTGCCGAAGCCGACCCGCAACCACAACAGATGCCTGCTCAAGCTCCAGCGAAGCCACCAGACTGCCGCTCTTGGTCTGAACATCGATCCGGGCACCCATCTTCATTCTGCTCAAGATCCCTTCGAGCAGTTCTTTCACCAGCGCCGCTTCATCGCCCGATTCCTCCTTGCGCCAGGCCTCGATCCTCACGGTATCCGCGCCGAACCGAAAATGCTCGGCGCAAAGCCGATATTGCAAAGCCTGCTTACCGATTCCCAACTCCTGGCAGGCGTTCTCGATCGCTTCTTTCAACGTCCTGCCTTCCGCTTCGATGACCTTCGTGCCTTCCATGGGAGATCCCTTGCCATGTGGCCGCTTCTGCAGCCCTCCGAGTGGGTACGCACGGGGACTCGAGGTCCCGGCGCACAGTCCTACGTTCCAGCCTTGGCCGCGGTGCGCTTGGTGATGTAGGCCTGCTGGATGATGGTCAGGATGGTGTTCACGAGTATATATACAACGAGCCCAGACGGGAGCGTAAACATGATTGCTGCAAAGATGAGCGGCAGATACTGCATCATCTTCGCCTGCACCGGATCCATGCCGGGCGCCGGTGGCGTCATTTTCTGCTGGACGAACATAAGGACTCCGAGCACCAACGGCGAGATACCGAACGGATCGCGCTCCGAGAGGTCCGGCAAGTAAAGGAACGGTGTGTGGTACAGCTCGATCGAATTTTGCAACACGCGGTAGAGAGCAAACCAGATGGGCATCTGAAGCAAGAGGGGAAGACACCCGCCGAGCGGATTGATCTTCTTCTCCTGCATGAAGCGCATCATTTCCTGGTTCAGTTTTTCCTTGTCGTCCTTGTACCGCTCCCGTAGTTCCGCCATTTGGGGCTGGAACTCCTTCATCTTGGCGGCACTTTCCATCTGCTTGACCATCAAGGGATAGAACAGCGTCTTGATGATCACGGTCAACAATATGATCGCAACCCCATAGCTCCCCACCCATCGATAGAGCAGCTTGAGCAGCGCCAGAATCGGCTCGGCAAACACCCCGAACATGCCAAAGTCGAGCGATTCCTCGAGGTTTCGTTCGTACGCGCCCAGAACCTCAGACCGCTTGGGTCCCAGGAAAAGGTCATACGCCACCGTCATCGTCTCGCCGGGCTGCACGACTCTCCCGTTCGAGGATTCCACGGCCACCGAAAACGGCCGGACAGGACCTTCCTCTCCGATGTCCCCCGGTCGAGAGGCCGAAGCAGGCAGCGGCCTGACCGCCACCCGGGACATTTCCCCCACCGGAGGCAGGATCGCGCGCAGGAAGTACTTGTCATCGACGCCGGCCCAGTCCACCTCGCCCTGAACGACCGTCTCCTCTCCTTCCACGTCCTCGGGGTCCACCCGCTCGGTCTCACCATTGGCGTGGTATGCGGGCACAGAGGTGGGGGCAAATGTTCCACGCTTCTCGGCGGGCGCCCATCCGCGAACGCCCAGCCACGGTCTCAGCGTCACCGGGTCGGGCCCGACGTTGGTCGCCTCCACCTCCAGGTGCACCAGGTAGGGGTCGTCCTCCACCGTGTAGCGCTTCAGCAGCCGCACCTGCCCGTCCCGGCACCGGTAGGTTACCCCCGCGTCCCCGTGTTCCACCAGTTCACACCGGCGCTCGGTCGATCCGTCTCCCCGGACTCGGAAAGGCACTGCGTTGGCGTAAGGCCCCCCGAGAAGATCCATCTTGGTTTCGTTTCGCTCCAGGATCGGCTTCGAGGCGAGCAGGTTCCGCACGACATCCAACGGCCCTTCACCACGCCGATACCGGGTATAGTCGTTCAGCTTCCAGCTTTTGATTCCACCGCCCTCAGTGGTAAACACCGCGACGAATGCGTCCCGGGCCAGGGTGGTTTCCTGCTCCGGCAGATTCGTCTCCAACACCTCGGGCGTCGCCTCCGTCATCCCCGCCAGCGAGGGGTCAGCGGTACCCGCCGATCCCGCGGTCGCCTCCGGCCCCGACGACCCGGCCGCGGCCGACTCGGCCGTACTCACACCTGTCGGAGTCACCCCCGGCGAGGCGCTCTCCTCTGGCACCGGTGGCGGCGGCAACACCCAGGTCTGCCACACCATGATGACGATGAACGACAGCACAACGGCCAACAGGGTCCGTTTCTCCATGTCCGACGAACTCTCCTGTCGAGACCTCAGTCTCGTTCATGCACCCGGGGCGGAACCGGGTCGTGTCCCCCCGGGTTCCAGGGGTGACATCTCGCCAAACGCTTGACGCCGAGCCAGGTTCCCCTGAATACGCCGTGGATTGTGACGCTGTCCATCATGTACCGCGAGCAGGTTGGATGAAAGCGGCAAGCGGACGGCAACAACGGCGAGACGATGAGCTGGTATACGCGAATTGCTCCAACAAGCAGCTTTCTCGTCAGAGCGCTGATCCAGCCGGTAACAGTCATCGATGATTACTTCCCGGAGCGGCCGCCGTCCCCGCCCGGCCCTTCACGACGACGACCCTTGCGCCCTCGACGACGCCGACTACCAAAAAAGGAAGACCTCGCGCCGGGCCCCAGCGCTTCGAGTGCTTCTACCAGTTGCCCATGCAGTGCATGGTAGTCCGCACGGGCGGACGTTACCCGCGCTATCACGACCACGTCCCACGCCCCGTCGGCTCGCTCCCTGTTCCTTCGTACGATTTCCCTCAGCCTTCTCTTGACACGATTCCGGACGACAGCGTTTCCAACCTTCCGACTCACGGTCAGCCCCACGCGAAGCCGACCCTCCCGTCGAGCGAACGCCACGACCGTCAAATCGGGAAACACGAGCCGCTTCCCGTGTCTCAGCACCCGCTTGAAATCGATACTCTTGAGAAGCCTGTCCTCTTTTCCGAAGGTTTCCGGCATCGATCAAGACATCAGTGCCGCTTGGAGGGCACCGAAACCACCAGCCGCTTGCGACCCTTTTGCCGCCGCCTGTTCAACACCTTCCGTCCGTTCCGAGTGCTCATCCTCGCTCGAAATCCATGGGTCCGTAGACGCTTCACCCGGCTCGGTTGATACGTTCTCTTCATTGCCCTCTCGCTCCATCCAAACGCATATCCCGCCTGCCCACAGACCTCACCCCGAAAACCTTCACCAGTCGCCAAGGTCCATCCGGTCGGTCCTGGCAGGCCAATCGCCCTACAGGAAACCAAACCCTATAACCACACACCCGGACCCTTGTCAAGGGATTTCACCATTCCAACCGGCAGGATCCGATCCCTCCACCACCCCCCTCCAATCTCCACGACAGCCTCCACAACTGTTTCACACCACAAAAAAAGGCCACGTCGCACCGACGCAGCCTTTCTTCCCGTTGGTGCCGGAGGCGAGAATCGAACTCGCACATCCACGAAGGATACTGGATTTTGAGTCCAGCGCGTCTACCAGTTCCACCACTCCGGCTCGGCTTCCAATCTTAGTAACACCGCACGCCGTTGTCAAGGCAAACCGACCGAAATCCCCCGCACAGACGCAACACCCCTGGTCCGTTCGCCACAGCCCGCTGCCAAATCGGCCCGGACCGAGTCCAGGCCATCACCCTCAATCCGTTCGACGCCTTCACCTTGTGGAGACGTTCTCACACCCCGACCCGGCGCAGACGCTCGATCCCGATCCATGATTCGGATCAAAATAGTGCAACATCCAGGAAACGTTCCAACAACCGCCGACCCATCCGGGTGGGGCCCGGAACGTCGTCCGTGGGGTTGGCCGCAGAAGATGAAGCCGGGGGTCGTCCGGCGTGTATTCCAGTGCCCAGAGTGAGCACGGCGGCCATTTCTCGGGACCCCATTTCGGGATGAAATTGAACGGTCCAGATATGGGTAGAGATTCGCAATGCGTGGCAACGGTCCTTGGGGCTTCGAGCCAGGATGCGGGCAGCCGGAGGGGGGACGACAACTGCGTCGAAATGGGTTTCATGGGAGGGGAAGGTGGACGGGAATGACTGGAACAAGGGGTCTTCCTTTCCATGGTGCGTCAGTTCGACCTCGGCGGTTCCGAGGGTTGGCCCGAGGGGATTCTTTGCCACGTGGCCACCAAAAATCCGGGCGATGAGCTGGTGGCCGAAACAGACGCCCAGCGTTGGCGTGTGCCGACGCCAGACGCCGTGGAGAAACTCGATAACCGCCGGAATCCAGGGGAGGGGGTCGTAGACCGATTCCCTTGCGCCGGTCACGATCAAGGCGTCTGCGGGACCGGGGGACAGCGGTTCACGATACGGGCGGACCACTCGGGGAAGGATCTCGGGACTCCTCGGGTGGGCGGCGATGGCGCGCAAGAACCAGTCGTCATAGTCGCCGCACCGGTCGACCACCGCGGGATGCGTGGTGCCCATCTTCAGAATGAGTAGGACCTTTTTTTCCATGATGTGCGTCATCCCCGACGACAGGCGCGCCGAAAACGACACCACCGACACCTGCTGTCCAACGTGGTCATCGGGAAATCCTCGACATCGGCGAGGTTGGCCTCCGGATCCTTGAGTCGGGCGCGCATCTGGACCGCACTTTCGCGGATATAGGCGGCGACTTTCTCCAGAGTCGCGCTGTCGATGGTGTGCGTGTGCGTGGTGGCGAGTCGGAGGTTCACATCGTAGCCCAGGATTTGGTCCGGGGCCACCTCCCAGTGCTGACTCCCAAACAGGCCGTAAATCCCGAGCTGCAACGCGATGTCATCTTGACGATGAGAAGTCCCGGTCTTCCAGTCGATGATCACCAGCTTTTTGTCTCGACCGCGGACACACACGTCCAGCTTCACCCAGACCTTGATGTCGTCGACCAGAAAACTCCCCAATTCCTCCACCGACAATATGCCATCGGTACCCAGCTCGACAAGTCGATTGAAGGCCGGAGACCTGTAGAGGGTCCGAATGCAGGCCAGCACCGTGTTCACGTCCTGGCGCAGTTCTTCCTCGCCAAATGCCTCACCGTAGTAGTGCTCCAGCAAACCGTTGACCTTCACCCGTTGGTCGCCCCAGTCCAACCAGACTCCGCGCCGGTACCGCCCCTCGGCAGACACTTGAGCCTCTGTGCGCATCCTGGCCTCGGCCTCTTCCAGGGCACGCTCCAGCGGCCACCGGCGGCCTGCAAGCAGGGCCTTGACCGCACGCTCGGCCACCTCATGCACCATGATCCCCCGCCAGGCAGGGCGGCTGCTGAGGTTCTTCATCACGTAGAGTTCGCGCACCTCTTCGGGCGCATCATCGCGCCATCCACCCCAGGACCCGTAGTGGTTGTAGTAGTAGGCTCGGAGGCATTCGCGAAACAGCGCATCCCTCGACTTGGACCAGCTAAACTCATTGCGAATTTCATCCATTGTCCTGTTCTCCCATGGTCAACCCACAAACGTCTGATCCCCACCGTTCCGAGAGAGCGCCATGCGCCACGGGACACACCGATCCCTCCCCCTCACCATGCTCGAGCACGGCGCGGTCGCCCCGTATGATGTTCCGTCAGGCCACCGACTAGGCCAGGTCGGTGCGGCGCCGGGCGATGACCTGAAGCAGCGAGGCCATCGATCGCTTGAATGCCTCGACGCCCTGTTCCTGGAGTTCTGTTCCGACCTGCTCGAGGTCGATGCCCAGGTCTCCAAGCCGGTTGACCAGGCCGCGGGCCTCATCGAATCGGTTCTCGAGGGGCGGCAGCGGGTTGCCGTGGTCGATGAACGCGGTCAGTGTGGCAGGCGGCACCGTGTTGATGGTATCGCGGGCGACAAGGTTGTCCACGTACAACGTATCCGGATAGCTCGGGTCCTTGGTGCTCGTGGAGGCCCACAGCACGCGCTGGAGCCGTGCGCCATGCTGCACCAGATTGTCCCAACGGGGTCCGGAAAACAGGGTTCTGCTCGCCTGGTAGACCAGGGCGGCGTTGGCGATGGCGGCCTTTCCGCACAGGGAATCGGCCTGGTCCGGATGCTGGGACCTGAGCACGCGGTCGACCAGGGTATCCACCCGGCTCACGAAGAAACTGGCGACCGAGGCGACCGATTCGAGGGGCAACCCGGCCCGAACCCGCTCCTCGAGCCCGGCCATGTACGCCTCCACCGAAGCGCGGTACTGGGAGAGAGAGAAAAGCAAGGTCACGTTGACCGAGATACCGCGGGCGATCAACGCCTTGACCGCCCTTGCTCCGGCCGCGGTCCCGGGCACCTTGATCATGAGATTCTTCCGGTCCATCCGTTCGGCCAGGGCCATCGCATCCGTCACGGTCCCCTCGGAATCGTCGGCCAGCTCCGGAGATACCTCCACGCTCACATAGCCGTCCCGGCCGCTGGAACGTTCGTACACAGGCAAGAGCAAGTCGGCTGCATCCCGGATGTCGCGGGTAACCAGGGCGAGGTAGATCTCCTCGACGCCCGCTCCACGACGTGCCAGCGGTCGAATCGTCTCGTCATAATCGCCAGAGCCGGAGACGGCCTTTTCGAAAATCGTCGGATTGGATGTGAGCCCAGTCACAACGTTTTCGCGAATGAGCCGCTCCAACTCACCGCTGTCGAGAAGTGACCGGGCGATGTTGTCGTACCAAATGGACTGACCCAATTCGGCCAGTTTCGAGATGTTGGTTTCCATGTTGTCTCCATCCACGTCGTCGAACGCCCAGGGAAGGGAGGCCGGGCACTGTTCTCGAGGCGGGATCATCGCCCCTGCACCGAGCCGCGGCCCGGTCGGTTCATGGCCAGGTTGCCTGTTCTCGCACCATACCTGGAAACGAAGCGAACGACAACCTTGGGAAGGGCACAGGACGCGGTCAACCCTGTTCCGGGAGGAATGCGCGGTCCCTCCTTCCAGGTTCCCGTGGTGACCAACCGACCTCGAGGCCGCACCCAGCCCCCGACCTGGGAAGCCATGACGTATCGAACATCCGGAGTACCAGGACAGGCACCCCATCCTCGCCAGGATTCCGTCCAAAAGCCGGACTGCTTGCACTGCTTGACATCCCGCATCCGACGGGACTCTTGCCAGTTGAAAAATTCACGGTATCCTGCTATTCTTGGCACTGCAAGGTCCGTCGACATGAACCCGGCGACCATGCCGCTCTTCTCGCTGAAGGCCACCCGGCCCCTGCTGTCCCTGTCGTCATTCTTCCTGCGCTCCGGCCAACCGCGAGCAAACGGTGTGGGCGCCGACCTGCCGCCATGGGCAGAGTGGAAACTCGAGGTCAACATGAACGATTCCCTCGTCTGGATTCCGTGCCAACCTCGATCGGAGGTCCTGGCCGATGAACTGGTCTCATCGGCCACACACCTGGCCTTCCGTACCCCGGTGGAGGACCCAGAACCATGGGTCTTCTACGATGGATTTCTGTGGACCGAGGAGAAGCCTTCTCTACGTCCCGTACTCCTTCGAGTCCTGCGGAGGTCCGCTTCGTCACCTCCTTCGAGCGCGGCCGAAGTGGCTTCTTTCAGGGCCGGACCACCGGTACCCGGAATCGTATCCCCTCGAGGTGTGGTGCTGGCCGACGTCGGCGTCGTGGTGGTGTCCCCCTTCGTGAACGGGCTCCTCCTCTCCGAGATCCAACGACGCCTCAGGGTCCGGGGCAATTCGATCCCTCTGGAATCGGCCCTGGAAATCGTGTGGCAACTCCTCGCCATCCTGGACCGCGTCGACGCACCTGGGCAAAGACTGCCAGAGTCCGCTCGAGCGCATGGGTCCATCCGGCCGAGTTCGATCTCGATTGGCGTGGACGGGCGACTCCGATTGCTCGACATGGGTGCCGACCTGGAAATCAAGCGGAAGGAACGGCGGGCTCAAGGAAAGGTGGCGGCGAGTATCCTGCCGTATCTCGCGCCGGAACAACTCGTGGACGAAAAGGCGGCGACAGTCCAGACCGACATGTACGCGGTGGCGACCATTGCCTATGAACTTGTTTCCGGGAAACCACTGTTCAACGGATCTGCGGCTCGCCGCGAACTGGAGATCCGGGCCGGTTTCGGAGTGGAAAGCAAACTGCTCGAGCTTGACCAAACAGCGCCGGGCCTGGCGGAGGTTCTTCAGAAAGCCCTCCACACACGCATGGAAGACCGGTATCCCTCGGTGCGCGCCATGCTGGAGGCAGTGGACACGCTCCGGGCCGGGCCTCCCACCGAGACGCTGGGAAATCTGGTCCACAGCCTGAAAACGTTTCGTCCCTCCCTGGGCAATGGCTCGAGCGCGTCGGGGCAGGGGAGGGGGAGGGACCCGGCGGATGAGCGGGCCGGAACCCACAGCCCTCATGGCGGCCGAGCCCCGGGAAATTCCAGATCCCCCCGAACCAGACTCGAGTCGGCCCGGGAAAGGCGTCTCCGACTCGTGGTGGGTCTCGTGGGCATGATGGTCGCTGCTGCCGCTTATGCCTGGGTGACCGAGACCCCACCTGACCCGGCACACCATGTGCGTATCGACAGTGCATTGCAAGCGGACAGGGCCCCGGCCGAACTCCTCGAGGGGCCTGGGACCGGCGAAACCGGAAGTCAACAGCGAAACTAACTTATTGTAACAGAATTATGAAAAATTGTCATAGTGGTTCTTTTGCCACTTTCACGGAGGCAACCAAAAGACCAGGCATCGATTTGATGTTGACATCGAGGGAGCGGCTCAGTAGCTTGCAAGAGTAAACCTTGGAGCAAGCATGAAAGGGTCGGTCCCGTCAGAAATCGCCGACTTGTTGGCAGAACTCCGGGCGCATGTCCCCCCCGATCTCTACGAATCCATCCAGCAGACCTACGCCACCTCGTTCCAGGTGAGCCAGGCATACCGGCGGGAACTGAAGCAGCTCGAGCAGCGTCATGCGGCGTTTCTTCAAGAATATGAACGTCTTAAGCTGGAGCGTGATCGGTTTCGGTCTGCCCAGATCAAGTCGGAGAACGAGCGACGGCTGTATCAAGCGCTGCTGATGGCGGATGAACTACCTGCGGTGGGTCCCTACCTGGACGGCGTGTTGCGGGCGTTGGTGACCAAGACCGGGGCTCAGAAAGGTGTGGTCATTCTCTTTTCGGAGCCTGGGGAGTATCGGCGGGACTATGCCGAACTGATTCGCTACAACTACAGCGAGAAGGACCTGGAGGCGTTCCAGGATCAGATTGAACTTTCCCAGGGTATCGTGCGGCGCGCGATCTCGACACGCTCCACGGTCTACACGGAGGAGGCGGTCACAGATCAACGATTTTCGGAGCACGCAAGTGTCCAGCTTCTGCGGCTCAAGACGGTCCTGTGCGCCCCGCTGCTGGGCACGAGCAACGAGGTGCTCGGCGTGCTTTACCTGGAACACCGGGGTCGAAGCGACGCCTTCCCGGAAGACGAGCGGCAGACGATCGACCTGGTGGTGCGGCAGATGGCGCGGTGGGTGGGGCGTCACCTGATCGTGCGCAAGGCCAGCGAAGCGATGGATCACACCCGTCCGCACCGGCAACGTTTTGGATTCAAGGAGATCGTGGGGCAGAGCGAGGCGATTGCCGAGGTACTGCGCCTGATCAACGTGGCTTTGGACGTGAACATTTCCGCTCCGATCCTGGTGGTCGGCGAGCCAGGAACCGGGAAGACCCTGGTGGCTCGAGCCCTCCACTTCAATGGGCCGTGGACCCGCGGTCCGTGGGTGGAAATGGACTGCTCCTCCGAGCCTCCGGAGCGCCTGGACACGCTCCTGTTCGGACACGGCAAGGGCGTTCTCCCGGGCCACGAGCGGTCTCACCCCGGAGGATTCGAGCAGGCGAGCGGTGGGACCTTGTTCATCCGACACATCGATCGTCTTCCGCTCGAGACCCAGCAGCGGCTGGTGGACGCTCTGAAGGAGCGTGCCGTGGCCCGGCTTGGCGAGGAGGTGAGACGGCCGGCCAATGTGCAACTCATTGCGTCCACCTCGAAGGACCTGAAGTCGTTGGTCAATGAGGGGAGGTTCCTTTCTGAACTCCTCTACCGGTTCGACCTGTTCGTGGTCGAAGTGCCCCCGCTCCGGAAACGGATCGAGGACATCCCGTTGCTGGCGGACTATTTCATCTCTCTGTACAACCAGTTGACCGGGGAAAACGTTACCCTGTCTCCAGACGCAGTCTCGTTCCTGCAGCAATTCGACTGGCCCGGGAACGTGCGGGAACTGAAGGAGCAACTTACCCGGGCGGCGATGCATGCACCGGACCGACAGGTGACGGCCGCGCTTCTGGCTTCCATCGGGATGACCCGTGGTGAAACGGCGCGGGGGCGACGAAAGGAACTGCCGCGCTGGAAAGATGCCACGGCGGCATTTCAGCGGCAGCTCATCGTGGATGCGTTGAATCGAACGGATCGAAACCTTCAGGAGGCGGCGGAGATGCTCGGAATCTCGAGGCAGCACCTGAGTCGCCTGTTGCATGAACTGAACCTGAACGAGTACCGGCCATCGCATCGCGGCCGCAAGTCCAAGAGCAAAAATGCAAGACGATAATGCCGAACAGTCGTTCTGGCGCAGCTATCATCGTCGATTTCTGGGCATGAGGGAATCCGGGGCCCGGTCGATGTCCCGGCGTCTGAACCGACGGATTGGCCTGGCACGACAGCGGACCCGGTCTGAACGCCGGCCGACGCCCACGGAACCGGTGGAGCAACGTGCAGAGGTATGCTCGAGGCCTTCACCCGGAGGGCCTCCGTCTGCCCTGGAAGACCTGCTCCCCCAGGTGGGCAGTCCCAACGCACGTTATCGGCTTACCGGGGAGGTCCTGGGCGAAGGCGGCATGGGCCGGGTGGTGGTGGCCCGGGACGAAGTGCTCAATCGGGAAGTGGCTCTGAAGACGCCCCACCCGGAACTGGCAGCAGACCCCCAGATACGAGAGAAACTGAGGGACGAACCGAGGCTCACCGCCCGCCTGGAACACCCGAACATCGTGCCGGTCTACGACCTGGTGGTGACCCCGGAGGGGCTCTGCGGTTACACCATGCGGCGCGTGTCCGGGGAACGCTTCTCCGAAATCCTGAAGGAACTGAGACGCGGCAACGTTCACTACGCCCGGTCCTACGGGCGCGTTCGGTTACTCACCATTTTCTCTCAAATCGTGGC
>CAYQMG010000004.1:0-3106 GCA_964418585.1 uncultured Gammaproteobacteria bacterium | reverse complement strand
CATGGCTCCTCCGACTTCGGCGGTGTTGTTGGTGAATGAGCAGGAGATCACGTCGACGAACCCGGAGCCGGCGTAGAGTCCCCCGCCGTATCCGGCCTCGTTGTGGTCAAACGTGGCGTCCTGGATGGTCGGTGTGGCGTTGTAGGCGAGGATGGTGCCGCTGACCACGGTTACGTTGTTGGAGAACGTGCAGTCCTGTACGACGAAGGCTCCAGATTCGGCGTAGATGGCGGCCCCGTAGTCGGCCACGTTGCCGACAAAGCGGTCGTTTCGGAAAGTGGGTGAGCTTTCGTCGTCGATGAGGGCGCCTCCTCCGAAGTATTTCCTGGAGATGGGTTCCCCCTGGCTATAGACCCAGTACAGGGTACCGGAGCCCCCTGTGATGGTGAATCCCTCGATGATGGTGTTCCGGCTCTCCCCGGAGTCGAGGGTGAGCACGGAACCGCTTCCGCCTCCGTCGATGGTGGTGGATTCCGGCCCCGATTCGCTCCGGAGGTGTATGGTTTTCCCCCCGAAATCCAGGGTCTCGGTGTAGGTCCCGGGCGCCACCACCACAGAGCAGGCATCGGGCACGCTGTCCAGTGCAGCCTGGATGGTGGTGAAATCCCCCGTACCAGAGGTTGTGACGTAATAGTCCCCATCACCGCCGCTGCAATCGTTGTCCCGGTCGTCGCAGATTTCGACGGCCCCCGGGTGAACCGACGGGTTGTCGTCATCGCAGTCGCCGGAGCAGTTGGTGTAGCCGTCCCGGTCGTAGTCGTCCTCCTCGTCGGTGACGCCGTCGCAATCGTTGTCCTTTCCATCCCCGCAGCGTTCGACCGCACCGGGGTACGTGGCGGCGTCGGAGTCGTCACAGTCGTCGTCGCAACTGGTGAAGCCGTCCGCGTCCTGGTCGAAATCTTCGTCGATGGAGTCGTCGCAATCATCGTCCAGGCCGTTGCAGGTCTCGGTGGCCCCCGGGTAGCGTTCAGGGTTGTTGTCGTCGCAATCGCCGTCGCACGTGCTCCATCCGTCCTCGTCCACATCCTCGGGGTTGTCCACAAAGCCGTCGCAGTCGTTGTCCACCCCGTCGTCGCACTGTTCCGGCGCGCCCGGGTGGATGGTGGCGTCAAAGTCGTTGCAGTCCCCACGGCAAGAGACGTAGCCGTCTCCGTCGAAGTCGAAATCCTCATCGACCTCGCCGTCGCAGTCGTTGTCGATCCCGTCGCACAGTTCCGGGGCACCGATGTGGATCGAGGCGTCCAGGTCATTGCAGTCCTGACCACCGCAGGCCGAGTATCCGTCGCCGTCTTCGTCGAATCCCTCGTCGGTCGTACCGTAGCAGTCGCTGTCCTTGCAGTAGCAGACCTCGAACGCCCCCGGATTCACCGTATCATCGAGGTCGTCGCAATCATCGCAGGTGTTGTACCCGTCGCCGTCCTCATCGCCGAAGATGTCATCCGGGCCGTTGAAACAGTTGTTGTCGATCCCGTCGCACACCTCCGGTTCACCCGGGTTCCGGGCCGGGTCGTGGTCGTCACAGTCTCCCTCGCAGGTGGTCCACGAGTCCCCGTCCTCGTCGAACCCCTCGTCGACCACCAGGTCGCAATCGTCGTCTCGGCCGTTGCACATCTCCTCCTGGCCCGGGTTTACATCTGGATTGTTGTCGTCACAGTCACCATCGTCCTCGGTATACCCGTCCCGGTCGTCGTCCACGCACCTCGAGGTCCCGTTTTCTTCCAGGAACGGTTCATCGATGACGCCATTGCAGTTGTTGTCCAGTCCATCGCATACCTCGGGCGCTCCGGGATGGATGTCTGCTTCGAAATCGTCGCACCCTTGCTCAGCTTCCACGCACCCCGGATATCCGTCCCCATCGTTGTCGAATCCTTCGTCCACCTCGCCGTCGCAGTCGTTGTCCTTGCCGTCGCAGACCTCTCCACGTCCCGGCGAAATCGTGGCATCCTGATCGTTGCAGTCGTCTCCCCCCAGGTCGGCGCACTGGACCGCGTCCAGGCGCCCGTCTTCGTCGAGATCGAATCCCTCGTCGACCACCGAGTCGCAGTCATTGTCCTTGCCGTCGCACAGTTCTTCCGCCCCGGGATGAACTTGCGCATCTCCATCGTCGCAATCGCCCCCCTGGGGACCCTGCTCGGCATACCCGTCTCCATCGTCGTCCACAAGGCTGGGATCGATCGACAGGTCGTCGTTGCCCATCGGGTCACACCCCGAACACAGGAGCAAGATCCACGACAGGAGCACGGGCAGCACTGCGCGGAACGGCCTGCAATGCGTCCGCCAGGTCAATGGTCCAGGGGTCGAGAAACAATGCATTGTGGATCTCCCGGGAAACGCGCCTCGAGGGCAGGGCTGCGCAGCCGGCCGTGCCGCGCCACCGCCGCCCTTGTGGCACGTGTGGTCGCAAGTCCGTCAACATCACCATAACACTGATGTTTCCGTGCGTCAACGATGGCGGACATCGGTGGCAGCGGGAACGGCAGGGGTTGACATCTGCGGGAGAAAGACGCTATCTCATCTTTGGGAACTGGTGCTGTTCGTTCTCCCGAGGAGGCTCTCATGGTTCGGGTTGTGCTGCGCGCGTCGTTGCTCGTCCTGTTGCTCGTTGCGGTCATCGGGTGCCCCGATACGGGGGGTGAGACGACGCCTTCTCCTTCCCCATCCCCGCTCGCTGCCACGCCCACCCCTTGGCTCCAGTCGGACTCTTCTCCAACCCCGGCCCCTTCGGGAACGCCACACCCGGCCACGCCGGCACCGGTGGGTTCAACCCCGACCCTGGAGCCTCCCACGCCCACGCCGGAGCCTCCCACGCCCACGCCGGAGCCCCCGACTGCCACGCCGGAGCCTCCCACGCCCACGCCGGAGCCCCCGACTGCCACGCCGGAGCCCCCCACGCCCACGCCTCCGGTGGACATGGATGGAGACGGCCATGCGGCCTCGGCCGACTGTGACGATGGGGATGCGTGGATTCATCCGGGAGCGGAGGAGGTTTGCAACGGGGCGGACGACGACTGTGATGGGACCATTCCCGACGAGGAAGCGGATCTGGATGGAGATGGCTACACGGTTTGCGGGGAACAGGATTGTGACGATCAGGATCCCGGGGTCG
>CAYQMG010000003.1:0-24332 GCA_964418585.1 uncultured Gammaproteobacteria bacterium | reverse complement strand
CGAGGACCCCATTTTCGGGGTGGCGATCCACCGTAACGACGATGTCTACGTCTATGGCCCCAACACCGGATTCGACAAGGTGATGCGGGGAACCTTCCACGGACTCTACACCTTTTTCCTTCACTACCCCTCCCTCCCCCTCCTCGCCGGAACCTACCTCCTCAGCGTCGCTGTCTTCGACAAACACCACCTCAAACCCTACGTGTGGCACAATCGGCTCTATCCCATCTCCTTCAAGGCCGACCGCGAGGACCACGGACTCATCGCCATTCCACACCACTGGGGCTTCCTCACCCACCGCTCCGGACCAGGAGAAAAGGTCATCACCCCCTTCCCGGACCGCTCCTCGGAGGAACAACAGTGACTCGAGCGCTCTTGATCGGCACCGGTCCCCTCCCCGGCGCCAATCCTCGACACGTCGACTTCCCTCGACTTCGCACCTGGCAGATTCTTCGGGGCCTCCTGCATGCAGGGGCCGACGTCCACCTCGTCCAGGCCGTGCCCAGGTCCACTCTCCCCGGTTGGCACTCCCGCGTGTTCGAAGGCAAGCGCATCCGAACACTCTCCGTACCCCTCGAGGCCCTGGACCGGGCAGACCTGCCTGAACGTTGGCTCACAGAAAGTCGCGCCGACCTCGTCGTATCCGCAGGACCCTTCCGCCCCGCAAGGGCCGCCTCCAGAACACCCCCCGGAACCCCCGTCCTCATCGACCTCCCAGGCGACGTCATGGCCGAAGCCCACCTCCGCGCCATGGTCACTCAAAACCCCGAACACATCTCCCACGCACGCCGCCTCATGGACTCCGTGCTCGCACGGGGCGACGCCTTCACCGTGATCAGCCAGGCACAACAGCACGCTCTCTTCGGACAACTCGCACTCCAGGGTCGACTCGGCCTCGACCCCTCCCAATGCCCCCCCGTCCTGGTCACCCCCGTCGCTGTCGAACCCCTGTGGCAAGTCTGGGCCGCACAGGGCGGCCCGGTACCACGTCAACCACACCGAATCCTGTGGCCCGGAAGCTTCAACACATGGGCCGCAACAGACCTCTTCCTCGACGCCTGCGACATCGCCATGACCCGTAACCCCGCCCTCCGCGTCATCGCCACTGGCGGCCCCATCGCCAATCAGGCAGAGGAAGTCCACCACTCCGTGGCCCATCGTATCGCACTCTCGCCCTGGAAAAATCGCTTCCGCCTCGCAGGGGCCTTGACCGCAGTAGAGGCCGCAAGAGAGGTCTCCCGGGCCGCCGTGGGTATCATGTTGGATCGGCCTTGCGTCGAATCCATACTTGGCAGCCGGACGCGACTGTTGTATGGTGCCGTCTTGGGTCTGCCCTGGGTCCTCACGCCCAGGTGCGAGCTGGCCACATGGCTCGTCGAATCGAAACTTGCTCGAGCCGTGCCCCGGGAAGACCCGGACGCCGTGGCCGATGTCATGTTGGAGGCTGCAGAGCAGACCCGGAAAGCAGATCCAGCCGTGCTGGAACAATTGCGGCGAACCTGGACCGTGGAGCGCACCGTGGCGGGTATTGTGGCCTGGATCAAAAACCCGGAATCATGCCCACCCCCGGTATCCGGGATACAGAACATCCCGATCCAACGCCTCCAGGAACTGGAATCTGCCTTGCACGAGGTCCAGAACAGTCTGACCTGGCGCACACTGGCTCCCTTGCATCGACTGGTCAGGCGCCTGGTCCGAAAAAGATAGAAAAACGGATTCAGAATCCGTCAGTAGAGCAACATGCACGTATCCGAAAGGGTCAGTGTCCATATTGACGCAAGAAAAGTTGTTTGACCTTGAAATGGATTCGTGTTATTGTGTGAATGGAATCCGATGACGGTGACACTGGAACGTGGCCGCGCAGGACAAGAGGTGGTTCCAGGATTCCACGGGGTAGCCCTCCAAGGAAACCGCGCCCAGGGGAAAATCGGTGCCCCTGGTATGCGCCTCCCGGTTGCTCCCGGCGCGACCTGTCGACGTGTTCAGGGCCGAGAACGTGCACACCGCGAATTCACCGGACGTTTCAAATCTAAGTTCTGGTACGGGCGAGCCGAACAACAAAGGTGTGGCCTCGAGGAGGGGAAAGCGCCATGCGACATTGCCAAGAATGCTTTGTCCTGAACCGGGACGACGCGTCGCACTGCACGAGGTGCGGGGCTGTCCTGCACGATCAGCCGGTGCGGCGCGCGGGCGGGGAGCGGCGAATGCCATCCCGGCCGGAAGGGCCTCCTCGAAACGTTTTTCCGGTCCCGGTGCCGGCCAGTTCCGAGTCTTCCCGTGGCCACGTGTCCCGAACCTTGATGTATGTTTTGGGCCTTGTGCTCCTGGTGCCGGTCCCCCTGCTGTTGAGTTTTGAATGGGAAGGCGCGGGTGCAGAACCGGCCGCGACCGTCGAGTCGAAGGCTCCTTCGCTGCGAGAAGCGCGACGGCAACGTATCCTGGAAGCGGCGGCGCAACTTCGGCATCAGCACCAGGTGCTGGTGCGGTTGGCCGGGGGAGAGCCACCCGTTGATCCTGGGGCCGAGCCGACGACGATGGCGGAATGGCAGTCTGCAGTGGAGCGGATCAAGGCCGAGTATCGAATCTGGGGCGTGGTGGATGTGCAGCACCCGGACGCGACCGCCGAGGATGCTTTGCGGAACGCCCTCCTGTATCTCCATTCCATGAAGCATGTGGTGACGACCGACCCCAACTGGAGGTTGAATCCCGAGTATGTCCGCCTTGTCCAGGAATTCGAGTCCAGCCTGGACACCGCGGTGCGCTGAACCCTGCCTGCTCAGAACCATTGCCAGCTCGACCGACGCCATTTCATTCGACCGGTGACCGATGACGTGCTGAGCCACGCTTCCAGCGTCACAGCCTCGAACGACCTTGCGCCTGAAACACGATGATGGGCTCGTGGAGTTCCCCGGGGTCAATCCCGGTCTCGAGGGTGTGCAGGGTTTCCGGTTCAATGGCGAACACGGGCCGCCACGATCCCGAGCGAGCCTGCAAGATCTCGGTTCCGAGTGTGTCAGGACCGCGGAACTCGTGGGTGTCGCTTGCGATGAGGTAGAGAGGGCCGGTTCCCCCGGGAGGATCCATCGCAATGCGTCGGCACCGTGCGTCCCGATCCCGCCCGTTCTCAAACCCGTTCGCCCACCTCGGATCGCCAGGCTCGAGAAGGTAGATTCCCAGGGCGGTGCAGTCAAATACTCGAGCATCGGCTGGGAGGTTGGTCGTGACCCATTCCGAGACCCGCTGGATTGCGATGGAGCGGTTGACGTGGCTCTCCAGGTCGGCCACGCCGAGGTAGCCTGGAAGGGAGGAGAGGTCGAGGCCGGGTTTGAGCCAGAGGGTGTGGGAGGTGGTGAACAGGGACACGGCAAGCGAGCCGATGAACCAGGACGCCAGGAGCGATTCGGCGGCCCGGATCAGTGGGTGGTCGATTCGGATGAATATGCGGAGGAGCGTTCGAGTCCCATGGACCACGAGCACGGCGGCGGGAGGGAGGACCGGAACGAGGTAGCGGGTGTGAAAGTTCAGGCTGAGGGGACCCCACAGGGGAACAATCCCGGCCAGGACCACCCATGCAGCGGCATGACGGCGTCCGGACCTGTCGGACCGTGGCCAGGGGAGCGCGAGGGTACCGACCAGCGCGAGCAATGCGAGCAGAGTGCTCAGCCCGTCAAATCGGTCGCCGAGCACACGAAGGTTGCCTCGCACCCGAACCGCCAGCGGGGGAATGGTGGTATCCGGGATGGGGCTCACTTCCACCTCCCACCGATCACCTGCGCGTCGCCGGGTGACCCGGCCGGCGTTCTGATCCGGAGGGGCGAGGACCACCGCAGCGAAATTCTCGAGCTCGCCGCCACGCATGAACTCGGGAAGAAAACGGGAGACAGGGGAGGGAAATTCGGGGTCCGGCTCCCGTGTCCTGGGCCACGAATAGGGCATGTCCCGGTGAACTTCCTGCCGGTTGATGGCCACCATGGAACCAAGCGATGGGTAGGAAACCGGGAACAAGTGGATCAATGCCGACGATACCGCGAGCGGAAGTGCCCAGGCGACCACTCGAGTCAGCGTGGTTCTCGCCGTGAAAGGACGTGCGGCAAGCAGTGCGGCAACCCCGACCGGGATCACGGTTACCACCCCCTTGGCCTGGACCTGGATGCAGCACGCGGCGACGATCCCCATCATCAGGAAATGGCGAGTGCGTCC
Organism: uncultured Gammaproteobacteria bacterium; assembly: GCA_964418585.1. Classification (GTDB taxonomy): domain Bacteria; phylum Myxococcota_A; class UBA796; order JAJRTE01; family JAJRTE01; genus JAJRTE01. The sequence goes on along the minus strand of CAYQMG010000003.1, from coordinate 20,132 downwards.
CGAGGAAGCCGCCCGGGTTCCTGCGGCGAGGCAGAGGGTGACGACCAGAAAAAAGAGTCCATAGCTTCCTGTTTGTATTGCAAAAGGGTGGACCAGGGGGATTGCGAGCACGAGCAACGCGGCGAGCAAGGCGGTGAGGGGTCCGGTGACCGGTGTGGCCATGAGATACGTGGCAGCGGGCAACAAGGAGACCGCGAGGAACGATACCGCCTGCCCTGCCTCGAGGTAGGATGTCCCGGAGAGGTGTGCCCAGGTCGCGGCGAGCCAGGAGTAGGGGAGGCGTTTGGCCGGATTGTAGATCTCCCACCGTTCCAGTCCGGTCGCGACGATGTTCCCGAGGAACGTGACATAGTCCGAGCCGACGCAGGCGTGCGTGGGGTTGGCCTTTTCTCGAAATGCAGAGAGCAATCCCCAGGAGACCGGAAGCAGGAATAGCAGTATCGAGACGTGGAGGACACGGGTGGAGCGAGTCAGGCGCACCCACAGTCGCGGGAGAGTCCTGCCGGGAGCGAGTAGAGGTGGGGTCTGTTCCTGTTTTGGTGGACCGTGGTTCTGTTTTTCCCCGGAGTCTGGATCGGCCTGGTCGAGCGTGGGATCGGGAGAATGGAATCGAGCCCGCAGGAACTGGATACCACGACCCAGGATGATCAGGCCGCACGCCATGAGTGCGAGGTTGAGCAAGGGGTAATAGAGAGGAGTGTACCACGAGCGCAGCACGGAGTGGATGGGCTTCCGCAGGTTTTGCAAGTGGATTGCCACGAGGCCTACGGAAACGAGCACGGCCAGGACCAGGTGCCCGAAGGGGGCGACCTTCCGAATTTGTGCAATGAGTTCGGCCCAGCCTCCAGGAACAGGTCTCGATGGACCCCGCCTGGAACGTGTTCCGCGCCCGCTGTCACACATCTCGCACCCGGTTTACAGCTTGGGGATACGCAAGGTCTTGCTCACCATGAGTGTCCCGGACAGGGCCCAAGGAAGGACAAGCGGATGGAGACGCCATGGCCCGACCGTGAACGAACCGAACGGAAGGGCGGCGTCCAGGCGATCCATGTATGCACAGACCGCCACCAGGCCCACGAGCACGGTGCTCGTCGGAATGGGCGTGCCCTCGAAATGAGTCACTTTGCCATCCTCCCCTGTCAGGTCGTCGGCGGTCACATTGTATCGAGCCAGTCGGCTCACCCCGCACCCCACGAAATAGAGCAGGACCACGCTGTCCCATCCCCCTTGCATGCCGGCAGCGTAGGCCAGGCATGCAGGGGCCACCCCGAAGGAAATGACGTCGGCGAGAGAATCCAGTTCCTGCCCCATGAGCGACTGCTTGTGACGCCACCGGGCGATTCGTCCGTCGAGCACGTCGAACAGAAAGGAGAGGGGGACGAACGCCGCGGCAAGGAGCAACAGCGACGCATGGCGGTTCTCCAGGTAGGCCATTGCCGAGAAAATGGCTCCCATGCCGCAAAAGGCATTCGCGAGGGTAAACAGGTCGGCCAGATGAAACGAGCGAATCAGGGTGAAATGCTTCCGATCGCCCACGAACACCTCCAGCTCGGAAGTCGATACCGACGGCCGGTCCCGGCGGGGAATGAACACCCCCCGACCCGGCGAGGTGATCGCCTCGGGCCTCATGCGCCTCCTCGGCCCCATGATCGCCGGTGGACCGGTCGAACAGGGACCTCGTCCCGTCGGTCCCCTGAAACACTTCAACCTACCACCGAACGCCGCGTGGCTCAAGCGAATTCACGACTACTCGAGCAGCCTCGGCCAGGGAGTTTCCTCTGGGGAACAGGACTGGATCGGGTATGATATGCCCGTGGCAGCAACTCGTGACCCTGGCGTGAACGCGATGGCAACTCCCCGCACTCCTCTGTCGCTGATCCGGAAAATCCTCTTCTCCCTGGTGGCCACCTTCGCATTGCTTTTGATGGTAGAAGGCGTCTGCCGGCTCATCGAGCCTCACTTCTTCCCGTGGAAAAGGAGCATTCCCTTGCCTGCTCCGGCCGCACCCGGAAGCGAAGAGCTGCGCGAAAAGCTCGCCGAAATCCGGCGCAAGGCACCTCCCGCCCTCTCCAACCACATCCCCATCCCCCTGCAGGAGGACCCGGACCGCGGCTGGGCGCTCACCCCCAACAGCCGCTACGTCATGGACGGTATCAGCTTCCGCGTCAACTCACAGGGACTCCGAGGCGCCGAAATCCCTCCCCTCACGCCCGGAGAAATCCGCCTTTTCACCCTCGGCGACTCGAGCATCTACGGCTCCTCGGTGCGCGAGGACGAGGTGTTCTCCAGCGTCACCGCGGCCATCCTCTCCAGGGTGTGGAACCGAAAAGTGGTCGGCGTCATTGGAGCCGTACCTGGTCACGACTCCGGTCAGTCCCTCCAGACACTGCGCCTCGTCGGGGAGCAGGTGCACCCCACCTGGGTCATCGTGGGCAACCTCTGGAGCGATGTGTACCGACGCGACGGGGCCCACTCCATCCTGGAGGACCTGGCCTACCTCCCCCCTGTCAAGCAGCGCTTGCGCGGCTACGCAACCTATCGGATCATGTGGCAGTTGCTTTCCCCTTGGCTGAACTCCCAAAAAGTACGATGGATTCAGTCCCGCGAGGATGTGGGCAACCTCCAGGACGGCCCCGGGACCCGGGTCCCCATCGAGGAATACGTGGCCAACCTCCGGGCCATCGTCGCCGAGTCCCGCAAGCTGGGCGCACGCGTCGCGTTCCTCGTCCTCCCGGCGCCCCTCGACTTCGACCAGGTCCCTCCTCCCACCACCGTCCAGGCCTATCGATTCGCCATGCGTCACCTCGCCGAGGACATCGGCGCGCCACTCGTGGATGGGCCGGCCCTTTTCAAGGAGGCTCAGGTCCCACTCACCTACTTCCTCGACAATGTCCACCCCGCGCCCGAAGGACATCGGTTGCTCGGAGAGGCCCTCGCTCAGGCACTCATGGAGGTGGGCCCCCCTCCCCAGGGCAAATCGGTGTATTGAATCGGAGCAGCCCCGGAGCGCTCACACGTTCCGGGTGATACGGGCGATGTGATCGAGCAATGGAACCATCGCCTGGTGGATGAAAAAGTGATTGCCGGGAAGCGTGTGGAGAGAAAACCCGGATACCGTGTGCTCCTCCCACGCCGCCGCTTCTTCCAGCGACACTTCGGGATCGCTCAGACCATGAAATGCCGTGATCGGACACTCGAGTCCGGGACCGGGTCGATATCGATAGGTCTCGATCAGCTCGAAGTCGGCTCGAGCCACGGAAAGCACCATGCGCAGCAGATCAGGTTCCTCGAACACGGCCTCAGGGGTGCCGCCGAGACGGCGAAGGGCGTGGGCGAGTTCCGGATCGGGAAGCGTGTGAAAGATACGGGATCCCCGGCGCGCAATGTGGGGTGCCCGCCGCCCAGACACCAGCAAGTGACGGGGCGCTCCATGGCAGCTCGAACGCTGAAGTGCCCGGGCAAGCTCGAATGCGATCAAAGCCCCCATGCTGTGCCCAAAAAAGACCATGGGCACCTCGGTGAACGGAACGATGGCCTCAAGGAGACGATCGATCAACGTATCCATCCGGCGCAAGGCCGGCTCACCGTGACGCCGTTCCCGACCCGGAAGCTGAACCGCCGCCACCTCCAGGTCTGCGGGAAGATACCCGGGCCATGGCCTGAACGTCAGGGTGCCCCCGCACGCGAAGGGGAAGCAGAACAGACGCATGCGTGGTGCGTCGGTGGGTGAGGGGAACCAGAACCAGGCAGAAGAATCAGTCATTGGTTTTCGATGGCCTCGATCGCGGCTTTTGCCGTGGCACCACCAAAAACCACCGCAAGGAGACCGGGGAGGTAGTCGTCCATGGTCTGGACCGCAGGGTACATGGCCCCCTTCAACAACCCCGGCGTCAGCCCGGTTCCCTCAAAATCCAGGCTGCTCTTGTACCGGATTTCTCCATCGTCGAAATCCAGCTCCAGGTTGCCGATCCGCAGACCATAGTTGGCCCGCGCGACAAACTCGCATACTTCTTGCATCTTCGACGGATCGGCTTTCACCGGTGCCACAACATAGAAAATGAATTGTGAAAACTCCGGGCGAACCTCGGCATAGCAGGGCATCAGCCCGTGGGCCCCCCGAAAATCGACCCGGAACACATGGCCGTTCTCCACCGACAACTTCCTGGGATACCAGCCGTCTTCTTGCAGAAACTGCTCGAGAACCCTCACCGATTCCGGGACCTCCGGCGATGAGGGAGACCCCTCCGAAACCCGGTCGTCCGACCCGGAGGCCGAGGGTGCTGCTGCCTTGCGCGGGGAAGATCCTTCATCCGTTGTCACGATCGCTCGCCTCCTGGTGATTCGCCTTGGGGTGAAACTTTGACCAGCCTTAACCTTAGCGCGCCCTGCGGCCCGATGCAACGGGTCTCTCCTGCAATGCACCTTGGCCGGGAAACGAGGCGACTTCAGCGCGGAGGGACTACGCTTTCGGAAGGTTCGGTTCGGTGGGTCCTCCCTGCTGCCCGGTCTCGGAAACATTCCCGGCCGCTTCAGCCGGGGCGGAACATGTGGAATCCGGGAGGAGGGAGTCATCTCCGGCTTCCGGGGAGGCTTCGGATGGCGACGCGGCCACCTGGTCGGCTCCTTCCGAAGCCTGGGCAGTCGCCGGCTTCTGAGGAGGTCGGCGGTCACCGCCCCGGCCGCGTCGGCCCCGGGCGCCCCGGCGTCTTCGGCTGGAGCCCCCTTCTTCCCGGGCCTGAGAAGTCGCACCCCGCTCAGTCCTCCGCCCCTTTCGAACCCCGTTGCCCGCCTCCGACTGCGATCCACCCTCGTCGCCCTCGGTCGTCTCCGGCGGGGTCCAACCTGCCGCTTCCAGACGGGGCGCCACATCCGCGATCTTGGCCTCGAGTTCGGCAAGCACCCCCTCCAGTTCCTCGATCCGAGAGCGCAGGTCCGCCATCCGTTGCTCGGCCAACACTCGGTATCCGATCGATGTGGAAGTGGCCTGGCGGGCACGATAGGTGTCCACCTGACGGGAGAGGCGGTTCAGAATGTCCAGAATGTCTGACCGCCGCTTGTTCCACCGCATGAAGTGGCTCCCAAGGCGCTCCAGGGCCTCCCGGCGATGGCGTCGTTGCGCCTCCCGCAGCTTCTGCTGGCGTTCAGCGGCGGCGGCCCAGGCGGCCCGAAGAGACTCCAGAAATGGACCTCGCTGGTTCCTGGACAGAGGACTCTCGCCCAAAGCTCTTTGGGTGGCCTGGATCCACTGCCTGGCCTTGGAGGGACTGTCCTCGGTGGCGAGCCGGTGCGCCTCTTTCACCCGTTGCTCGAAGTGGGCCGTGAGTGCATTCAGAGTTGCGGTCTTGCGTGCCCGAAACGCGGTCCGGGCTCGACGAAAACGCGACCACAACTCCCGCTTGGTCGGGTGGGATCCGATCTTCTCTTCCAGGAGGGTCCTGGCCTTGCGAAGCTTCTCCTGGATGGTCTTGACTGCTGCAGCTTCCAGTATCTCCTCCCCGGCTTCCAACGCCGCCGTTCCCCCGTGGGTGGCTTCCGCCTCCTGGGTACCTCTCATTTCCTGGTTTGGAGCACGCTCGAGGGACGCCTGGTCCTGGTCCTCGAGCACCTTCTCCGGACCTGGTGCGTCTCCGGCCGGTTCGGCCGGAGTCAGCCCCTCGGACGGCTCCGAAGACCCGGCCGCGGGCCTCGCCGGGACCGGTTCCGGGGGCCACTGAATACCCAGCAGTGATTCCACCTCGGCCAGGAGCGACCGTACCTCCGCCCGGGCGCCCTCCTGAAGTTCGGGATCGACCCCACTGCCTGGTTGAGGAGGGTGTATCTGGGCCGAAAACCCTCCCCGTTCCGCCAACCTCGCCAGTTGCGCATTGAGTTCCTCCCGGTGCGGTCGATCGATCGGACGCCGGGTTCGCAACATGTGCTCGATCGTCCTGGCCTGCCGAATCAGGGCCACCATGTCTGGACCTCGAGACCCCCGGGAGTCCGGCGGTGCTTCCTGACCCGCCGGACGATCCACCTTTCGCCCCATGGACCGGTCCTCGCCGGATGACGCCTCCCTCGATGAATCCCCCGACACCGAACCCAGAGCGGCTTCCGGCGATTCCGGTTCCGCCTCGAAAGCCTCGCCCGTGTCCGGGGTCCCGGAACTGGATTCCGCCTCGCCGATCATGGCCTCGAGTCGAGCCAGTTCGTTTTGAACCGCAGCCACATTGACCGCGACCGACTGCTCCCATTCGGTCTTGCGGCGGAAGGTGCTCTCGCAGTCACGCAAGGCATTGCCCACGGATTGGGTCGCCCGCTCGATACGTTCCCGCAGCCGCCGGGGGATCTCGAGGTGGTGGATCACGTTCCATGCCCCCATCACCTCCGACTCGATCGCGCTCAGATCCTCTCGCATGGAGGAAACGTCCGCGGCGTTCAGGGCGCGCCGTTGTTCGCGGAGGCGGCGGTGTATCTCACTCGCCCGTCTGGCGTTTTCAAGAATGGCATCGCTGTTGGCCTTGATCTTGGACCAGACCCGTTTCCGCTCGTGGCACTCCCGGGCAGCGTCGCGAGCCTGCTGGATCGTCTCCAGGGCCTTGCGTGCTTCCCCCCGGGCGATCGGGTCGTCTCCGATGGCCTTCTCGAGGATTTCGCGTCCCTGGTCCAGCGCTGTCTGAAGCCCATCAAGAATCTCTTTCGCATCTTCGACCGAAAGATTGCGCGCACCCTCGGTGACCGCTGTGTACAGTTCCCGAGCGCGTTCTGCGTTCTCCATCAAGGTGTCAAGGGAGAGGAATGTCGTGTCTTCGTCCACGGCGGGGCTCCATCGCATCTCGACTCTCGGGCGATCCAAACGTTTCTATCTTGGCACGTGCCACGCTCCCCGTCCAGGGAAACACGTCAGGGTGGTGGTCACGCAATGCGCTTCCGCTCGACGCAATGCCCGCTCGGGGTTTGCGGCGAAAAATGGAGCGTGTTCAACGAGATCCAGGGCGTATCCAGGGGGCCACCCTCTGAATCTGGAAAGGGATTGCGCTTGAATCCAGCGGAGTTGTCGCGCATCATGAATTCAGATGATCGTGATTGTTCTCGAGAGGCTGGAGTTGCATATGCGTCGGGTGGTACGCCTGTGGTCGTGGGGGATGTTGTGGTTGGGTGCAAGCATCCTGGTCGGTTGTGACGGAGAGGGAGACGATGACGATACATCCCAACCTCCGGCGAATGCCGCGCCCGAAGTGACGATCGAGGCGCCCGCCGATGGGGACACGCTGAGTGCGGGGACTGCGGTGACCTTCTCGGGCACTGTCCGGGACGATCGGGACGCCCCATCCGAGATTTCGGTGACCTGGTCGAGTTCCCTCGAGGGCGTCCTGAACCAGGGCACTCCCGGGAACGATGGTGTGACCTCCTTCACCACGTCGACCCTGGCGGTGGGCACTCACGAAATCGTGCTCGAGGCCACCGATTCCGGTGGATTGTCCACGCAGGCCTCCATCCAGGTGGTCCTGGAGCCTGCCCCGAACGAATCCCCGACCGCCCGGATCACCTCCCCCAAGACCGGCGCAGTCTTCCCTTCCGGGACCATGATCAAACTCTTTGGGCTGGTTGACGACCTCGAGGATGACCCCGCCGATCTCCGCGCACAGTTCCGGTCCAGCTTGACCGGGGAGTTGACCGATTGGCTCACCCCTCAGCAAGATGGCCAGGTCTCCGAGACGCTCGTTCTCGAGGATGGAGACCATCTCCTCACCCTGGTCGTTCAGGATTCTGAGGGCGCCGAAGGCGTTTCCGAGGCAATCTCGGTCCACGTGACTCCCAACGAACCGCCGGAAGTGCTGTTCGAGCCGCTGGACCAGGTTTTTTATAACGAAGGGGATGGGATCCTCCTGATTGCCGAGGTGTCCGACGACACCACGGACCCGGAATCGATCGTCCTCCAGTGGACCTCGAGCCTGGACGGTCCGCTGCCCTGCCCCGGTGCGGTCGATCCCACCGGCGAGGTGGCTTGCCTCCTGGCCATGCTCCACCCTGGAGACCACGTCATCACGCTGGTCGCCACCGACGAGGGCGGCAAGTCCGGCCAGGACATGCTCGAGGTGACCGTCAACGGGTTGCCGTCCGCCCCGGAAGTCACAATCGAGCCGTCGGACCCGAGAACCTCGGACGACCTTCGGGCCGTGGTCGTCACGCCCTCCACGGATCCGGACGGGGATGCAGTGACCTACACCTATCGTTGGCGGAGGAGCAGCGCGGTGATCGCAACTCTGACCAGCGACATCGTACCGGCCGCGTACACTGCAAAGGGAGAAGATTGGGAGGTCGAGGTGATTCCGGGCGATGGATTCGGCTCCGGCCCGGCCGGAACGGCGAGCGTCGCCATCGCAAACACCCCTCCCGAACTCACCGCGGTGACCATTGCGCCAAGCTCGGGCTACTCCTCCACCACGTTCCATTGCATGCCCTCGGGCTTCTACGACGCTGACGGTGACGCGGAGAGCTATCTCTATACCTGGTTGGCCGATGGCGCTGTGATCGAAGGTGCGGAAGGGGCCACCTACGTTCCGGTGGGGATGAAGCATGGGCAGACGCTCCAGTGTGAGGTCACCCCGGTGGACGGCACAGACCAGGGGGAGCCGGTCCGGAGCGGCGAGGCCACGATTCAGGGCAGGCCCCCCAGCATCGTCTCCGTGAGCATCGAGCCTGCGACCGGGGGCGAGGAGACCGAGTTTCGTTGCGTCCCATTCGGCTGGTCCGATCCAGACGGTGACGCAGAGGAATATCGCTTCCAGTGGTGGATCAATGACGTGCAGGGACCCGAGACCGAAACCCTCACCGGGGCCTCGTTCAACAAGCACGACACGATTCGGTGCGAGGCCACCCCGTTCGACGGGTTCCTGGCCGGGGACACGGTGGCGAGTGGGGATGTATCGATCGAGAACACGCCGCCCGAGGTGAGCGGGGTAAGCATCCAACCGAACCCGGCCTATGCGAACTCGCTCCTGCGGTGTCAGACCGAAGGGTATACCGACGTGGACGGAGACGCCGAGCAGACCACCTTTGTCTGGACCGTGGACGGGGTGGCGCTCGACGCCGCCCGCACAGTGACCCTGGACCGGGGGGTGGAACGGGGCCAGGTCGTCGGCTGCACCGCCTACGTGTCGGACGGCGAGGCCGACCCGGTGGCCGTCTCGGCCGACCCGGTCACCATCTCCAATTCACCACCTTCGATCACCTCGGTGGCCGTGGACCCGCCAGCCGGAAGCGCTGAGACCACCTTCGTGGCCGTGCCCGTGGGCTTCCATGACGTGGACGGCGACCCGGAAGCCTATCACTTCCAGTGGTACGTCAATGACGTGGCCAGCGTGACCACCGCAAGCATTCCTCGAGGCAATTTCGTCACCGGGGACCGCATATACGTGGAGGTCACCCCTTACGATCCCTTCGACTCGGGGGAAACCCGCACAAGTGCCACCATCACCATCGGATCCGCCACCAATCCTCCCAGCATCCGCGAGGTGTCGCTGACGCCCCTCGAGGCTTACGAGCGGAGCGTGTTCACCTGCACTCCCGTGGATGCGAGCGACCCCGAGGACGACCCCATCACCTTTACCTATGCCTGGACTCGAAACGGCGTGCTCATTGCCGGGGCGACAGAGAATACCTTGACCGGAACCGATTTCGACAAGCACGATATCGTGGCCTGCACGGTCACTCCCCACGACCCGACCCTCACCGGGGCATCGGTCACGTCCAACCCCGTGACGGTGCTCAACACGCCACCCGCAGCAACCGGGGTGTCCATCGACCCACAGGAGCCGACCAAGGCGTCCCTGCTGAGCTGTGTGATGGCCGGCCTGAACGACGACGACGGCGACGAGATCACCGTGGCCTACCGCTGGGAAGTCAACGGGGTCGCGATCGAAGGGGCGTCGTCTTCCACCTTGAGCAATGCATTCTTCGTCGCCGGGGACTCGGTGGTTTGCACCGGCACCCCGGATGACGGAGAGGAACTCGGCGAGGCCCAGGTGTCGGCTCCGGTCACCATTCTGGGTAGCCCCCCGGAGATCGATTCGGTCGTGCTCGAGCCCACACTGGCTTACGAAACCTCGGAACTCGTCTGCACCGCCCAGGGAGTCGTCGACATCGACGGTGACGAGGTCTCACTTTCCTATGCATGGTACAACGGCACCTCCCTCATCGCGGGACAGTCCGGAACCACCTTGACCGGCGAAGCGTTCGACAAGGGCGACGCCATCACCTGCCGCGTCACTCCCACCGCAGGGGGACAGGTCGGTGACACCGTGGTTTCCAACACGGTCGTCATTCAGAATACGCTCCCCACCGTGGACGCGGTGACGCTCGGACCAACCCCCGCCTACGAAACGACCACCTTGACTTGCCAGGCCGCCGGAGTCCAGGACCCGGACGACGAAACTCCGGTCCTCTCCTACTCGTGGAAGGTGGGCGGCGTCGCCATCTCCTGGGACCAGGCACAACTGGACGGAACCTACTTCGACCGCGGCGACGCCGTCCAGTGCACGGTGGTTGCCTCCGATTCCGAAGGGTCCGGAATACCCGTGAGTTCCAACCAGGTCACCATCCAGGACTCCCCACCCACCTTGCTCGAGGTCACCTTGGGGCCGCAACCTGCCTACACCGACTCGGTGCTCTCCTGTACTCCGGGAGAAGCCCTGGATCCGGATGGCGACGCCGTGAGCTTCCTCTACCTGTGGCTCAAGAACGACCAGGAGATTGCAGGCGCCGTGGCACCGAACCTCTCGAGTTCCGCGTTCCAAAAAGGAGACCGTATCGTCTGCGTGGTCACCCCGACCGACGACCTGCTCGAGGGGGAGCCCGTGACCTCGAATGAGGTGGTGATCGCCAATGCACCTCCCACCGTCTCTTCCGTGGTCCTCGCACCGCTCGACGCCACCGAAACTTCCACACTCACCTGCACCGCGAACGGCGTGGAAGACCGCGACCACGACCCGGTGACCCTCCTCTACGCCTGGACCGTCGACGGCGTCCTCGTGGAGGGCGCAGATTCCTCCACCTTGACCGGCGACTCCTTCGACCGGGACCAGACCGTTGCCTGCACCGTCACCCCGGACGACGGCACCGACCTCGGCGAACCCGTGCTCTCCAACGAAATCGTGATCGTGAACTCCTGGCCCGTGGTAGACCAGGCGGTTCTGACGCCGGAACCCGCCTACGAGGACTCGACCCTGACTTGCTCCGCCCAGGGCGCACACGACGACGACCCCGCAGACACCGTCGCCCTGAGCTATGAATGGGTGGTTGCCGGCACCGCAATCGAGACCGTGAGTGGAAATACGCTCAATGGCACCTGGTTCAACAAGAATGACGTGGTCTACTGCTTGATCACCCCGAGCGACGGCACCGACCAGGGCCTGACGGTGAAGTCCAACGACGTCTCCATCCTCAATTCCCCTCCCACCGTGGCCGGCGTGACCCTCCAGCCCGACCCCGCCACCGAGGCCACCGTCATGACCTGCACTTACGACCAGGTGAACGACGCAGACCGAGACCCCGTGGAGGTCTCCTACACCTGGACCATCAACGGCGCAATCGTCGCTGGATTGGCCGACTCGAGCCTGTCCCCCGAGCACTTCGCCAAGGGGGACGAGGTCTGGTGCTCCATCACCCCATTCGATGGAACCGACAGCGGAACACCTGTGGACTCCAACCACGTGGTCGTCGCCAACAGTCCGCCCACGATCGAATCGGTGGAGATCTTTCCAGCCCAGGCATTCGAGAATTCCACCCTCGAGTGCCAGGTAAGTGGGGAGGCCGACCTGGATGGTGACTTGGTCACCCTCGAGTATGCCTGGGCCGTGGACGGAAACACGGTCGCCGGTGCAACCGCACCCACGTTGACCGGGATTGCCTTCGACAAGAACCAGTCGGTCACCTGCACCGCCACTCCGAACGACGGCACCGTGGACGGCGACCCGGTCACCTCCAGCCCCCGGGAGATCCTGAACACCCCGCCCACGGTGGCTGCAGCGGTGATCTCCCCCGCCACCGCGACCGAGGCGTCCACCCTGGTTTGCTCCGCCGACACCCCGGCAGACGTGGACCCGGCAGACACTGTCACACTCACCTTCGACTGGCTCATCGACGGCGCCACAGTCCTCACCGAATCCGCTCCTGCGGACGGAACCAGTGCCCTGGACGGCACCTACTTCGACAGGGGCGACCTGGTCACCTGCCGGATCACGCCCGGCGATGGCACCGACACCGGGACACCCGTGGAATCCAACGGTGTGGTCATCGAGAATACACCTCCCGAGGTGAGCGGCGTCACGATCGAACCCGACCCGGCAACCCGGGCGGATACCCTCGTCTGCTCGCACGAGATGCCGACCGACATCGATGGAGACACGGTGACCCTCTCCTATGCCTGGGCCGTCGATGGCAACCCGGTCGATGGGGCGGACGGGTCCACCTTGAGCCCGGCGTCCTTCGCCAAGGACAACGTGGTCACCTGCACGGTCACGCCCTCCGACGGCATCGACACCGGCACACCGGCAACCTCCGCTCCCCTGACCATCCAAAACAGTCCACCCACCGTCGACCAGGTGACCCTCACTCCGGAATCCGCCTTCGAGGCAACCACCCTCACGTGCAGTGTCGGCAATGCCGCGGATATCGACGGCGACCAGGTCACCGTCGCATTCGCCTGGTTCATCAATGGCTCACTGCTCGACAGCGTCACCACCTCGAGTATCACCGGCGCCTATTTCGACCGAGGCGACTTGGTGGCCTGCGCGGCAACTCCGAACGATGGCGCCATCGATGGCGCTGCAGTGGAATCCAACACGGTGGAGATCCTCAACACCGCTCCGGTCGTCTCCACCGTGACGCTCACCCCTGCCGACCCGACCGAGGCGTCCACCCTGATCTGCGAGGCGGGGGGGGTCACCGACGATGACCCTGCAGACACGGTCTCCTTGACCTTTGAATGGACCATCACCGGAGAAACCACCATCGTCGAGACGGTCACCGATGGCACGACCGCTCAGTTGACCGGGGCCGACTTCGATCGGGACGACCAGGTGACGTGCTCGGTGACTCCGTCCGACGGCACCGACGCAGGCACGACCGTGTCAGCCGGACCGGTCACGATTTTGAACACGGCCCCGGTCGTGACCGGCGTCGCGCTGAATCCGGACCCGGCCTATGTCACGTCCACCCTGACCTGCACCTACGCCACGCTTTCCGACATCGATGGGGACTCTGTGACCGCTCGGTATGCCTGGTTCGTGAACGGTTCCCCTCTGGTGGAGGAGGATTCGAGCACGCTGGCACCCGGCACCGTGGCCAGGGGGGACGAGGTCGGTTGCATGGTGACGCCCAACGATGGCACGGTGGACGGTGAAGGGGTCCTGTCCAACCTGGTCACCATCTCGAACAGCCCACCCACCGTGTCAGGGGTCACGCTCACCCCGGACCCCGCGTTCGAGTCGTCCACCTTGACTTGCTCCGCCCAGGATCCCTCAGACCCGGATGGAGATAGCGTCTCCCTCTCCTACGCCTGGACCGTGGACGGCGTCACCGTCAGCGGCCAGACCGGGGCCACCCTGACCGGAGCCGACTTCGACAAGGACCAGGAGGTGATCTGTACCGTCGTGCCCGGCGACGGCACCGATACCGGTGACCCGGTCTCCTCGAGCCCCCTGGTCATCCAGAACACCGCGCCGGTGGTTTCCTCGGTCACGTTGATCCCCTCGGTCGCCTTCGTGGATACCGAGATCACCTGCTCGGTTTCCCTCTCCGACGACGACCCGGCCGACCAGGCTTCCCTTACCGCCATCTACGCCTGGGCCGTGGACGGGGTCACCGTGGAGGGGGCCACCGGTTCGACCCTGTCCGGCGCATTCGCCAGGGGGGAATCCGTGGTCTGCACAGCCACCCCGGACGATGGAATCGAGCAGGGCGTCCCTGTGACTTCGGACCCGGTGGTGATCAGCAACAGCGCACCGGTGGCGGACGCCCCGTCCTTGTCTCCCTCCAACCCGGCGGAGGAAAGTGTCATCGAGTGTGTCCCCGGCCCGTTCAACGACCCGGATGGCGATACGGTCAGCTTGACCTACGCCTGGTACGTGAACGACATCCTCGTGTCAGGCCAGACCGGAAACACCTTGACCGGGGCCGATTTCGACAAGGGCGACACCGTCGCGTGCGAGATCACACCCTCGGACGACGCCGACCAGGGTACGCCTGTGCGGTCCACCCCGGTCACCGTGGTCAACACGCCCCCGACCCTGGGATCGGTCACCCTGACCCCGGCCACGGCCTACCGGGCCTCCACCCTGACTTGCGGTCCCCAGGACCCCGCCGACGTGGATGAAGACCCCGTCACCTTCACTTACGCCTGGACGGTCAACGGCACGGTCCTGGCCGACGAGACCGGATCCGAACTGAATGGACGGTTTGAAAAACATGACATCGTCCAGTGCGAGGTCACCCCTTTCGATGGCGCCGACAGTGGCTTGCCGGTGGCCTCCAACTCGGTCGTAATCCTCAACACGCCACCCATGCCCGCCACCGTAACCATCACCCCGGCCATCCCCTATCAGGACGACGCGCTCGTGGCCGCCGCCTCGAGTACCGATCCGGACGACGACCCGGTGACGTTCACCTATGTCTGGTACAAGGACGACGTGGTGCAGTCCGCCTACACCACCGACACCGTACCTGCCAACGTGATCGGGGGCGGCGAAACCTGGCGGGTGGTCGCGACGCCTTACGACGGTGAGGACGAGGGCACCGCCGGCGAGGACTCGGTCTTTGTGCTCACCGACGAGGACGCAGATGGGATCGCGCTCGAGAACGGAGACTGCGACGACACCGACGCCACAGTCTATCCCGATGCAGCCGAGATCCTGGACGGCAAGGACAACGATTGCAACCAGGTCACCGACGACCGCTGGGTGGCGCTCTACAGCTACGGCACGCCGGCGGACTCCTTCCCGGCCATCGCGCCCGACACCGCGCTCGCCGTGGAGTCTGACGGCCTCACCCACCTCTACTTCGCCGGACAGCAGGACCCGGCCACTGCCGGCGCCACCCTCTATTCCGTGTACGATCCCCTCACAGGAGACTTCGGGAGTGTCCAGGACATCGACACCATCCAGAACGCGCGGTACAACCAGGTGACCCTGTTGGCCCAGGACGGTCTGCCCACCGAGGTGCGAACCCTGACCTACGACCTGGACGGAGGCAAGATCTATTTCCAGCGCTTCGATGGATCGACCTGGCTGGGTCCCATCAGCCCCACACCCCTCTCCGGAGTCGGATCCAGCGGAACCGCAATGGTCACCGGTTCTGACGGCACAGATTACCTGCTCTATACCACCAGCCCCGGCCAGGGCGGTTGCTTCTCCGGCGCCTGGGAAACCAAGCTCCTCCTGGCCTCCCGCGCCACCGATGCCACCAGCTTCTCCTTCCTGTTCAATCCGCTCTCGAGCGGGTGTGGCACCGCCGGAACACTGGTGCTCGACAGCCCTTCCATGGCCATCGGTGCAGACGGAGTGCTCCACGTCTCGTGGTACGTCAACACCGTGAGTCGCCCCGGAGACATCCGGTATCGAAGGGTCATCCCCGGTGGAACCTCCTCGGACAACATCGACGCGCTGACTACCGGGGATGTCGGGCTCTACAGCGCCATTGCCGTGGTCCCAGGCGCCGACCCCTCCTATCCTTTCATCGCTTACTACGATGCCACCGACGAAACCATCCGGATGGCGACCACCTCAGACTTCCTGAACTATGTGTTCACAACTTCCGTTGCTGTCGATTCCTCTACCCTCGGCGGCTCCACCACCCCCGCTCAGGCACCGCTCGTGCTCCGCTTCACTCCAGAGGGACACGCACACCTGGTCTTCCTCGCCAACTCCGGTTTCGAACTCTGGTATGCCACCGACGAGACCGGCACATGGGTCGCCGAAAAGATCCTGACCGAAACCGTCTCGATCCTCGAGAACCATTATGCTATGGTGCTCGATGCGGATGGAAACCCGAGAATCCTCTACACAGACAACGCCAACGGGGACGTTCACCTCTGGAAGGGCAAGATACACACCACCTCGCTCCCGTATTGACATGCGGCGTGCCACAAGACCGCCGGGCCGAAGCATTCTCCGCAAGAGAACGTTCCGACGACGATATTCGGCTCAGGGGCCAGGTGTTCACACCGCCAACCGCCGTGAGACTCTTGCTCGAGTGTGCCGGGCTCGCTCCTGGGTTCGGGGGCCGGATTCTGGATCCAGCGTGTGGGACCGGATCGATCCTGCTGGGCGCGGGGACGCGACTGGGTCCTCACGGTACCATGGTGGGGATCGAGCAGGACCCCAGGCTGGGCCGCATGGCACGGGACAACCTCCGGCCATGGGGGGAACGCACCACGATCCGGCTGGGCGACGCGCTCTCCATGCTGGATGAAGTCGAGTGCCGGTTTGACCGGGTGGTCGCCAATCCTCCCTACGTCGCCTGGCATCGAATCGATCCCGCAGTTCGAACCCGGCTCGAGCAGGGCGTCTATGCCGGGTGCCCCTTGCGCGGAAGACCTCGACATTCGGACCAGCAGCCAGATCTTTCCCTCTTCTTCCTCGTCCTCGGTGTCCATGCACTCAAGCCTGGAGGTCGGCTCGCCTACTTGCTCCCCCCCGAGTGGCTGGCTGCACCCAGAGCCGCACCGCTTCGCAAGTGGCTCCTGGACACGGTGACTCTCCGCTACCTGATCCGTTTTCCGGCTCAGGTGGCCCTGTTCGAGTCCCGAGGCGGGCGGTCCGTGTTCACCGGCGCCATGATCCTGGCGGCGGACAGAAAAACGCCCCCGGAAGGACACCATGTCCACGTGCTGGACATCACGTGCCCCCCCGCCGACCTGGGCCACACGCTCGTCGAAACCTCCGAGTGGATCGCAAGGTCAGGGCACCCCGGCGCGCTCCCACGCGCTGCTCGAAGTACCCGGATTCCGCAAGACCGTTGGGGCGCTCGACCCTGGCAGATCCAGATACCGGCTCCGCCATTGGCACACACCGTCCCGCTGGAAAACGCCCCGGGTGTTCGCGTCATCGGTGGTCATCAGCCTCGAGTCGCCTGGCTTGGATGGCTGACGCTCGAGGAGGCGGATTGGGAAGCACTGCCGGTCGAGGAGCGTCGGTGGTTGTATCCCGCCATCCTCAATGCCTCGGAGATCGGGTTTCCGCTCGTCAGACCGTCGGGCCGGTGGTGGGTGTTCCTCCCCCCGGAGCTGACCGACGAGGCAGAGGTGCAGGCCCTGGCCCCCACGCTTCATCGCATCATGCGTGCCCGGGTGGACCTCGCACGCGGCTCTCGAGCCAGACCGGCGCGCTGGTGGGCTTTTCCGAACCCTCGAAACCTCGGCCTCGTACAGCAGGCAGGGCCACGCCTCGTGGTGCCGCGGACCTGCCGCACCCTGCGCGTCAGCTTCGACCCTGTCGGACACATGATCAAGGGGACCAATACCTTGATCATGGTCGATCCCGGATCGCCCGTGTCGATCCACGCCTGGATGGGCATCCTGAACGCCCCGCGCCTCCGGGCGTGGGCCGACCGCGAGTGTCCGGACTACCACGGCGTGGCCAGGAGACTGGAACCGGCCATCGTGCGACGCCTCCCGGTGCCGCGTATCGAAGACCCCCGTCGTCAGCGCCTGGTTCGGGAACTCGATCAGCAGGTTCGAGAGGCGCTGGCAGGCGCAGGCAACTGGGAAGTCGTTGACACGCTGGCCAATAGTATCTATGAGTAGCCAGGAGTCCCATCGAAGTATCGAGCGTCGGCCCCCCGGCAAGACGAACCGGAGACAGGGCCGGATTTGCTGACCGGGAACGGTGACACATCCGTAACAGCACCAGGCCTGACCAGGGCCGAGTCGCCTGGAGTCGGGCTGGAGGTTTTCAATGCTACGCAGATTGCACCCCGCGGAAAAACTGGTAGAACGACTGAGCGACCATCTGGTGCGAGCCGCCTCACGGACGGCCTCGACCCCTGCAGAACAGACCGAGTCCGTCATTCACCGGGCCGCGTTGGCCTGCGCAGGTCTCAATCTCGTGCCCATTCCCCTGACCGGGATCACGGGTCACGCGCTCATTCAGGCGGCCATGGTGGCGGCCCTCGGCAAGCTGACCGGGGAATCCTCCACCGGCGCCTGGAAGGAAATTCGCAAGCTCCTCGGATGGCGAAAGGCGCGTCCACGCGGCTCCGTGGTCTTGCTCAAGTTCGGCGTGCCCCTGTTCGGCCCCCTGATGACCCTCCCCTCTGTCTATGCCTCGACCTACGGACTCGGCAAGATGTGCGAGTCTTACTTCCTGGCAAAGAAAAAGGGAGAGACGATCAGCCAGGAAACGCTTCTACGCACCTTCGAATCCGGACGCAAACAGGGAATCGACCGCGCCACCCGCAAAGGTATCGAGGAACTCACCCGGGACACCGCCGCCCAGACAGAAAACCTCCGCCAGGCCGTGGCAACGCCCGAACCGGTGACCCCACCCGCCCAAAAGCCCCGCACCGCTGCTGGAGTACACTCCTCGCCGGAGAAACACGCACCATCTTCCTCTCCACAACCCGGCACACCCACAGGTGTCCCCTCTGTTGCGCCCATTCCGCCGGCATCAAAACCCGCCACCCCGCCTCCTGCACCCAGGACCGGCCCGGACACCCGATCACCCGCACGCGCCCGCGTCGAAACTTCCCCCGCCCCGGAATCCAGGCCCGCACATCCGCCCGCGCCCGGTCCCGCCGCGCCTCGGCCACCCCGACCCACACCCCCGCCCCGCGAGAAAAAACAACCTCCCCGTCCTTCACCCGCTCTCGGGAAAGAACCACACGAACCCCGCCCGCATCATGCCGACCACCCCGCAAAGCCGACCCCAAGGCCTTCGGAGCCTGCACCCGATCGCCACACCTCCCCCACCCAGAAAAAAGCGGCTTCCCATCCCCCCTCCCAGGGCCGACAACCAGACCGTCCTCCCAGCACGACTCCCGCCTCAGAACAGCCGACACAAGAACCACCCGAGGCGGCCCGGCGCGCAATGGCGACCGCCAGACGCGAGGACATGGAGGCACTCTTCCCGGGCCTCAAGGACAGGAAGATCCCTCGAGAACCTGCGCCGATCTTTTCTTTCGACCCTCCCAGGGCCTCCACACAACGTGCCCCCGACACGGATTCGGCCGACAAGGCGCCTCCGGCCGCACCAAAAGAACCGCCCACCATCGAGGAGCCGACGCTCGAGGTCGAGACTCCAAAAGGAATCCAGCCGGCGGAACCCTCGCCTGGGCCGTCAAGGACAGGGGAACGGGTCGAGAAGCCGAAATCCGAGGCCGAGAAGCCGCCCAGACCGTCCCGGCCTCGCACTGCCGGGGAACACGAGCGTCCAGCCCGAAAGGGGCCTGCGGGAGCCACATCCGCCACGGTCTTCGCGCATTCCGGGGAAAAACGTCGATCCGCCGTGCCGCCGGGACCGGGCGTCGGCGGTGATACACACAGGCACCGACGTAGCCGCAGCAATGGTGACCGGGGTGTCGGCGGCCGGTTCTCGACCGACGCCCAGGAACCCAGGGACAGGCGGTCTGCACCGCCGAGTGGCCGGAGGGAGTCGTCCCGCCGTCCCGCCCGGAGCAACGGGGCGTCTGGAGTAGAGGTGTCCATGTTCGAGTCCCTGTCCGTGGTGGGGGGCTCCCCCCTCTCCTTCGAAGAACGCAGGGAAGCCTTGCGCAGAGCCCAGGAGCGTCAGAAAGAAGTCAAGCCGAGCGGCTCGAAAGCCGGCCGCATACCCTCCCGGGCTGACCAAGGGACGAGCAAGAGCGATTCTCCCAGGGAGACCGGCCAGGCTGCGGTGCCGGAGCAGGTGACCGGGGCCCCGTCGACCGGGGAGAAGGATCGGACCGAGGCCCATATCGCAACAGAGCCTGCCACGGCAAAGGCCGGAGAAAAGGAAAAGGCGGTCTCGACGCAACGAACCCCGGAATCGACCCGGCAACCGGAGGGTCGAGCACTGGACAGGGATTCTGAACAACTCAGATCCAAAAAGGAATCGGAAGATACGCCTGCGGCACCGGTGGAACCGGTTGAGGAGGCAACGCCGGAGAAAGCGGCCGAGGAG
>CAYQMG010000002.1:0-18451 GCA_964418585.1 uncultured Gammaproteobacteria bacterium | reverse complement strand
AAACTCGTCACCCCGACTCCCGTGCCGCCGACTCCGGCGCCGCCGAATCCCGTGCCGCCGACCCCTGTGACGCCGACCCACGCGCCGCCGACCCCTGTGCCGCCGACTCCGGCGCCGCCGACCCCCGTGCCGCCGACTCCGGCGCCGCCCACTCCGACGCCGGCGATCCTCGTTTCACCCACGCCGGAAGCGCCATCACCCACGCCGGCGCCGCCCACCGATCTCGATGGGGATGGGTATACCGAGGAGTCCGGAGACTGCGACGACGACAACCCTCTGGTCTATCCCGGGGCGGACGATCCGTGCGACGAGGTGGACAACGACTGTGACGGAACCCTGTACGACAACGCGCCGGTCTGGTACGTGGACCAGGATGGGGACGGCGTCGGCGGAGAGGAATCGGATCTCGAATCGTGTGAAGGGGCGGATGGGTACAGCGCCGAGTCGGGAGACTGCGACGACACTCGAGCCGAGGTGCACCCGGACGCGGTCGAGATTTGCGACGGTCTGGACAATGATTGCAACGGGCTGGTCGACGATGGCCTGGCGTTCATGGACTACTATCTGGACGCCGACGGCGACGGGTACGGTGCCGGCACTGCGGTCTCGAGTTGTTCGCAGCCGGAGGGGTACGTGACCGTTTCCGGGGACTGCCGGGACGATGATCCGACCATCAACCCTGACGGTGAGGAGACCTGCAACGGCGAGGACGACGACTGTGACTCCGAGGTCGACGAAGGCGTGACCGAGTCCTACTATGCGGACGGAGATGGGGATGGGTGGGGTCAGGAGGGCGACGTGATCCAGGCGTGCAGTTCGTCCGAAGGTCGAGTGCCGCGGGCCGGCGATTGCGATGACACCGACTCGGCCGTCAATCCGGGTGCAGTGGAGGTCTGTGACGGTCTGGACAACAATTGCGACGGAGAGGTGGACGAGTCGTTCGACGATTTCGATGGCGATGCGCAGGCCGACTGCGTCGACCCGGACGACGACAACGATCTGGTCGCCGATGAGCAGGACCCCGACGCGCTCGACCCGTTCGTGTGCGGCGATTCGGACAACGACACCTGCGACGATTGTGGTGAGGAAGGTATCTCGGCGCCTCTCACCGATGGGCCGGACCTGGACGGTGACGGCCTCTGTGACGATGGCGACGATGACATCGACGGCGACGGGGTGGTGAACGCCCAGGATCCGTTCCAGTTCGACCCACTGCGCAATGTCTATCCGTCCGGACAGATTTTCATCCCGGGTCCGAGTCACCTGTACGTCTATTCCACAGAACAGAACCGGGTCACCGTGGAAGCGGCCGACGACGACGGCATGTTGACCGAAATTCAGGATTCGCCCTTCTCCGTCGCGCCGGATACCGTGCTGACCATCGACACCGACGTGGGACACTACCGTATCACCGGCACCGAGGATTTCGTCTATTTCGTGGCTGCGGTCAACACTTGCTGTGACCAGCTCACGTCCGGGGTCTCCATGCAGGGGTTGCAACAAGCAAGAGAACTTCTCGCGTGGGGCAACCAGTACCTGGTGGTCATGGCGGCCGACGACGTTCCGGGGGGGATCACACTCCTCAAGTGGGCGGGCGGGTCCTGGGTCGACGCAGGTTCGGCCGACCTGACCGAACACGGCGCTTCGGTGCGGTTCAACCTGAGCGGCGATTCCCTTTACAAGGTCGTGGCCGAAAGCGGCGCGGTGACAGCGTATGGCAGTCTCCAGTACAATGCAGCGAACCACTTCACCTATCTTGCTGCCGAGGATGGTACCGAGGTGGGAACGCAATTCCTGTACGAGCCTGCCCCCTACGGCGGTGTCGGCGAACTCGTCGTCCAGGCGCTCGAGCCGGACACCTCCGTGTTCGTCGTGGGTGTTGCGAATGCCGTCTGGACGTTGTCCCGGGAGGGTGATGTGGGACGGCTGGAAGGGCTTGTGGCCGGTACGCAATACGAGGTCGTCGCGTCGCACCCCATCATTTCCTGGGTGGAAGCCACGCCGGGCAACGGGACGTGTGACGGGACCATCATGGACATGGACATGGTGCCCGGGCTGGAAACGGGCACGAACTACGATCGTCGATTTCTTTTTTCGACCACGGTCAGTCCCACGGGATGTTACGTGGATCGAAAGCCCGACATCGACCTGCTGGCCTTTCAGAATCAGACCACTGTGCGCGTCCAAACCTGGGATGGAGACCGGTTTGCACCGGTGCTCACCACGACCCTGGCGGCCGGAGAACGTCTCCGGGTCGGGACCGACGTGACGCCGGGAACGGTCTACCGAATCGTGTCCGACCTGCCGATTCACGTGGTGCAGTCGCACGTGAGTTCCGAGTTCGCGGTCAACGGGTTCAGTTACCACCACCTCGAGACGCCGATTCGTGCCCTTGGTGAATCCTGTGATCCGACCGAGACGTGGGATCACTGTGCACTGGGCTTGCTGTGTGAGGATGACGGGGCTGGTGTGGGCGTCTGTGTGGATTCCTGCGGCAACGGAGTCCTCGAATGGTGGGAGGACTGTGACGACGGACCCGACACCGGGAGCGGTTCTTGCCCGGACGGTTGTCTGCTGGAATGATGCGTTTCGGGGCGAGCCCCCTGGGGCGCGTCTGTCTTCACCAGGAGAACATTGGGCGCTGCCGCGCTCCCCGTATTCATTGTCACGTCGCGCCCTGGTCTGGTACCCTTTTTGAAGGAACCGAGGGAGGCGCCATGACGGGGAGATGGAGAGGTGCGAGGGGGCTGGTCGTCGTGGGACTGCTGGGGCTCGGCCTTCCCGGGTGTGCCGAGCGTGTGGATCCCGGTCACCTGGCCGAGACTCAGGGACCGACTTCGCCGGAGCCGGCGTCACCGGAGCAGGGCGGGGCGAAGGTGTGGCCTTCCCGGTCGTTCGTGGTCCGGGTGGAGAACGATCTCGAGGTCGCGCGAAAAGGGGAGGTCGTGACTTCGGGCCTCCCCTTTCCTGCCGCCTGGAAGGTGACGGAACCGTCGATTCTGGGGTTGGTGGATGCGAACGGAGAACCGGTTCCCGCCCAGTTTCGGGTGGCTGCCCGGTGGGGCGGGCCGCTCGAGGATCGATTTCGACCCGTCATGTGGACCTGGGTTTCCTTTCCAGTGGATCTCGAGTCAGGAGAAGGCGGGGAGTACCGGGTGGTGGTCGGCGCTGGGCCGGGTCCGGAGCCGGAGCAGCGGGTGACCGTGTCGTCTGATGGAGCCGGCGTCCAGGTGGATACCGGTGTTGCCCGCTTTTTCCTGGACCCATCGGCGCCTGGTCTGCTCACATCCGTCACCATGGGAGACCGAGTCGTGGCGCGGGGAGACCCGGAGGGGTTCCTCTGTCTGAGCATATCCGGTGATCCGTGTGCTGCGAGCAGCGGTCCGATGCACCTGGACGTGACAGCAGCCGGCCCGCTCGAGGCCCGGGTCGAAGCGCTGGGCAGCCTGGTCGACGCAGCAGGTCAGGCCCTGCTCGACGTGGAGGCCGTCCTCGTATTTCGGGTGGGGTCGAGTGCGCTTCGAGGCTACATCACGGTGGGAAATCATGCGCAGGCCGCGGTCAACGAGGAGCAATCCTCCTACGACGTGTACGACTACTTCGGCCGCAACAGCGTCACGTTCGACGGCCTGGCCCTCAAGTTGATGTTGAACGGGACCGGAACGACCGAGACGATCTGGGCAGGGGAGGGGGGTGGCGTGTCCTCCCCGTGTCGTGGCCCTCTGGTGGTGTACCAGGAATCGTCCGGGACCGACTACTGGGGTCGGTATGCGAGCCCCGCCAATGCACCGCGTCTTCAAAGCCAGGTGACCTTTCGGGGCTACCAGGTGGTTTGCGGTGGGGAGGAGGTGGCCCAGGGAGACCACTTTCCCGGCTGGTTCGACGTGGCCGGCCCCGAAGGGGGCCTGGCAGCAGGGATCCGGGCGTTCTGGCAAAACTATCCCATGGCGCTCGAGGCAAATGGAACCGGCGGTGTTGTCGTGGGACTGCTTCCAGACCGTTTCCCGGGCCTGTTCAACTTTCGGGTGGGGGAGGAAAAGACCTGGGAGGTGGTGCTTCAGTTCCACACCGAGGATACCGGCGCCGCAGAGGTGGCCGGCCAGATGGCCGGAGGACTCTCCCCTCTCGTCGCCCGCGCGGACCCGGAACGCTACGCCGACCATCGCCTGGGTCTGCCGTTCCTCCGATTCGACGGAACAGTGGAGGAACGCATGGGGCGATGGAACGATCCGGACCCGTTGGTGCGTCATGCCTACTACATCGACCGCGCCCTGGTGGCCGACCCGGGCATGGACGAAACCGCTTACTATTATCCATTCCACTGCCTGTGGCTCTCCACGCCGGGGCACCCCTCGAGCACCGATTACTTCGAGATGCACGGCTGGTCCTGGTACGGCAACCAGCCTCTGGAGGAGGAATCCTTCGGGGAGGGGATGTCCGGACCGTTCAACGTGAAGTACAACCTGGACTACGGCGTCTGGCTCCAGTTCCTGGCAACCGGCGATTCGCGCTGGTTCGCCATGGGAGAGGCCTACACCCGCCACCTGGAAGCCCTGATGCTTCATGATGTGGTGACCGAAACCGGATGGGACGTGGCCCGGTGGAAAAACGCCATATTCGGGCACTCGGAGCACAATGAGACAGGAAACGAGAATTCGGTTCGCAATCATCTCGGCCCGGTCATGGACACCGCGTTCGGTGCTCGAGGCTCCTTGCTCTACTACTTCCTGACCGGATATCCGCCCAGCGGCCGGTTCGTCGTGGACGCTGCCAACTACGCCTACGACTTCTATCGCGATGTCTCCAGGGAGACACGGCCCGATTTCGCCCCTTCCCGTGAGGCGGGCAACCTGGTGAACATTCTGACCGAGGGCTTCCGCTTGACCGGAGACCGGAAATATCAGCAACTCCTCCACCGGATCGTATCCCAGTGGGCGGCAGCGCAGCAGCCCTACATCCACGGACCCATCCCTGGCAGTCCAGACGCGGTGCCCACCTGGATCTTCGCCCTCTACTACGATGCCGTGGCCCGGTACGCGGTGCTCGCCGAGGAGGCCGGTCTCGCCGACGAGGCTGCTCTGGCACGGAAACAGGTGGAGGACTACGTGCGCTGGCACATCACCTACGCTGTCAAGGAGCCACAAGGATGGCTCACCACCTATTATTACTACCGACTGGACGGCGACAACGATCCGGAGAATCCGGACATGGTCAACAACTGGACGCTCCTCCTCGCCGACGCCTGTGCCTGGGCTTCGGTGTTCGCACGCCAGGACGGCCTCGACCAGGATGCCACCCGCTTTTTCCAGGCAGCCACCCGGTTCTATCAGACCGGGACCTTCAACCCCTATTACCTGGGGTCCCCACTCGTCTACTCATCCTCCAAGGAGGCCGTCAACGCGCTGGTCTTCGGCCACGTCTACACCTACGTGGCATCGGGTCACTTCCGGACCGGGGACGGGCCACGAAAGGAGCTTCTTTCAACACCCTGATCGGCAGAGTGGCGCCGGGCCACCGAGAGACGTGAATCCCTACGGAATCGTGCACACTCCCGGACACCTCCCCGGGAACCCCCGCCGCTCCGCAGAACGTCACGACATCAGCAGCAGAAGACTCACCGCCATCACCGCCATGCCTCCGATGAGTCCGTACATGGAGAGATGATGCTCCCCGTAGGTCTCGGCCGACGGCAGCAGTTCGTCCAGCGAGACAAAAACCATCACTCCGGCGATGAAGGCGAACATCACCCCCATCAGGAGGTCGTCCAGGAACGGTGCCAGCACCAGGAATCCGATCAGCGCTCCCACCGGTTCGGCCACACCCGACAGCGTGGCATAGCCGAACGCTCGTCGCTTGCTCCCGGTTGCAAAATAGACCGGGACCGCCACCGCGATCCCCTCGGGTACGTTGTGAATTGCGATGGCGACCGCGATGGGGCCACCGATACGAACGTCCTGCAAGGTGGCCAGGAACGTGGCCATGCCTTCAGGAAAGTTGTGCACAGAGATGGCCAGTGCAGCCATCACCCCGGTCCGCAACAGCCGCTCATCCGGTTGCCGTGCTGCTCCGTGTGGCGATGGAAACTCATGAGGATTCTCCAGTTCCGGCACAAACCGGTCGATGATGCCGATAAGGGCGATACCGCCGAAAAATCCGAGCACGGCGTACCAGGTCCCGACCGGGTGCCCGTACTGTGTCTCCAGCACATCCATGGCCTGGGCCAGGAGTTCAACGAACGACACGTAGATCATCACTCCGGCCGAAAAGCCGAGGGCCACCGAAAGCAACCGGGTGTTCGTGCGGTTGGTCGTCAGCGCCAGCGCGCCTCCAACGCAGGTGGCAAGGCCTGCAAACAGGGTGAGGGCAAGCGCAATCACGACCTGATAGGTGTTGTTCATGGAACCTTTTCTCCTCCGGATGGGAGCTGCGCCGCTGCGTGCGAGGCCCGGCCGGTTCTCCAGGCCCCGGCGTCTCGTGATATGCAGCGCGTGCCCACCACCGGCTCAGGGCGCCCGGTGGAGGTCCTGCCGGGACGGTACAGGAGGAGACCAGGGGCTGAGCGACCGGGTGAGCAAGGCGCCCCCGGCCGCTGTCCGGCAGATGTCACCGTCGCCGCCTCCGGAGCAACACCGAGCCGACCAGGGCGGCGAGCGCCAGGGTGGAAGCGCGAGGCCGATTCGGTGCTCCGGGCTGTGCGCACGAGCAGCCTTCTCCACCCTCATCGATGGAAGGCGTGGGACTGGCTGCCGGCGGCGTGGTGTCGGGCGGTTCGTCCGAAGGCCTGGGCGTAGGCTCCGGCACCAGGGTGGGGGTGGCAGACACGGGGGTAGGCGTGGCCGGGGCCGGGGTGGGGGTGGCGCCGAACGGGGTCGGGGTCGTCGGCGGAGGCGTGGGGGTGGCACCGAACGGGGTCGGGGTGGGAGACGCAGGGGTGGGAGACGGGGGTTCCGGAGTCGGCGTGACGCCCGGCTCATCGATGGTGCCGTCGCAGTCGTTGTCCACGCCATCGTCGAGGATTTCGTCTGCACCCGGATAGGTCGCTGGGTCGGCGTCGTCGCAGTCCCCGTCGACCTCGGCGAACCCGTCCCCGTCGTCGTCGTACCAGTCGGTCTCCTCGTCCACGATCCCGTCACAATCGTTGTCTACTCCGTCAGGCTGTTCCACTGCGCCCAGGTAGGTTTCCGGATCCTGGTCGTCGCAATCGCCGCCCCCACACGCCTCGGCGATGTCTCCGTCCACATCGGCGTCGCGGTCATCTGTCTGCCCGTCGCAATCATTGTCCACGCCGTCACACACCTCCTCGGCGCCGGGATGTACGGCCGGGTCCTGGTCGTCGCAGTCGTCCCCGGTCGCGGACCCGGAATAACCATCCCCGTCCACGTCGACCAGGTCCTCGCCGTTGCAATCCTCATCGACTCCGTTGTAGGGGATCTCGTCCGCATCGGGGTTGATGGCCGGGTTGGTGTCGTCGCAGTCTCCCTGCACCTGGGAGAACCCGTCCCCATCCTGGTCCACTTCCTCGCACCCCAGGTCGTACCCGGAACAGTCCTGATCCACTCCGTCGCCGCAGATCTCGTCCGCCCCGGGAAAGATCGTGGCGTCCGTATCGTCGCAATCCCGGTCGTCTTCCACGGTTCCATCAGGCTGGGTGCAGGCTTGCACCGGCGCGTCTGGATCTCCAAAGGTGTCGCCGTCGGCGTCCACGTACCAGGTGAGCATGACCCCTTCGTCGATTCCCCCGTCAGGGAGACCGTCGTCGCAGTCCTGGTCCACGCCGTCACAGACCTCCTCCGCTCCCGGATGGATGGTCGGGTCGGTATCATCGCAGTCGGAAGCGTTGCTCGACTGGTTTGGACCGATGGAGCAGGTGGAGATGGGTTGGTTCGGGTCTCCGTAGCCGTCGTCGTCGAGGTCGGCGTACACGATGATCTGAACATCCTCGTCCACCGTCCCGTCGCAGTCGTTGTCCAGTTCGTCGCAGATCTCGTCGGCACCCGGGTAGGTCACATTTTCGGTGTCGTCGCAGTCCTCGGAGTTGGTGACGAAATTGCGAGGTTGGGAGCAGGACAGCCGGGTGTAGTCCGGGTTGCCGTAGCCGTCCTTGTCCGTGTCTCCGTACCAGAGCGTCGCATCCACCGCGTCCTCGTCCACCATCCCGTCGCAGTCGTTGTCGAAGTCGTCACAGTATTCGTCAGCGCCCGGGTAGGTCTCGGGGTCGTTGTCGTCGCAGTCGGCAGGGATGTCGGTGTCACATTGCACCACCCCGTCGCCGTCCAGGTCGAATCCTTCGTCCACCTCCCCGTTGCAGTTGTTGTCCAGACCGTCACACCGCTCACCCACGGACACCAGGACGCCGTCGCTGAGACGCTCAGGGCTCACTCCGGTGGCCCCCACGGTCCGAACGGCCACCCGGTAGGTCGCCCCGTCGCAAAGCTCGAGGCCGCTCAACGTGACGCGGGTGTCGTCCACGGAACGGAAGGGGGGGGCGGTGACGAAGGTGTTTACCGCCGAAAGCACAGCCACCTCGTACCCCTCTGCCCCTTCCACAGGCTGCCAGGACGCGAAGAGCGTATCCAGGGTCTCGAGGGTATCCACATCCTCGGTTCCATCCGGAGAATCCAGGTCGAGCACATCGGTGGGCGCGGCCACAGGGAGCTGGCTGAAATGGTAAAGATATCCATCACCCACGTGGACAAGGATCTCGCTGAGTCCATCCTCATCGGTGTCGGCAAGGATCGGGGCGCCCACCTGCGGACCAAAGCGGTAGGTCCAGAGCAGGGTGTCCGCATTTCCGCAGGGATCGAACGCGTAGAGGTATCCGTCCGAGGAGCCGAACAGGGCGGCCGGTTCCCCCAGGCCAGTGAGGTCGGGGGAGGAAACCATGTGGGTGAGGACCCCCGGTTCCGCACCCGCGGCGTCTCGTTCCTCCGGGCTCGCGTACAGGGCCCCACCCGCAGCGTGCCAGTCGGCGAGTCGCGCTCCGGTATAAAGGTCGAATACCTGGAATCGGTCGTCCGCGGAATAACCCTTGACAAGCCGCACGTCCTCGACCCCGCATTCCACCAGCGCACCTTGCTGTCCGGTCCGGAGGCCCTCCGTGTCTTTCCAGACCTGGGTGACATACCCGCCGGAGAAATTCGGGTCCAGCAACCGGTCCGGGTAGTACCCCGCGTGCTGGAGCACTTCCAGATCCGCGTCATCATCGATGTTCCAGGTCATCGGGACCCCGTAGGCGTAAAAGGTGGTGTCAGCGATCATGGTTGCTCCGGTTCGGCCGTCCACCACGTAGAGATAGTTCCAGGTGGTGATGAGGTCGTCATCTCCATCTCCGTCCACGTCGGCGACGGAGAATGGGTAGGCCCCCCACATGGACTGGACAGCAAAGGGGATCTGCCACAAACGGACCCCACTTCGTCCATCGAGCGGCACCACCTTGGAATAGCCGTTGGTGGTGTACCAGGCATAGAACACGTCCGGGAAATCGTTTCCGTCGGCGTCGCCGACCAGGATACCGAATCGCGCGCTGGCCTGGTCGGGGGCCCACGTGGCGGTCCAGATGTCGGTCAAGCCGTCGGAACGACGCACATGGAGTCGGCCGTCCAGATCCACGAAAAGCAACTCCCGCTCCTCATCCCCCTCCAGGTCGGTGAGGGTGGGGGGACACTGGCTTTCGAACGCAAGTACCTCGGTCGCCGGTGTGTACAGGCTGGCGCCGGTTGGGTCGAGCGCGATGCGGAATCCCTGGCTGTTCCGGGTCCAGACGAGCGGCGGGTCGGAGGCCCGGAGCCTGCTCACCAACGGGTAGGACCCGAGCGAGTCGTACGGCAGGTAGCCACCGAGTTGGAGTCCCGGAAGAAATGCAGGTTCAGGACCGTCCTGATTGAGGACATCCAGATTCCGGTCCAGCGCCTGCAAATACCCGTCCGTGCGCACCTGGCACAGGCCCGGCGACACATCGTCAAAACCGTCGCAACGAAGCACCCGCTCGAGGTCGAGCCCTTCGCTCAGGGGAGCACGGGCCAGCTCCACCGGCTTGCCGTCCAAGACCTGGCCTGGATCCACCACGGCAAGTGCAATGGTATGAAATTCCTCGTCATAGACTCGCAATGGAAGTTCGGAACGGCCGTCTCCATCGTAGTCGATTTGCACCAGTTCCATCTCCCGTGTGCTCCGCGCATCCGCTTCCGACCGCTCGGTGAACAGGGCACGGTAGCGGATGGACCAGAGAGGAAAGAATCCGGCGTCGCTCCAACGGAGGGCGTGAAGCTTTTCCAGGTCTTCATCGTAGGTGAGGATCTCCAGCGCGGGCGTGTCGTCGAGCTGGGCGAGGCCGGCCATTCGGTGGTCGATGAGTTGTCCGAGGTAGTCACCAGTGAGCGCGTCCAGCACGTAGAGGGTCCAGACGTCGGTGGCGTCCTCGTAGACGCTGACCACCATTTCGAGGGTACCATTTGCGTCGAGGTCTCCCAGCCACTTGAACCCACCTTCCACGCGGTCGTTCACCGGGTCTGACAGGTAATGCTCCCAGAGGACTGCGAACTGGCCCGATTCATTCAGTCCCCATACTCCGTACCGGGGCTGGCCTTGACCTTCGTAGTAGTAATAGTTGATGAACGGGAGTTCGTCGTCTCCGTCCGCGTCCAGGTCCGCGGCCACCACATGGGTGGCGGAACGGGTCATGGCGACGGACAGGGTGTACTTGACTTCACCGGTGACGGTGTCCGTGCCGCGGATGGTGGTGTATCCAATCTCCCAGTACTGCTGTCCGGTGCCGTCCACGTCGGCGAAGAGGTCTGCAGAACTCCCGCAATCGCTGCCGATGTCGTACAGGCGGACCGGTGCGTCGAACCCGGAGGCGAAACTCATGGCGAACCCGGGCTTGTGGGAGTTGTAGGTGCAGCAGTGGCACTCCTCGACCAGCAGGTCCTGGATCCCGTCCAGGTCCAGGTCCCGTATGCGAATGGCTCCCACCGTCCCGATTTCGCTCGAGTCGTTGAATGACCAGAGCACGGACCCGTCCACGACCGACACCACGTTCAGTCTGACCGGGGTGGGTTGTACTGCGAGGAGTTCCATGACCCCGTCTCCGTCCAGGTCCATCGGACCGTAGAGGGAGGAAGCGGGGAGCTGGCGGCTCCAGTAGACCTCGTTGTCCGGAGACTTGTGGTAGAGCACCCCACCCACCAGGTAGAACAGGTCTTCCCGACCATCGCCGTCCACGTCCTCCATCACGTACTGCGCCATGGACCCCCCGACGTAGTGCCGCCAGGTGGGCTCCGGGGCCGTGGGAAAGCTGGACGGAAGGTCGGCCATGCCGGATCGGGCACTGTCGTGCCGGGCCACCGGCCATTCCCCGGGCTCTCCCAGCGCCGGACGTGCGTCAGTGACGCAGAGGGCGGTTCCAAGTGCCAGTGCGAAGGCGGTATTCTTTTGTACCGTGGCCATACAGACCCCCTTCTAGAGATTGACCATTGTTCCCTGCGCTCTTCTCTCTCAAGGTATCATCCCACCGAGTCGCGTGACAACGGAGGAGCAGCAAACGGGTCCGCATGCGCTGATAGGGCGAATGTTCCGGGCTAGGTGGCCGCCGAGTCGCCCGCGCGCTGGACTTCGCACCCGCCTCCGGGGGCGTCCTGGGCTGCGACCGCACGCTCGAGGAGCTGCAACAAGAGATATCCTTCGGCCGTGTTCTTGGGACCCGGGAACCCGGTGAGACGCCGGAGTTCCGCCGCCCGTTGCCGTCGCCTGTGGGAGGCATAGAGTGCCTGAGGCGTGCCCGACCGCGTCACCTGCTCCCTGGAAAGCTTCAGGGCGCTGACAGCGAACTTCTGGTCGATGGCGTTGAGCCCACGGTCGGCCATGGCCTTGCGCAGGCGTGCGAGTTCCTCGCTCGGGATACCAAAGAGGAACTCCTGGAACGCTGCGCGCTCCTCGTCCGGCAGGTCGTCTCGAGTGAAATAGCAGAGGAACATCCCGGGGCACGCCTCCCTGATGAGTTGAAAGAGTTCCGTCACCCCCATGAGTGCCCCATACTTCACCTCGACCCGGGTCCGGGCCTGCCAAACCGCCTCGAGCACAGGGAAGAAATCGCCCACGGTAAGGCGCTCCGGGCTTTCCCACAGCCTCACCAACTCCGTGGCGGCCCGTTCCCGGATGGCCTCCCGGTTGTCCCGATTCCGGACCACGTCCCACAGCAGGGACGCAAGCAGCATGGTATAGATGCTCCGTGCAAGCTGATCCCGAACGTCCTGAGCCAGCTTTTCGTGATCCGGGTCGGCGTGCCGCTCGAGGTGCTCGCCCAGCGCGTTGAAAAGCTGGACCTTGCCGGTCAAGAAGGCACTGCCCATGACCGCGCGCACCGGCATGTTGAGTGAACTCATGCCCGTGTCGATGGTACACAGAACCTTGACCAGTCTCTCCGCGGAAAAGGCCCCCGCCTCGTTCCCGGCACCGTTCAACAGCGGAGGGAAGTTTCGGGCCATCCGCGCGATGCTTGCCAGGCGTTCGAATTCCGCCCGCATGGCGCGTGCGGCTTCCGGGTCGTGCTTCTCGAGGCAGGCGATGGCCTCGTTCACCAGTCGCTCGGCGGAGCGAACCATGGCCTCCATCGGGTATCTCCGGCAACGGGCTCGTACGATGCCAGCATAGGATAGCACCTTCGGGCGACACCTGGGTAGCGAAATCGAGAGGATACGCCCGGTCTGAACCACCGATCCAGCGTCCATGCGAATCCCATGCAGCTCGACGGCATCGGTACACCGTCGTCTCAACGCGACAGGAACCGTGCCAGGTAGGAGGTGGCCGCAGGATTTCGCGGACACAACCCGGCGTGAGGGCGAAGAGGAGCGGAGGCAATCCCCTTGGCGTGAGCGGGGTGGCTCGCTATAATTCTCCCTTTCGACCGTGGCTTGGCGCCTGCCAGGGCGTCTGTGGCAACGTATCGTACGCCGGGAGATGTTCGATCCGTGAACGAAAACATCCGCAATTTCAGTATCGTGGCCCACATCGACCACGGGAAATCCACGCTGGCGGACCGGATTCTTCGGCGGACGGGAGTGGTTCCGGACCGGGATGATCGGACCCAGATCCTGGACGACCTGGACATCGAACGGGAGCGGGGGATCACCATCAAGAGTCGGACTGCCTGTCTCCCCTACACGGCTCGAGACGGGCGCACCTACCGGCTGAACCTGATCGACACACCGGGCCATGTGGATTTCTCCTATGAGGTGTCCCGTTCTCTGTCCGCCTGCGACGGGGTGCTGTTGCTGGTCGATGCGTCTCAAGGAGTGGAGGCTCAGACCATCGCCAACCTCTATCTGGCGAGCGACCATGATCTGATGATCATTCCGGTCATCAACAAGATCGATCTTCCCTCCGCCGACATCGATGCGGTCATGAAGCAGATCGAGAACGAGTTGTGCCTCTTCCCGGAGGATGTGCTGCTTGCGTCGGCCAAGACCGGGGAGGGGATTGACGACATTCTCGAGGCGATCGTGGAGCGTATCCCACCGCCTTCCGGGGATCCAGGTGCGCCGCTCCAGGTGCTGATACTGGACAGCTACTACGACGCATACCGGGGGGCGGTCCCGACCGTATGCGTGGTCAACGGCACGGTGAGACCCGGGGACACGATCCGGTGCTGGTCCACCGGGGCGACCTACAAGGTGGAGGAGGTGGGGATTCACCGCCTGGACCAGGTGCCCGAGTCGGCTCTCGAGGCCGGCGATGTCGGCTACATCGTGGCTGGAATCAAGAACATCCGGGATGTTCGGATCGGCGACACCTTGACGCACGAGGAGCGCCCGTGCGCGGAGCCTCTCCCGGGGTTCCGGCCGGTGCAGCCGGTGGTCTTTTCCTCGATCTTTCCCGTGGCCACCGATGATTATCCCGAGCTGGCCGACGCCATGGAAAAGCTGCGGCTGGTGGACGCTTCCGTGGTTTTCGAAAAGGATACCTCCACCGCCCTCGGATTCGGATTCCGCTGCGGATTCCTCGGCTTGCTTCACCTGGAAATCGTTCAACAGCGGCTCGAACGGGAGTTCCTCCAGTCGATCATCATGACCGTGCCCTCGGTCCGCTACCGGATCGTGCTCAAGGACGGGCAGGAGGTCTGGGTGGACAATCCGGCCCACTATCCTGACCCCTCCCGCATCGACTGGTGCGAGGAGCCGACCATCCGCGCGCGGATCCTCCTTCCCGCCACCTACCTGGGGCCGATCATGAACCTGTGCCTGGAGCGGCGTGGGATCCAGCTCAAGATGGACTACCTGGACCCGAAACGGGTCGAACTCGAGTACGACATGCCGCTGGCAGACGTGATTTCCGACTTCTATGACAAGCTGAAGTCGATCTCCCGGGGATACGCTTCCTTCGAGTACGAACTGGCGGGCTACCGAAAGACCGACCTGGTCAAGGTGGACATCCTGGTGAACGGAGCTCGAGTCGATGCGTTGAGCATGCTGGTCTATCGGCCCCATGCCGTGGCCCGGGCCCGCCAGGTATGCAAGCGCCTCAAGGAGGAGATTCCCCCGCAGCAGTTCAAGGTGCCCATCCAGGGAGCGATCGGAGGGACCATCATCGCCCGGGAGACCATCAGCGCCTTGCGCAAGGATGTGACCGCGAAGTGCTATGGCGGGGACATCACACGGAAACGCAAGCTGCTGGAAAAGCAGAAGGAAGGAAAAAAACGGCTGAAGACGGTCGGCAACGTTCAGATTCCCCAGTCCGCCTTCCTGGCGGCGCTCAAGGGCCCCGAAGCCTGATGTCGGGCTTCCTCCTGCTGCGCAGGCTCAGGTGCGCAGGCGCGGATCCAGGGCGTCCCGGAGTCCTTCGCCCGCCAGGTTGTAGGCCGTCACGGTGAGGAAAATCGTGAGTCCCGGATAGAGCACCATCCAGGCCCGTCGGGTCTCCCGGGCCTGCTGAAGCAGCTCCCCCCAGGATGCCATCGGCGGTTGTACTCCAAACCCGAGAAACGACAGCGCACTTTCGATGAGCACTGCACCCGCGATCCCGAACGTGGCGGCCACCAGCACCGGTCCAATGGCGTTGGGAAGCACGTATCGGACCAGAATCCTCGCTTGAGACAACCCGGCGGCTCGAGCTGCGAGCACGTAGTCGAGGGTCTTGACCCGCATCACCTCGGCCCGCACCAGCCTCGAGACCTGGGTCCACCCGGTCAGGCCGATGACAGCCACGAGCTGCAACACACTCGCCACGCCCGCCGTGGTGGGCAGCAGGGCCTGGATGGTGAGCACCAGAAACAGCGGGGGAAAGGACATGAAGACCTCGGTGACCCGTTCCACCAGCGTGTCCCACCGACCGCCCAGATAGCCCGCAGTCGCACCAAGCGCCAGGCCGATCAAAACGTAGCACCCCACGCCCAGAACCCCCACCGCCAGCGTGACTCGAGTCCCGTGCACCATTCGCGCCGCAATGTCACGCCCGCGATCGTCCGTGCCGAGGGGGTGCAACACCGAGGGAGCAGCCACCCGCCTGGTGCCCAGTTGCCCCAGATCCTCGTTCGGTCCGTAGGGAATGGGTGGAAACAGGGCCCAATCGCCCTCGAGCAGACCGCCGGTGAGCAGTTGGACGTTGTTGACGGTCATGAGTTCCGGAGGGTGAAACAGGTTGGGGAGGACCCACGTGCGTCCTTCGCGGTGAAGCACGATCGGCAAGTCCGATGCAATGAAGTCCGCAAAAAAGGCCACCAGGAACATCGCAGTGATGAATCCCGCCGCTGCCCGGTTGATCAGTCGTGCGCGGAATTGCTCCATCGCAATCCGCCGGAGGCTCGAGACACGTCGCCTTCCACCTTTGCTGTACCTCGAAAGCCGTGCGCGGAGCAGGAGCACGGCGAGTGCTACGCCTGCCAGGGCGGCCAGGATGTTCAGCATCAACCCCTCCCTCTCACGGGATCCTTCTGGACCACGGCCCGCGTGAATCGGGTTCAAACCCGGCCTGAATCATGGGGTTTCGCCCCGTAACGACCCGCGAATCCTGGGATCGACCACGGCATACAGCAGGTCGGACAGCAGGATTCCCGCCATGGTCACCAGGGACGTCACGGTCACCGCAGCCATGATCCAGTTGATGTCTCGAGTACGGATCGCCTCCAGGGTCTCCAGACCCATCCCGTTGATCTGGAAAATGGACTCCACAATCACCGCACCGCCCACCAGAAACGGAAGCTGCATCCCCAGCAGCGTGATGATCGGGAGGATCGAGTTCCTCATCGCATGCCGCACGATCACCACACGCTCCGGCAGACCCTTGGCTCGAGCCGTTCGAATGAAATCCTGCCGAATGACCTCCAGCATGGCGCCCCGCTGGTACCTCGAGAGGTAAGCAAAACTCCGGTAGGTCAGCACGAACACCGGGAGGACCAGGTGCCACATGAGGCGGCCCAGGGCTCCAGGCTCACCGAGGTGCTCCAGGGAGAGCGTCTCCACCCCCAATCCCAGCAGTGGAAACCAGGCGAACCCGGAAGGATCCACGCCGCACAGGTACTGCTGCAGCAGCATGGCGACCCAGAAGGTGGGCAACGAGTAAAGCATGAACAATCCCACCGTCACCGTCCGGTCCAGCACCGAATACTGCTTGAGTGCGCTGAATACCCCCAGCGGAATCGCCACCAGGTAGGCGAAAAACAGGCTCGAGAAGGCCAGGGTCAGCGTGACATTCAGCCTCTGCCCGAGTTTCTTCCGGATCGGGAGATGATCCCGGCTGGACCGATCGAAATCCAGACGGACAAGCCGATCCAGCCACTTCCCATACTGGGTCTCGGTCACCAGGGCCAGCCACCGATCGACCCCGGTCCAGACCACGTAGTCCGGCCGATGAAGTCGCCACCAGCGTCGCCAGTCCGCCACCGTCTCCGAACGCTGCTCCGCTCCGTCCCCGGCATGAATCGTGTTGCCCGTCCCTGCCAGGCGATCGAGCAGTCGGGTCAGCACCCCCGACGAGGCTTCGTCCGGCCCCACCGCCAGAAGCGCCTCCACCAGGGCCGGAATCGCAAACGTGTCGAGACGGTGCAACGAGCCCACAACGTCCGGCTGCTCTGGATCTTCCACCAGGCTCGCCACAAGTTTCCTCGCTTCGC
Source organism: uncultured Gammaproteobacteria bacterium (assembly GCA_964418585.1). Taxonomy (GTDB): domain Bacteria; phylum Myxococcota_A; class UBA796; order JAJRTE01; family JAJRTE01; genus JAJRTE01. Next base: position 1,350 of record CAYQMG010000002.1, on the reverse strand, counting down.
CCTCCGGGCTCGAGGGAAACGCCTCCATCACGCCACGCCAGAACCTCTCCGGGTCGGGGGCCGCCTCGAGACGGGCTTCCAGGCCCATACGGCGCGCCACCGGAACCAGACCGGCAAGCACCGCCTCCCGACCTGCCTCCCCCATCTCTGGAAAAGCCGCCACCACCTCGGAAAGCGCAACCGCACCCAGGGCACTCAACCGCCGCACCGCCCGATTGCGCTTCGAATCGTTCTCCCCGGTCAGATCGGCGAGCACCTCTCGAGCCGTGGTCTCTCGATCTCTTGGATGCGGATTGAACAGGATGGGAAGATCGAGAAAAAAGGTGCGCCGCAACGCTTCGATCTCCTCCACCGAAATGGTGCGCGCAGCAATGGCGCCTCCGAACTGGGCTTCCACCGGATCCCCTGGCGCCAGATGAATGAGAACCAGCGTCACCAGGCTGATCCCCAGAAGGGTCGGTACCATGATGCCCAGACGGCGAAGCACGAAAGGAAGCACCGGTCACCTCCCCGTTTCATCGTAGGGGGGGGCGCCCGGGTTGCCCGGATGCCGATCTGCCGGCGGCACCTCCGGGTATTTCGGATCGTCGTACCACATATCATACTCCTGGTACCAGTGATCCGATGCGTAAACCCCCTGGATGTCCTTGCGAATGATGGCCGGCCGTGTCACCACGAAGGTGGACGTGTAAGGTTGTTCGTCGTAGATGATTCGATGGGCCCGCTTGAACAGGATGTTCCTGATGGTTTCGTCCATGATGTATCGGGCCTTGTCCGAGATGATGTCCATCTCCTCGTTCTTCCAGCTCCCCAGGTTCTGGCTTCCCTTGCTGTGAAAAATGGGATAGAGGTCCAGGTCGTGGTTGAGGTGCCAGATGAGGGAGGCTGCATCGAAGTCCCGGTTGCGGAGTCTGGCGGTAAAGGCGGACCAGTCGAGTTTGCTGAGGCGCATGTCGATACCGACCCTGCGGGTGGCGTTTTGAACGATGGTCGCGACTTGTTCCAGCACCTTCGAGTTCTGAGTGAGAAGGAAGGTGAAGCGGAACGGGACGGGCTTGCCGTCGATGATTTTTTCGCGGACCCCGTCGCTGTCACGGTCGACCCATCCGGCCTCGGTGAGCAAGGCGGCCGCTTTCTTGGGGTCGTAGGGGTAGGGCTTGAGGCTGGCGTCGTAGGCCGGATGGTGCGGCGGAATGGGGCTGGTGACCTGGATGCCCTGGCAGGAGTAGATTTCGCACAAGATCTGTTTGCGATTGATGAGCATGGTCATGGCCCGACGTGTTCGAGCGTCGGAGAACTGAGGTGTACGGGTGTTGTATACCCAGAATCCGTATTGGAGGGGGAGCAGGT
>CAYQMG010000001.1:0-11495 GCA_964418585.1 uncultured Gammaproteobacteria bacterium | reverse complement strand
ATTGCTCCCGGTGTCGACAAGCGTTCCTCTCGCTTTCCATGCGGCTTCAAATGTGCTTTGCAGGACGTCGTCTGCCCCCTCGATGTCGTTCATGTATTTTCTGAGATACCCCCGGAGTTCTCCGGCGTACCGTTCCACGAGAGTGTCGAACCACTCGTAGTAGTTGCCGCGCACAGTGTTCCCCCTTGCGACGCTTGGGACCCGCCGGAAAGTGCAACAAGATATCTTTGGTTCCTACACATGATAACGCCCAAAGCCCAGCAACCGAACAGCCAATCATGCTGACGCTGCAATTCCTGCTCCAGCTTGCCCGAACGAAAGGCTCTGTCGGATGAAAATGATACCAGGGATCAAAAAGCGTTCGCTTTGACCGGTTACCACGTTTTCTAGTCGAAGTATTCATGTTGAACAGGCCGGCACGGACTGTGCAGGGGGGGGACACAAGACCTGGTCGGACGCCACTCAGTTCGGGGAGCAATTGCGAATCGTGTGCCGAACCATCATCACATCAATTTTTCGACCGACGTGCGCTCCGCCGGGTGCCTTGATGACAGTGCTGGATTTCGCCCGCCCTCTGGGAATCGGACGCTTCTGTTCGGCAGGCATCGGGGTACGACTCGCGCTCTTGTTGCTTTGGGTGGTGGCGGTCGCCCCGAGCTGCTTGCTCCCGGTCGATCCGGACAGAGATGGGCAGGCGGCCGAATTCGGGGACTGCGACAATACGGACCCAACCACTTACACTGGGGCCATTGAGCAATGTGACGGAATCGACAACGACTGTGACGGCGTGGTACCCGCGGACGAGATCGACCATGATGGCGACGGCATGGTAGGCTGCGGGCCTCCAGAGCGGCGAGATTGCGATGACACCGACCCGTCTACGTACGCGGGTGCACTCGAAGCTTGTGACGGAGTGGACAATGATTGCGACGGTGCGCCAGGGCCCGGCGAAGTGGACGCGGACCATGACAATGTCCTGCTTTGCCAAGGAGATTGCGATGACGTCGACCCCTCGTCCGGACCTGGGTTTCCGGAACTCTGCGACCAGGTTGACAATGACTGCGACGGTGCGCCGGAAGACCCCGAGGCAGACGTGGACGGCGATGGTTTTCCCATTTGTGGTGACCCGGCCGACTGCGATGATTCGAATCCCGAGATTCACCCAGGAGGCGACGAGGAGTGCAACCACGTCGATGATGATTGCAATGGCGCGATAGACGATCCCATCTCCAGATTTGACACGGCGTTCGGCGGCAACGGGACCCGCGATTGTGTCGACAACGACCGTGACGGAGTGACCGAAGAGCAGGGTGATTGTGACGACCTGGACCGATTTACCTACCCCGGCGCCGAGGAGATCTCCGACGGTCGGGACAACGACTGCGACGGGACCGTGCCCGATGGCGAGTTGGTCGACGCTGATGGCGACGGGCTCAGCCCGCCCGAGGATTGCGACGACCTGGATTCCGATATCCTTGGTCCCACTACGTGGTACATCGACATCGATGGGGATGGTCATGGCGTGCCGAACGCCGACTACCTTGTCACCGCCTGTGGTCAACCTCCAGGGTATGCCGAGGTTGCAGACGACTGCGATGACGCAGACCCGGCCACCTACCCCGGCGCCGACGATGTCTGCGACTTGGTGGACCGCAATTGTGATGGTCAGGTGGAGGTGATGGTGACACTTTGGCAAGACCAGGATGGCGATGGCTACGGCAACCCAGAGGTATCCCTGGTAGTCTGCTGCTTCGTCGATGCAGGCCCGGAGCAGTTCGGACGGATGACCGGGCCGTCCGCCACTTCTGCTGCCACAACATCCTGCCCGGCAACCGTTGCGGCCCTCAGTCCTCTCCACCAACGACATATGAAAGGAGAACAAACGGTGAATGAGAGAATATCCATCTTCAAGTCCGAAACAGCGGCTGGACGCCAACGGCTCACACGTCGAACCATTTTGTCCGCTCTCCTCACCGCTCCACTGTTGATGGCCGCCGCATCGGCAGATTGTGATGGCGACGGTTACACCGCCCCGGATGGGAATCCTCCCGATTGCGATGACCTCGACGCAGCCACGCACCCTTACGCGGAGGAACTGTGTGACGGAGAAGACAATGACTGCGACGGGACCACCCCCGTCGACGAGGTTGACAACGACGAAGATGGGTTCCTGATTTGCGACAATGATTGCGATGACGGAGACGCCGGCGTCCACCCGGGAGCAACCGAAACTGCCGACGGGGTGGACAATGACTGCGACGGCTTGGTCGACGAAAACTTCCCCGCAGATTGTGTGCTTTGGCCTTCGGCAGCCGGTGGAAACAACCATTGCTATCTGCCGGTGCTGGTACCCGAACCGGGAATCACCTGGCCCGACGCCTTCACGAGCGCCCTGGGCGCCGGAGGCTACCTGGCCACTATCACTTCCGAACAGGAAAATGCGTTCGTGTTCAATCTCATTTCCGAACCCGCTTACTGGCGGGGTCCGGATGGGCCATGGTTGGGAGGATACCAGCTCGAGAGCAGTCTCGAACCGGATCTGGGATGGGTCTGGGCTACCGGCGAATCCCTGGACTTTTCCAGTTGGGCCCAAGGCCAGCCCGACGATCATCAAGGAGCCCAGTTCTACCTCCATTACTGGGACAACTCGGCAGGATGGGATGACGCTGGCGGCCCCTACTCGACCAACGGGGTGGACCGCTACCTGGGGTACATCATCGAATACGCGATGGACCCGCCTCCTTGCTACCGCTGGCCCTCTCCTGCTGGTGGGAACGACCATTGCTATCGACCGGTACTCGAGCCTGAGCCGGGAATCTCTTGGCCCGACGCTCGAGACGCTGCTTTCGAGACCGGAGGGTACCTGGCGTCGGTGACCTCGGCCGAGGAGAATGCTTTCGTCTATGCCCTCATTGCCGGTGCCCCCTACTGGCGGGGTCCGGACGGCCCCTGGTTGGGGGGGTATCAGCTCGAGGCCAGTGGCGAGCCCGACCTGGGGTGGACCTGGGTCACAGGTGAGTCAATGGAATATGCCAATTGGTACCAGGGTCAGCCGGACGATTCGGGGGGTCTCCAGTCCTACCTTCATTTTTGGCACCAGAGCCCCGCATGGGATGACGCTGGCGGCCCCTACGTTGGGAACGACGAGGATCGCTACCTCGGCTTTGTCGTAGAATTCGTCCTCGAGTGTTCACGGGTTGTCTTCGTGTCCTTCGAAAACGAATCCGAACCACACTCCCTCCTCACTTACTGCGCCGATGACCCAGGAAACCTCGAATTGATGCGTCGTCTCTCGTTGAGCCAGGGCAGACCCCGGCGTATGGAGCTGAAGGACAACCGGCTCTACCTGTCGGCCGACGGCGGGGGACTGTATGTCTACGACATCTCCGATCCCACTTACATCGAACTGCTCGGGCATTGGTTCGACCAAGAACACGCCAGCACCCTGAGCGTTCAGGTCGACGATGGGGTGGCATTCATGGGAGACTACTACGATGGCGTGATATCGCTCGACGTGTCCGACCCCACTCAGATCACCTTGTTGGACGTGGAGAGTTCCAACGGTGCTTGCTACTTGTTGCTCGATGGCCAATACATCTACGGAGCCAACTGCTGGAATCCCACCAGCGTGGTCGACGTGTCCGACCCCGATAACCTGACCCGCTCTTCGGCCATTTCTCTGAATGGCCACAAGAACGGTGTCGCCAAGCAAGATGACTTGCTCATCGTTGGAGCCCACGATTGGCCCGACGACTCAGGCTACTTGACGACGTTCGATGCCAGCAGTGGAGATACCCTCATGATGCTGGGTCAGTTACATTTCCTGGATGGAGAAATCGGCGCGGTGTCCATCTTCGGCGACTACGCCTACTTCTCTAGTACGGAGGGACTTCGACAGGTCGACATCTCTCAACCTTCCATGCCGACCGTGAGTGGCGGTCTCGACATCGGGCACATGAGCTTCCATCTCCTCTTCAATGACCAGATCTACGCCGCTGTCCAGCAGGATGGAATCCATGTGGTGGACGTCAGCGACCCAACTGACATCCAGGTGGTGGGTCACCGCAAGATATTCGGAGGAACCATCCAGGCCATGATCGTCCACCAGTATCCGTGAACCAAGGTTAACCGCGGCCTGGGAGTTCCTCGTGCCACCACGCATACATCGCGCATTTCTTCCCATTTTTCCCATTTTTCTTCCTGGCCGAAGCAGAGTTCCTCTGCGCCATACGTGAGTCCATATCGACATCGTACCCTTCTGCATCACGCCAATAGCGCCGGGGCACCTCTCGCCGTGCCCCATCGCCTGGACGGCGTGTGCCGGTTCTCGCTTTCCCCCGGCTCAATCGGCCCCGGGCTCCTCCCCGGGCCGCGACCTCGCCGCCTCGGCCATGGCTGCGCGGATTCGTGCTCGAGCCTCTTCGCTCAACGTCGCGTCCAGGTCGTCGCCGGCGGATCGGCTCACCTCCTGCACGAGCTCCCGGAGGGCGTCCATGCGTTGCTCGTTGACGCGGCAAACGCCACACATGGCCCGGTGAATGGCCTGTCGCACCCGCTCCCAGCGGGTGAGAGGACGCTCGTGCTTTTCGGAGGCGACCTGGACGAAGGAACGACAGCTCAGGTGGAGCCACCGGTCGAACAGGCCGAGGAAGGCCATGGTCACGTGATAGAACCACCCGAGGCGCCTGGGATGGGGCTTCGTTGCGCTCATGACGCCGTCCACCTCCGCTGGAGACAGGCTCGAAGGGCCTGCCTGGCCCGGTAGAGAAAGATTGCCAGGCTGCTCCGGGCGATTCCGGCCGCCTCGCATACCGCCGCAGGCTCCAGGTCCTCCAGCTCCCTCAGCACGAAGACCCGGTGCAGACCGGCGGGCAGCCGCTCGATGCACTCCACCAGGGCCGCCCGGAGCCGGGAGCGCTCCAGGGCGCGGCCAGGGTCGGCATCGAGGACCTCGAGGCCGGCATTGGGATCCTCTCGCCAGGCGCCCAGGGGTGTGAACCAGGGATCCTCCTCGCCGCCGGCGCCCTCGGCCCATCCAGGCTGGTCTCCGGGATGGCGGCGGCGCCACCGGTGGTGGTCCAGGATCTTGTGTCGCAGAATCCCGATGAGCCAGGTGCGAACGGACGACCGGCCGTCGAACTCCGAAAGCTTCCCCACCGCCGTCACCAGCGTGTCCTGGACCAGGTCCTCCGCCGTGGCGTGATTTCCCACCCGGGCGAGGGCGTAGCGCAGGAGCACGTCTCCGTGCGAGAGGAGATCCTCGTGCAGGTCCTTGGCTGTCGCGTCAGGCCGTGTCATCTTGACGAGTCTACCACCGCACGGGACCGATCTCAATCAGTGGCTTCTGCACCTCGAGAACGTGCCCGGCGGCGGGCGCGTCCCTGGACCAGGGCGTCCACCGAGAACCGGCCCGGGCCGAAGGCGAGCACGGTCAGCGTGGCCACCAGGAACGGGAACGGGGCCTGCTCGGTGAACGCGGTCAGGCTGGTGAACGCTTCTTGCGCGTGGGCCGTCAGGTAGGCGGTCACCAGGATGACGGACAGGGCCGCTGCCACGTGCCGGGTGGCGAGCCCCAGGGCCAGGAGGATGCCGCCGGCAAGCTCCGTGGCTGCCACGAGACCTGCCATGACCGCGGGCACAGGGAGAGACAGGCTCTCGAAGTACCCGGCGGTCCGCTCGAAATGCATGAGCTTGCCATACCCGGCCTGGGCGAAGAACCAGCCGTAGGTCACGCGGAGCGCGACGAGAAGGGCCGAACGCCCCCACGGCTCGGCGCGGCGAAGGCAGGCGACAGCCTTGCCGTACGCGGCGACACATGGCCGCTGCGACGGGCAGCTCCCACGTGCGACCGGGGTCGAGGCGGAGGTGGTCGTGATGGCATTCATGGGGTGCTCCCTGTGGTTTGTTCCGTTGTCGATCGGGCTCGAGGCCGCTGGGTCTCAACCGGACTCGGCACCTCCTCCCCCCTCCGGATCCAACCTCTCTGGATCCAGGTCCTGAACCACTCGCTCACCTGGGCCAGGTCTCGCCCCCGAACCCGCCCCGGCCGGGAGGCCACCCGCTCCATCGCCGACTCCAGGCTCCCTGCGGCGTCGATGGCCGCCAGGATCGCATGGGCGGCCCGGGGCAGACGCTCCACGTACAGGCCCAGGTCGTGGCGGAACACCGCAACGAACCGGCGCGGGACCTCGTTCGGACCCAGGGGATTGCCGATGCGCCGGCCTCGAGCGGCCCGGCGCCAGAGGGTGTCCGCGTTGGTGCGGAATGCGAGGAGGTGGAGGTGCGGCTGCAAGGCGATCGCCGCCGTACCCAGGTCCTCCGGCCTAATCGGCGGCGATTTTCCCGCCTCGAACGCGGCACAAAGTGCATACTCGAGCCGGGCGATCTCCTCCGCATGCACGGGGTGGGGCAGAGGATGGGACCCGGCCGCGATGAAGTCGGCCAGCCCGGCCCCCAGGTGCCTCAACGTGAAGCTCGTGGGCGGCGAAGCCTCCAGGTAGGCCTCCAGCAGACCCCAGAACGTGTCCCGGCCGAGCAGGGCGCGCAGGACCGGGAAGTCCTCGGCGATGGAATCGAGCAATCGGTACCAGTACTGGCGATGGTAGAGCTCGAGCCGTTCCACCGGCCGCAAGGTCTTCGAGGGAGCGATGAGCGCCTCGGCGGCCTGGACGAAGCCGCGGCTCACCGTGCCTTCTCGAGGCGGCAAGGCGCTGCGTGCGCGGCTCTCCCCGAAGATCGGTTCCTGGAGACAGGCCAGGAATCGGCGCTGCAAAAATAGGAGGTTCGGATCAGGCGGCATGCGTCACCTGCCTTTCGCGCACCTGCTGCCAGTATCGGCTCGCCTTGAGCGCCTCGGCATGGACCTCCTCGAAAGGAGGAATCCGCGCATCCCACTCGAGCAGCGTCGGTGTCGGACCGCATAGCTCGATGGCTCGAGCGTACAGCCGCCACACCGGGTCGATCACCGGGTGGTCGTGGGTGTCGATGATGAACCGCTCGTACCGGGCGTGCCCCGCGATATGGATCTGGGCCACACGGTCGTGGGGCACGTGCTCGAGGTACTCCATCGGGTCGAAGTCGTGGTTGATCGCCGAGACATAGATATTGTTCACGTCGAGGAGGATCCCGGCGTCGGCCCGCTCCACCACCTCGGACAGGAACGCCCACTCGGTCATGGTGGAGTCTCGGAACGTGGCGTAGGAGCTGACGTTCTCCACAGCGAACGGGACCTCGAGAACGTCCTGGACGATCTTGATGTTCTCCACGGTGCAGCGGATCGCCTCCTCGTTGTACGGCAACGGGAGGAGGTCGTGGCTGTGCAGGCCGTCCACGCTGCCCCAGCAGAGGTGGTCGGTGACCCACGGCGTGCCGGTGCGCCGGACCAGGTCCTTGATCCTGGCCAGGTGGGTCCGGTCGACCCCCTGGGCCGAGCCCACGTAGAGGCCCACGCCGTGCTGGACCACCGGGTAGCGCTCGAGCACGCGATCGAGGTTGTGCAGGGCCCTCCCGCCCTCGACCATGTAGTTCTCCGAGATGATCTCGAACCAGCTCACCTCCGGCGTGTGGGCGAGAATGTGGTCGAGATGAGGCGCGCGCAGCCCGACGCCGATCTCCAGGTTCGAGTATCCGTTGAAACGATTGCCAGCCACGGCGTCCTCCATGGTGAGCACCGGCCGGGGAAGCCCGAAAGCAGGCTCCCCGGCACCGAGCGTGTCTTGCTCCTACCCCTTGCCGCCGCAGCCGTCCTTGCCGGCACAGGCATTCTTGTCCTTGCCCTTGTCCTGGGCTCCGTCCTTGCGTTCGTCCTTGGCGTCCTGATCCCTGTCTTTGTCCTTGCCCTCGTCCTGCTCGGTCTTGCCGCTGCAGGCATCCTTGCCGCTGCAGGCATCCTTGCCGCCACACCCGTCCTTGCCCGGACACCCCATCTTCTCCAGGGCCACTCCAGCGGTGTCGGCCGCGGCGGTGTGGGAGATCATCGGGAGAGCGCCCAGGGCACCGGTCATGGCAGCAGCTATCAGAAAGCGTTTCGTGGTCTTCATGAGACGTTCCTTTCGTCGTTGGTTTCGTACCCGGCCGCCGATCCTCATCGACCGTTCGTTTGCAGCCGCAGTGTCGTTGCACCGGGTGAGTCGCCGGGGGGAGGGAATGATGAACATCTTTTTTGGGGGACTTTTGCGCCCCTGTTCCGGTGGGCGCCTGGGCCGGACGTATGCCTCGGCGGTCCGGTCGCAGCATACCTGCCGTTCCCGTGGGCGCCCGGGCCGGACCCTGTCCTTCGCCCTCGTGCAGCGTGACCGGAGAGGAACGCCGTGAGCAGGAGGTCGGTGCCGCGGCGACAGGCCCCGGCCTCACGTTCATGCTTCGTGCGTGCTTCGAATGCGCCCGGATCCCAGGAGGAGGAAGCTTTTCCGTCACCGATAGGATAACATTGAACCGCGGCGCCGGTGGCGCCGGTGACTCGCGTGGTCGTGCAGGTCGTCTCGCCGTCGCCCTCGAGACAAACTGCGTTCGATCATCAGGGCGGTGGATTCCAGGTCATGAGGTGGTGCGGAGAAAAGAGAGGAAGGATGTCGACCGTTTGGTCGTATGCATGGCTGCTGGTGGCAACCGGGCTGGTCGTGGGGTGTGGGGGAGAAGATCCCTCCCTCACGGCGCCGGGCTCACCAACCCCCCCGGGGTCGCCGACGCCGGGTACTCAGGTCACACCGGGGACCGAACCCGGTGGGACCCCGACGGTTTCTCCCGGGCCTTCCGGGACGCCGCTCCCGTCGCTCGAGCCCACGCCGGGCGAGCCCCCGGCGGCAACCCCATCGCCCACGCCCGTGGAGGTCGGTCCCACCCCGACGCTCGAGGGACCATCAGGGCCCACACCTTCGCCTGAACCCACGCCCGTCTATCCCCCCGGCGTCTCGGTGCTCCTCGATCCCTACGACGCCGCGCCCCTGACCGCCATCATCAAGGTGGCGCGTGACGACCTCGATCCGGAGGATGTCCAGGCCATCACGGTGACGGTGCACGGTATTCCGGATGGTGCACCAGACCTCACCGCCACATTGAACCCTCGGTCCGAGGCGTTTCTCACCAACTTCGACATGAGCGACAGGCTTGCCGAAGGAGAGGTGGGTATCCCCGTGCTCGGCCTCTACCCGGATGCGCGCAATCGCGTGTCGTTCTCTGTGACCGGGACCGGTGGCGCGTTCGAAGGGGAAGTGGAGATTCCCACCGGTCCGGTGGACGACGTGGCTGGGGAGATCGTGACCGTGGAAATCCTTGACCAGGCCCGCATGTCCCCGGGGTGGACCTACCTCGACAGGCGTGTGTACGACCTCGAGGGCAACTTGCGGTGGTACGGAGACTCGGTGATCCAGGTGCTTCGCAACGGCAACATCCTCACCAAGTTGTACGAGAGGACCTGGCTTGGAAAGGTGGTCAACCTTTGGTCGCTCCCGGCGAACATGGGCTGGCACCACGATTCCATCGAGCTGCCGAACGGAAACATCGTGGCCTGCGTCAACAACCTGGACACCCAGGTGGTCTCGGTCTCCGGGACCCTGGTGACCAGTGCTTCCGACTACGTCGTCGAGTTCGACCGTGACTCCGGCAAGATTGTCAACGCCTGGGACTATCGCGCCTTTCTGGACGTGGACCGCCAGACCGTGATCGCCAACGACGCCGACTGGCTTCACATGAACACCTTGTGGTACGACCCGGACACGGACAGCTTGATCATGTCCGGCCGGTATCAGGGGATCGCCAAGGTGACTCGAGGCGGCGTTCAAGGGGGGGAGGCGAACGTGGGCAAGGAACTGGTCTGGATCCTCGCCCCCCATCTCGACTGGGGACAGGCCGGTTGGGACGGAAAAGGAGACATCGACCCCAACGACTACCTGTTGACCGCAGTGGACTCGAGCGGCGAGCCCTACCCGGAGGATGTTCAGAACAACCTGGCACCCCCCGCGCCGGACCGGGAAGATTTCCACTGGCCGGTGGGACAACACGGCCTGGCCATCGTGCCTCGAGATGACGGGTTGCTCTCTCTCCTCGTATTCAACAATCAGGCCTCCTTTGTTTTCGACGGAGAGGGGACCATCAACAACGGGGTCTCCTGGACGGTTCAGGGCGACCTCTCGAATGACCGGTCCCCGGTGCCTTACAGCCAGATCGTGGAGTATGTCATTGATGAGGCTGCCATGACCGTGCGGCAGGCCTGGAGCTACGGTGAAAACCTCCCCGAGCTGTACGGAAGCCACCACTCCGGCGTCCGATATTTCCTGGATACCGGCAATCGGCTGATGGTCTCCTCCGGATTCGACCAACACGACCAGGTCGACAACCCGTACAACCCCATCGTGATCGAGTTCGCTCCCGATGGCGAGATCCTGTTCAGACTCGAGATCGAAAACACGGACTTCGCAGCCTACCGGGCGGGTCGCATCGACCTGTATCACCCGGCTGGCTAGAAACCGGCCGGTCTCCGGGGCCCCGCGGCACCTCCCAGGCTCGAGTCTCGGGACACGTTTCCGGGGGGGGCCCGGGCACGGTGTCATCTCTATTACTGGACATGATTTGGGTGCGGGTCGAGCCGGCGCGTTTCATGCCCCTGGGTCTGGAGTCCGGACCAATTGAATTGCCGAGTCCGTTTCATCATGGTACAACCTGAACGACGGGTTTCGGGATTGAAACAGGAGCAGGAGGTGGCAGCGCATGCGGTATCACGCGGGGCACACGGTTGGGTTCTGGGCGGTCGCGATTTCTCTTTTTCTCTTCGGGTGCCAGGATGTGCCGGACTCGGAGGACCTCAGTCCCTCACCGGAGGTTTCTCCTTTTGTGGAGACGCCAGTGGTGGAGACGACGCCCACGCCGATTCCTCCTTCGCCCACCCCGGTAGTCCCGGATTTGGATGGGGACGGATACACCGAGGAAGCCGGGGACTGCGACGATACGGACCCAGCGGTCCACCCCGGAGCAGAGGAGACACCCTATGACGGGGTGGATCAGGATTGCTCCGGGGCCGACCTGGTGGACGTGGATCAGGATGGTGCCGTGGCCGAGGACGCGGGCGGGGACGACTGCGACGATGGCAATCCGGGCATTCACCCCGGTGCGGAGGAAGTGGCGTGCGACGAAGTGGATCAGGATTGCTCGGGCGGGGACCTGACCGACGTGGACGGGGACGACTACTCCGGGTGTGCAGACGGTCCCGATTGCGATGACGAGGATCCAGAGATCCATCCCGGCGCCACAGAGGTTCCCTACGACGGGGTGGACCAGGATTGCTCGGGCGGGGATCTGACCGACGTGGACGGGGACGGGTTCATCGCCGAGGACGCGGGCGGGGACGACTGCGATGACCGGGATGTGAATACCTACCCCGGAGCGTCCGAGTTCTTCGACGGGAAGGACAACGATTGCAACGGGCTCCAGGACGACGGCCTCGACGAGACCGATGACGATGGGGACGGATTTTCGGAAACCGAAGGCGATTGCAACGACGG